>NZ_JBGCUB010000002.1:0-922015 GCF_053543455.1 Mesobacillus sp. LC4
TACTCACCCGTCCGCCGCTGATCTTCAAGAGCAAGCTAATGAAGATCCGCTCGACTTGCATGTATTAGGCACGCCGCCAGCGTTCGTCCTGAGCCAGGATCAAACTCTCCAAGTAAGAGTTATGAGTTAGCTCATAAAGTTAAAACGTTGGCTCATGTTCTTCTATAATAGAAGCCATGAAAAATTTATTGTTTGTTGACGCTTGTTTGTTTAGTTTTCAAAGAGCAATTTATTGCTGCGCCGCTCAGAAGCGACTTTAATAATATAACACTTACTAGCTGTATAAGTCAATAACTTTTTTCAAAAACTATTTAATTGATGTTGTCGTCTCGTTACTGACTTTGAAGATTATATCAGTCAATTTATTTGAATGCAATACTTTTAAACAACTTTATTAAAATTTTTGAGTGCGCCCAATAATGGCATGAACTATTAAGAGAAAAAACAAAAAGCCAGCTTGTAAAAAGCCAGCTACCTAATGAACTCCTCAATATGCAAGTACCTGTTCTTTTCCAGTGCAAGAATCTGATCTGTCTCCAGTAATTTAACCATTGGCCTTGCTGGATTCTTTTCTTCCACAAAGATGATTTCAGCTGCCTGTCCATCAGAAAGGCGAATCTTAGTGCCAACTGAAAAATTCATAATTGCAGAACTCAATGCTTTCAAGGCGGTAATATCAAACTCCCCAAATAGCTCTTCATTGATCATCTCGAGCACTTTAAAAGGAGAGTGTTTAGGCTTATAAATCCTTTCTGAAGTCATCGCATGAAAAGAATCGGCTACGGCAAGGATTTTTGCAAAAGGGTGAATCCTGTTAGCCTTTTCGCCAAATGGATAGCCGCTTCCATCCATTCTTTCATGATGTTGAAGAATAGCAACTTTCGTACCGTCTTTAAGCAAGGGACTGTTCTTCACCATCTGATAGCTATATGTAGGATGTTTTTTAATCTCTTCAAATTCATCTACTGTTAAGGTTGTATTTTTATTTAAGAGAGTAGGACTTATTTTTGCCATCCCGCAATCGGATAAAATACCTGCAAGTGCGATTTGTGTGGTATCCCCTTTGCTGTAATTCAGCTTTTTGGCGATGAAGGCACTGATAATTCCTACAGCCAGTGGATGATCATATATATATTCAGTCTTGGTCGAATAATGATGTAGATTGAATATATCCGAAGAAGTCATCTCTGCCTGCTCGATCAGTGGGACAATGATTGTTCTTAGTTTAGCAATATCTATCTGCATTCCTGATTGCCAGGAGATAAATTCTTTCTTGAAGCTCTGCTTGGCCTGTAAGAATAAGTCGATAAAAGCTTCTCCGCCTTCAATGGAATTCAAGCCCGCTTTTTTATCGCCGCCTAATGATGGGCCCTGAAAAGGCAATCCATTAACCAATGTTTTCTCAACATCCACTTCTTTTATCAAGAAAACATTTAAAATTTCTATTAGGTGTTCTGACAAAACTGTTTTTTTGTTCATGATGGGTCTATTTGTTTTACTTAGAACATCTTCAGCAAGGATACAGCCCTCTTTGAGGTTGTCTGTTAATACGCGCAAGGCTATCCACCCCAGAATTTTAATTTTCTTACAATTATTTTACTTTATTTTGCCAAAAAAGAGGAACACATTTTTGTGTTCCTCTCAAAAAGTTTATTCTTCATCCTCTTCAGCCGATGTTTCGTTCATTTCTGAATCTTCACTGCCTACTTCTTCAGGATCAACTGGTGCTTCTGCATTCTCACTGATTGCTTCTTCAGAATCAACTGCAGCCTCTGCATTCTCATCCAGTTCTAAGTCTTCTGGCTTTTCTTCTTCTTTATCGACCTTAGCCACTGTCGCAACATATTCATTTTCTGCTTTGTTAAGGCTGATTAGTTTAACCCCTTGCGTGTTACGTCCTGTCATGGAGATAGAGCTTACAGGAATACGGATCAAAACACCGCCTGTAGTAATCAGCATGAGGTCTTCTTCACCAGTGACAACTTTCATCGTCACAAGGTCGCCGTTTTTATCAGTAATGTTACATGTCTTGATTCCTTTACCGCCGCGTCCTTGCCTTCTGTATTCTTCGGAAGGTGTTCTTTTACCGTACCCGTTCTTCGTAACAACAAGAATTTCGGCACTTTCTTCAAGCACTTCCATTCCGACAACTTCATCGTCATCGGAAAGCGTGATTCCCTTTACTCCAGTGGCAGTACGGCCCATAGAGCGGACATCGGTTTCAGGGAAACGGATCAATAAGCCATTCTTCGTGCCGATGATCATTTCTTTGCTGCCGTCTGTCAGTCTGACAGAAATCAATTCATCACCTTCACGCAAGTTCAAAGCAATTAAACCATTGTTGCGGATATTCGCAAATGATGAAAGTGGTGAACGTTTTGAAATTCCTTCTTTCGTTGTGAAGAAGAGGGACCAGTCATCCACAAATTCCGATACAGGAATGATGGCGTTGACCCATTCACCCTTTTCGATTTCCAATAGATTGATGATTGGAATTCCCTTCGCTGTACGGCTGAATTCAGGGATTTCATAACCCTTCGAACGATATACCTTCCCTTTGTTTGTGAAGAACAGGATGGTATCATGCGTTGAAGTGGTGATCAAATGTTCAACGAAGTCATCTTCATTCGTGCCCATACCCTGGATGCCGCGGCCGCCGCGACGCTGTGCTCTGTATGTAGATACAGGCAGGCGCTTGACGTAGCCGTTATGCGTCAAGGTAATAACGATGTTTTCACGAGGGATCAAGTCTTCATCCTCGATCATTTCCAAACCGCCTGAAACGATTTCAGTACGGCGCTCATCGTTAAAACGCTCTTTGATTTCAATTAACTCTTCACGAATGATTTCCAATACTTTTTCATTATCAGCAAGGATCGCTTTTAATTCTGCAATCAGCTTCATGAGGTTTTGGAATTCCTCTTCGATCTTTTCGCGCTCCAAGCCTGTAAGCCTCTGCAAACGCATATCAAGGATAGCCTGTGCTTGCTTATCAGATAACTTGAACTGTGTCATCAATCCTTCTCTTGCGATATCCGTCGTACGTGAGCTTCTGATCAGGCTGATGACCGCATCAAGGTTATCAAGCGCGATTCGTAGCCCTTCGAGGATATGGGCACGAGCTTCTGCCTTCTTAAGCTCAAACTCTGTACGGCGGCGAATGACGACTACCTGATGATCAAGATAGTAGGTTAGACATTGCTTCAGGTTAAGGACCTTCGGCTGGCCATCGACCAATGCCAAAAGGTTGATACCAAAGCTTGTCTGTAATGCCGTTTGCTTATATAAATTATTTAAAAGAACATTGGCATTTGCATCCTTGCGAACTTCAATGACAATCCTCATACCTTTACGGTCAGATTCATCCCGCAGGTCAGTGATGCCGTCAAGCCTCTTGTCGCGGACTAATTCAGCGATTTTCTCAATGAGCTTAGCCTTATTGACTTGGTAAGGAAGTTCCCTGACGATAATGACTTCCTTGCCATTTGATTTCTGTTCAATTTCTACTTTCGCCCGCAATGTAATCGACCCGCGGCCAGTCTCATAAGCTTTGCGGATACCGCTGCGGCCCAAAATCAATCCAGCAGTAGGGAAGTCAGGTCCTGTGATGATTTCCATCAATTCCATGATGGTCATGTCTGGGTCCTTACTGATAGCTAATACGCCATCTATGACCTCGCCAAGCTGATGGGGAGGAATATTTGTCGCCATACCTACCGCGATACCGGAAGTACCGTTGACGAGAAGGTTTGGAAACCTTGAAGGCATAACGATCGGTTCTCTTTCAGAACCGTCATAGTTGTCCTGATAGTCAATTGTATCTTTATTGATGTCACGCAGAAGCTCCATCGAAATTTTCGACATACGTGCTTCTGTATAACGCATCGCAGCTGCAGCATCGCCATCGACAGAACCGAAGTTCCCATGACCATCAACAAGCATATAGCGGTAGTTGAAATCCTGTGCCATACGGACCATTGTGTCGTATACAGCAGAGTCACCGTGCGGGTGATACTTACCGATAACTTCACCGACGATCCTCGCCGATTTTTTATAGGCCTTGTCTGAATGCATACCTAGGTCATGCATTGCGTATAGGATCCTTCTATGTACCGGCTTCAAGCCGTCACGTACATCCGGTAACGCACGTGCCACGATAACACTCATGGCATAATCCAGGAAGGATGAACGCATTTCCTGGCTTATATTAATCTCTTTTACACGTGGATTTGGTGTTTCAGCCATTTAAGAGAGACCTCCTTTAGGAACTCTGTTCAGCACGGCCATAAAGGGGCAAAACGCTCTGCGCGGCCCCTTGGCCATTTCAGAAAAAGCAGGATAGAGGCAGAACCTACTATCCTGAGCATATATCATTAAATATCCAGGTTCTTAACATACTGTGCATTCTCTTCGATGAAATTGCGTCGAGGTTCAACCTTATCCCCCATCAGGATTTCAAAGGTCTCATCCGATTCGATTGCATCTTCAAGGCTTACCTGGAGCGTTGTCCTTGTTTCCGGATTCATCGTTGTATCCCATAGCTGCTCAGGGTTCATCTCTCCAAGACCCTTATAGCGCTGGATACCTGGCTTCGGCTGCTGTGGAAGCTCCGCAAGAATCCTTTCAAGCTCCTTGTCGTTGTATGCATATTCTACTTTCTTGCCCTGCTGGACTTTATATAAAGGCGGCTGGGCAATATAAATATATCCTGCTTCAAGGATCTTTCTCATATATCGGTAGAAGAACGTCAATAATAGAGTACGGATATGGGCGCCGTCGACATCGGCATCGGTCATGATGACGATTTTTTGGTAACGGGCCTTTGAAAGGTCGAAGTCTTCGCCTATTCCAGTTCCGATTGCGGTAATGATCGCTCTTACCTCATTATTGGATAAAATCTTATCCAGACGCGATTTTTCAACGTTCAGGATTTTTCCGCGCAGTGGCAGGATCGCCTGGAAGTGTCGGTCACGCCCCTGCTTGGCAGAACCACCCGCTGAATCTCCCTCAACGATATATAATTCGCTGATGGATGGGTCCTTTGAAGAGCAGTCAGCCAGTTTGCCCGGCAAGCTTGAGATTTCAAGCGCACTCTTTCTCCTGGTCAGCTCACGTGCTTTTTTCGCCGCAAGCCTTGCTCTTGCCGCCATAAGCCCTTTGTCGACAATCTTCCTTGCCACATTCGGATTTTCCAGCATGAATTTTTCAAAGTGGTCTGAAAAGAGTGTGTCAGTTACCGTACGGACCTCTGAATTTCCGAGTTTTGTTTTCGTCTGTCCTTCAAACTGTGGATCTGGGTGCTTGACTGAAACGATTGCTGTCAGGCCTTCACGCACATCTTCTCCGGACAGGTTTGAATCGCTTTCCTTGAAAATACCATGCTTACGGGCGTAATCGTTGATTACACGAGTCAAAGCTGTTTTAAAGCCAAACTCATGCGTACCGCCCTCATAGGTATGGATATTGTTAGCGAATGAGTAAATGTTTCCAGTGAAGCTGTCATTATATTGAAGTGCTACCTCTACCGTAATGCCTTCTTTTTCACCTTCAATGTAGATCGGCTCCTCGTGAAGGACCTCTCTGGTACGGTTTAAATGCTCCACATAGGATTTAATTCCGCCCTCGTAGTAATACTCATTCTTTTTTCCTTCTCCGCGCTTATCTTCGATCGTGATCTTGATTGCTCTGTTCAGGAAGGCAAGCTCACGAAGGCGATTTGCGAGTGTATCGTAATCATATTCCAATGTCTCGGTGAAAATTTCTCCGTCTGGCTTGAAGTGGACAGTCGTTCCCGTCCGATCGGTTTCACCAATCACTTTTAACGGATCTCCGACAGCGCCACGTTCGAATTTTTGATAATGGACTTTTCCATCACGGTGGACGAATACTTCAAGATACGTTGACAGGGCATTAACAACAGATGCACCAACACCATGGAGACCTCCGGAAACCTTATAGCCTCCGCCGCCAAACTTTCCGCCTGCGTGAAGTACTGTCATGATGACCTCAACCGCTGGCCTTCCCATTTTCTCATGGATGCCGACAGGGATTCCGCGGCCATTATCCTGAACAGTGATACTGTTGTCTTCTTCGATAATGACATTAATTTCGTCACAGTAGCCGGCAAGTGCTTCATCTATACTGTTATCAACGATTTCCCATACAAGATGGTGCAAGCCTTTTCCACTCGTTGATCCGATATACATCCCTGGACGTTTGCGTACAGCTTCCAGGCCCTCAAGCACTTGTATCTGATTTTCATCGTACGCTTGTCCTTGCATGGATTGTTCCTCCGTAGCCATATCGATCACCTACACTTTCATTTTCACTCAACTTTTTGAAAACTTATCTATTTGCTATTTTCGCATATATCGTTGTTTTTCGACATTTTTTGCGAATACGCTGATCTATTAAAATTCCTGAACGGATAGTTTTTGGGAGCGTTTCTTTAATGTTCCTGATGCTAATGGGGAATAGTATATATGATTTCCTGTAACCACGATTGACTTGACCGTTCCCTTGGCCAAGTGGATAATCTCCTGGTCCTGGCGCGTTATGAACTCCTCCATGAATGGAGAAGAACTGGCGCTTTCAATGTCTAATATCGCGATAATATCTTTTGTCCTCACTAGGACTTCTTCACCAACATGCAAATACATGTAGTCCACCTCATTGGATTCTTGTCATTTCTCCGGTTTTCACTTTATAAGTGGCTGCTTCCCTTAATGTCTGATGGTCGATTCCATCCACACTAGTGGTCGTGACGAAGGTTTGAACTTTCCCCTGGATGGTATTCAATAAGTGGGATTGGCGATAATCATCTAACTCAGACAGGACATCATCAAGTAACAGGATTGGATACTCACCAATCTCTGAATTGATCAATTCAATTTCTGCCAATTTTACAGATAGGGCTGTTGTCCGCTGTTGTCCTTGTGATCCGAATGTCTGGACATCACGGCCATTCACGAAAAATTGCAGATCATCCCGGTGCGGTCCAAACATGGTGGTCCCCCGGTCAATCTCTCTTGTCTTTATTTTAGCAAATTTTTCTTCATACACTGCTATCATTTTCGACAAATCATCATCTTCTGATACCTCTGCTGAAGGTTTATAGACTATTTTTAAGTCCTCCAGCCCTCTGGATATTCCCTGATGGATCGGCAACGCCCACTGTTCGAGCAAATGGAGAAATTCGAATCGCTTCACAATGATCCTGGCAGCCGCCTGGATAAATTGTTCGGTCAGAATATCGAGCATCGTATGGTCTGTTGCTTTTTTTATCTGCAGCTGTTTCAGATAATGATTCCTTTGCTGGAGAATTTTATTATACTGGCTGATATCATGCAGATAAACCGCTGATACCTGTCCAATCTCCATGTCGACAAATCGTCTTCTTACCTGGGGGCTTCCTTTCACAAGGTTAAGATCCTCAGGGGCAAACATGACGACATTCATATTGCCGACATACTGACTTAGCTTCCTCTGTTCAAGATGATTGACTTTTGCCTTCTTGCCTTTTTTTGAAATGACAAGCTGCATCGGCAATGATCCGTTACTTTTTTTAATCCGTCCCTCTATTTTAGCATATTCCTCGTCCCAGCGAATTAAATCTTTATCATTGGAGGTCCGATGTGATTTTGCCATCGCAAGCACATAGATGGACTCCATGACATTCGTTTTCCCCTGGGCATTTTCACCAAGGATGACATTGACCTTGTTTTCAAATGTTGCCTCTAATCCCTGGTAATTGCGATAATTCCTTAATTGCAGTTCCTCTATATACATGAACAGTTCATCCTCTGGGTTATTGCGTTATGCTGAACTCCCCAAAACCAGGAATTGATACCTGATCTCCGGAACGAAGCTTCCTTCCTCTTCGCTGGTCTTGTTCACCATTGATAAAAACATCATGTTCACTTAAAAACCACTTCGCCATTCCGCCTGATTGGATTACATCGGCAAGTTTCAGGAATTGGCCAAGCGTGATATATTCCGTATCAATTTTTATTTCCTCATTCACGTTTCTCACACCCTTTTCTTCCAAAAGGACTTAATACTTTATTTTACTAAATTTTTTCCATAGAAACAAATTTTCTTATATTGAGTTGGATTTTCGCTCCAGGCACTTCGCTTTCCGCGGGGCTGGCGGTGAGCCTCCTCGGAGCAAGCTCCTGTGGGGTCTCATCTGTCCAGCTGATCCCGCAGGACTTTGAATAGCTTCCCAGAACGTGCCCACGCACGCAGGAAATGCGTTAGCATTTTCGAGGAGTCTTCGTGCCTTCCGCTACAATCCAATTAGTATACATTCTCAACCTATAAGTAAAAAGCCACCAGCGTAGAACTGGTGGCAATAAATCATCTTAGTAAGTCCTAACCGGCAGGATTAGCTGCAGGATGGAATCGTCGTGGAGCGGTCTGATGACGAATGGTCTCATTGCGCCTGTAAAGCTTATTTGGATTTCTGTTCCTTCCAGTGCTTTTAGGGCATCCATCATATACTTCGCGCTGAATGAAATTTTCAGGTCCTCGCCATCGATGGATTGACTTTGGATTTCTTCGACAACTGTCCCGATTTCCGGTGTGTTGGATGAAACCTCGATTGCGCCGCCTTCGATTGTGGAGAACTTAACCACGTTGTTTCTTCCTTCTCTGGCAAGCAAGGATGCACGATCGATCGCATGAAGGAATTCCTTCGTATTTACGACTACATCTGTTTTGCTCTCAGTTGGAATCAAACGGCCTGTGTCAGGATAATTTCCTTCCAGCAGTCGTGAGAAGAATAGTAAATGCTTTGCTTTGAACAATACCTGGTTTTCAGTGATGACGATATCCACTGATTCAGAACTGTCATCAAGAATTTTGCTCAATTCTGTCAAACTTTTACCAGGGATGACCACATTATAGCTGCCAGTGTTCTCTGCTTCGAGCTTCGCTTTCCTCAACGCAAGTCTGTGGCTATCTGTTGCAATACAGATTAGCTCATTGTTCTCGACCTTCCAGTTTACACCTGTCAAGATGGGGCGTGTTTCTGAGGTGGACACTGAAAAGACAGTCTGGCGAATAAGGCCTTTTAATAGGTCTGTAGGAATTTTGAATACATGTTCTTCTGAAATTTGCGGAAGATGCGGATATTCTTCAGCATCCAGCCCATTCAGGTTGAATTCTGATCTACCAGAACGAATAACAGTCTGCAGATTGTTATGGACTTCGATTTCTACTGAGTCTGTAGGAAGCTTTTTAACGATTTCACTAAAGAAACGCGCCTGCAAAACAATGGATCCTGGCTGTTTGATTTCAACGATTTCATCCCCAGCTTCTTCTTTAGGAATGAAAGATTCGATGGAGATATCAGAATCGCTGCCTGTAAGAGTTACTCCCTCTTCATTCGCAACAATCTTAATACCTGTCAAAATAGGAATTGTTGTTCTGCTTGTCACTGCCTTCATTACGTCCTGAACGCTTTGAAGCAATGAATCACGCTGGATAATAAATCTCATTTTTTAGCCTCCGTTTAGGAATAATTTTTTTCTTATTGCATATACTAATATGTTTTAAAAAAATAGTAGAAGTACTAGTAGGGCCTGTGGATTTGTGGATAAGTGGTTTTCTTCAAAGGAAACACAGCCTATCCACATGTGGACAGACTGTGCGTAACCAATGGAGAGTTATTCACACTTTCCTAAACCCTTAATTGTTCATTTATTTCTTTCAGCTGCTTTTGCAGACTTGCGTCAACGGAAATCATCTTAGATATTTTTTCATGGGCGTGAATGACCGTTGTATGGTCTCGGCCGCCGAATTCTTCGCCAATTTTAGGAAGAGAGAAATCAGTCAGCTCTCTGGACAAGTACATAGCGATTTGCCTAGGGAAGGCGACGGATTTAGTCCGTTTCTTCGCTTTAAAATCCTCCAGCTTTACATTGAAATGCTGTCCGACAACCCTTTGGATGTCGAGAATGGTAATTACCTTCGGCTTGGAGCTAGGGATTATATCTTTTAGTGCCTCAGCTGCCAGGTCCGCATTGATATCCTTGTTGATCAGTGAAGAATAAGCGACGACACGAATCAACGCTCCTTCCAATTCACGGATGTTGGAGTCAATTTGATTCGCAATATAAAGCATAACCTCATTCGGAATATCAAGGCCCTCAGCTTTCGCCTTTTTACGAAGAATCGCAATCCTCGTCTCGAGATCTGGTGGAGTGATATCCGTGATCAATCCCCATTCAAAGCGGGATCTCAGCCTGTCTTCAAGCGTAGGTATCTCTTTTGGCGGACGGTCACTGGAGATGACAATCTGCTTGCTTTCCTCATGCAATGTATTGAATGTATGAAAGAATTCTTCCTGAGTTTGTTCTTTTCCAGCCAAAAATTGAATATCATCAATGAGCAGAACATCGACATTGCGGTATTTATTGCGGAAATCGCCCGCTTTATTGTCCCTGATCGAATTGATGAACTCATTCGTGAATTTTTCAGATGACAAATAAACCACTTTTGCATTCGGATTATGATCCTGGACATAGTGACCGATTGCATGCATCAAGTGGGTTTTACCAAGACCTACGCCCCCGTATATGAATAACGGGTTATAGGCTTTTGCCGGCGCTTCGGCTACTGCGAGCGATGCAGCATGGGCGAAACGGTTGCCTGAACCAATGACAAAAGTATCGAATGTATACTTTGGATTCAGCATACTGACAGGCAAATCCGGAATATCGTCTTCCTTCTTCACTCGCTTAGGCGGCAATGGAATATCGAGATCTTCTTCGTTCTGGTTTTGGGGAATGATGAATTTTACAGAAAGTTCTTCACCAGTGATCTCATACAAAATACCGCTGATTAACTGGGAATAACGTTCCTCCAGCCAGTCACGGGCAAACTCATTCGGGGCTGTAATCGTAAGGACATCACCCTGCAAGGTGTGTGCCTTCGTTGATTTGAGCCATGTGTCGAAACTTGGCTTGCTGATCTTTTTCTCGATTTTAGCGAGAGCGTTGTTCCAGAGATCTGCAATGTTCTCCAACGATTATCCCTCCTTCTCTAGTCATTTTTTCTATATCTAGCTGCTGCTGCATTCACAGTGTCCTATTTACTCTTATGCATCCATGCTCGAAAAGCACAAAATCAAAGGTTATACATGCTGTACAACCCCTGAATTAATAAATATACAAAACTATTAATGTGGAAAAATATATAATAAGGAAGAAATGAAGCTTTTCGACAATATCCACTTTCTGTGGACAAAGTTTTACAACAGGCCTGAATAACCTATCCACAGCTTATCCACAATTTGTGGATAATTATATTTTTGTTATCGAATTATTAAGAGTGAAAACACAAATATAATATCAGATAATCTAGCATGGCGCAACGCTTTTTAATACATTATCCACAATACACTATCACTGTGGAGAGTAATTGTCCACAGGCACTTGAATTGTGTAAAAGCTGTCAGAAAGGCTTGTGGATAATAAAAACTATGTCGATTTTTGTCCACAGGGCGCTGGAATAAGTGAAAATCACTATAGTTTTCATCTATAACATTTATTTTTGCGGAGGAAATTATTCTTGATAAATTTATGAAAGAATCAACTAAAAAAAATTTAAGACTTCTATATAGGTTGTGGATCTTAATAGAACATAAAGTTCAGAAAGAATTCCGAAAGGGTTCCGAAATTTAGAAGAATAGTCTGGATTGAGGTTGGAAAAGCAATCATCTGAAGGTTGATGAAATCACGGGGAAATTTAATTTTAAATTTTGCCAGCGCCGTCGATTTCCGAATAGGCACTTGACAATATACACCGACCGTCTTTATAATTACAAAGACTGTCTGTAACAGCTATTCCTCAGGGAGGTGTAATATATATGAAACGCACTTATCAACCAAATAAACGTAAACACAGCAAAGTTCACGGATTCCGTGCCCGCATGAGCAGTGCAAATGGCCGTAAGGTTCTTGCTCGCCGTCGTCGCAAAGGAAGAAAAGTATTATCAGCTTAGGCCACTGAAATGTCAGTGGTCTTTTTTCTCTTTGGGCAATACTATTTTGGGAGCTGGAATTACTGGCGAATTGGCTTTATGGGATTTATTTTTGGCCATACTGTATAAAATGAATCCCTGAGGAGCCATTTTTAAAAGATCCCGGATTAACAAACGGATCCATAGAGAATTGAAGGTGCTATAGATGAAAAAAGACTTCAGAGTGAAAAAAAATAAAGAGTTCCAAGAGGCCTTTAAAAAAGGAAGATCGGTTGCGAACCGACAATTCGTTGTCTATATCTTAAAAAAACCCGAGCAGGAGAATTTCCGCATCGGGCTGTCGGTCAGCAAAAAAATCGGCAATGCCGTCATGCGCAACCAAATCAAACGTTATATCCGGCAATCCTTCCATGAACTGCAGGAACGTGTCCATAACGGGAATGACTACATCATCATCGCGCGTAAGCCAACTGCTGAAATGGACATGCATGAAGTGAAAAAAAGCCTGGAGCATGTCTTGAAGGTAGGAAAGGTTTTGAAGAAGCCGAAAACTGGAGATAATGGATGAGGCAAAAATATTTACCTAATTGCATTTTTTAAAAGCGCTTCCCTATAAAAGATGTTAAAATACTCTTGATTGCATTGCGCTGATAAAGCTAAATGTACATAAATTTGGGACAAACTTTTGAAAATAAATGAACGTACCGGGAAGTTAGGAGGAAATGAAGCTTGAAAAAAAGAATATTGTTAATAATGGGCTTGCTTTTAGTGACGACCTTGCTGACGGGCTGTATGGAGTACGACCAGCCGATCACTGAGGAGAGCAAGGGTTTTTGGAATGAATATATTGTTTATCCATTGTCCTTGTTCATCGTGAAAATGGCTGAATGGCTTGGTGGCAGCTTTGGATTTTCGATCATCGTTGTTACTTTGATCATCCGCCTGGCAATCCTGCCGCTTATGATCAAACAGACAAAGAGCTCGAAAGCAATGCAGGCATTGCAGCCTGAAATGCAGAAGCTGAAGGAAAAATACAGCTCGAAGGACCAGAAGACTCAGCAGAAGCTGCAGCAGGAAACGATGGCGCTATTCCAAAAGCACGGTGTCAATCCGCTTGCAGGCTGTTTCCCACTGATTGTCCAGATGCCGATCCTGATTGGTTTCTATCATGCGATCTCAAGAACAAGGGAAATTGCCGAGCATAACTTCATGTGGTTCGATCTTGGTTCACCGGATCCATACTATATCCTGCCATTAGTAGCAGGTGCGACAACTTTCATCCAGCAAAAAATGATGATGGCTGGCCAGGAAGCAAATCCGCAGATGGCGATGATGCTTTGGCTGATGCCAATCATGATCATCGTGTTCGCGATCAACTTCCCAGCAGCACTTTCATTGTACTGGGTAGTCGGTAACTTATTCATGATCGTTCAAACTTACTTTATTAAAGGGCCGGATCTAAAAGCTGCGGCTGCCGGCAATGCGGGAGGAGCAAAAAAGTGAAACAGGTAACTGCTACAGGACAAAATGTCGACGAAGCAGTAGAATCCGCTTTAGCTCAATTAAAAACAACCAAAGACCGCACAGAAATTGATGTAATTGATGAAGGCAAAAAGGGGATTTTCGGACTTTTCGGCACACGCCCGGCTGTCGTCAAAGTGACAGTGAAAATCGATGCTGTTGAAGAAGCCGTTAATTATTTGAAGTCGGTTGGCTCGCAAATGGGAGCGCCAATTGAAGTTGATGTAAAAAAAGAAGGAAAAACAGTACTTTTTACGATGTCGGGTGAGAAGATCGCTTTGCTAATCGGAAAAAGAGGTCAAACGCTGAATTCCCTGCAATTTTTGACTCAGCTTGTGATGAACCGTTACTCTGAACAGTATTCAACTGTCTTGCTTGATGCAGAGGATTATCGCCAGCGCAGGAATGATACCCTCGTTCAATTGGCTGAACGCCTTGCACAAAAAGCAGTCCGAACCGGACAGACCGTTGCGCTCGAACCTATGCCTTCGTATGAACGCAAAGTGATTCATACTGCATTGATGTCAAATAAAAGAATCAAAACATATTCTGATGGCAGTGAACCACATAGACATATAGTGATCGCGCCTTCGAAGTAATAATGAGTGATAAAAACCCCAAACCTATTGTTGGTTTGGGGTTTTTTGTGCATTTTACTACTAAATTAAAATGATTTTGGCGCATTTTTAAGTGTCAGAAAAGTTTAATTAATAGTTTTTTTGGAACTAGGAGCGAGGGGATATTTCGTTCAATGAGAATTTATTGGCGGTTTTCAAAACTTTATTGGCGAAAAAACAAAAATATTGGCGAAAAAATAGTTTTATTGGCGAAACCGAGGAGTTTATTGGCGAAATTCAATTTTTATTGGCGAATTGGAAATAAATGAACGTTTTTTCCAATTTAAAATACAACACCACATCAATTTGCATCCAGGATTATAGTTGAATCAAACCACAGTCCTTCATATCCTGATTAAGTTTTTCACAACTCAAATAAAAATCATTTATTTCCTCATTTGGTTTTATTGTTATTCACATGTGGATAAGTTAAAATTAAATAAGTTTATTTAATGAGTTGTGGATAAATTCATTATTGAGAGATTCCTTTCTTTTTTTCACTAAAGTGATGTGGTATTCTAGTAATTTGTAGAAAACAAACTTTCATTTTTTATATAAATCATTTTTTCGGAAAAGTGGGGTGAGCAAATGGAATTTGATACGATTGCGGCGATTTCTACGCCGATGGGTGAGGGCGCGATTGCGATTGTCCGTTTGAGCGGGGATCAAGCTTTCGAAATAGCAGACCGATTGTTCAGAGGGATCGGGAGCAAGAAGCTGAGCGAAGTGGCTTCGCATACTATCCATTACGGCCATTTGATTGATCCGAAAACTGGACAAGTCGCGGAAGAGGTTATGGTTTCTGTCATGAGGGGACCAAAAACGTTCACGAAAGAGGATGTAGTCGAAATCAACTGCCATGGGGGTCTTGTTTCTGTAAACCGTGTGCTCCAGCTTGTTCTGAATCAGGGAGCGAGACTGGCGGAGCCGGGGGAATTTACAAAACGGGCTTTTTTAAATGGACGAATCGACCTTTCCCAGGCGGAGGCAGTCATCGACTTGATCAGAGCGAAAACGGACCGGGCGATGAACCTGGCACTTGGCCAGATGGAGGGGCGCCTATCAAGGCTGATTCAGAAGCTGCGTCAGGAAATTCTCGAAATTCTTGCGCATGTCGAAGTGAATATCGACTATCCGGAGTATGACGATGTTGAAGAAATGACGCATAACATGCTGTTGGAAAAGGCGAAGTATGTAAAAGGTGAGCTGGAAAAGCTCTTGCAAACCTCGCAGCAGGGAAAAATTCTCCGTGAAGGATTATCAACCGTCATTGTTGGACGTCCGAATGTAGGGAAATCATCCTTGCTTAACAGCCTTGTGCATGAAAATAAAGCAATTGTTACTGATATACCAGGGACTACACGCGACGTCATCGAAGAGTATGTGAATGTCCGTGGTGTTCCTTTGAGACTTCTGGATACAGCGGGAATCCGCGAAACGGAAGATATTGTAGAAAGAATTGGTGTTGAACGGTCTCGTCAGGTCCTGAAGGAAGCAGATTTGATTCTGCTCGTTCTGAATTATTCGGATGAGCTTACGGAAGAGGATCGAAATATTTTCAAAGCAGTTGAGGGAATGGATGTCATCGTTATCGTCAACAAAACCGACCTTCCGCAAAAAATTGATATGGACCAAGTGAAGGAGCTTACGAAGAATTATGCTCTTGTCACCACTTCATTGCTCGAGGACAAGGGAGTGGATGAGCTGGAAGAAGCGATATCAAGCCTATTCTTCTCCGGTGCGATTGAAGCAGGAGACATGACGTATGTTTCGAACAGCCGCCATATTGCACTTTTGAATCAGGCGGTACATTCAATAGAAGAAGCAATCTCAGGTGTCGAAATGGGAACGCCAATCGATATCGTCCAAATCGATTTGACTCGTTCTTGGGAGCTGCTTGGCGAAATCATCGGAGAAAGCGTCCATGAAAGCTTGATTGACCAGTTATTCTCCCAGTTCTGTTTAGGTAAGTAATAGTATAGAAACTATTCTCAAAAAATTTTCTCACTAGTTAATAGATTTATTTTCATTAGTGCTTTTGAACTATAAAGGTGTTTGAATGGAGCATAAAAAGGAGGCAGCAGGATGGGTTATGAAGCCGGGAATTTTGATGTGGTTGTAGTTGGTGCCGGCCATGCGGGCGTTGAGGCAGCACTTGCGCCGGCACGTATGGGTGCGAAAACCGCGATGATTACCATCAATCTTGATATGATTGCGTTCATGCCGTGCAACCCGTCAATCGGCGGACCTGCAAAGGGCATCGTTGTGCGGGAAATTGACGCACTTGGCGGAGAAATGGGCCGCAACATTGATAAAACCTACATCCAGATGAGGATGCTGAACACAGGAAAGGGTCCAGCAGTACGAGCTTTGAGGGCCCAGGCTGATAAATTCGATTATCAGAATGAAATGAAAAAGACAATGGAAAATGAAAAGAACCTTACATTGGTACAGGGGATGGTTGAGCGCCTGATTATAGAAGAAGGCGAATGTAAAGGGGTCATCACCCAGACGGGAGCCATTTATCGTGCTAAAACGGTCGTCATTACGACTGGTACGTATATGCGCGGGGAAATCATCCTTGGTGAATTGAAATATTCAAGCGGCCCGAACAACCAGCAGCCGTCAATCAAGCTGTCAGAGCATCTTGAGGAGCTTGGCTTCGACCTCGTTCGCTTTAAAACGGGAACGCCGCCACGTGTACACAGCGACAGTATTGATTATACAAAAACAGAAATACAGCCTGGTGACGATGTCCACCGTGCGTTTTCTTATGAAACGACGAAATACATCACGGACCAGCTTCCTTGCTGGCTGACGTATACGAATGAGCAAACACACCAGCTGATTGATGAAAATCTGCACCGCTCACCAATGTATTCTGGAATGATCAAGGGTACTGGTCCGCGCTACTGTCCATCCATCGAGGATAAGGTCGTCCGCTTCAATGACAAGCCGCGCCACCAGATTTTCCTCGAGCCAGAGGGCAGGAATACACAGGAAGTCTATGTGCAGGGACTGTCAACCAGTTTGCCGGAAGAGGTCCAGCATAAGATCCTCCAGACCATCCCTGGCCTGGAAAAAGTCCAGATGATGCGTGCCGGCTATGCAATTGAGTATGATGCTGTCGTGCCGACTCAGCTGTGGCCAACACTGGAAACGAAACTCGTCAAAAATCTTTATACGGCAGGCCAGATCAATGGTACTTCTGGCTACGAAGAGGCTGCCGGACAGGGAATCATGGCAGGAATCAATGCAGGCAGAAGGGCACTGGACAAAGAAGAAGTGATTCTTAGCCGTGCGGATGCCTATATCGGTGTACTGATTGATGACCTCGTGACAAAAGGTACGAATGAACCGTACCGTTTATTGACATCAAGAGCGGAATACCGCCTGCTTTTGCGCCATGATAATGCGGATCTTCGTTTGACTGAAAAAGGACATGAAATCGGCTTGATTGCCGAAGAGCGCTACCAGAAGTTTTTAGCGAAAAAAGAAGCAATTGAAGCAGAGAAAAAACGCCTTCAATCGATCATCATCAAACCGTCAGCGGAGGTACAGGAGTTGATCCGTTCGCTTGGCGGAAGTGAATTGAAGGATGGCATCCGTGCTTCCGACCTTTTGAAGCGTCCAGAGGTTTCTTATGAGCACATTAAGAAACTCGTTCCTCCAGATGGCGAATTGGATTTCGAAACAGAGGAACAGACAGAAATCCAAATCAAATATGAGGGATATATTGAGAAGTCTCTTCAGCAGGTCGAAAGGCTGAAAAAGATGGAAGATAAGAAAATTCCCGAAAATATTGATTATGATGCGATTTCCGGATTGGCAACAGAGGCCCGCCAAAAATTGAAGGAAGTTCGTCCATTAACTTTAGCTCAGGCCTCGAGAATTTCAGGAGTGAATCCTGCAGATATCTCTATACTGCTTGTCTATTTGGAACAGGGGCGTATTGCACGAATTCAATCGTAAAATCACCAGCAAGGACAGAAAGGGTTGGCTTATGAATACAGATCAATTTAAAGCTTTGCTCGCTGAAAAGGGAATACAGCTTTCTCAGAAGCAAATGGAGCAATATGAAAAGTATTACCAAATGCTCGTCGAGTGGAATGAAAAAATGAATCTAACTGCGATCACAGAAAAGCCAGATGTGTACTTGAAGCATTTCTATGATTCCATTTCTGCAGCATTTTATTTTGACTTTAACAAGCCGCTCAATTTGTGTGACGTTGGTGCCGGGGCCGGCTTTCCGAGTATCCCGATTAAAATTGCATTCCCTGAAATCAAGGTGACGATTGTCGATTCCTTGAATAAGCGAATCACGTTCCTCGAGCAGCTTTCGAAAGAATTGGGATTGGAAGGTACGACATTCATTCACGACCGTGCCGAGACATTCGGACAGAATCCTTCCCATCGTGAAAAATATGAAGTTGTTATGGCAAGGGCTGTAGCCAGAATGTCCGTGTTAAGTGAACTTTGCCTTCCGCTAGTGAAAACAGGCGGGACTTTCATCGCCATGAAAGGCAACCAGGCAGGAGAGGAACTGCAGGTTGGTGAAAAAGCAATCATTGTTCTTGGCGGGAAGCTTGAATCCGCCCATTCCTTCACCTTGCCTGTGGAAGAGAGTGAACGAAATATTTTAATCATTAACAAACTAAAAACAACACCTAAGAAGTACCCAAGAAAACCGGGAACCCCGAATAAAACGCCGATTGAATAGGTGGATACATCAGTCGCAGCAGACTGGCCAAAGGCTTGAAGTGTGCGATTGATGGAGCCGCCTATGCTTGCTAATGCTTTTTGGTCTATTTGGAAAAATGAATTTAGTTTATAATAGAGTCTATAGGCAGGAACTTGTCATTTTTATAGAGAATATGTAATAGGGAGTTCATAAAGGTGGTGTAGGGTGATGAAGCCTTCTTTTTCGCGCTTTTTTGGCCTTGGGGAAAAGGAAAAAGAACGGAACCAAATGGAAGAACCGAACCAAATGGAAGAACAGACGGTTGAGGATATTGACAACATAGAAAACGAAGAAATAAAGAAAATTCCGATTGACCATATTATTCCAAATAGATACCAGCCAAGAACTGTTTTTGATGATGAAAAAATTGAAGAATTGGCCCGTACCATTCACATACATGGAGTAATCCAGCCAATCGTCGTCCGGGAATACGATCAGGACCGATTTGAAATAATTGCAGGTGAACGCCGCTGGCGAGCAATGAAAAAGCTTGAGTGGGAAGAGGTTCCTGCAATCGTTAAAAACCTATCCGATTCTGAAACAGCATCAGTTGCTTTGATTGAGAACCTTCAGCGAGAGGAACTGTCACCGATTGAAGAAGCGATGGCTTATGGTAAATTGCTGGAAATCCATAACCTGACCCAGGAAGCACTGGCGCAAAGATTAGGAAAAGGTCAATCAACGGTTGCGAATAAGCTGCGACTGCTAAAGCTTCCACAGGAAGTACAGGA
Organism: Mesobacillus sp. LC4; assembly: GCF_053543455.1. NCBI lineage: Bacteria > Bacillati > Bacillota > Bacilli > Caryophanales > Bacillaceae > Mesobacillus > Mesobacillus sp. LC4. The sequence continues at coordinate 19,597 of NZ_JBGCUB010000002.1, forward strand.
TGCACTCTTGAATAAATTGATCACAGAGCGCCATGCCCGTTCGTTAATCCCGTTAAAGAACCCTGAGCTGCAGGTACAAGTGTTGGCAGAGATCATTGAGAGATCGCTTAATGTCAAACAAACGGAAGAACGTGTCGTCAAGCTTCTGAGCCAAAATGAAGAGAAACCAAAGCCAAAGCGGAAGGCATTCAGCAAGGACATGAGGATTGCCGTCAATACCATCCGTCAGTCACTGACAATGGTTTCTGACAGCGGCATCAATCTTGATTCCGAAGAAGAAGAGTTTGAAGAGTTCTATCAATTCACGATTCGCATACCAAAAAAGAAATAATAGATTGCTAGCGGGGGACAGGCTGTCTCCCGTTTTTTTGTCGGCATTTGACTCAATCAGCAGCCTGGAAACAGGGCTTTTTGTGTACTGCACGTCGCATATTACTGGATTATTTCTTTTTAATAAAAATTCTATCAACTATCTTTTTTCATGATAAAATAGAATACGTGATTGCTTTTTTCGGGGATTTTCAACCTGAATTGCTGGGAAAAGCCTAATTTATAATGCATTTTTTTGCTTAAAGCTAAACATATACTATTCATTGGGTTTTGAAAGAAGGTGACAATGTGGGGAAAATCATTGCGATTGCGAATCAAAAAGGCGGAGTCGGCAAAACGACGACATCGGTGAATCTTGGTGCTTGCCTTGCATACATAGGAAAAAAAGTGCTCCTTGTCGATACGGATCCCCAGGGAAATGCGACGAGTGGTGTGGGGATTGAGAAAGCGGATGTTGAGCAGTGCATCTATGATGTTCTTGTTGACGATGTTGAAGCTAAAAATGTAATCCATCCAACAGCAGTAGAGAATTTATATACAATTCCTGCGACCATCCAGCTTGCAGGAGCGGAGATTGAGCTCGTGCCCACGATTTCTAGGGAGGTTCGCTTGAAGCGGGCTCTCGAGGAAGTAAAGGATCGTTTTGATTATATTATTATCGACTGTCCGCCGTCTCTTGGTTTATTGACTTTAAATGCTTTGACGGCTTCAGATGCAGTCATCATCCCTGTCCAGTGTGAGTATTATGCATTGGAAGGATTAAGTCAGCTCCTGAATACTGTCCGACTCGTACAGAAGCATTTGAACCAGGATTTGAAGATTGAAGGTGTCCTGCTGACGATGCTGGATGCACGTACGAATCTTGGTCTTCAAGTCATCGAGGAAGTGAAGAAGTACTTCCAGGACAAGGTATACAAGACAGTCATTCCCCGGAATGTCCGGTTGAGTGAAGCTCCAAGCCACGGAGAGCCAATCATCATTTATGATCCAAAGTCCCGCGGGGCAGAGGTTTATTTAGATCTTGCAAAGGAAGTGGTTGCAAATGGCTAAAGGCTTAGGTAAAGGATTGAATGCTTTATTTAAAGAAGAGGCCGGTAAGGACGAAAAGGTCCAGGAAATAAGCATCAAAGAAATACGGCCGAATCCTTATCAGCCACGAAAAGTTTTTCAACCGGAAGCAATCGAGGAATTGAAGCAATCGATCCAGGAACATGGAATCCTTCAGCCGATTATTGTCAGGAAGACGATCAAAGGCTATGAAATAGTCGTTGGGGAAAGAAGGTTCCGTGCCGCGAAGGAAGCAAAGCTGGAAACAGTCCCGGCAGTCGTCCGTGAACTTAATGAACAGCAGATGATGGAGCTTGCTGTGCTGGAAAACCTTCAGAGGGAAGATTTAAATCCAATCGAAGAGGGAATCGCCTATCAAACTCTGATTGAAAAGCTGAAGCTCACACAAGAAGAATTAGCAAAGAGACTGGGCAAAAGCCGTCCGCATCTGGCAAACCATATCCGCTTGCTGTCGCTGCCGCCTAAGATTCAGCAACTGATTTCGGATGGCAAAATATCAATGGGCCATGGACGCGCGCTTCTAGGATTAAGGAAGAAAGACAAACTCCCGGTCCTCGTGGATAAAATCCTTAAAGATGGAATGAATGTCCGCCAGCTGGAGCAGTTGATTCAGCAAATGAACGAAGTTGTTCCACGTGAAACAAAAAAAGAAAAAACGACAAAAGATGTTTTCATCCGCGAACGGGAAACGACGCTTCGTGAGCGTTTCGGTACAACTGTTAACATCAAACAATCGAAAAATAAAGGGAAGATTGAAATAGAATTTTTCTCTAAAGATGATCTGGAACGGATTCTGGAACTACTAGATCAGCAAAACTCTTAAGCTATCAATTTGATGGCTTCTTTTTTTACATGAGTGTACATACAAAATTTAAAGATAGGTGAACGCTATGTTTTTACTTGGCACCATTGTCAATGGGCTTTTGATTATCGTTGGGACCTTGCTTGGCAGGCTTCTGACGAGAATTCCTGAAAATATGAAGACTACAGTCATGCATGGTATCGGTCTTGCGGTGATGGTATTGGGCCTGCAAATGGGCTTTAAGAGTGCTAATTTCCTGATTGTTATCTTGAGTCTTGTGATGGGGGCAGTACTTGGGGAAGCCTGGAAACTGGAGGATAAGCTGAATTCAGTTGGAGACTGGCTCGAGAGAAAACTTGGATCAAAAGGAGAAGGAAGTATTTCACAGGGTTTCGTGACGGCGACATTGATTTTTGTCATTGGCGCGATGGCCATTATTGGTGCTCTCGATAGCGGCATCCGCGGCGACCACGATGTGCTTTATACAAAGGCAATCATTGACGGTTTCACGGCTTTAATTCTAACTACGACACTCGGTATTGGGGTTCTTTTTTCAGCGATTCCGGTAATGCTCTATCAGGGAACAATTGCATTGTTTGCGACGCAAATTGATAAATTTATTCCGCAAGCCTTGATGGACAGCTTCATTCTTGAATTGACTGCAACCGGCGGGGTGATGATTTTCGCCATTGGCTTAAACCTGATCGGACTGACGAAAATCAGGGTTGCGAACCTTCTTCCCGGCATACTGGTGACTGCCGTACTTGTCACAATCTCACACTATACTGTCGGACTGTAAGAAGATGATTCTGCAATGAAAGATTTCCTATCCAGTCTATTATTTATCTTAAGTATCCTGATTTTTGCCATCACTGCTTACTTGCTTTTCTGGACGGTCATGATGCCGGGGTGGTTCATCTTACCATTTGTAATTTCATTGATCATGGGTATTGTCACCTTCTGGAGCTCCAAAAGGTTGGGCAGACCTTTAGAGAAAAAACACGCTGAGAGATAGTCTCCCGGCGTGTTTAAAATTTTTATCGTTATTCGGCAACTGTAGGCTGCTCAGCCTCTAGATCCCAATTCAGTTTTGGCCAATCCTGTTTTTTCGATAGCTGCTGGCTGCTCTCGAAAATACCGTTCGCAATCGTTTTTGCCATTTTTAAGACGAGGTTCAATCTTGTGTTTTGTAAAACAAAGAATTCCATGAACCCACTAACATTGACGATGCCTGTAATGTGCATATTGCCGACTTCGGGAAGTTCCTTATTCACTCCGGCACCTGGTTTGACTGGACCATTTCCTACCTGGATGGATCCGACACTTTTTAACCTTCCCAGGCAGGCGTCTATGCCAATGATAAAAGGATTGAAGTGCTTTTCTTTGATTTCAGCCAGTTTCGCATCCATATTGACTGCATGTATTGGATCATCAAGAGTCCCGTATACATGGTAAGGTGCAATTTCTTTTTCCTCGAGAAGTGTTCCGATTAGCGGACCCAATGAATCACCGGTAGAGCGGTCAGTTCCAATACAGACAAAAACAATTGGGCGTGTGCTGAAATTAGGCAAATGGTCCAGGATTTCAGAAGCCAGCTTTTCTGCAGCCAGTTCATCTTCGTGGTTGATTTTTGCCACATTGTTTCTCCGCTCGAAAAAATGGTTTTTGAGATTCATTGGATCAACTCCTTAAAAATTCGTACTATCAGTATACGGACTTTTTTTGTAATCTATACATACCTATAAACAGAAAGATTTAAACAGGGTCTTTTGGAGCAGTGTTTATTTTGTGGAGGAGAAAGGTCATGTTTTTAGAAAAAAGATTTTAAGGGTATAGACACTGGTGAAAAACATAAGAGTTATATTAAAATAATAAAATCATTAGTTAATTTTTATAGCTGGTTAACATTTAATTTGAGCAAACAGTCTTCTTTAACTACATTATAAAACTTGTTAAAATGATTGTGCTTGTATGAAAACTTCTACTTTGTTACATAACGTATGATATTGATAGCATGAAATTGACAGGCGGGTGAAAAAATGACCAATGCAGAAGAAAGTATTACTAGATCACAAGCATTTTTAAATAAAATCAGTCAAAAATTGATGGATGAAGACCTCTGGTTCTCGTTTGGGGAAGGTGTCCTGAAAATCCTGGCGATCCTGATCATTTCGGCTTTGCTGATCCGAATTGGCAAGGTAGCGATCCATAATTTCTTCAAGATGAAGACAAGGGGGCCAATCAGGGTTTCCGAGCGGCGGGAAATGACGCTGATGAAGCTGCTTGAGAATGTACTGACATATGTTGTCTACTTTATTGCGATCATGTCCATTCTTGCGGCAATGACAATCGATGTTAAAGCAATGCTTGCTGGTGCAGGGATTGTCGGCTTGGCCGTCGGTTTCGGAGCGCAAAGTCTCGTAAAAGACATCATCACCGGTTTCTTCATTATTTTTGAAGATCAATTCTCTGTAGGTGATTATGTAAGAATTGGACAATTTGAAGGAACGGTAGAGGAAATCGGGCTGCGGACGACGAAGATTAAAAGCTTTACAGGTGAAATCAATATCCTTCCTAATGGCAGCATCGTAGAAGTCACCAACTTCTCGGTTTATAACAGCGTTTCGGTTCTTGATATAGGAATCGCTTATGAAGGCGATATTGAATACGCTGAAAAAGTACTGCAGCAATATCTTGAAACAACAACTGAGAAGTATCCCGAACTGGTGAAGACGCCCGAACTATTAGGCGTACAGCAATTTGGCGCTTCAGAGGTTGTGCTGCGTATCGTCGCAGAAACAGTGCCAATGAAACATTGGTATATTGGAAGACAGCTTCGCAAGGACATCAAGCTTCTCCTGGATGAGCACGGAATTGAAATTCCGTTCCCAAGAATGGTCATGTACTCCCGTCAGGAAGGCGGAGAGCAAAAAGAATTCGGTAAATAAACAAGGAGGTTTTACAATTGGAGCATGAATTTCAACTTAATGATGTTGTTGAAATGAAAAAACCACATCCTTGCGGCACCAACAAGTGGAAAATCATCCGCCTTGGCATGGATTTCCGAATCAAATGTGAAGGCTGCGAGCACAGTGTCTTGATTCCCAGAAAAGAGTTCACACGAAAAGTAAAGAAGGTTTTATCGAAGCAGGGTGAGTAATCCTGCTTCTTTTTTTTGCCTATTTGTATTATTCTTAAAGGTAAAATTAACGAAACTAGAATAGCGCAAGCGCCTTGGTCAGCCCCGACAAGCGTTGGAGGGCTGCCCAGTGAAGTCGTTCTTTGACTTCATTGGGCGGACCGAAACGTCTCGAGGGGCTAGGCGCTGGAGCTGGACAGTTGTCGAAGTTGAAGTGTTATAAATTCTGTTATTGATAGAGAGAACGTGGGGAGATGAGGAATTGGCGACAGTACATCATTCAGCATGTCCATTGAATTGCTGGGACAGCTGCGGGTTCCTTGTTACCGTGGACGACGGAAAGGTAACCAAAGTCGAAGGCAATCCCGACCATCCGATTACACAAGGGAAAATTTGCGGTCGCGGCAGGATGCTTGAGAACAGGGCAAATTCAGAAGACAGATTGCTTTATCCTCTGAAAAAAATCGATGGTATCTTCCAGCAGATTTCCTGGAATCAGGCGCTAGATGAAATTGCTGAAAAACTGACTTATTATAAAGAGAGTTTTGGCACCACTTCCGTATTGCATAGCCACGATTATGCCAACGGTGGTTTGCTCACCAATCTCGATAGCCGCTTTTTCAATCTCTATGGCGGTGTGACTGAATTGACTGGATCCATTTGCTGGGGAGCAGGGATTGAAGCACAGAACTGGGATTTCGGTGATGCATACAGCCATGCACCAGAGGATTTGAAAAATAGCAAACATGTCGTTATTTGGGGCAGGAATGTCGCCCGGACGAATATGCATCTTTTTCAAAACCTCCAGGCTGCGAAAAAGAAGGGCACAAAAATCTATGTAATTGACCCGATTTATAATGCAACTGCCAAGCTGGCGCATGAGTATATCTCCATCAAGCCTGGTTTCGATGGGCTTTTGGCAGCGGGCATCATGAAAGAGTTGCTGAGGATGGAGTTGCAGGATAGCGAGTTCTTGTCTGACCATAGCATAGGGTTCGAGGACTTGAAAGCTTTGCTGGATACTGTTTCATTAGACTATATCAGTGAACTGACAGAAGTTCCGGCCGACATCATTACCCATCTTGCCGAGATTTATGCTGACAAGCCAGTATCGACCATCATGGGACTGGGTATGCAGCGGTATGAAAATGGCGGGAATACGATCAGGCTGCTGGATGCACTGGTTGCCGTCAGCGGGAATATCGGCATTCCTGGCGGTGGCGCAAACTATGCGAACAAGCAGGTGGGGCAAAGCTTTGACTACCAGAATCTGACCATGCCTGAACGGAAAAATACCTCGCGTACGTTTACGATGATGAGGCAGGCAGAAGAGATTCTCTCAGCAGTTGATCCTGTAATCAAGATGGGGATTGTCACATGCGGAAATCCACTGACTCAAGTTCCGGATACGAACAGAGTGCGAGAGGCTTTTGAATCACTTGAAACACTGGTAGTGATTGACCAATTCATGACAGATACGGCTGAACTGGCTGATTATGTTTTGCCAGCTGCCACTGCTTTCGAAGTCGAGGATGTGTATTATTCTTCGATGTACCATCATTATGTGAACCACGGACCGAAGCTGGTCGAACCACCGGGAGAAGCTAAACCGGACGCATGGATTTGGGGAGAACTGGCGAATCGGCTAGGATTTGGTGCTGAATTTGAATTTGCAAGAGAAGATTTCATCGGGATGGGCCTGGCATCCTTGACAGAAAAGGGCATTACCTTGGACAAAATCCGTGCTGAAAAGTTCGCGGAGCTCCCGGTGGATAAAATCCCATGGGCAGACAGGAGATTCAAAACACCAAGCGGCAAGTATGAATTCACAGCTTCTGCAGTCGCTGATGGTCGGGTTAAATTGTCGCTGCCAACAGAGACGAAATGGACGAATCCAGAGCTGGCGGAAAAATATCCTTATACCTTGCTGACGATTCATCCGCTGCGTTCCAACCACTCACAGCATTTCCACCTGTTCCAGCCGGCACCTTATGTGAAAGTCGAGATCGCTAGCAGCGTGGCTGTTGAAAAAGGATTGGAAGATAAGGACTCTGTCCGTGTCTGGAATGACAGAGGTGAGTTGAAAGGGACCGTTTCAATTTTAAAAATGGCCCATCCGGGGACCGTGAATATTGATGAAGGCTTGAGTGCCCGATTCGGCGGATCCGTCAACCAACTCACATCCAGCCGGGAGTCAGACAACGGCCTCGGCAGCACACTATATGATTGCCTCGTCAATATTGAAAAGGTAGAAAAAGAATAATGAATTTGCCGCACTTTTATGGAGAGTGCGGTTTTTTATTTACCGTTCAAGTCGAAAGATGCCCTTATACAAGGCAATCCATCTCTATAAGGGTACCGTTCAAGTCAAAAGATACCCTTATGCAAGGCAATCCACTTCTATAAGGGTACCGTTCAAGTCGAAAGATGCCCTTATGCAAGGCAATTCCTCTCTATAAGGGTACCGTTCATAAAGAAAGTCAAAGAATATTTTCACTGTCCGCCCTCCAACGCTTGTCGGAGCTGATCAAGGCGCTTGCGCTTTTCTTACAAGCTTGTCTTTTCCTTTCGTAATCTCTATAATTGTGAGAGGAAAAAAATCGTTTAGGTGATTCTTGCTTGAATAGATACATTTTTAAATAGAGGAGTGACATGGATGGCCTTAACAGCAGGTATTGTTGGACTTCCTAACGTTGGGAAATCAACATTGTTTAATGCGATCACACAGGCTGGTGCTGAATCAGCCAACTACCCGTTCTGTACGATTGACCCGAATGTCGGAATCGTTGAGGTTCCTGACCATCGTTTAACTAAATTGACTGAGCTTGTACAGCCGAAAAAGACTGTACCAACTGCATTTGAATTCACTGATATTGCCGGAATCGTTAAAGGTGCTAGCAAAGGCGAAGGGCTAGGGAACAAGTTTCTTTCCCATATTCGCCAGGTAGATGCGATCTGCCAGGTTGTCCGCTGCTTTGCAGATGACAATATCACGCACGTTGCCGGTAAAGTTGATCCTATTTCTGATATTGAGGTTATTAACCTCGAATTGATCCTTGCTGACCTCGAGTCTGTTGAAAAAAGAATCAGCCGCGTCGAGAAGTTGGCAAAGCAAAAAGATAAGGAAGCTTCGATTGAGTTTCCAATTCTGGCTCGCCTCCGTGATGCGTTTGAAGCAGAGCAACCAGCACGTGCGGTTGAATTCACTGACGAAGAAATGAAAATCGTTAAACACCTTCATTTGCTTACAATCAAGCCTATGCTTTATGTTGCGAATGTAGGTGAAGAAGATGTTGCAGATCCAAGTGGCAATGAATATGTCCAGAAAGTCCGCGAATTTGCACAAAAAGATAATGCGGAAGTCATCGTCATCAGCGCTAAGATCGAAGAAGAAATCGCTGAACTTGAAGGTGAAGAAAAGCAAATGTTCCTAGAAGAGCTAGGCATTGAAGAATCAGGTTTGGACCAGTTGATCCGTGCAGCTTACAGCCTGCTAGGTCTGGCAACCTACTTCACAGCTGGCGTCCAGGAAGTCCGAGCATGGACATTCCGCCACGGAATGAAGGCACCTCAGTGTGCTGGAGTCATCCACTCTGATTTCGAGCGTGGATTCATCCGTGCAGAAACAGTCCACTACGATGATCTTCTTGCAGCAGGCTCCATGGCAGCAGCCAAGGAAGCAGGAAAAGTCCGCCTTGAAGGAAAAGAATACGAAGTAAAAGATGGAGACATCATCCACTTCCGTTTCAATGTATAAGCCATTTTCGGCTAGGTTTAAATAGTCTTGATACCTGAGTTGATTGGAGTGGAAGGCGCGAAGACTCCTCCGAAAATGCTAACGCATTTCCATCGTTCGTGAGGTTATTCATGGAAGCAACTCAATGTCCTGCGGGATTAGCTGGACAGGTGAGACCCCGCAGACGCCAGCGGCGGCGAGGAGGCTTCCCGCCAGCCCCGCGGAAAGCGAAGCGTCTGGAACGGAAATCAACGGACTTTTATAAATAGTAAATGAGGATGTCCTTTTGGGCATTCTCTTATTTTATATTCAAATAAAATAGCATGGACAAAAATACGAACATATGTTAGTATTTTCTTATAGAAATCTATCACACAAAAAAAGAGGGTAATTAGATTCTCTATACATATCATTGCCTTTGGATATGTTCTGTGATATAATTTCATCTTGTGAGTAATTAAACAATTACTCCTTGCCCTGTAATGGGGCCGTTTAGACCAAAAGGAGGTGACAGTGATGAGAAAGTACGAAGTTATGTACATCATCCGCCCAAACATTGAAGAGGAAGCTAAAAAGGCTCTTACTGAGCGTTTCAGCTCAATCCTTACAGAAAACGGTGCGGAAGTTTCAGAAGCTAAGGAATGGGGCAAACGCCGCCTTGCTTATGAAATCAATGATTTCCGTGATGGCTACTACCAGCTTGTTAAGGTAAACGCTACTCCGGAAGCAGTTGAGGAATTCTCTCGTCTTGCTAAGATCAACGAAGATATCCTTCGCCACATCGTAATTAAAGAAGAAGAATAATTAATGATATAAATATATACTTTCAGCGGTTGATGTTTCATATGGAACATTCATGCTGAGGGGAAGGAGTTGATTCTGATGATGAATCGTGTCATTCTTGTTGGCCGTTTGACCAAGGATCCTGAATTACGTTTCACACCGAATGGAGTTGCGGTGGCTACTTTCACACTTGCGGTAAATCGTTCATTTACCAACCAGCAGGGGGAAAGAGAAGCTGACTTCATCAACTGTGTGGTATGGCGCCGTCCAGCCGAAAACGTTGCTAACTTCTTGAAGAAGGGAAGCCTTGCAGGTGTTGATGGACGCGTTCAAACTCGCAGCTATGAAGGACAAGATGGTAAGCGTGTTTACGTTACAGAAGTTCTTGCTGAGAGTGTTCAGTTCCTTGAGCCAAAAGGACAGTCTTCAGACAGAGGGGATAGCGGTTATTCCCGTCAAAATGATCAAGGATCCCCATTCGGGAATCAGAATCAACGACAAAACCAAGGTTATACAAAAGTAGATGAGGATCCATTTGCAGGTGGCGGCCAGATCGACATTTCAGATGATGATCTTCCATTCTAATATAACTAGGACTTGAAATAGAATACACAAGGAGGGAAATGACCATGGCAATGGGTGGACGCAGAGGCGGACGTGCAAAACGCCGTAAGGTTTGCTACTTCACAGCAAACGGAATCACTAAGATCGATTATAAAGATGTTGATCTTCTAAAAAAATTCATCTCTGAGCGCGGTAAAATTTTACCACGTCGTGTAACTGGAACTAGCGCTAAATATCAGCGTAAATTGACAGTTGCGATCAAACGTTCTCGTCAAATGGCATTACTGCCATACGTTTCAGGCGAATAATGATCGGATTTTAAAAGGCAGCGGGGCATTCCCGCTGCCTTTTATATTAGCCAAATATCACTTCGTTTGCTTGTCATACGTTTAGAAGCTAAAATAGTTCTTATCGGTTATTTTAAAAATGGCTGCTCCATGGTTCAGGAAACTGTTATAGATCTAGCTTGAACCTTATAGTGACCAAGGCGGTGGATTATGAAGAATACATACAAGCTGACGGAAGGTGCCATCCTGTTAGCGATTTTTGCGGTTTTATTATTGATCACTTTTTATATACCTGGCCTGGGGTTAATTGTTAACCTGTTCCTTTCTTTGCCGTTCTTATTTTTCGGGGCTAAGTATGATGGGAAAAGCACGGCTGTTTTTACACTGGCAGCTGTCTTATTATCCATGATTCTAGGTTCGCTCCTGGCAATCCCGCTTGCATTGACATATGGGACAACGGGGGCTGTGATGGGGTACATGGTCAGGGAAGGGAAAAGTAAATTTGCAGCATACATAGCTGGTGCCCTCGTTTTCCTTTTGAATTTGGTGGTACAATATGCGTTGTCGGTCATCTTGTTCAAAATAAATATTATCGATGAATTGATGGATGCATTTCGTGCCTCTACTGACCAGGCGATTAAATTGCTGGAACAAATGGGACAGGCACCCGATGAGATGCTTATCAAACAATTTGAAACCATGATCGATATGATGGAAGTCCTCATGCCGAGCATGTTCGTCATGGCGTCATTCCTGATTGTGTTCCTGCTTCAGCTTGTCTCGTTCCCATTCTTGAAGCGGTTCGGGATCAAGGTGCCAACCTGGCCTCCGTTCAGGGAATTGAATCTGCCGAAGAGCATTCTTTGGTACTATCTTATTACGATGATTGCAGCATTGATCATACAGCCAGAAAAGGGCACATACTTGTTCTGGGTAATTTCTAATCTAACATTCATCCTGCAAATGCTGATGGTCCTTCAGGGACTCTCGTTAGTGTTTTATGTAACTGATATTAAAAACTATCCTAAAGCTGTCCCAATCATCGTCCTTGTCCTGACTTTCCTCCTGCCATTTGTTCTTTATATTGTGAGGATATTAGGTATAATTGATTTAGGGTTTGACTTAAGAAAACGTCTTGGGGAGAAGAAGTAATCAGAAACTAACGCTTTAGGAGCTGAGCACATGCCTTCTTATTTAGAGAGGCGGCAAATACGCTATCCATTGTATGGATTGATGGCCGTAACACTAGTGCTGATTGGATTCCTGGCTTACTATAACTGGATTATAGGAGCAGCAGGGTTCATTCTCACTGGCCTGTTGATATATATGATTTTTCAAGTTAATCATAAAATAAGGCAAGAGACGGAAGAGTATATTTCCACGCTGTCTTATCGGGTGAAAAAAGTCGGCGAAGAAGCTTTGATGGAAATGCCAATTGGGATTATGCTGGTTAATGATGACTATTATATTGAGTGGACGAATCCTTTCATTGCTGCATGTTTCAATGAAGATTCGCTGGTAGGCAAATCACTGTATGATGTGGCCGATGCCGTCATTCCACTGATTAAGCAAGAAGTGGAAACAGAAATCATCACTCTTCATGCCCGTAAATTCAGGGTCATCCATAAGCCTGAAGAGCGGCTGCTTTACTTTTTCGACGTGACCGAACAGGCAGAAATTGAAAAAATGTATCATGATGAGCGCACTGTTATTTCAATCATTTACCTTGATAACTATGAGGAACTCACTCAGGGAATGGATGATCAGACAAAAAGCAGCTTGAATAGTCTTGTGACGTCCATCTTAAATAAGTGGGCAACCAATAACGGGGTATTCCTCAAAAGAGTTTCATCTGAGCGGTTCATCGCTGTTTTTAGTGAACATATTCTCCAGCTGCTGGAAAAAGGGAAATTCTCGATTCTTGATGAAGTAAGGGAAACGACATCGAAGCAAAATGTACCATTGACCTTGAGTATTGGGGTTGGTACGGGGTATTCTTCGCTTCCTGAACTTGGTTCACAGGCGCAATCCAGCCTGGATCTGGCTTTGGGACGGGGTGGTGACCAGGTCGCAATCAAACAGCCTAATGGCAAAGTTAAGTTTTATGGCGGCAAGACCAATCCTGTAGAAAAGCGAACAAGGGTAAGGGCGCGAGTCATTTCCCATGCCTTGAAGGAATTGGTGGTCGAGAGTGACAAGGTCTTAATCATGGGACACAAGAACCCAGATATGGACGCCATCGGCTCGGCGATCGGGATTCTTAAAGTAGCACAGATGAATAAGCGTGAAGGATTTATCGTTTATAATAAAAATGAAATCGATACAGGTGTACAGCGCCTGATGGATGAGATTAAGGAAAATGATTCCCTCTACTCTAGGTTCATAACACCGGAACAGGCATATGAAATTGCATCAGATGATACATTGCTTGTCGTTGTCGATACGCATAAGCCATCGCTGGTCATTGATGAGCGATTATTGAATCGGATTGAGAACGTCATCGTGATCGATCATCACCGCCGGGGAGAGGAATTCATCAAAAATCCATTGCTTGTCTATATGGAGCCTTATGCTTCATCGACAGCTGAGCTTGTGACAGAGCTTCTGGAATACCAGCCGAAACACGGTAAAATCCAGATGCTTGAGGCTACGGCTTTATTGGCGGGAATCATCGTCGATACGAAGAGCTTCACCTTACGGACCGGAGCGCGGACTTTCGATGCTGCTTCATACCTGCGCAGCCATGGTGCGGATACCATTTTGGTCCAAAAGTTTTTAAAAGAGGATATTAATACGTATATCAGAAGAGCTAAAATTATTGAGAATGTTTATTTTTATCGAGATGGGATTGTCATTTCAAAAGGGGCAGACGATGTTTACTGTGACCATGTGCTGATTGCACAGGCTGCAGACACTCTGTTAACGATGGATGGAGTCTCAGCATCCTTTGTCATCGCAAAACGATCCGAAGATACAGTTGGCATAAGTGCAAGGTCACTTGGCGACATCAATGTCCAGGTGATCATGGAAAATCTAGATGGTGGCGGGCATTTAACGAATGCTGCGACACAGATGTATGATATATCTACTGATGAGGCAGAAACACTTTTACAAAATGCTATAGATGATTATTTAGAAGGGGGACAAAAAGAATGAAAGTAATCTTTTTGAAGGACGTTAAAGGAAAAGGAAAAAAAGGCGAAATCAAAAATGTGGCAGATGGCTACGCACACAATTTCTTGATCAAACAGGGTCTTGCGGTTGAAGCAAATCAAGCTGCTATGAGTTCCCTGAGTGCCCAACAAAAGAAAGAAGAGAAAATGGCCCAGCAGGAAATTGAAGATGCGAAAGCATTAAAGGAAAAGCTGGAAAAGGTTACAGTTGAACTATCTGCGAAATCTGGTGAGGATGGACGTCTATTCGGCTCAATCACTAGCAAGCAGATTGCTGATGAACTGCAAAAAGCCAACGGCATCAAGCTTGATAAGCGTAAAATTGAGCTTTCGGATGCCATTCGCACACTTGGATACACAAAGGTTCCAGTCAAGCTTCATAAAGATGTACAGGCAACTTTGAATGTCCATGTAAAAGAAGGTAAATAATTTACAGTTCCATATAGCTGTAAACATGATAAAATAATATAGTTACAGAAATAGGTGATCGGTTCTGCTGATCACTTTTTTCAATTAGAAGAGAGAATCAATTCTGTAAGGGGGCAGGCAGATGAGTGAATTATTCGCGGATCGACTTCCGCCGCAAAACATGGAAGCGGAACAAGCCGTACTTGGCGCAATATTTTTAGAGCCATCAGCTTTAACTCTTGCTTCAGAAATATTATTACCCGACGACTTTTATCGTGTAGCGCACCAGAAAATCTTTAACGTCATGCTGGATTTAAATGATAAAGGCAAAGCCATTGACCTTGTGACAGTCACTGAGGAATTGGCATCATCCAAGCTGATTGAAGATGTTGGAGGCGTCAGTTATTTAAGTGAATTGGCTGCATCCGTGCCGACGGCTGCTAATATAGAGTATTATGCTAGAATCGTAGAAGAAAAATCATTGTTAAGAAGGCTGATCCGGACAGCATCAGGCATCGCTGAAGATGGCTATTTGCGTGAGGATGAAGTCGAGGCATTACTTGCCGAAGCAGAAAAGAACATTATGGAGGTTGCCCAGCGTAAAGGCGGAGGAGCCTTCCATAATATCAAGGATGTCCTTGTCAGGACCTATGATAATATCGAGGAAATGCATAACCGCAAAGGGGATATCACCGGTCTTGAGACAGGCTTTACCGAGCTTGATCGAATGACTGCAGGCTTTCAACGTAATGATTTGATTATCGTTGGTGCCCGTCCTTCGGTTGGTAAAACAGCATTTGCCTTGAATATCGCCCAGAATGTTGCGAAAAAGACAGGAGAAAATGTTGCGATCTTCAGTTTGGAGATGGGCGCAGAGCAGCTGGTCATGCGTGTTCTTTGTGCTGAAGGAAATATCGATGCACAGAGGCTTCGTACAGGTTCCCTGAATGATGAGGACTGGGGCAAACTGACGATGGCAATGGGAAGCTTGTCTAACGCAGGAATCTTCATAGATGATACCCCTGGCGTTAAAATTACCGATATCAGGTCAAAGTGCCGACGCTTAAAGCAGGAGCAGGGACTTGGCATGATCATGATCGATTACTTGCAGCTGATCCTTGGAAGCGGCCGTGCCGGCGAAAACCGTCAGCAGGAAGTATCCGAGATATCCCGTTCCCTCAAGCAATTGGCGCGTGAATTGCAGGTGCCTGTTATCGCACTGTCCCAGCTTTCCCGTGGAGTGGAACAGCGACAGGACAAGCGTCCGATGATGTCTGATATCCGTGAATCCGGTTCAATTGAGCAGGATGCCGATATCGTAGCCTTCCTTTATCGTGATGACTATTATGACAAAGAATCCGAAGACAAGAACATCATCGAAATCATTATTGCTAAGCAGCGTAACGGCCCGGTAGGCACCGTCAAGCTGGCCTTTGTAAAAGAATACAATAAATTCGTTAATATCGAGAATAGATATGACGAATCGTACGCTCCACCAGGGGCATAATGAGAATTGACCGTATAGGTTGATTCTCTTTTTTTTAGTCTCATTTCGTAAACTAATTTGCTTTCACATCCTTAGTAAAAGCCGGCTTACATACAATATAACTCTTTACTCTCTGGTATTTTTACGAACGAAACAAATGTTATATAAAATTAATGTTCGTGTTTTGTTGACTTTCACCTGAGAATGCTGGTAAACTTTATATGTTTGAAACGGAAAAAAATTACCGTATACCTTTGGAGGTGCTTTTTATATGTCATCCGTAGTAGTAGTAGGGACACAATGGGGAGACGAAGGAAAAGGGAAGATTACAGACTTCCTATCAGAAAATGCCGAAGTGATTGCCCGTTACCAGGGAGGTAACAACGCCGGACATACAATTAAGTTCAATGGTGAAACATATAAATTGCATTTAATTCCATCAGGAATTTTCTATAATGATAAAATCAGCGTCATCGGCAACGGAATGGTTGTGGATCCAAAAGCGTTAGTGAAGGAACTTGCTTATCTTCACGACAAAGATGTCAAGACAGACAATCTGCGCATCAGCAACCGCGCGCATGTCATCCTTCCTTATCACTTAAAGCTTGATGAGGTGGAAGAAGCGAGCAAAGGCGCCAATAAAATTGGAACGACCAAGAAGGGAATCGGCCCTGCCTACATGGATAAGGCTGCACGTACCGGAATTCGGATTGCCGACCTGTTGGATCGTGAAGTATTTGAAGAAAAGCTTTCTCGTAACTTGGAAGAAAAGAATCGCCTGCTTGAACGAATTTACGAAACAGAAGGATTCAAGCTTGAGGACATTCTGGATGAGTATTATGAGTATGGTCAGCAAATCAAGGATTATGTTGTTGACACATCTGTTGTGCTAAACGATGCATTGGATGATGGCCGTCGTGTATTATTTGAAGGTGCACAGGGCGTTATGCTCGACATAGACCAGGGAACATATCCTTTCGTCACATCATCCAATCCAGTAGCAGGTGGTGTCACGATTGGTTCAGGAGTTGGACCGACCAAAATCACTCATATTGTTGGAGTTTCAAAAGCTTATACCACTCGTGTGGGTGATGGACCATTCCCTACAGAGCTAGATAACGAAATCGGCCACCAAATCCGTGAAGTAGGCCGCGAGTATGGTACGACAACTGGACGCCCTCGCCGCGTCGGCTGGTTCGACAGTGTCGTCGTCCGACATGCCCGCCGTGTCAGCGGAATCACTGACCTATCTTTAAACTCAATCGATGTATTGACTGGAATCGAAACACTTAAAATTTGTGTCGCCTATCGTTACAAAGGCGAGTTGATTGAAGAATTCCCAGCAAGTCTCAAGACACTTGCTGAATGTGAGCCAGTTTACGAGGAGCTGCCAGGATGGACAGAAGACATCACAGGCGTAAAATCACTCGATGAACTGCCTGAGAACGCAAGACACTATCTCGAGCGTATCTCACAGCTGACAGGCATCCCATTGTCAATCTTCTCTGTCGGCCCGGACCGCACCCAAACAAATGTAGTCCGCAGCCCTTGGAGATCATAATTAATCTCAACTTTGCCCCTGATCTCTTTGGATCAGGGGCTTGTTTTGTTATGGTAGGTTACTGCTGCTTTACAGTTGGCAAAATGCCAATTTAATTCGTGGAAATAGCCTGTATTTCAATAGTAAATTTAAAAGGGAAAAGAAAAATGAAAAAAGTTTTAAAAAAATATATACAAATGACAAAATGCTATGGTAATATAAACAACGTTGTCACTAATTCGACAAAAAATGATAAGCTTTGATACGAGCCATTAGCTCAGTCGGTAGAGCATCTGACTTTTAATCAGAGGGTCGAAGGTTCGAGTCCTTCATGGCTCACCAAGTTTTTTTCCGCGATAGCGAAAAGGTTTAACTTTAATATGGCCCCTTGGTCAAGCGGTTAAGACACCGCCCTTTCACGGCGGTAACACGGGTTCGAATCCCGTAGGGGTCACCATTATACATATTTTATTGATTAGTAGTACCATGGCTTAGTAGCTCAGTTGGTAGAGCAGGTTGCTCACATCATCGACTTTGCTTCAGCGGCAACCTGCGAGAAAGACCGAAAGGTTATTCGAGCAAAGGACCTAAACCAATCGAAGTTTAGGGAACAACTTATTATCTTGGCTCAGTAGCTCAGTCGGTAGAGCAGGTTGCTCACATCATCGACTTTGCTTCAGCGGCAACCTGCGAGAAAGACCGAGAGGTCATTCGAGCAAAGGACTCAAACCAAATAATGATTAGGGTACAATTTTTATCTTGGCTCAGTAGCTCAGTCGGTAGAGCAAAGGACTGAAAATCCTTGTGTCGGCGGTTCGATTCCGTCCTGAGCCATTAAAAAAGGGAGCGTGTCATATGACATGCTCCTTTTTTTTGTAACATTTATGTAATATAACGATAAACTTCCTATTATTAACATGTTTGTGTTGCTATTAACAACAATGTTCAAAAATAATCCTGCAAAAGTAGGAGAATGCTCTGTTATTACTAGGTTTTCGGCTCGTTTTTAATATGCAGAATAGGAAAATATTCCGATAACAAATTCCATATAACTTACAAAAAACGTAATTAAATGTCAGCTATTATACAATTTTGTTACATAATGAAGACTAGTCTTCCCATTGATACATTATATGGTAAAGTATAAAGGTACAATTATCAGATAATAGTTATTTAGAACTAGACTAATAGTGTTTGACCGTTGTAGGAGGATCAGGATGAATAATTTAAAACATAGGCTGTCCAATCTTGCCGGCAAAACATCTAGAGAGATGAAGCCAGCAATTAAAAAGTCGATCATGGCTGCAGTGACTGTAGCTGCGTTGTCTTTTGGTGCAGGAAGTGCTGCACTAGCGGCGGATTCTGAATTAACAACTTTGTATCATGTATATGTAAATGATAAGTTTATAGGAACTGTAGCAGATAAAGCACAAGTAGAACAGCTGGTAGAAGATAAGCTGACATCTGTGAAGAAGGAATATGCGGATCTAGATGTCGAACTTGGGTTAGACGTATCTTTTATTCCTGAGCAAGTGTTCAGCTCAGCTGCAAATGCAAATACAAGTGAAGTAATAGAAGTTCTTAAAGACGAGATGGCTGTCCAGGCCGAAGCGACAGCTCTTATGATTGCTGATCAGCCAGTAGCATATGTAAAAGATGCTGAAGCCGCAAAAGAAGTACTTAGGACATTAATGCTCGAACACGTTACAGAAGAAGAATTAGCTGAAGTGGAGAGTAGAAAAGAATCTCCTAATCTACCAGTACCCGAAGTGAAAGAAAATGAAACTCGTATATTAGACGTTTATTTAACTAACGAAGTTTCACATTCTGAAGAAAAAGTTGATCCCGAAAAGGTACTTTCTGTAGCAGAAGCTGTCCAGTTCCTTAAAAAGGGTACTTTAGAGGAACAGAAGTACCAGGTTAAAGAAGGGGATGTATTGGGGAGCATCGCAAATGACCACGATCTAACGCTTGCTCAATTGCTTTCTTTAAATGCAGGATTTGATGAGAATACAGTTCTGAAGCCAGGCCAGGAGCTAAATGTGACTGTCTTGAAGCCATTCGTTGAAGTCGTGGTTAATCGCCAGGTTTATGAACAAAAAGAAGTGCCTTTCGAAAGAGAAGTCAAAGAAGATTCTTCCATGTTCAAGGGAGATACGAAGACGCAGCAAGAAGGCAAAGTTGGCATGAATGGTATCACCTATTCTGTGTCAGAACAAAATGGCAGGGTAACCAAGAAGGAAGTTATTAATGAAACAGTTCTTGAAGAGCCTGTGAAAGAAATCATCATCAAAGGCACCAAGGTTGTTCCTTCGCGCGGAGATGGAACCTTTGTATGGCCGACAAATGGCGGGTATGTATCCAGCCGCCAGGGTTATCGCTGGAGCAGGATGCATAAAGGAATCGATATCGCTAGACCAAGCAACTATACAATCAAGGCTGCTGATAATGGAAAAGTCGTTTATGCTGGCAACAAGGGCGATGGATATGGAAACAAAATCATCATCGACCATCAAAACGGCTACCGTACAATGTATGCGCACCTTGCATCCATCTCAGTAAGTGTAGGCCAGTCAGTTTCCAGTGGTTCTAAAATTGGCATTATGGGAAGAACAGGTAATTCAACTGGAATCCATCTGCATTTTGAAGTATATCAAAATGGTAGAATTATCGATCCAATGTCTAAATTAAAATAAAACCTAAATGAAAGTCTCTAGCCAAACTAGAGACTTTTTTTGTTAGAGCTTGAAATCTCCTTGGTTTTCAGCTCCCAAATCATTATAATCCTGACAGTTTATTGTTATGGGCAGGATTGGTACAATTGGGAAGAGAAGAATAGAAGTTATATAACAGAAAAATTCAGTTTTTCTCTGATTTACAGTAAAATAGATAAGATAGCATTTTTACAAAGATAAGAATTATTCATATACGATTGATAATTTGGCTTAAAAGGAGAATTGGTATGGAGAAGAAAATACTCGTAGTAGACGATGAAAAACCAATTGCAGATATTTTACAGTTCAATCTTAAAAAAGAGGGCTACGATGTTTATTGTGCATATGATGGGAACCAGGCAGTTGAGATGGTGGAGGAAGTTCAGCCAGATTTGATCCTGCTGGATATCATGCTGCCGATGCGTGATGGCATGGAGGTTTGTCGTGAGGTACGCAAAAAATACGAGATGCCGATAATCATGCTTACTGCCAAGGACTCTGAAATCGATAAAGTTCTAGGACTTGAGCTTGGAGCGGATGACTATGTAACGAAGCCGTTCAGCACAAGGGAATTGATTGCAAGGGTAAAAGCGAATCTTCGCCGACATCAGCAGAGTGCGATCAAGGAGGATGAGCAAGAGGAATCGAACGAGATCACCGTTGGTTCCTTGACGATCCACCCGGATGCTTATGTTGTTTCTAAAAGAGGAGAAACGATTGAATTGACGCATCGTGAATTCGAGCTTCTCCATTATCTTGCTAAGCATATTGGACAAGTCATGACAAGGGAGCACTTGCTGCAAACGGTTTGGGGCTATGACTATTATGGAGATGTCAGAACAGTAGACGTTACGGTAAGACGTCTGCGTGAAAAAATTGAGGATAATCCAAGCCACCCGACATGGATTGTGACAAGACGAGGAGTAGGATACTATTTGAGAAACTCTGAGCAGGAGTAAGGACAGGGATGAAAAAGGTAGGTTTCTTTCGATCCATTCATCTTAAATTTGTGATTATCTATGTCCTTCTTATTCTGGTTGCCATGCAAATCATCGGAGTTTACTTTGTCCGGAAACTTGAAACGACTCTGATGACGAATTACCAGGAATCTATAAAATCCCGTGTGGACCTGCTGGTTTATGATATACAAGAAGAACTGGTCAAGGAGCGGGGAAAGGAAGATCCGACGAAAGAGGAAGCAATCAGGGAGATTTTGAGAGATTATAAAGCCAATGATATTTCTGAAATCCGGGTAATTGACGGAAGTAGCTTTAAAGTACTAGGTACATCAAGTTCCACTAATCAGGGAATGGTGGGGCAAAGGACACCTGATGTCAAAATCAAGCGTTCGATCATCTTTGAAGAAGATGAAGACGGAATCCAGCTGAAAGGCAAGGATAGGGTTTGGGTACTGTCCACACCTATCATGCATAACAGTGAAGCAATAGGCGCTGTCTATCTTGTAGCCCAGATTGATGATATCTTTGAGCAGATGAATGATATCAATAAAATTCTGGCTACCGGAACAGCCATTGCCCTGATTTTCACAGCTATTTTAGGAATCTTGCTGGCACAGACGATCACGAGGCCGATATCGGATATGCGTAAACAAGCCCTGGCCATGACGCGCGGCAATTTTTCCAGGAAGGTAAAAGTGTATGGCTACGATGAAATTGGCCAACTTGCGATCACTTTCAACAACTTGACGAAGAAGCTGCAGGAAGCCCAGGCAACAACTGAAGGGGAGAAAAGGAAGCTTTCCTCTGTCATTTCCTATATGACTGACGGTGTCATTTCGACTGACCGGAAGGGACGCATTATCCTGATCAATGACCCTGCGACACAGATGCTTGGTGTTCCACGTGAAACAGTGCTGTCACAACCCTTGGTTTCCGTGCTTGGTCTGGATGAAAACTATACGTTTGAAGATTTACTGCAGGAGAAAGATTCGATCGTCCTTGATTACAGTACGAAAAGCAAGCCATTTATCCTTCGGGCAAACTTTTCTGTGATTCAGAAGGAAAGTGGCTTTGTGAATGGATTGATTGCTGTCCTGTACGATATCACAGAACAAGAGAAAATTGATATGGAGAGACGCGAATTCGTTGCGAATGTTTCCCATGAACTGCGTACGCCACTGACAACGATGCGCAGCTATCTCGAAGCGTTAGCGGAAGGAGCTTGGAGGGATGAGGAAATCGCTCCAAACTTCCTAGAGACGACCAGAGGTGAAACAGAGCGGATGATCCGGCTTGTTAACGATTTGCTCCAGCTTTCAAAACTGGATAGCGTCGATTATCGCCTTTCAAAAGAATGGGTCAACTTTCCGATCTTTTTTAACAGGATCATTGACCGATTTGAAATGACGAAGGAACAAAATGTTTCCTTCAAAAGGGAAATCACGGAGGATGCGATTTTCGTAGAAATAGATGAAGATAAAATTACGCAAGTACTTGATAATATCATTTCTAATGCCATGAAGTATTCACCTGAAGGCGGAAAGATTACGTTCGAAGTGAAAGAGCTGGATGACCAGATTGTCGCTAGCATCTCTGACGAAGGGGTCGGCATCCCGAAAGATAATCTTGATAAAATTTTCGATCGCTTTTACCGTGTCGATAAAGCCAGGACAAGGAAACTTGGCGGGACTGGACTTGGACTGGCCATTGCCAAGGAAATGGTCAATGCCCATGGCGGCAGAATATGGGCAGAAAGTGTGGAGGGAAAGGGAACTACTGTTCAATTTACGCTTCCATATGACCGAAGTGCAGAGGATGATTGGTCATGACATATGAAAATATAAAATCTGTTATTTTAACATTTCTCGTCGCGCTGAGTGGTTTTTTAACCTGGAATATTTGGACATACCAGCCGGAATATGAGTTGGTCAACAATCAAAGAACAGTTGAAGAAATCAACATTGCCACACAGAAGGAACTTAAGAAAATCGTTAAGCCACACCAGATTATTTATCATGTAGGCGGGAAACAGTTTGGCTCTGTAGACAATGGCCATATTGATGATCTTATTGGAGTCATTTCGAAATGGAAATACTTTGATGTGGAACAGTATCCCGGACGAATCAGTGATTTTAATGAAAGAATAGTCCAGGGTGAAAATACCGAAATCATTTTTCCGGATGAAGTACCGATTGAACTTTATAAAAGAGTATTGAATATTGACGAGAAGAATATCCCGAAGTTTGATTTTGACAGGATTATCATCAATTCCGAAACCCAGCAAAAGCAAGAGGGAATTGTCTATTTTTACTCGCAAAAAAACCAGGAAGCCTATGTTAGCAATGTCAGTCCTTCCTATATAAATAGTTTTACGAAAAAATACTATGATTCTTCAAGAAGGCTGACACCATATTTCCTTTATACCGTATCAGACATTAGGAAGATCTATCTGCCAACCGAAGAAGTGAAAATGGTGATGCATACTTATTACCAGAATCCATTGGATTCAGAACAGTTCAAAGATGCGCTATTCGCGGATCCGAGCTTTGTTCAGCGCAGCATGGTTGATGGGGTGGAGGAATACACCGATGATGCCAGCAAAATGATCGTGGATACGCAAACCAATATGATTAACTATGTGAATCCAGTTCGGACCGGTGATTCGGTTATCGGCACGAACAATGTTTTACAGAAAAGTATCGAGTTTGTGAATAGCCATGGCGGCTGGACGGAAACGTACCGATATGTGTATAAGGATGATTTTAACCAGAATGTCCTTTTCCGACTGTACAGTAAGGAAGGTTACCCTGTGTTTAACCAAATAGGGATGTCAGAGATTTATCAGCAGTGGAGACAATCGGAAATCAGCAGATATGTGCGCCCAGGATTCCACCTGGAGCTGCCTTTGAATCCAGATGTCGTCACAAAGACATTGCCGTCCGGATATGAAGCGCTGGAGCACCTGCAAAGCAAGAAGGATTTTAAGCTGGAGCTGCTTCAAAACCTTATGCCTGGCTATTACATGACTCAGGGACCAGAAAATTCATTGATTCTGCTGGAGCCTGGATGGTTCTATTTATATGATCAGCAGTGGAGGCAGCTGATATGGGAGGAGGAATTGAATAATGGATTGGAGTAGGATTAAGACAATCTTTATTCTTACGTTCCTCGTCCTCGATGTCTATCTTGTCTATCAGTTCAATAATACGAGGGATGCTGCCCAGTATGAAATCCCAAAGGAAGCGACCCTGGAGGAAAAGCTGAAGAATGATGATATCACTTATGTTGAACTCCCTGATATTAAAAAGAAAGAACAGTATCTAAGTGTGCGGACGAAAGTTTTCACGACCGAGGAGATGGCAAAGACCAAAGGGCAGACAGTCAGTCTCGGAGATGGGACTTCTATTGAAGCTAAACTGGACAAGCCGTTTAAATTAACGAGCAAGTTCCAGCCGGCCGAGCTGTCTGATTTTATAAAAGCGAACATTTTTGCTGGTGAAGAGTATAAATTCTGGAGCAAAAATGATGAAGATAAAACAATTACGTATTACCAGGAACACGACAATAAGACATTTTACTATAACAGCAATGCGAAACTGACGTTTTATTTCAATGAAAATAATGAAGTGACTTCGTATAAGCAAACATATGTGGAGATCATCGATGAGCTCTCGGAAGCAGAAGAGTTACTGCCGCCATTAAGGGCGGTGGAAACTCTATATAAAAAAGGTTTGATCAAGCCGAAGAGTAAAATTACCGATTTTAAATTAGGTTATTCCACTCTTGTTTCCCTGACTGCCTCACATGTTGTGACACCGACATGGAGGATTGAAGTCAATGGCAAGGAGAACCTTTTTGTACATGCATTCGAGGGTAGGGTCATCCCGTTGTCAGACGGAGAAATTAAAGTGACGGAGTGAATAGATATGAGTTTGCATTTTAGTGTTCTCGCCAGCGGGAGTACGGGAAATGCGATCTATGTGGAGACGGAGGGCCAATCCTTTTTGGTGGATGCTGGATTGAGCGGCAAACAGATGGAGGCATTATTCAATCAAATTGGCCGCAATATGAAAGACCTCTCTGGTATATTAGTGACGCATGAACATAGCGATCATATAAAAGGCATAGGAATCGTTGCCCGTAAGTATAAGCTGCCAATCTATGCGAATGAAAAGACATGGAAAGCGATGGACGGCTTGATTGGGGAAGTCCCGCTAGAGCAGAAATTCTCTTTTGACATGGAAACCGTGAAAACCTTTGGCGGTCTGGATATTGAATCCTTCGGTGTCTCGCATGACGCGGCAGAGCCGATGTTCTACGTATTCCATAAAGACGGCAAAAAGCTGGTGCTCATCACGGACACTGGCTATGTCAGCGACCGGATGAAGGGGATCATCTCCAATGCTGATGCCTATGTGTTCGAAAGCAACCATGATGTCCAGATGCTGAGGATGGGAAGATATCCATGGAGCGTCAAGCGACGGATCCTGAGTGATTATGGTCATGTCTCGAATGAGGATGCAGCTGTCGCGATGAGTGAAGTCGCAGGGGATAAGACAAAACGGATTTATCTGGCTCATTTAAGCACGGATAACAACATGAAGGATCTTGCCAGGATGTCAGTAACCCAGACCCTGGAAGGCAAGGGCATATTAGTAGGAGAACAATTCGATTTGCTAGATACAGATCCGAAGACTGCAACCCCTTTGACAGCAATTTAATTTTTTTAT
The DNA here is from genome assembly GCF_053543455.1 of Mesobacillus sp. LC4. Classification (NCBI taxonomy): domain Bacteria; kingdom Bacillati; phylum Bacillota; class Bacilli; order Caryophanales; family Bacillaceae; genus Mesobacillus; species Mesobacillus sp. LC4. The sequence goes on from NZ_JBGCUB010000002.1 coordinate 45,316, forward strand.
GGCAATGAATGAATTAGGAAAGGAGTAAAGGCATCAGGTCAACCAGGTGCTTTTGCTCTTTTTTATTTTCCAGGTATATTGAGGGGCTTTTAATTTAGAAATTCCCATCACTGATAGTATAATAATCTATATAAAAATAACTAACGTATCTATTGGTCGATGAAAGAAAGGATTGGTGGACATTGGGTTATTATGATCAGGATTATCAAAGTCGGTATAAACCGCAAAACAGCAGGAAAGGCGGCTTTTTCTGGGCCAGCCTGGCAGGTGCAGTCATAGGTGCTTTATTGGTGATCTTCTCGATTCCTCTATTAGCTAACTTGGATGTGCTGCCATACAAAATAGAACCTCATAACCAAACAGCCGTAACTGACGAAGAGCCTGCTGAAGAAAGTGAAGAAGGCAATACTTCTAAAAAAAATGTATCCATTGATGTCTACTCGCAGATCACTGAAGCCGTCGACAAGGCGGGAGATGCCGTAGTGGGCATTACGAATATCCAGGAGAGCACGAGCTTCTGGGGGCAATCCCAGGAATCGGGCGGAACGGGATCTGGCGTAATTTATAAGAAAGAGGGCGGCAAAGCCTATATCGTCACAAACCATCATGTTGTGGCTGAAGCCTCTGCACTTGAGGTCAGTTTGAGCGACGAAACGAAAATACCTGCCAAGCTCTTAGGAAGCGATATCTGGACTGACCTGGCTGTATTGGAAGTCTCAGCCGATCAGATTAAGGTTGTTGCTGAATTCGGAAACTCTGACAACTTAAAACCAGGTGAACCGGTCATAGCAATTGGTAACCCACTCGGACTAACTTTTTCAGGATCTGTTACACAGGGAATCATCTCTGGTTTAGAACGGGCGATTCCAGTCGATATCAACCAGGACGGAACCCCCGATTGGCAAGCAGAAGTTTTACAGACCGATGCAGCAATTAACCCTGGCAACAGTGGAGGGGCTTTGATTAATATCGATGGCCAGGTGGTGGGCATTAATTCGATGAAGATTGCCCAAAGTGCGGTTGAAGGAATCGGTTTATCGATCCCAATCAATTATGCAGCTCCAATCATTGAGGATTTGGAGAAAACAGGGGAAGTACAGCGGCCATTCATGGGCGTGGAATTGGCCTCAGTCAATGAAATTTCATCTTACCACCAGCAGAATACTCTGAAGCTTCCTAAGGAAGTGAACTACGGTGTGGCAATCAGAGGTGTACAGCCAAATTCACCGGCTGCCCAGGCAGGATTGAAGGAGTATGATGTCATTATTGAAATGGATGGTGCGGAAATTCGTGACGTCGTTGACCTCCGCAAGCATCTTTACAATAAAAAGAAGGTTGGCGACGATATGCAGGTCAAGTACTATCGAAATGGCCAGCTGGAAGAAACAACAATGAAGCTGGGTGGAGAAACATTATAAGAGTTGTGGATAAGGACAGGAGGCGTAATGCTTCCTGTTTTTTTTATAAGTGTCTAGCTACAGCGCCTAGCCCCTCGAGACGCTTCGGTCCTGCCAATGAAGTCAAAGAACGACTTCACTGTCAGGCCCTCCAGCGCTTGTCGGGGCTGACCAAGGCGCTTGCGCTTTTCGTATGTTAAAATGGTCGTTGTGGATAAATTTTAAAGGGAAAATAAGCAAATAATAATCATATAAAAGGAAGCTGAAAGGATGAGTGTTATGAAGTATTGCTGCGGTGAACATGTAGAATTGGCGCTGGATGAAGCGGTTGATGAGTTTGAAACAGCACCTCAATTAACGAAATTAGAGTCTGTTGATAAGTCGGAGTTTGTCTGTGGATACTGTGGACAACCTGCTGTATATATTGTGGCGAACGAATGATCGCCTACTAAATGTGGATATCGATGTGAATATGTGGATAACTCCTGTTGATAAGTTGTTTGTAAACTGTTTGTAATCTGTTTGTAAAGTGGGGATGACTGTGAATATCTCAATCGTGACGGTTGGCAAATTAAAAGAAAAATACCTCAAGCAAGGGATTGAGGAGTACTTAAAACGTCTGGGAAGCTATGCAAAAGTGGAAGTTATCGAGGTGCCTGACGAAAAAGCGCCCGAGGAATTGAGTGGAACCGAAATGGTCCAGGTCAAGCAAAAAGAAGGCGAACGGATCCTTGCAAAAATTGGCCCTGACACCTATGTGATCGCCCTCGCCATTAACGGAAAGCTCAAGTCATCAGAAGAACTTGCCGACACACTCGATAAACTAGCCACATACGGAAAAAGCAAAATCGCTTTTGTTATTGGTGGATCACTGGGATTGAGTGATGAAGTTTTGAAGAGGGCAGATGAGCAGTTAAGCTTTTCAAAGATGACATTCCCTCACCAATTAATGCGATTGATCCTCGTTGAGCAAATTTACCGTGCTTACAGGATAAATCGTGGTGAACCGTACCATAAATAGAGGCAAAAAAATTTGAAGATAAGGAGGCATTTTTTCGTTTGAATCATGAAAAAAAGAGGGAGTTTCCTCTGTATCATCTGGTTCAAGATAAAGTGAGTGGATAAGTGTGAAAGTCTTGGACAGATTAACTTCGGAAAAGTCGAAATCTAGTTCAATTTTATCTACAGTTCGAGAACGAGAATCTGATTGCTTTACTGTCACTTTTTTAAGTAAAAGTTGAAAAAGATGCTTTTTCTTTTCTCTGGAAGACTGTTGAAATGCTTCAACATACTTTTCTAATAAATGCTTAATCAAGTCAGGTTTGATAACTTTTACGTCAGATGAACTTAGTTGAGTGCTAAGTTCATTTTTATTTTGTTCTAAGTCACTTTTTTGTTTAGACACCTTTTGTAATCGCTCTTGTAAGATAGTTAAAGGAAATAAGCTTTGCTCAAAGGCTTCCATATATTTTTCTTGCATGGCATCTGCTTCATCCAGTTGTACTTGAAGTAGCTCTAGTTGTTCTTTTATATCTTTGTTCGATTGAATGTTTTCCTTATTAATGTTATCAATGCTCTTAAGGAAGTGTTCTGAATCATGTAGGAACGAGGTTATACGATTTATGATTACATCTTCGGCCTCGTAAGCTTTAATTGAATTCGTTTTACAAGCAGCAGAACCTTTGTTGTGGAAATTGCCACATACATAGTAGCGATGCTTCCGTTTGCTTCCATCTTTAAGTGTATAAGTCGTTATAGATGGTACCATGCCTTGCTCGCAATCCGGACAGCGAAGAATACCGCTTAATAGGAATGGCTCATTAGATTGACGTTGTTTAAATGATTTACTTTGTCTCCTTGCTCGAACAAAAGTCCAAAGATCATGGGATATAATTGCTTCATGTTTTCCATCCACTAAAATAGGGTTGGGGTTTTTTCCGCGTCTTCGTTTTTTATCCCAGTTTTCAACTTGTAGCCAACGTATTTTTCCAATATAGATATGGTTATCCAATATGGTGGCAATACCATTTATAGAAAAATGTCGATTCCTTTTGGTGCGGTAACCTGCTTTGTTTAGATGGTTAGTTATAGCTTTAAGTCCCTTGCCATCAGCATACAATTGGAAAATATGCTTCACAATTTTAGCCTCATCAGGATTTATAACAAGCTCTTTCTCTACGGAGTCATATCCGAATACTACTCCTCCGTTCCAATTACCTTCTTTCGCTCTTTGTGTCATTCCGAGTTTAACATTTTCAGATAGGGTATTTCGCTCCATCTCAGCAATAGAAGCCATCAATTGAACAACTAATTTCCCAATTGGGGTCGATGTATCAAAGTTCTCTGAGTATGAGATGAATTTCACATCATACTCATCAAATTTTTCTAGTAATACAAGAGTATCCAACATATTTCGAGAAAGACGAGATATCTTCCAAACAAGGACAGCTTGAAATTTACCCTTATCAACGTCTAAATTAAGCTTTTGCAATGCAGGGCGGCCTTTAATGTTCTTACCACTAATACCTTCATCAACATACTCCTCTGCAATCTGCCAACCATATAACGAAGCATATTGACGCAAAGTGTGTAATTGTGCAGAAATACTATAGCCTTCACTTGCTTGCTCTTCTGTACTGACACGACAGTATATTGCAACACTTTTTATTTCATTCATTTTTATCCTCCTTTACCTGTTTATAAAAGTATTGGTATATAAGGAGTTAAAAATAACTGATTTTAAATTTATTTATCAATGAAGTAATAGGGTATATAGGCATATATATAAATTTTCTAAACTTTATAACATGTTAAGTAAATCCAACATCTAATTTACAATGGTGTAATCATTCCTTAAATAATACCCATTATCATATAATTATTAACTTATATAAAAGTCGAGGAGGATTATGATGTTAAGAGATCCTTGTAAAGAATATGGCTTTATTATTCAAATTATTAGAGAAGGATTAGGAATGTCGATAGAAGAATTAGCATTCCGTACGGAGACATCACCCAAATTTATACAAGACACTGAATCCAGCAAGGTATATCCGAGTGATAAATACATTGAATTGCTTTCTAATGCTTTGGATATTCCCTTTAATGAGCTAAAAGAGCGCATTTGGTGTGAAAAGCCCGATGAGTGCAATAACTAAACTTTGTCAGTAAATTCCCTACAAAAGATTAGGGGATTTACTGATATTTTTTTTGCCCTAAATATTTGATGATAGGAGTGTAGTAAATGTATTTAATCGATAAGGAGGTCAAGGAAATGGATTTTCACGCATATTGGGATTATCGTGTCGCGCTTGATTTATTTCTTGGCGGTGTTGGCATCGGGGTTTTCCTGCTTGCAGCCTATTTCAGTCTGGTATTCAAGGAGAAATCATTAAAGATCACTAGGTTAGGGTTTATTCTTGCGCCGGTATTAGTTGGATTGGGAGTGTTCGCGCTTCTCACTGAATTGGGTAAGCCATTCCGAATGCTGTCGACATTCATCAATGTCAATCCTACGTCCGTTACATCGTGGGGAGGTTTCCTTCAGACGATATTCATCTTGCTGTCTTTCGTGATTTTTTTGGTGGTATGGAAGTATAAACAAAATGCATATCAAATGGGAATTTTTAAAGGATTAGTAATTGCTGGTTCGGTATTCGCACTTGCTGTAGGGATATACCACGGACTTCTGCTTATGTCACTTGGAGTTGCGGGCTGGGCAAACGGCTTGATTCCAGTCATGTTCCTCGTTTCATCAATCCTATCAGGAAGCAGTGTCTTAATGGTTGTTGAAGCAGTTTTCATGAGATCAATCATCGGCAGGGGCAAAGAAGTATATTCAGAAACAGCTGTATCATCAGATGCTCAGAATTTCACATACTCAAAGCTGTTAGGTTCGTTAGCAGCCATCCAGGCATTGCTCATCCTTACCTGGAGAATCAGCCTTAACTCAGCTGGAACAGAAGCAATCATCGCTTATCAGAACTTAATCAGCCACTTTGGGGTGTACTGGTGGATCTTTGTCGTAGCGATCGGACTTGTGATCCCTCTTACGATTGCTGGCTATTCAACACTTAAAAAAATAAAAATGAGCTTCTATACAGCAATGATCTTTACGGTGGTTGTCTTGATCGGAAGCTATGCCTTCAAGCATATCATCCTATACTCAGGCCAGATTCCGCTGGCTGGATTGTAATCGATTTGAAAAAGGAGGTCTTTCAAAATGGGAATTTCACGTAGAGGTTTTATAAAAGCATCTGCAGTAACCGGAGCAACCGTTGCAGGTTTATCAACGAATAAACCAATGCTCACTGCATTTTCTGAAACAGACAAAAAAGAACAAAAAGCTGAAAGCGGAAAATGGCTGGCATCAACCTGTCAGGGATGTACATCATGGTGTCCAGTTCAAGTGTATGTCGAAAATGGCAGGGCGATCAAGGTAAGAGGAAATCCTAACTCCAAAGGAAACCACGGCAAAATCTGTCCAAGACCGCATCTGGCCATCCAACAGCTGTATGATCCAGATAGAGTCAAGGTTCCGATGAAACGTACCAATCCCAAAAAAGGGCGCCATGAAGATCCGAAGTTTGTGCCTATCAGTTGGGAAGAGGCAATTGATGCGGTTACCGATAAAATGATGGAACTGCGCAAGAGCCATGAAACACATAAATTTGCGCTATTCAGAGGGCGTTATACCGGCGCTGCTGACATTTTTTATAAAGCATTGCCGACCATTTTCGGGTCACCAAACAATATATCACATAGTGCGATATGTGCAGAGGCTGAGAAATTGGGACCTTATGTTACTGAAGCATACTGGGACTATCGTGATTATGATTTAGAGCACACAAGATATGTAATCATGTGGAGCACAGATCCAGTAGCATCGAATAGACAGGTGCCACACGCCATCAGCATGTTCGGAAAAGTACTGGATCAGGCAAAAGTTGCTGTCATCGATCCTCGTCTTTCCGCAACTGCTTCCAAGGCCGACGAGTGGCTGCCAGTCATTCCAGGTCAGGACGGAGCGTTGGTTTCAGCCATAGCCCACGTGATTTTAAAAGAAGGAATCTGGAATCGTGAATTTGTCGGTGATTTCAAGGACGGTGAAAACCTATTTGCAAAAGGGACAGCCGTTGATGAATCTTCCTTTGAAGAGAACAAGACGTACGGAATCGTTAAATGGTGGAATCTTGAACTAAAGGATCGCACACCAGAGTGGGCTGCTGAAATAGCTGGAGTACCGGCAGAACAGATTTACCGCGTTGCCAGGGATTTCGCTGAAGCAGCACCAAGAGCTATCTCGTGGCTTGCCCCTGGTTCAGCGATGCAGGTTCGCGGCGGCTATACGGCTATGGGAGCACATGCGTTGAATGCCCTCGTAGGATCTGTCGAGAATATCGGCGGTACGAACCGCGGGGAAAAAGTTCCTCTGCAAGATATTCCTGATTTGGATGGATATCTCGACGAAGTTGCCAAAAAAGGTAAAAAGCACGAGAAAATTGATCAGCGTGGCCGGATTCAGTTCCCTGCCTTCGCAAAAGGCGAACTGCACAAAGGGGTTGTCACGAATAATGTGGCGGACGGTATCCTGAATGAGGACCCTTACGATATCAAAATGGCAATTGGGTATTGGAATAACTTCGTCTTCTCATGTACTGGCGCACAGCGGTGGGAAAAAGCGATGGAAAAAATACCGTTTTATGTCCACATTACGGTTAACCCAGCGGAAATGACCCAGTATGCAGACATTGTTTTACCTGCCTGCCACCAGCTTTTTGAAAGATGGGGAGTTATAAAGAGCAAGCAAAACATGAATGCTTACGGTTCCATACAACAGCCAGTGGTCGAACCACTATGGGATTGCAAGGTCGATGAGACAGAAATTGGCTGGCTTATAGCAGAAAGCCTTGCAAAGAAGGGCTTCACCAATGTTTACGATTATTATAGAAATGAATTTGTCGATCCGGAAACAGGTAAGAAGGCAACGAATGAAAAAGAGTTCAATTTAGTTGCTACGAAGTTTTTATCAAAAAAACTCTGGCACCCATCCGAAGAGAAAAAGGGTGACCAAATCAGCACCTGGCAGGAATTTGTGGACGTGGGCGTATGGAACGCGAAACGAACACCTTATAAGAAGCACTGGGAAGAGGGTTTCGAAACGGCATCAACGAAATTCGAGTTTTACAGTGAAACATTGAAAGGCCTGTTAGATGAGCATGCGAAGGGCCATAACACAAACATCGATAAAGTGATGGAGTCAATGAAGTATGAGGCAAGAGGCGATCTTGCATTTGTACCTCATTATGAAGAACCAATTCGTTATGGGGACGAAAAAGAATTCCCGCTTATTTTCACAGAACACCGTTCACGCCTAAACCGGGAAGGCCGCTCAGCCAATACAACCTGGTACCAAGAATTCAAGGATGCGGATCCAGGCGATGAAAAGTGGGATGACGTAATCAAAATCAATCCAGTAGATTGCAAGAAATACGGAGTCAAGTCTGGTGACAGGGTAAAGGTGACATCAGTCCAGGGCTCCATCGAAGTAACGGTAAAAGAGTGGGAAGGTACACGTCCTGGAGTTGCGGTCAAATGTTATGGCCAGGGTCACTGGGCATATGGAAGGGTTGCAACAATGGATTACCAAAAGAAGATCGCCCGCGGAGGCAACAATAATGAAATCCTTCCGAGCGATTACGAACATTTAAGCGGTGCAACTGCCCGACATGGCGGCCTGGCTCGAATCAAAATCGAGAAAATATAATCTGCTGGAGGTGTGAAAAATGACTAAATACGGAATGGTAATAGATTTGCATAAATGTGTAGGCTGTTCTGGATGTTCGATCGCCTGCAAGAATGAGAATAACGTAGATACCGGAATGTTTTGGGCTCATTACTTCCATGAAACGAAGGGGAGCTTTCCAAACGTAAACTACAAATATGTCCCGACTCTCTGCAATCACTGTGAAGATGCAGCTTGTGTAAGGGTTTGCCCGACGCAGGCGATGTACAAGGATGAGAACGGACTGACACTCCATGACCCGGATAAGTGCATTGGCTGTAAAAGCTGTATGCAAGCTTGTCCATACGGAGTCATCAATTTCAATAAAAACAAACCTCATCGCCGCTGGGAAGAAACGGCAGCTGCCATCAAGGGCGGCACAGCGACCAGTAAAGAACTGCAAGAAAAAACTGGTCAGCAGCTGCCTTACTACAATGCGGATCGTGCCTTTACTTATGAAGGCATCAGAAGCAAGGGAATCGTTGAGAAATGTACTTTCTGTGATCATAGAATCAAAGATAATCTGAAACCATATTGTGTTGAATCCTGCCCGGCTGATGCGCGGACATTTGGGGATTTGGATGATCCGAACAGTGACATCAACAAGGTGCTGGCCCAGTACAGCAGCCAGGTATTGAAACCGGAAAAGGGCACGAAGCCAAGAGTATTCTATGTTCGGGGATAAAAGCAAAGGAGTGGTTTAGATGGTCACAATGCAGACTGATTCTTTGATTTCAAAGCGGGCAGAGATATACCGATTGCTATCACTGATGTATAAAGAACCTGCCGAAGATTTAAGTCTTTTCGTTCATCTTCTAAAAGAATCATTAAAGGAAACGGATGATGAAGAACTTTTGGGAATAAGTGATGAAATGAACGGCATATTCACGGATGAGAATCAGAGTCTTACAGATTACGAAATTGAATACGCCAGACTGTTTGTTGGACCATTTAAACTCCTGGCACCTCCTTACTCCTCTATATATTTAGAGGACAAGTGGGAGGTCATGGGGAGGTCCACCCAAACAATTGAATCGTTTTACCAGCGCGGCGGACTTTGTGTCCAGGCGATGCATTCAAAACCAGCAGATCATATCAGCATCCAGTTTGAGTTCATGTATTATCTGAATTTCAAACTGATTGAGACAGGCGATTTAGAGTATCTCGAACTGCAAAAAGAGTTCTTGTATCGGATCCTGACCCATTGGATCCCGAAATTCAATGCCGCTATCCAGGAACATGCTGAATTGGCAATCTATAAACATCTCGGCAATCTCACCGAAAGGTTTATCAAGCTGGATTATTCTTCGCTTTAAAAAGTGGATTGGAGGGACAGGACAATGTTATTAGTGGACCATCTTATGACAAAATGGCTTGAAGCAAAGCGGCTGAAGGTTGATCCGCAGCGCTGCGTGCGCACAAGGAACCGCTTCTCGACTTGCAGCAAATGCACTGATACTTGTCCTGTCTCTGCCATTTCTCTAGAAAATGGGCTCAGCGTGCTGGAGGATGCTTGCACAGAATGCATGAAATGCACATCCGTCTGTCCATCGGAAGCTCTATATGATGAGAAATACCTATCATACTTCAATGAAATGCCAAGCAGGGAGGTCATCTCCTTTTCTTGCGACCAAGACCGAAGCAATGAGTCACATATCAGGCTTTCATGTCTTGCTCAGCTTGACTCGGGCCTGCTGATGGACGCATTTCAAAAAAACAGCAGCCACGTGAACGTGCAGTTCCGCGAAGAAAGGTGCAAGCAGTGCAGCAAGTATGATGTTAATCTTATGACTTCAATTAAAGAAACGATTCATAAATTCAACAGCATGCGCACTCATGAAGTCGAGGTTACTTTTAACAACAAAAGCCAAAGCGATAAAATGGAAAGAAGCTATACCCGCAGGGACCTGATCACTTTTTTCTCGAAAAAGGTGACGAATACGGTTGTTTCGCCGCTAATTCCAGAAGATGAGGAAATAGAAAATTTGAGGGTTTCTCTAAAAAAAGGCCCAATGGCCACGGTCTATCATCGTATTCTCGATAAAAATAAGAACGATTTGCGTTCCTATCAAACTTCTGACAACCTTAAGACCATGCAGCTTGCATTTACTGAAACATGCAATGGCTGTGGAGCATGTTCCCGAGTTTGTGCAACAGGTGCTTTGAAATTTACTGATGATGATGAAACCGTCAAGGCTATGTTTCAGCCGATGCTCTGCAATGGCTGTGAGTCATGTATCGATCTGTGCAGGATAAAAGGACTGGTAAGACTCGACGACGAAATAGATCTAAAACAATTCCTCGAGAATCAGGAGCAGACCATATTTTATCGAAAATATAAGGGCTGCGGCCAATGTGGAGAGCTGCATTTGAGTTCCTCGGTATACTGTGAAGATTGTGAAGGAAACATTACTGTATAAAGGATGTGAGTAAAATGCTTTCGAATATCGGTATCCCCGGATTGATTATCATCCTCGTACTGGCGCTGATGATTTTTGGACCGAAAAAATTGCCAGAAATCGGCAGGGCCGTCGGCAACACGTTAAAGGAATTCAAGAAAGCGACGAAAGAACTGGCAGCAGATGAAATAGAAGAAGTGAAAAAAGAAGCTAAAACTGATCATGCATAAACTCCGGCAGCGCCATAATTTGGGGCTGTTTTTTTGTCTATTTTGTGTTGTTTTCATAGGAAGCCTCTTTTTACAAGGTAGCCACGATATAATTTATACGAACGTATCCAACGCGATTGATGGAGGTTAAAAACATGGTAATCAGGGCTTATATGATTCCTATTTTATTTATATTGGTGATCAGCGGCTGCCAGCAGGGAGTCGAGCAAGCCAACATCACTCTATACACTAATAAAGCAGAAGCCTCTCCATCCAAAGAAATCGATCCCCACCAGGAAAAAATCACTGTTGCGCTTGCATCGGTCATATCTCCTAAAGCTTCCCTATCAAAATATGATTATTTACTAGAGTACATCGAATCCCAAATCGGTGAGAAGGTTGAGATTGTTCAGCGGCAGACCTATCAGGAAGTGGATAGCATGCTGAGGAGGGGGGAAGTGGATTTCGCCTTTATATGCTCCCTGTCTTATGTCATCGGCTTGGAAAAAGGATATCTCGAGGATGTAGCGGCTCCGGTTGTGAATGGGAGACCTATTTATCAGTCCTACACGATTGTCAATCAGAACAGTCCCTATCAGAACTTGGATGATTTGAAGGGCAAGAGATTTGCTTATACAGACCCATACTCTTATACAGGCAGATTGAGTATGTTAAGCCAATTGGATAAGAAGGGAGAAACCTCAGAACATTTCTTTGGTAAAACTTATTTTACCTATAGCCATGACTACTCGGCAAAGGCGGTTGAATTGGGGATTGTTGATGGTGCAACCGTGGATGGTGCCATGTTTGACCAAATGCTGGCAACAGAACCTGAATTGAGTGCGCACATCAGGGTCATCGGAACGGGAGATGAAGCAGGTACACCGCCAGTGGTGGCCTCAAAAAAAGTCGATCCCAAAAAAGTTGAAACTTTTTCTGAGATATTATTCAATTTGACAAAACACCCCGAGGGCAGGCAATTGTTGAAGGAATTGGGTGTCGATCGGTATGTCCCAATCAATCAGCAGGACTATCAAGTAATCAGACAGGATTTATATCTGTTGGGTGAAAGCCTATGAAAAAGCTGAAGCAAAGGTTAATCGATTTTTTATCGAGTGTTTCAATTGAGCTTAAAATCTATGGAATGGTCTTGATTGTCGTCCTGATGGTGACAGTCATCAGTTTGATTGTCGTACGGATTTCAATATCCAATACACTGACAATGCAAATTGAAGACCGTGCCAAATCGATCAGCAGCGATATTGCCTCCAGAAGTGTAGATCCTCTGCTTACACACAATATTTTCGCATTGCAGAGTCTTATTAATGACACAATGAAAAGCTATGAAGATATTGAATATATCTTCGTTCTGAATAAAGACGGAGAAGTGGTTGTCCACTCGAAAGAAAAAGGTTATATCAGCCAGGATTTAATAAAAGCAAATCAAGTGAAGTCTGAAGGTTCCATGCTTGAGACCAGCAGTAAGAAGCTTTCTACTGACAAGGGTGTTATTCTGGATTCCGCCTCACCGATCTTTCCTGATTTAGGCGGCACTGTTAGGGCGGGGTTGACTGAACAATCTCTCGAAGAGGCGCTAATGAAGGTAACAAACCAGATGATTTTCACGATGATTGGAGTCATGTTACTATCTGGGATCATTGTCTTTGGACTGACCAGGATACTGACGATCCCGATTTCGAACCTTGTCCATTTGACCAATAAGGTCTATTCGGGAATCCTCACAGAAAGGATTCGCACCTATCCGAAAGATGAGATCGGAAAATTGACTGCTTCATTCAACAAAATGCTAGATTCTCTGCAGAAATCGGAAAGGGATAAAGAAGTATATATCGAAAAAATAAAAAATCGAAACAAAGAGCTCACCCTTTTGAATAGTTTATCCCAGAACCTCAAAGAGCACGTCCAGCTAGAGGAAACGCTTCAGTCATTTGTTCAGCAGTTGGTCCAGGAGCTCGATCTGAAAAGTGCCTTCATCGAAATTGACTGGAAGGAAACAAAGGAGAGGTACTTTAATCATTCCTCATCATGTGCAATTCGTTGCACCCACTTCAACTCAGACCTTTATACATGCAGCAGGTCGGAGAAGGAAGTATACGCCTTCCAGCTGAAAACGGGGAAAGGAAATGACATCGGAAAAATCATCATCTGCAGCACTTCAAGGCTGGATGAAACATTTCTTAAAATTCTTACCTCACTGGCTTCTCAGCTTTCTGTAGCAATTGAGAACTTGGAGCTATGGAAAGAGGTCAAGAAAAAAGAAGAAATCCGCCTTATGTTATTGGAAAAAATCATTCATGTACAAGAAGATGAGCGAAAGAGAATCGCAAGGGAGCTTCATGATGAAACGAGTCACTCCCTGTCTTCAATGCTGGTGGAATTGAAGCTGTTGGAAGAAGGCGATGAAAGGCAAAAACAAAGAAGTATTGAAACTTTAAGGTCGTTCGTTCGGCAAACGATTGAAGAAGTCCATCATATGGCGTGGCAGCTCAGGCCGAGCATTCTTGATAAATTTGGGCTTAAGGTAGCAATTGAACGATATGTAGAGGAATTCAGGAAATCAACGAATATCGATACCGACCTGGTGATTAACGGTACCTTTAAATCCTTGAATCCGGGACTGGAAACTGCGATTTTCAGGCTTGTACAGGAATCGCTTACCAATATCACCAAATACGCAAAAGCAGAAAACGTCAGCATTATTGTCCTTTCATCTGGCCAGCAGGTTTCGGTGGTCATTGAAGATGATGGTGTGGGTTTTGAAATGCAATCTGTGCTGGGAAATGACCCTTCTAAAGAACACCTTGGTCTGCTTGGGATGCATGAAAGGATTGCACTTTTGAATGGGACCCTTCATATTGAATCTGCAATTGGCGAGGGAACGACGATTTTAGCAAAAGTTCCTCTCTTATCGGATAGGAGTGAAGTCAATGTCAGCTAAATTATTCATAGTCGATGACCATCCTGTGTTTCGCGCAGGCTTGAAAACGATCCTGACAAGTGAAAGTGACTTCGAAATTATCGGAGAGGCTCAGTCCGGGGAAGAAGCTTTGCGAAAACTGATTGATATGGAGCCTGATATCATTGTCATGGATATCAGCATGCCGGGCAAAGACGGGATTGAAACAACGAAAGAAATCCGGAAATCAAACAGTAATGTTAAAATTCTGCTATTGACGATGTTTTCTGATGAAGCCTATCTGAAGGAAGGGCTGGCAGCCGGTGCCCAGGGCTATGTTTTAAAAAGAGCGGTTGATACAGAACTGATCAACGCAATCAGAATCGTGTTAAGCGGGGAGCATTATATTTATCCCACCCTGATTCCTTATCTCTATAAGCAGACGGATGAGAAAGTCGAAGGGTCAGAATTGGATAAACCTCATCTTAGCCAGCGTGAAACTGAGGTATTGAAGCTAATTGCCCTGGGCTATACGCAAAGGGAAATCAGTGAGGAATTGTTCGTATCCATCAAAACGGTGGAAACTTATAAAACGAGGATCATGGAGAAGATTGGGGCAACGAAAAGATCCGGGCTTGTTAAATATGCGATAAAGCATAATTTGATTTCATATGATTAAGTCTTCAAGCCGGCAGTGGAAATGTCGCTGCCGGCTTTTAAATGTCATAAAGTGTTAATAAATAAAACTACAAAACTAGAAAAGTAGTTGTATAATGAAAAGTGGGAGGTGCATTTAATGACTTGCAGAACAGGATGGGAAATAAAATCGTCAGGCGCAATGCAAGGAATCATTTCCAAGGCAGATGAAGAATTTCCGCTTTTCAGTGCAGGAGAAGAGCTCGAAATCACGGCAGCATTTTTCAAGGCGCTTGGAGATGAGACGCGACTTAAAATCATGGTTTTGTTATGGGTTGAGGATTTATGCATGTGCGAAATTGTCGATGGTCTGTCAGGAGCTACATCGACAGTCAGCCACCATTTAAAGATCATGGAAAAAGGGAAGCTCATCAAATCAAGAAGAGAAGGTAAGTTCACTGTCTACAGTCTGGATAAAGAAAGACTGGCACCTCTGATTCCGTATATAAAGAAGGCGATCTAAATGTTTAATGAATTGGCCAATTGGTTGGTCGTAGATGTCATGAACATGGAGCTGTCCTCAAGACTTGGCGGGGCACTGCATTTTTTCATATATGACACGACGAAAATCTTGTTTTTGCTCGCGGTGATGATATTCGCGATTTCATTCGTCAGGAGCTTTTTCCCGCCTGAAAAAGTAAAGGAATGGCTTGAAGGAAGAAGGAAAGGCGCTGCCAGTGTCATGGCTGCTTTTCTCGGAGTGCTATCGCCGTTCTGCTCCTGTTCGACGGTACCTTTATTTATCGGCTTTGTCGAAGCAGGAATCCCTTTAGGCATCACATTTACGTTCCTGATTTCATCGCCAATCGTCAATGAAATCTCGCTGGTCATGCTGTTTTCCATTTTCGGCTGGAAAGTAGCATTGATCTATGTCCTTGCAGGTATGACTCTGGCAATTGTTGCGGGTGCCATCATTGGCAAGCTGAAAATGGAAAAGCAAGTGGAGTCATATGTTTATGAAATCGCGGCTGGCGAGGAACGGATTCATATGCCTGAGGGCGATAACAAAACATTTGCCGAAAAAATCAAAGCAGTGTTCACTCGGGAGGAGCTTAAGGAAAGAACGACTTTCGCTGCCCGGAATGTAGTGGAAACGATACAGAAAATTTGGCTGTATCTCTTGATCGGGATTGGGATCGGGGCGTTCATCCACGGATATGCCCCGCAAGATTTGCTAGTCAAATATGCTGGAGAAGGCAATTTCTTCGCGGTTCCGATTGCGACGATTTTAGGCGTGCCGCTTTACTCAAATGCCGTCGGTTCTCTGCCTATTGTCGAAGCATTGTTAAATAAAGGTGTAGGAGCAGGAACAGCGCTTGCCTTTATGATGGCGATCACCGCCCTGTCCCTGCCGGAAATGATTTTGCTCAGGAAGGTTATCAAACCAAAGCTGATTGCTGTATTCGTCGGCGTTGTCGCGACAGGAATCATCCTGATTGGCTATGGTTTTAACGCAATTCTATAATTATGAGGAGGAAATAATGATGAATATTAAAATACTAGGTACAGGATGCAGAAAGTGCCAGGAGCTTGAAAAAAATACACGTGAAGCAGTAAAGGATTTACAGTTGGAAGCTGAAGTGGAAAAAGTAGAGGAAATCAAGGAAATCATGAAATACAAAGTGATGAGCACACCTGCATTAGTAATTGACGGGAATGTGGTTTCCGCGGGGAAGCTGCTTACTATCAATGATTTGAAAAAGATGCTGTCTTAGTTTAGATCTACAAAAAAAGAACTATAGTGAAAAGCGCTTAGATTTTTCTAATTCTAAGCGCTTTTCTTTCACTTCACTAAAGGATGTTAAGTAAAGAGTATCCTACTCTTCTTTTAAAGGCATTTGTCAGCCGCCTTCAATACAAGTTGCAGCAGAACTTCCTACGATAGAATTTAGTTCTTGAAGCAGCAAAATCAAAAGGTCATTGTTGACTAGAGTTTCCAAAGATTGATTCACAAGTGGAATATTATACTTTGTAAAAACATCGGCAGTTTTTTCCCAAACCTCAACAATTGCTCCAGGTGACATATTAGCTTGTATGACCATCAAAGATTCTCCTTTTACTGGCGTGGTGCAAATAACATTACTGAAACGCCAAGAATACATATTCCAGCACCTAACCAATCGTATAAATCAGGTGTTTTTCTATCAATTCCCCATCCCCATAAAACGGATAAGACAATAAACACTCCACCATAAGCCGCATAAACTCTGCCGAATGATGGAAATGTCTGAAATGTCGCTATAACACCGTAGAGAGCTAAGGCAATCCCGCCAGCTAATCCCCAGTAATAGGGTTTTCCCTCTCTTAGCCATTGCCAAATTAAGTATCCCCCACCTATTTCGGCAAAACCAGCAAGAAGAAACAATAATATTACATGAAAAATTCTAATCACTTCCTAAACCAATCAACTTTTTGGCCTTCCTTTTAAAGTATCTTCTATCCTTTGAATAAAAAACTGACGAAACAATACACCAATTACTTGGACGTTTATGATGTAATTATATCTTAGTTCTTTTAATCATTCGAGCAAATTTCAAGTTCATAAAACAGTTTGTTGGGAGCAAACTAACAATTAGAGAATTTACATTAGCTTAATATTTATTTTACATATAATCACTTGATTATATAAGCGTATTATTATATGATGATTAAGTGATGGAGGTAATGTGTGATGATAAAACAAAGTATAGATATTGAACATGCTGCAGCTTTGCTTAAGCTTCTTGGTGACAAAACAAGATTAACTATGGTGAAGATCCTAGCCGACCATGATTGCTGTGTTTGTGAATTTGTAGAGATTTTCGATACAAGTCAGCCGGCTATTAGCCAGCATATCCGAAAATTAAAGGATGCTGGGTTGGTAAAAGAAAGCAGGAGAGGCCAATGGATCTTTTACTCGCTTAATCAGGAGTATGAACAATTTGATTTTGTACGATTGCTTTTAAATGCACTGCCTAGTCAGGAAGAAAAATTATCAGAACTTGAAAAGCAAGGAAAACGAATTTCTTGTGAATAACGGAGGTGTGTGAATTTGTCATTAGCAATTATAGCTTCACTTATTTTCCTAGTGACACTGACATTGGTCATATGGCAGCCTAAAGGGCTGGGAATTGGCTGGTCAGCGGTGGGTGGAGCGATTTTGGCCCTAATCTTTGGTGTTGTCGATTTCCAGGACGTTATTGATGTTACCGGGATTGTCTGGAATGCGACACTAGCATTTATCGCTATCATTATTATTTCCCTCATTTTAGACGAAATTGGATTTTTTGAATGGTCTGCATTGCACATGGCACGAGCTGCAAAAGGCAACGGTATTAAGATGTTTGTTTACGTATCTCTGTTGGGTGCAGCCGTAGCTGCGTTGTTTGCGAACGATGGGGCGGCCTTGATTTTGACACCAATTGTTTTGGCGATGGTGCGGAATCTGAAATTTGAAGAAAAAATGGTGTTTCCTTTTATTATCGCGAGTGGATTCATTGCCGATACGACTTCATTGCCATTAGTAGTAAGTAACTTGGTAAATATAGTCTCAGCCGATTTCTTTGATATTGGATTCGTCGAATATGCTTCTCGAATGATCGTGCCAAACTTCTTCTCTTTAGCAGCAAGTATTTTGGTTCTATATTTATTCTTCCGTAAAAGCATCCCAAAGAACTATGAGATGTCCGACTTAAAGAAGCCGCTAGAAGCAATCAAGGATATGAAGATGTTCCGCCTATCGTGGGTTGTATTGGGTATCCTGCTTGTCGGATATTTCGCAAGTGAATTCCTGAATATCCCGGTATCGTTTATTGCGGGTATCGTTGCCATTTTCTTTTTGATGATGGCTAGAAGAAGCCCTGCTGTCCACACTTCAAATGTTGTAAAAGGAGCACCGTGGGCAATCGTCTTCTTCTCGATTGGAATGTACGTCGTTGTTTACGGACTGCGTAACGCTGGTTTGACGAACATCCTTGCAGATGTTATCCAGGCTGCGGCTGATCAGGGCTTGTTTGTCGCAACAATCGGCATGGGCTTCATTGCAGCGATTTTATCTTCAATCATGAACAATATGCCAACAGTCATGATAGATGCTTTGGCGATTGCAGATACTAACACAACAGGAGTTATCCGCGAAGCACTTATTTACGCAAATATTATTGGGTCTGACTTGGGTCCGAAGATTACTCCGATTGGTTCATTGGCAACACTTCTATGGCTCCACGTTCTTTCTTTGAAAGGCGTAAAGATTTCATGGGGCACTTATTTTAAAACAGGAATCATTTTAACCATCCCTACTTTGTTTATTACACTTGTAGGACTATATATTTGGTTACTAATTATCTAACAAGGGAGCGAATTAACGATGACTAAAAAAACACTCTACTTTTTATGTACTGGAAACTCTTGCAGAAGCCAAATGGCTGAAGGCTGGGCTAAACAATATCTTGGAGATGAGTGGGAAGTTAAGAGTGCTGGCCTAGAAGCGCACGGCTTAAATCCTAATGCAGTAAAAGCGATGAAAGAGGCAGGAGTAGATATTTCCAACCACACATCTGATGTGATTGACCCTCAAATACTGAATAACGCTGATCTAGTCGTTACTCTTTGTGGCCATGCAGATGAGCATTGCCCAATGACACCACCACACGTAAAACGTGAGCATTGGGGTTTTGATGACCCAGCAAAAGCTGAAGGTACAGAAGAAGAGAAATGGGCTTTCTTCCAGCGGGTACGTGATGAGATTAAAGACCGAATCAAAACATTTGCGGAAACAGGTAAGTAAATCTTATTAGCCAAGAGGTATATTCTCTTGGCTATTTTCAAAACTAAAGGAGTTTTTTGAATGAAAAAAGTCGAAATCTTTGATCCTGCATTATGTTGTCCTACTGGAGTATGTGGACCAAGTGTTGATCCGGAATTGACAAGGATGGCTTCTGCAGTATTCCTTTTACAAAAAAAGGGTTTTGATATTTCTCGATACAACTTGGCAAATGAGCCGGGAAAATTCGCGGAGAATGAGGCTGTCAATAAAATACTCCATGAAAAAGGTGCAGATGCATTGCCAGTTACGTTATTAGATGGAGAGATTATTGCATCAGGGAAGTATCCTACAAATGAACAGCTCTCAGAATGGTCAGGTTTAAGTATTTCTGAACTTAAAGAAAAGAAATCCGTTAAGAAAATTGATTTCAAGTAAGAAAGAAGTGAGAACATGTTCCAACCTTTTAATCCTAAAGTAGCTGTTAACACCCCATTTCTATTTTTTACAGGTAAAGGCGGAGTAGGGAAAACATCTACAGCATGTGCGACTGCCGTTTTTTTAGCTGATCAAGGAAAAAAAGTATTATTAGTTAGTACAGATCCGGCCTCTAATCTGCAAGATGTTTTAGATATTGAATTATCAAATACTCCAATAGCTATACCAAGTGTAAATAACCTTTTTGCATGTAATTTAGATCCTGAAGAGGCGGCAAAAACTTACCGCGAAAAAGTGGTTGGCCCATATCGAGGAAAGCTTCCAGATTCTGTTGTATTAACAATGGTGGAACAATTATCAGGTGCTTGTACAGTTGAAATAGCTGCTTTTGATGAATTTACTAGTTTGCTTGCAGACCCAGCAATTGTAGAGGGGTATGACCATATTATTTTTGACACAGCGCCAACGGGACATACATTGAGACTTCTTCAACTTCCTACTGCATGGACAGGATTCCTAGAAGAGAGCACGCATGGTGCTTCTTGTTTGGGGCCTCTATCAGGGCTTTCAGAAAAGAAGGATATTTACTCCAAGACAGTAGCTGCCCTATCAGATCCTACTAAAACCACTTTAGTCATGGTGACAAGGCCGGATGAATCATCCTTATTCGAAGCTGATCGAGCTTCACAAGAATTGAGAGAGATTGGGATAACAAAACAATTGCTTATTATCAATGGCCTGATGAAGGATTATGTTCCGACTGATGAGGTTTCCACATCCTTTTATCTAAAGCAACGAAATGCATTAAATAAGTTGCCCGATTCTTTGAAACAAGTACCATCATTTTGTTTGCCATTTGTCTCTTATTCTTTAACTGGGATTGATAATCTGCGTTTTCTAATAAAACACTATACGATGTCAGCTTCAGAAACACCTTCTACAGCCCAAAAATATGATTTAGCCGGTTTGAAAGAAGTCATTAAGGATTTTTCCATTAATGGGACCAGGGTTATTTTAACAATGGGCAAAGGCGGAGTAGGGAAAACGACGATGGCATCGACAATTGCAATTGGACTAGTGGAAGAGGGAAAGAAAGTTCATTTAACTACCACTGATCCGGCGGCACATCTTGATTTTATGTTCCGGGATGAAAAAATCAATGAGTTGCTAACCATCAGTAGGATTGATCCCAAGCATGAAGTGGAAGCATACAAAAATGAGGTTCTTTCAAGAGCTAGGGAAGAGTTAGATGAAGCGGGTATTGCTTATCTTGAAGAAGATTTGAATTCTCCATGTACAGAGGAAATCGCTATTTTCCGAGCGTTTGCAGAAGTTGTGAACCGTTCACAGGATGAAATCGTCGTTATTGATACTGCACCCACTGGCCATACTTTACTGCTGTTAGATGCTGCTCAGTCCTATCATAAAGAACTGGCCCGTTCTACAGGTGAAGTACCAGAGAGCGTGGAAAAGCTTTTGCCCCGTTTAAGAAATCCAAAAGAGACGAGTGTAGTAATCGTTACTTTGGCGGAAGCTACACCTGTTTTG
Source organism: Mesobacillus sp. LC4 (assembly GCF_053543455.1). Taxonomy (NCBI): domain Bacteria; kingdom Bacillati; phylum Bacillota; class Bacilli; order Caryophanales; family Bacillaceae; genus Mesobacillus; species Mesobacillus sp. LC4. The sequence goes on from NZ_JBGCUB010000002.1 coordinate 66,445, forward strand.
GAAGCGAGCCGTTTACAAGAAGATTTAATGCGAGCTGGTATTCAGCCTAAATGGTGGGTAGTAAATCAAAGTCTGTACGCTACTAAAACTATTGATCCCGTTTTAAGTGGGAGAGCTGTATCAGAAGAAAAATGGATCGAGAAAGTAGATAAGGAACTAGCTGTTAAATGTGCAATTGTTCCACTTATTAACCAAGATAATTCGGGTTATAAACACTTGCAAAATTACTTAAAATAAATTTTTGAAGGGTTGAGAAATAATGCAAATCACCAATGATGCGCGTGATCTTTTGAAGCAAGTATTTCATGATCAAGCTGCCAGTGGCATCCGCGTCTACTTTGCGGGCTTTGGCTGAGGAAAACCACAGGTTGGTCTGGCTCTGGATGAGCCGGAAGCAGAGGATAAAGTAGTAACTATAAATGAAATCAGAGTTGCAATAGACCTGAATATTGAAGAACATATCGAAGGTTTAACATTAGATGTTTCAGAAGATAAAAATGCATTTGTTTTGCTAGGAAATGAAAGTGAATGCTGTTAACTAGGGAGGACTTAATAATGAGTGAAAAAAATTATCATGCACTAATTAAGGATCGAATTTTTATTGGAGGTGCAGATGATGTCCATGACGTTATGAAAAATGAAAAGGTAGATGTCATCTTTGATTTGCGTGCAGAAGCCCCTGAAGAAGCTTCTGATTATAACCGTATTCATAGTCCAATTGTGGACGATGAAGGGCGCCAAGAGGAAGCTATTAAGAAGGCGATCAATGAAGTCGTAAATGCCTACAACGAAGGAAAGAAGATTTATTTTCACTGCATGGGAGGCAGCAATCGCACAGGGACGGTTGCAGTTGGAACACTTCTCGATTTGGGTCAAGCTGATACTATTGACGCTGCTGAGGAAATAGCAAAATCTGCTAGACCAAAAATTAATGTAAAACCAGAGATGAAGGAAGCATTAAAGAACATCTATCCGAACGCTTAAACGAAACGAAGGTTCATAATCGTTATTTTGGGAGGGGAAAAATATGTCAGTAGATACTATATATGACGTTATCATTATCGGGGCTGGACCTGCTGGAATGACTGCAGCTGTCTATACTTCACGTGCCAACCTATCAACTCTTATGATTGAACGCGGAGTTCCTGGAGGGCAGATGGTTAACACGGAAGAAGTAGAAAATTACCCAGGCTTTGACCATATACTTGGACCGGACCTTTCTACAAAGATGTTTGAACATGCCAAAAAGTTTGGCGCAGAATATGCCTATGGTGATGTGAAAGAAATCATCGATGGCAAGGAATATAAGACAGTAGTTGCTGGAGCTAAACAATACAAAGCGCGTGCTCTAATCATCTCGGCGGGAGCAGAGTATAAGAAGTTAGGGGCACCAGGTGAGGCAGAGCTTGGAGGACGAGGAGTCTCTTATTGTGCAGTTTGTGATGGCGCGTTCTTTAAAGGGAAAGAACTTGTAGTCGTTGGCGGTGGAGATTCTGCTGTCGAAGAAGCAGTCTATTTAACAAGGTTTGCCTCAAAAGTAACAGTCGTTCACCGAAGAGATGAGTTGCGTGCCCAACCTATTCTTCAAGATCGAGCATTTGCGAATGACAAAATTGATTTTATTTGGAATCACACTGTTAAACAAATCAATGAAAAGGACGGCAAGGTAGGGAGTGTAACTCTAGAGCCCACTAAGAATGGTGAAGAGATGGAATTCAATACTGATGGTGTATTTATTTATATCGGAATGCTTCCTTTGACTAAGCCATTTGAAAAGCTTGGTATAACTAATAGCAACGGTTATATAGAGACAAATGAATTAATGGAAACCAAAGTGCCAGGAATATTTGCTGCCGGTGATATCCGTGAAAAAACACTTAGACAAATCGTTACAGCAACTGGAGATGGCAGTATCGCAGCTCAACAAGCACAACATTTTGTAGAAGAATTGCTGGAAGAGATAAAGGTACAAAATTAATGAGGACCGCAAAGCCACATGAGCTTTGCGGTTTTTTACCTTTGTGGTACATAAACTTACTTCAACTCCAACCTAAAGTATTTTTCCCAAACATCTTTTTAATTAATCAATAATATTTGATGAATAATACTTGTAAGATGCAAATATAAATGTTATAAATTATCTATAATATAAATAATTTATGTTGAGTGTTATGTGATTATAGTTGTAATTTGCAAATAAAAAGGAGATGTTAGAATGTTGGATTTAATTATTATTGGTTCGGGTCCATTTGGAATTTCGTTAGCTTCTCATGCTGTGTATAACAATCTGAACTACAAATTGTTCGGTTATCCAATGGATTTTTGGAAAAATCAGATGCCGCAAGATATGTTCATTCGAACACCACATGAATTTGTTAGTTTTTCTGACTCAAAGGATGAGTTTACTGTTCAACAGTTTGCATTTGAAACTGATATTGAACTGGTTACACCACTTCCAAGGCCAATTTTTGTTCAGTATGCAAACTGGTTTGCACAAAAGTCTGGTATTGAATTTACTCCTAATAAGATCGTCAAGGTTGAATATATGGGAGGATACTACAAAGTAATTAGTGAAACCGGGGAACACTACACGGCGAAGAATGTTGTTGTAGCAACAGGTGTAGAACATTATAAGTATCTTCCAGATTTCCTAAAACAGTTACCTCCTCAATTGGTATCCCATACATCTGGCTACACGAGCTTTTCTCATTTCAAGGGTAAGAGAGTAGTTGTTTTAGGAAGCGGTCAAAGCGCATGGGAGGCTGCTGCGTTATTGTATAGAGATGGGGCGGATGTTGAATTGGTATATCGCAAGGAAGCTCCTAACTACGCAGGCAGCAGGGAAAATGAAATTGCACTTAGAGACGTTGGTGATGTCTTTTATCAACTTCCAATTGAAGAAAAGAAACAGGGTTGGGGACAATCTCCAGGAAGTGTTGCCCACTTTCTAAAACCATATGTTGAAGGGATTGTTCCTCAAAATGCAGAGGTTTCGATTGAACATATTGAACCGATAAAGGAAGATGAGGTCAGGATTGTCTTATCAGATGGGACCGAGAAAACTGTGAATCACATTATTGCAGCAACTGGCTTCCGTATTGATTTAGATAGGGTTCCATTTTTTGATGAAGAGTTATTATCTATTATTGATCGTGAAGAAGGCTATTCTCAGTTTCCTAAATTAAACGAATCCTTCGAATCAAGTTTGTCTGGTTTATATTTTGCAGGTCCATTATCTTCACATAGTCATGGACCTACATTTAGATTTATTCTTGGATTAAGGAAGACTGCATTTTCAATTATTCCTTCCGTAATGGAGAAGAAAAATAATATGGTAAACATTTAAGGAGCAATAAGTGATGAGAAGATCCTTTCAAGAAATAACTCGAAGTTTTGGTTTATTAAATAAAACCTGTTGTTCTGTTGACGGAGTGGATGTGAATGCTGCTCAAAGCCACATTCTTTATGAGATCAGTGCCAATGAAAATCCCTCTATACAGATGGTAGCAGATTTACTGGGAATTGATATTACCACCTTCAGCAGGCAGATTCAAACACTTGTAAAAATGGAATTGGTTAAAAAGATGCCGTCAAAGGAAGATAAAAGGGCCAGTATTCTGGCTTTAACTAAAAAGGGAGAAAAAGTCGCAGAAGAAATTGATCGGCAGGTTAATGAATATCTAAACTCGATTTTTAGCCAAATGACAGACTTTGAGCGAGAAACTGTCCAAAGAGCCATTCATCTAGTTGCGAAAGTGATGACAAGCTCCCCTGTATTTTGCGGTACAAATAAAGACGTTGGCAGTTGTTAAACAGGGGGAATTGCAGATGAATAAAATCATTATCCGGGAAGCTTCTCCAGAAGATGTAGGTGAGATCTTAACCATCTATAACGAAGGAATATCTGACCGTATCGCTACATTGGAAACAACAACAAAAGATAAAGCTTACATGATAGATTGGCTGAATAAACATGCTGACAGATACAAAGTTATTGTGGCTGAACTTGATGGGAAGGTAATTGGCTGGGCAAGCTTAAATCCGTACAATAGCCGGGAGGCATACAACGGTGTAGCCGACCTATCGGTTTACATCAAAAGAGACTATAGGGGCAAAGGGATAGGCAGCAAATTGCTTACTTTTATCGAATCAATAGCCAAAGAACATGGCTTTTATAAAATGGTTCTCTTCACATTTGCTTTTAACGAATTGGGGCAAGGTCTATATAGGAAAAAAGGATATCGAGAAGTCGGTGTATTTCAGAACCAAGGTATGCTAGATGGAAAATTCGTTGATGTAATGGCGATGGAAAAATTATTATATTAGGGGGAAATAACTTGAATTTAAATCGAAAAGAATCTCTTCCTGTTGCAATCATAGGTGGCGGACCAGTTGGGCTTGCAGCTGCTGCTCATCTCGTTAATAAGGGGGAAAAGTTTGTACTGTTTGAAGCAGGAAACACAATTGGTTCAAGTATGTTGAAATGGGGACATGTGAGAATGTTCTCACCATGGGAATATAACGTTGATAAGGAAGCCAAGAAATTACTAAATGATGTGGGATGGGTTTCACCCGATGAGGCGGATTTACCCACGGGGCGTGAGCTTGTAGAAAACTATCTTTTACCGCTAAGTAATTTGCCAATATTGAAAGAGCATATATTTTTAAATGCAAAAGTGGTCGGTGTTGCTAAAAAAGGTCGTGACAAACTTAAAACAGAATCTAGAGACAACGTACCTTTTCAATTGTATGTAGAAATTAATGGGTTAACAAAGGTTTTTGAAGCAAAAGCAATTATTGATGCATCAGGTACCTGGGAAAATCCTAATCCGATTCTTTCTAATGGGATATGGACCAGTTCTGAAAGAAATTTGAATGAAAAAATCTATTATGGAATTCCAAATTTTCAAGAGTTAGAAGATCGATACAAGAACAAAACTGTAATGGTGGTTGGCAGCGGCCACTCGGCCATTAACGCACTCCTAGACCTTGCAGCTTTAAAAGAAAAGCACCCTAACACCATCATTTACTGGGTTCTTCGAAAAAAACATGTAAAGGAAGCCTATGGAGGTCAGGAAAATGATGGTTTACAAGCTCGGGGCGAACTAGGAACACGGATACAAAAGCTGGTTGATATGAAACTAGTAGAGGTTATTACTCCTTTTTATATTCATGAAGTAAACAATGTGGATGGGAAGATATGCGTGTCAGGTGAGTTGAATGGAGAGGAAACCATAATTGGATTGATTGATGAGATTGTGGTAAGCACAGGATTCAGGCCAGATACTAGTTTCCTGAATGAAATTAGGTTAAGTCTAGATTCATCTGTAGAAAGTGTAGAAGCTCTTGCGCCGCTAATTGATCCTAATATTCATAGTTGTGGAACGGTTAGACCTCATGGGGAAGCAGAGTTAAGGCAACCAGAAAAGGATTTTTATATTGTAGGAATGAAAAGTTACGGACGTGCCCCGACCTTCTTGCTTGCAACTGGATATGAACAAGTGAGATCAGTTGTAGCTTACTTAACAGGAGATTATAAGGGAGCTAAGGAAGTACATTTAGAGTTGCCTGAAACGGGAGTATGTAAGACGGATTTTTCTTCAAGCTGCTGTGATTCAGATTCCAATTCCGAAAAAACTGTAGCAACTTCATGTTGCAGTGGGACGCAGCCTGTGGTGTTTGAAATTAAAAAGAATTCTTGCTGCTGATTCCTGAAGACCAGTCTTCAATTTAAGACTGGTCTTTTTTAAATAGAGGTGGAAAATGGAATCTAATAATAAACACACTAAACACACAATTATTGCCATTTCTTTAATTACAGCCATTTGTTTAGCTGGGGATGCAATGCTTTATATAGTTTTGCCCACCCACTGGAAGGAAGCTGGCTTAACTTCATTGGTTCAAGTTGGCATTCTTCTATCGGTTAACCGCTTTGTAAGGCTGCCATTGAACCCATTAATAGGTTATATGTACAAGAGGATAAACTTTCGAACAGGTATACTTTTAGCTGTAATATTAAGTGGGACTACGACTGTGAGTTACGGGTTTGCTCAGGATTTTACTGTTTGGGTGATACTGCGTTCAATATGGGGATTGGCATGGTCACTTTTTAAACTAGGTGCCTTTTTATTAATTTTACAACTCGCTACTGACAGTAATCGTGGAAATTACGTTGGTACCTATAACGGCCTTTATCGTCTAGGAAGTCTAGTTGGGATGTTGATTGGTGGTTTTTTTGCAGATTTATTTGGGATTAAGGTAATTAGTTTCATAATAGGAACCTCAGCACTTTTAAGCATACCTATCATATTTAAGTACATACCCAGAACTATTCAAACCAATGAGGCTTCAGAGAAAAAGCTCTCCCTTCTAACAAACTTTAATTCATTCCTAAATAATAGACTTATTATGATCCTGGGAACAGCATTCCTATTGGTTATGTTACTAGACGGGATGTTAACCGCAACATTGAGTCATATCATTGAGATTAAATACACTGATAAAATAAATCTATTCGGAATAATTGTAGGTGCAGCAACACTGGCTGGCTTAATTCAGGCAATAAGGTGGGGACTTGCACCAATCATTGTAATGAAAATAGGAACTACGCTCGATAAAACTAATCAAAAAAACCGATTTTTATCCTTATTCCTGATATGTGCCGCGTTGCTGTATTTCATTATTCCGAAAGATATTCCGCTACTCGTTTGGATGCCAATTTTACTTGTTCACCTTTTAGTGGCTTCAATTTTAACAACAATTTTGGATGCTATTATCACAGATTATTCATCAAGAGTAATAAATAAAGTCTTTATCATGACCTCTTTTACGTTAATTGTAGACTTAGGTGCTGCACTTGGTCCGATTATTGGGTATACACTAGAACAGGTATTTGGATTAACAAATTTGTTCTGGTTAGCTGGATCTATTTGTTTATTCTTAACTATTGTATGGTACCTAAGAAGAGATGAAGTCTTAAATAAACCGGTGTTTAAAGAAAAAGTCGTTATCAATGAGTATAAATCTAAGGGATAATTTTTCATTTAATTGCTATAGCAACAAAAATTCAAAACCCTGTTTATTCAACAGGGTTTGTGTTATTATTCCTTCTGTTTTCTAAGTAAATTTGAATATTAATGATTCCAGTTAATGTGATACCTATCCATAACAAAAATTCAGGTAAAGCCATTCCTGCTTTTATACTAGAAGCCCAAAGGTTGTTGATGATCATTGGACTATAGAGAATAAGTGCCCCGAGTATCAATAACAAAGTGAAACTTGCATTAATATATCTTTTCGATATACCGATAAGTGCGAAAAGTGCCCCGAGTATGGCTAGAACAACACGTCCGCCATCCAATACAGGAACAGGGATTAAATTAAGTAAAGCAACCATAATACTTAACACGGCAAGTCCTAACCAAAATTCTTGGGCTATATTTGCCATTGAGATATAGGCTCCAATACTATTTTCTAAATCATGCTCTGGAGTAATAATATCCGAAAACTCCAAATTGACAATTAGTGAGTAAAACTTGGGTATTAGAGTAACAAACTTATTGAATACAATAACAAAAGATTCATAGACCGATTGACCTTGTTGAATAAAGAAAACTGTTAGACCAATAAAAAAGCATATAATATTTATAATTATTCCAGCCAAATAAAAAATACATTTTTGAATAAGTGATAGTCTTTGTTCATCTAAAGAGTCAGTTTTTACATATCCCATTATAGGGAGAATGCTGAATTGAAAATTAGTTCCTGAGTAATTAAATTTAATCAGCTTAGGACCCACTCCAACAGAAAAGGTGGAAACCGGAACATTAAATAATCTCGCAGCTAGATAATGGCCCATTTCATGTAGTGTAACGACTAAAAAGAAAATAAAAATTAATTTTAAAATGAGTACTATTTCCACTAATGTTAGAGGTGGAGAGTTAATCAGATAGCTTGATAATGCCCCTAAAACCATCCCATAAAGAGCAAGCTTCATAACTTTATCAATATCACTATCCTTATTGCTTCTTCCTATAACCACCTTTGTCATGAGTATCCCTGCCATGACAATCATTCCCATTGAAGCTAACCCAATAGCTACAACAATTAGATAATACATATCTAACACCTCCATTTAACTATATAAAATATATGTACGAGCTAAATATTTATGAACGGCTTACAGGGAGATTTTTAAATATGGGAGGAGGTATGGCAGTAGGGCCATTGAGTGATGTTTATGAAAACTAATATTAAACCAATGAGTGAAAAGTTAATAATAGTTTTTGGAGGAGGGCAAAAAAACGTAATTTCTTGTCCTTTTAATTGAAATTCAATTTTATTTGGTATATTATTTAATTAATTCAATTCAATAAATAAAAATAGTAACTAAAAGCGAAGCACGCTAGGTTACATGTTGCTACCAATCTATTATTGGTGGCCATGTTCCTTGGCGTGTTTTTTTTGTTACTGAAGGAGGACTGTTACTAAGTGTAGAAAAAACGTTCAGGCTAAGTTGATGTATTACTGAAAAAGTAGGAGGAAGAAGTAAATGGAAAACACTAAAGTTACTGCCGTTTATGCTAGAACCAGCTCACGAAAGCAAGATATTAAATTTCAACTAAAAGCTGCATACCCATATCTAAAAGGTATTGAACCAGAAGGTTTGCTCTGCTTTATTGACGAAGGAGTTTCTGGATCATCTCAGCCATTTGAACTAAAAAAACTACTTGATCTAATTAGAAAAGATTTAGTAGATACTTTGGTAGTTTATGATCGCAGTCGGATGACAACTAGTTTGGATAGCTATCTAGAATTAATCAATTTAATCGACAGGCATCAAGTTAAGGTAATCTTTACTGCAGTAGCAGAAGAAAGGATTGGAGACATATATACAGAAGGCTTAAAGGCTTTGTTAAAGAAATACGAAAGTATTATGTTGTCTAACCGTATAAAAAATGGTTTAAAATTAAAACAGAATAGATAGAAAGAGAATAGAACCGCTTTCAATCTACCACACTTTGTCCTAGAAAGAGAGAGGTTTTTTTACTCCCTAACCTATCTGTAAAAAATTCTGTCTGGACTGTTGACGAAATAATTTATTCATGATAAAAATGGATTTAGAAAGATAATTAGAACATAGATTCGCGGTAATGATCGCATTAATTTAAAATACAGAGATAAACGGAAGGACCGGATTATCTTGTGTATATCAATTTCCTATGGAGATTGAGTACTACACAAGTGATTCGGTCCTTTTTTTGTTTCTGTAACAGTAGTCTATCTTTCTATGAATATCATAAGGAGGATTATAAATGAATAAGGCTTTTGAGAAATATGATTTCCCACAATCAAGTCCGAAGAAGATTCTTATTCCGAGAGTGATCCATAAAGATACACAGCCGAAGGTGGCTTTTCAATTAAAGTTGGACTTTATGGAACAGGACTCGAAAGACAACACAGAGGAAAAGGGAGTATAAATCTTACATCTCCTGTCAAGTATGTTTATAGCACATACTTGGAGGAGATGATAACTTGTCAAAATCAAGGATATCTAAAATTACGTATTCACAGGACCTACCAGTAGAATCTGCTGTTTGGGTGCAAAAATTAATTACCAAACTGTTAATCAATGAATTAGACATTGATTGCTCTGTTAAGGCAAAGCTCCTTCACTCAGCAGATCAAAGGTTCAGATACAAAGGAGGTAACTAATTTTGCAGAAAAGGCTGGTTGTCGTTTATACGAGGGTCAGTTCCAGCTCACAGAATTTACGTGAACAACGTGATGCCGCAAAAAAAGTATTAAAGGCGAGAAACATCAATGAGGATGAAGTACTTTATCTAGAAGATTTCAATGTTTCTGCTACAAAAAACGATGCAAATAATCGTCCAGCTTATAAGAAATTACAGAAATTAATAAGAGAAGGTAGAGTAGCCCTAGTTATTATTTACGCTCGTGATAGAGTACAACGGGATTTTTATGAAGCCTCAGAATTCAATGAACTTGTTAATCTTTATGATGTAGAAGTGATATACACCGCTTCAAATGAAATACCTTTCAACAAAAATTCCAGTATTGAGAATTTCTACGGAATATTTAGTCAGCAGGAAGGTAAGAACATCGGAAGACGTACCAATGATGCGATTAAAAGATATCCAGGAAAAGTCATTGGATTTGAGCGCATTGAAGAAACGCAAGAGAATGGTAAAAAGAAATTACGTTTCTGTTTAGATAATAAACGAAGTAATACGATCAAATCATTATTTGAAGAATTTAGCCGGATTCAAACAAAGGAAGAGTTTGTTAGTGTCTTGGCAAAGTATGGTAGAGAGTTAAGTGGACATGCAACAGTAATGAAAATTTTACAAAGGCCATTCTACTCGGGACATTGTTTCACTGATTATGGCTATGACGAACTCGATCATGTGGAAGCTCTCATTTCACTGGATTTGTTTGAAAAAGTCCAAGCTATCCTTAACCAATTTATTGAGGAATACAATGAGACTGTCTCACGAGCAAAAGACAAGGTGATATTTAATCCCGTTTGTGGGGTTTGTAATAAAATAATGGTATTCAAAAAGGTCCTAGACAAACCTTCTTACTTTGTATGTGGTTCCCGTCATAAGAAAGTGGTAATCGAATTAGATGAATTCAATAAGATTATTGAAGAAACAATCATGAAAGAAACAGAGCTATTTGTTTTAAAAGAATATAAATCTATTTTCAAGATGCATCTTCGTGGTGTAATTGATAATCTGACTTTTCATAAACAACATAAAGAACATCTACTTAATAAATCAATGTTGTCTTTAGCCAGTAATTTTCACTCTAAATACGAGAAATTGAAGTTGGAAATCCAAAGAACTCATGAAGAAATACAAGGAATCGATCATGAAATTACTTTATTACAATCCTTGAGTAATGAAATAAAAACTATTTCACAAATTGTACAACCTGCTCTTGGAAGCCTAACAAAAACTGAATTGGAAACTTTAATAGAGCTCCTTATTAAGGATGTTAAGGTTCATCAAGATTATTTTGAAATAGATTTTTATTCTCTAGTCAACTAGAAAGGAGTTATTTAAAGTGGTGGCAATCCTTAAACCTGCTGTAGGTTACTTACGGAATTCAGACAATAAGCAAAAAGATAATCATTCAGAAGGAATTCAAAAGAGAATGATTACTGAGAAGGCGAAACAAGAAGGGTATGAAATCATTAAATGGAGATTTGATGAAGCTGTAAGTGGTTATCGAAAGCGAGCATCTAAACGTAAAAATATGCAGTTACTACTTGATGATGCAAAAGAGGTTGATGCAATATTTTTCTATGATGAGTCCCGTTTAACCCGCAAAATTTATGACTTTCAGCGGGAGATTTATCTTCCTATTAAGGACCGATTTCCAAAGATAAAATTCTATAGCTCTGAATCAACTAGTGGTGAATGGGATCCAAACGATCCTTTAGTCCAAGCAAAGTTAGTTTTTGCTGCTGAAGAATCGAATATTAAATCTAAGCGAGCAAAAGATGCACAACTCAGCATTCTCGCAAATAATGATTCTGACAAACCAAATCGTCCAGGTACAAGAACACCTGTTGGATATGATTTAGTCGAAGGTATTTTAATGCCAAACGCTGATTCCCCAATTGTTACTAGGATATTTGACATGGCATCTTGGGGATATTCAAATGAAAAAATTAAAGATATTTTAAATACTGAACATGTTAAAACAAAGCATATAAGCCGATGGCATAGCAGTACTATCGATTACATTCTAAAGAATATTGTGTATGCAGGTCATCTTAGTTGGTATGTTAAGCAATCTCAATCTTCCATGAGTGATATAAAAAACGAAGATTTGGAACCTTTTAAGGATGTACATGAACCAATTATTTCTCCTGTAATGTTTTCTGTTGTTACACAGGTTAAAAGCTATAAGAAAAGATACGGCAAGCTAGAAACATCATTTTTCCTTAGGAACCTTTTGTATTGCAGCCAGTGTAACACAGCGTTCAAGACAAAAGATAATTCACCTAAAGGCAAAAGTGGGAAATATCAAGTGTATCGGTGCCAAAACTGCAAAATAAATATTAACGCTGATGACATTCATGCAGAAGTAAAAACAGATTTGTCGAAGAAATGGACATCAAATCTGCATCAAATGATAGACGAAAGCAAGTCTGCCCTAACAGGTTGGATGAAAACATTAAAAGTATGGAAAAAATCAGTAGAACAAACTGAAGAGAGAATTCTCTTTAATGAGCGAATGCTACGCCAACAAGAAGAGCAAGAAGACATTGTAACTATCTTTAAAAGCTCTAAAGAACTAATAAAGGAAGAAAAGCTTAAAATTAATCAAGCAATCGAAAAGATTGAATTGCTTAACAATGACGAGGCATTGCTTGTGGTATATTCTCATTTCAAAAAAGCAGATATCTCCTCATTATCAAATAACGAATTAAGGACTTTGTACTTAACTTTCATAGATAAAATCCAGGTAACATATAGCAGAGATAATGATTTTAAACTCTCTATTAATTATAGACTGAACCCCTTCGTTGATCTTGAAATATCTACTGGTCAAATAACCGAAGAATTGATGAAACAACTGCCTGAAAAACCGAAAGACCTGAAAATGAAAAAATAAACAAAAATGTCATATCTCCAAAATCCATTGATATCAAGGGATTTTGGAGATAGTTAATCGGTGAAGTAACCACAAAAGGATACTTTTCTGGATAAAAAATCGAATACGCTATTAACTTTATGGTCAAAAAACCGAACCTTTAAACAGCTATTGAGAAGTATTTTAAATTTTTGTTTTCGCTTATGTTCGCCATTAGAATAAGACCACATTATCATAAGGAGTAAGGAGGAATTAAAATGTATAATGTTTTGTCAAAGCCTAAAAAACTTAAATCCATTGCATACATTAGGATAGCATCCAGAGAATATATTATAAGCACAGAATCTATAGCCCGAAAAATTAAGGCTAGTCGAACCATGAGCAAATATGATTATCAAAGTTACTCAAAAGCTCATAGTCTAATTAAGGAAAAAATTAATAAAAAATAATAGGTAGGAATGAACATAAACTTAATCATCAACAAACCTATTAGTTGCAGCTGATAATAGTTTAGTTATAGGCCCTTATTGCGGATGTTCTGTATAAACTTTCTGAAGAGGTTGAAGTTAAAATGATTTGTAAAATTGAAAGTGTATTATATATACGTTTAGCAAATAATTCTAGATCATCCTTAGAATTCCAAAGATTAAAAGGTGAGAAATATGCCAAATTAAATTCAATTTCATTGAGCATCATAGAAGATGCCCAATCATCCTGAATTACCCCATTTAATGAACGTACTGGTTTAACAAGTCTAGTTCACATGATAAAAGTTGGACTAACTAACATAGTAATCGTTGATTCTCTTATTAGAATTAGTCGTGATGTAAATCAAAAGCTTTTCTTTCGTTTCCCTAATCGATGAGCACAATGTAAAGCTGATTGTCCTGGAAGAAGCTGAAGTATATAGAAATTAAAAATTATTCACAAATTTGGGCAACTTGTCATACTCCATAACATAAAAGATTCTTATAAAAAAATATAATCAAGCAGAAGCACTGCTAGCAATTTTGTTGAAGGAATTTCATTTCTTCGACGGTTGTTAGTGGTGCTTTTTTTAAACCGATTTTCACTGTAATTAGCATGATATATATATCGAAAGTCTGAAACATAAAAATTCTGATAGAGGTGTTAGTTAATGAAAAAACACATACAAGTTGATTACAGCCAACATTATGACTCAGTTTTAGGTTTAGAAGAAGATTTGGAGAAGGTTAAGGCTTCAGACTTTTTACATTGCTTTGCAGAATTAATAATTAAATATTCGAATCAAATAGAAATGAATCTTAGAATTAAAAGTGAGGAATCAACTCAATGAGGAAAAAAAGAGCTGTTGGTTACAAAAGAAGAAGTCCACGATCAGAAAAGGACTTTGGAAACACGTCATTAGAAAAACAAGAAGATGAAATTATCAATTATTGTATTAAAAACAACATAGAACTAGTTGATATTTATGTCGATGACTTAAAGTCAGGTAGTTCATTTAAGGGTAGAGACGGTTTTATTGAAATGTATAACAGAGTGTTAAAAGAAGAAGAGGAAATAGATTATATCATTGTCTACAAGCAAGATAGACTCTCTCGTGATTCGTTAGATACTTTGTATTTAATGAAAAAACTAAACCAAATTGACAAACATATTATATCCATAGCTGATAGCATTAACACAGAGGATTCTACAGCTAAGATACTTGTTCATGTTTTAGCATTAGTTGCCGAATTAGAAAGAGAATTTATCTCGTTTAGGACGAATTCGGGTATGGAAAAAAGAGCTGAAAATGGAGACTTTCTTGGTGGGAAGAATTATGGATATGAAGTTATAAATAAGAAATTATCAATACTTCCTGAGGAAGCGAAAGTCGTTAAATATATTTTTGATAAGTACTCCTTAGAAAAGTGGGGATATAAAAGGATTGCTGCAAACCTTAATGTTCAAGGAATTAAGACTAAAAACGGAAAAGTATGGACGGTCAGGGCGGTAAAAACGGTTCTTGAGAATCAGCGTTATATAGGAAATAGTAAATGGCGAGGGGAATATACAAAAGGGCAGCATACTCCAATCATTGAAAAGTCTTTATGGGATGAAACAAGGAAGGTTATGCAAGTAAGAAGTTTCACACCTCAAAAGGTACATCCAGGATCTTTCCCATTGAGCGGAATACTTAAATGCCCACAATGCATGGGACCAATGGTTCAAGGTAACAGTGGTCCGAAATATAAGTATTATCAGTGCAATAAAAATAAAAACAGTGGTAGTAGTGTATGTTCTTCCAATCTCATTAAAAAGGAGTATGCTGAAGAATTTGTACTAAAGGATTTCTTACATCATCTCAAGGAAAAAGTTTCACCATCAACTATTTACTCTGTTACACAGTCAATATTAAGATACGAATTAAATCCTTTGGAGCATGAAGCTAGTAATCTAAAAAAACAGATTGAAAAGATAGAGCGAGAGATGATGAAAATAATGGAACATTCTAGTGACCCAACTCTTAATTTAGATACCAATATGATTAAAAACCATTTAGCAGCAAAACAAGATGAAATAAACAAAATAAAATCTGCTCTTGCTGACATTGCAAAGCAAATTGAGTTGAAACAAAATGAATCAATTATGGACATCATAGAATTTTCTATTAAAAATTTTGAGAAGTTTTACCATACACTCTCTGATGAAGAAAAGAAGATATTTTTTCATTCTGTAATTAAAGAGATTCATGTAGCTAAAGCTGAAAAAACAAAAGATCGACTCATTAAAGATATAATATATCAATTTGATTTGGAGAAACTGAATTACTTAGTCGAATAAATAATTTCTATGATTTAAATTGTCATTCCATAGAGATTAAGAGCTGGTTCATACTGTTATCCAAAAGAAAACCATAAGCGATTATGATAAAAATTGCTTATGGTTTTCTTTTTGGTTAATATTTTATTTTAGAATTTATTCTGTAAATAATAAAACTTTTAAGTCTTAGCAACGTCTTTTTTAAAATTCTTCTTCTCAAAGTCCGTCCTTAATTCCAAATTAGGGAGCCTTACCAAACAGCTAGCTCTTTTTGTATGACCGAAACGGTTACGATCCATGTTTGCGAATAAATAAACATCCTGTTTAGCTCTGGTAACAGCTACATAAAAAAGACTAAGCTCTTCTTCAAAACGGGTTTTAAACTGACTCAAAAAATTAAACTCACATGTTTTCTCGTAAAGGGTATTCCCTCCGTTCCTACCACAATCGCTACAGATACTTCTGCTTGAAGGAAAAATATATGATGTCATTTCAGGAAGATAGACATAATCCCATTCCAGTCCCTTTGATCCATGTATTGTAGTAAGGGTTATTGGTTCATCCATCTCATTAAGAAGGTGTTTTAAACTGCCGTTTGCCAAAATGAACATAACTTTATTATGCTTCTCGATTTTCGTTAAGCCGGAGTATTTAAGACTTTGGAACAATATTTCTAAAAGCCTATACAATGAATCAAAGATGTACATATTCGCAGGATTATTAATGATAATATTTCGTTTTTCTACAAGCCTTGATAAAACCTTGTTTAGTACTTTTTGGGATACTACCTTGCCTAATCCACTCTCTTCAATGAATAATGTTAGTGTAATGTCATGGAACATAACGTATTCTGGATTTTGATCGCTAAAAAGACCATTGAAATAAGGAATCTGCATTTTTTCCAATTCATTTATGACATGACTAGCCGCAAACCCTGCCCTTACAAGTACAGATGCTTTTTTTCCATTTGCTGTATTTTGAAGAATATGATTAACAATAAACTTTGCTTCACCGGAGGTGGTTTTAAAGAACTTGAAGTTGGCCATTGCTTTTTCTTCGTAAAGTTCAATTTTTTCATAATTCTTAAAGATTCCTCTTAAATATCTATCAAGTTCGGACATGCGTTTATTTTCTTTAAAACGGTGATTAGTTTTGAACTCTATTTCTTTTATTTTGTATCGGGATGCCATGTAACTGAACAAATTAGGAATAGCACCCAGGAAACCGTAAATTTTTTGTATGTCGTCTCCCATAAGAACGATTTTATTTTCACCAATTAAAGACGTAATCAATCGATAAGATAAATAATTTGTATCCTGAAACTCATCGACAATGACCATACAAAAGTACTTCTGATAAAAACTCCTGATAGTCTTTATTCCTAATAGCCTAACAGCTATCAGCAGCAAGCCATTAAAGGTCATAAGGTTATTCGGGATCAGTTTTTCTTTGAGGATTTTCAAATAATCTTTCTCAAGCTCGACAAGCTTTTCTATATTAATTTCTTTTAAGTAACTATCATAATTTAACAGAATTGAATGTTCTGATTCAGTTAATTTTCTCATTATTTCTCTAGCACTTTCGGGCGCAATCAAGAATGAGTCGATGTCTACCAAATCTTCATTTATGATATGTCCATGTCTTCTTATTAATTTCATCGAGAAATTATGGTAGTTTGAAACACTAAGTTTCTTTGCGACATCCAATTCTTTACCGAGTAAAAGAGGAAGAATTTGCTGTGTATCTTCCTTTATCTTGGCTGCTGCATTGATACTGAAAGTCAGAGCTAATATTTTCTTAAAATTTATCTTCTCGTTTGAGACAATTTCATAAGCGATTTTACTAACCATACTCTTTGTTTTACCGCAACCTGCTGGAGCTGTTACAATTAGCCTCTTGTCCTCACTAAATATAAACCCCAGCTGTTCTATATCAGAACCGTGAATTTCTTCAATTCTTTTTGAAATCTCAACCTTATTCATTACCTTCCACCTTACCTACAACTGAATTAATGAGTTTTTTAAAACATTCAGGTATTTCATTAACGTACTGTGCAAGGAGAGATCCATTTATTGCATTTTTGTTATCACGCAACCTTTTTATTTCAATTTCCCGGTTATCAATGAGAAATTTTTGCCGCACACTAAATGGGATTCTGTAGCCTAACGGATTTGTAATAAACTCTTTTGGATTAAAAGAGTCGCAGTCCTTTTTGAGTTTACTGATTATACTATTTACTTGTTCTATCTGTATAAGATATCTTAGATAACTTCTGAATTTAAAATGTGAATAGACTTCCTCTTCGAAGTCTTCTTCTTTAGTAAAAATAATATCATCTCTACCTGAGTAAGAACTTTCTTTATCTCTATCAATAATTGCTATGGCATTAATATAAAATGCTCTGTACAATTGCATACAACGCAAAACACTATCTGCACCGTCCAATTTAATAACACCTATTCCCTTTTCATCTATATCATAGTTCATTCGGTTAATGAAAACAGGGACTGCTCCATATTCAGTATCACCTTCTACAAGAATCACATGTTTACTAAACATAGCTTCTTTAATGTAAATAAAGCTCCGCACTAAATGCTTGTGGACTTTTTCTTCAAAATTTATCTTTTGGCCGGAAATAACTCGTGTCACATTATCGATTTGGAATAGTCTAGTAATCTGCTTATAATCATCCGGTAAAATATTTGGTGAGTGGGTTATAATGAAAACCTGACCTATAAATCCATCAATCCCGAATAACTCCCAGACTAAATTTGCGAACTCTTTGTTTTTATTTGAAAGAATATTTTTCAAGCTTTTTATTAAAGCTCTCTGCCTGTATGGGTGCTGGTGGATTTCCGGCTCATCCAAGGCTAAAATAAGAGGAAGAAATCTTTTGCCATTTTCATATGTTATCAGTAGACCTTCAAAATCTTCTGCTTTTTTAGTTGTTTTTAGATTTATTAAGAGTTCTAGAATGTTTAAAAAGATGTTGAATGAATACCTCAGTCCATCGCCTAATCTATCTAAACTTCTTCCACTATCGTCTCCAATCTCGAGTAACCTGTTAATTATATTATCATTATCACTATTTACAAATGCCTGTATTTTTTCACCTGATAGTCCGTTCAGCCTTCCAATCTGCATATTAAAGTCTTCAACTATGTGTTCAATATCATGTATTTTTATTAAATCAACTTCATTTATTTCTTTATTCTTCAGACTATTTTTCATTAAATAATTCAGAACTTTTCCGGTCCCTATATTATTTATAAAATTTATCTCCTTATTTGGAGACCTTAAAGATGAGTAGTAGACAAAATTTAATGCCTTGACCGTTCTAAAGTTTATTCTAGTCCCTGGTGTTGAATGGTGAAAATACTCTATTCTATCATCCGCAGTTTCCTGTACGGCCTTAATTGTGATTTTAAATTCATCTTCAATATCAAAATTATTTTCGAAAAAGCCTAATACTTCTTCAGAATACTCAATTGTAAAAGTAACCTGAATTGGCTCCTTTAAGTCATAGAAATCCTTTTCATCAAATCTGCCTTTATTCAATAAGGAATTTAACAACTCCATTACATTAGTCTTCCCTATATTATTGTCACCAACTATGAAGTTCATATTTTTGTCAAAGAAAAATTGTGTTCCAGTTAGGTTTCTATAGTTTTTAATTTCTTTTATTTCACTTATAAACATAATGAATCGCCTCATTCTAATAGAAGTATTTCACAAGATTTAAAACAGTTTATACGCCGTTCTAGAAAAATAACTTTTCCTTAATAGTAACAATGTAACTAGAACCTGGCTGAACAACCTAAAATTTCCTTAGAAAGTAGGGTATTGCTTTGGACATATAAAAAGAGAATTATTTAATGACTAGCCTCTTATTGTAATCAAGTCATTCCTTAACACTTAAGATACGAAAGATATCCCTTTAAAAATTTAACCGCAATAATAGTTCGGCATATTTATACATTTTAATTTTTCCTTTTGGTCAAATAGTCTTAACTAAATATTACCATTAATTAATTTCGTATAAAAAGTACTTTCATTTCATTAATAAAAACTAACTACCTTTTTTAAAAAAATGATAAATTTATGTATCAGTCACTGTGTTGTTATATGTAGAATATTCTGTATAATATAGGTGTTGATGTCGAGTTTTTGGGAGGTCGACAAATTGTCTCTCATTGAAACGGAAAGAAAAAAGAAGAGTTAAACAAACTAAGGGGTTCAAAAGCTCTAAGTAGGAAAAAAAATTTACATAAGTAAAAAATTCTCTCGACATAAGTGACTAAAGATAGAACAAAGTTTGCTGCTATAATGATATATATAGAAATAGAACGTGAAGAAAAGAAATCAGCTGATATTGTCAAAAGGTGGCAGAGTCTGTTCAGAAATTGAATCTACAATATACTCCAGAGCCGTTGTGTACGCTGTGAGAAATAAACTATTCAAACCACAGAAAACTAATGGAGGGAAGACAATGGATGAAATCTATCATTATCCTCCTGAACTGTTTAATCTACTAGTCGATACAATTCCTTTACTATTTAGATCAAAAAAAGATGTATTGTTGTTTTTTAAAGGTTCAGGAGTATCAAAGAAATACACAGAGGATGTAGAAAGCAGAATATATTTTGATCGCCAAAGTATAACTAAGTATGAAATAGTTAGAAATGTATTGAGTAGCCTAAATGAAGCAGGTGAAAAGGCATTACGGGAACGGCGTGAAATTTTAAAAAGGGTAGTGGAATTTGAGAGTTTTTCTTCTTGCTGGCCAGATGACCAGTTAAAAGCCAAGGGGCTGGTAGCTGAAATTCAAAAAGTTATTAATACCAAAGATGCCTTTACGAGGATGAAAATTGCCCGTGAAAAAGAGGCTGAAAAGAACCGACAAGAGTATCAGCAGAGGATTGAAGAGGCTCAAAGTCTCCGTTTAGAGAGAAGTAAAATCAAAGAAGATTTTAATCAATTATTCTCTATGTCAAATCCCCATAAAAGAGGTAAGGCATTAGAGATTGTTTTAAACAATTTGTTCAAAAGCTATGGAGTCCTCATACGTGAGTCGTTCAGTTTAATTGGTTCTAATGGGGAAGGGATTATCGAACAAATCGATGGAGTAGTAGAGTTAGATAACAAAATATTCCTTGTTGAAATGAAATGGTGGGATAAACCAGTAGGAGTAGGTGAAGTTTCTCATCACTTAGTCCGTATTTTCAATAGAGGTCATGCTTGTGGAATTTTTATTTCAACATCACCATTTACACAGCCTGCTGTGGCAGTTTGTAAGGAATCACTTTCCAAGGCACTGATAGTTCTAGTGAATCTCGAGGAAATATATAAGGTTCTTGATCAAGAGGAAAATTTAAAGGACTACCTAAAAAGAAAAATACAGGCAGCCATCATAAACAAGGAACCCTTACATTATCCGGTATAGATTTGGTTTGGCTAAGTCGGTAATCACCTCATATTTATAAGAAGACGGGAGAAAAACACTCCCGTCTTTTTGCCTCTTAAATAACTACGGTGAACCGTACCATAAATAGTGGTGAAACAAAGGGTAGAACTAACTGTAAATAACCAGTGGCTATCAAAGATTAATGATATGTAATCTCTGACATCTCTGTCCTTTCTTGAAAAGGAAGTGCTTCGGCTAGTGATTCGAAAAGGAGAAGACATATCTCCAACAGAAGTAGAGAAGTATTTAAAGCTAATTGCCAAGACAGTAAAAAAAGTACTTTCTCAACTAGTCAAAAAAAAGATGCTGATCGCTGCATCTGGAAAACAGAGGATCCTTTCTTATCGGTTAGGGGATCAGGTTAAGGAGCCGGTCTGATTAATAGGCGGAAGAATTCCGCTTAATTTGGAATTTTTATAAAAACTAGCTCAAATAGACGGAGAAATTCCGCTTATTGCCTCGAAAAACAAGAAAATCTGGTATTTTACTTTGCATAACCGGAAAATCTCCCCTTATTTACCCCGAAACGAGCTCCATTTTGTATTTAGCCGAAAAATCTCCGCTTATTTTCTTTTGCAGGATTCATCAATCAAAAGAAGAAGAGATAGAAGCCTCATGGTGAACCGAATAAATAAATTTGCTTTATAAATAAAGGTAGGAGAAATCATAGTGGTAACGATTAGACAAATCTATCAAAAAGACTATTTTGCAGGGAAGAAGGTTTTTTATGAGTATACGTCTGAAAAATATTATGATATCCATATAGAACAAAAAGATAATGGTTGGAACTTCTCATTAGCTGAAGAAAGATTTGCTGTTCCTTTTGAAAAAAAGCTTGAAGAAGAAATTTTTGAACCTTATAAGGAAGGGTCTGAAGTTTATTTCGCGGATTATAAGGAAGAAGAAGCTGCTGTTATGGTAATACAGCATATGGAGTGGAATAATACATTATTTATTCATGATTTATATGTGTATAAACGTTTTAAGAAAATTGGAATTGGCAGAAGTTTAATTGAAGTAGCTAAGAAAAGAGCAACCGAGTTAGGCGTCAGAGCAATTAACCTAGAAACGCAAACATCTAATTATCCGGCGATCCAATTTTATATAAAAAATGGTTTTGATTTAATTGGACTTAATTCTATCTTTTACTCAAATGAAGATATAGAGAAAAAAGAAGTGCGCATAGAAATGGGATATAAATTAGAAAACATCCTTTAGACATATTACGAAAAAAATCGTATCATGATGAAGGCTTTTTAACTGATTAATCAGACGAAAATTTTACCTGCCTCTTATATTTGTATTGTCTAGACATATTCAACTTTACAAAGAATGAGAGAATTCCATATGTTATAATAAGAAAAAAATAAGGACACTTACTTTTATATTTCATTATGCTTATATACGCTCTGAATCCATTACTATAAGGGACAGGAAAATCAGCTATGGTTGAAAATGAACTAATTCATCGAAGAAATTCAATTTTATTCGTCTTAATAAGCGTTTTTTATTTTATACAAATAACGATTAATATTTTCAATGAAGGATTAGGAAGTGTGTTTCCACCAGTTTTTCTGTTTATTATAATGGGCTTACTACTTATCATATTGATCCACAATAAAGTAAATCCAACGGTTACGATGTATGTAATGGTTGGCTGTATTTATTTCTATTTTTATTTCCTTCTTAACGACTCTCCGTATTTAGTTAATTATCTATTAATGTGGCTAGCTCTTCCACTATGTGCTATCTATCAAAATTTTCATGTGGTCATCATAGCGGGTATGGCTTCAATCATTCTCACTTTTTATTCTTTCTTTTATCTGCACGAGGAAATTTTTTTTAATGTTGTTCAGGAGGATTTTGTTTACCTGGTTTTGTTTGGTGTATTTACAACAACTTTTCTTTTAATATTTATTCGAATGATCAGAAAGGCAAACACTAAACTTCAGGAAATAGCGTACCATGACCCTTTAACCGGAGCTGCTAATCGCTTATTACTTAAGAATAAGTTTGAAATGCTAAAAGATGCAAACGTCAATTCAATCGCACTATTATTCATCGATATGAACGGTTTCAAGAGGATAAATGATACATATGGACATGATGTAGGAGATCAATTATTGGAGAGAGTGGTAACGAGGATAAGTGGTGTGTTGAGAGACACGGATTTACTTTGCCGATTAGGTGGAGATGAATTCGTGATCTTATTTTCCAATATCGATAATCTGAAACAAGAAAGTATAGCGGAGCGAATTCAACTTGCACTGAAAGAGCCAATGAATATGGACCAAATAGTGATAAACATCTCTGCTAGTATTGGATGGTCCTTCACAACAGAAGTTCCACATGCGGATTTAGAGAATATGGTTAGAGAAGCGGATAAAGCTATGTACAGAGCAAAGGATCGTGGCTTGCTTGCCTCTCTCCCAGCAAGTAAAACGGTAAGGGACCGTTAACTGTATTAACATTAACTCGATAGTTTTCCAATAAAATAAACTAAGCAAGATAAGATATACAATAATATCTTGTCTTGCTTAGTTTTTTCTATGATATACATAAGTAAAGAACTGAAGTGATCATAATTAATTTAACTTATCATTCAGGTGGCGATTTGATGCGAGATCCCCTTGATTATCAAGCAAATGGGTCATGCCTCTTACCAGCGAGTCATCTTCGAGCAAGCTCCAAATGTGATACCCAAGGTCTTCCCTTTTTAGCAATACTTCTTCTAAAACTTCGACAGTGCCAAAGTCATTAAGCTCATGAGCTCTTTTAATCGTTTTTCTTAACATTCCTTGAATCTTGATTTCATGCTCAAGGTCATTCCGGAGGAAGTCACGCATTGTATAGCGGCCTTCCATTTCATGTTTTATATAAGAAATTTCATGCTGTGTGACTGGATGGGCAGTAGGGACAACTCCCAGTCGAGCCACTCGTTCGCCCACTTTATCAATATGATCTTGAGTGACATCTATGTGCTCATCTAAAATGTGATGTAAGCTGCCAAAAGATTCGGCACCCTCCGTTAACCAATGATGCTTGGTATACTGGTGTAAGGCTACATTCAATGCACATAAGTGTTCATCAAGCATTAACCCCATCTCTAACCGTGTATCATAAGGGAGACTGATGCCAGAGCCTTCCTTTCTAGCGGTCCTTGGTTCCTGCCGAAGAATCATTTCATTTGAATGAGGACTGGTGTGCCCTGGCATATTTGGGTCAAAACCTGATTTGGACAGCTTAAATTCATCAGGTGAAAAGCCTTGCTGATCGTGATTTTGCAACTGAATCCCTCTTTTCTTATAGTAACTCACTACTATAAAAATTGTTCCCTATCACCTTCTGGATTCCTCTGTTACTTTTTACCAAAAAAAACAGATCTTTAAATAAGATGGTCAAATGTGGGAAAATAATAAGATGGTCTTTAATTTGACTGTTAAACTTAGAATATTTTGGTGAAAATTGTTGTTAGCGTGATAAAAATCCTTTTTGTAGTTCGGAATTAAGTGTGCACGCTCTTTTCTTTCTTATAATTAGTTTTAATTTTGTAAAGAAACATAGGTCTCAATCCAATTTTCTAGCCAAAAGCAGCAAAGTTTGAGAAAAGAGCCTAAACTTACTATTGTCATTTGAGGACAAGCAGACTCCGCTCCCTGTTTTTTGAATGGCAAAACCCCTAAGAAAGACTTCTCTCTTTTTTACAGTGGTAAAATAGTTTATAATTATCAGTAAATAGTAGGATTTTTAATCCGTAAATCATTATAATAGATTATGTTATGGTTTTAACAAAGGTAGGCTCGAAAGCAAAAATTGTCGTGACTACTCAAATATATGGGACAAGGAAGGATATAATGAGCAACGTACAGAAAGCAACAGACGTTATCTTAATTGGTGCCGGAGTCATGAGTGCGACGTTGGGATCCTTACTGAAAGAGTTAGCACCAGAGTGGGAAATCAAAGTGTTCGAAAAACTCGCTTCAGCAGGCGAGGAAAGCTCTAACGAGTGGAATAACGCAGGAACCGGCCATGCCGCATTGTGTGAACTTAACTACACACCTGAAAAACCTGACGGATCAATAGATATTAGCAAAGCTATTAACGTAAATGAACAGTTTCAAATTTCAAGACAATTTTGGGCACATCTTGTAAAAAGCAACTTGATTCGCAATCCCGAAGATTTTATCAGGCCGCTGCCTCATATGAGTTTAGTGGAAGGGGAAAAGAATGTAGAGTTTTTGAAAAATCGTTTTAAAGCGCTTTCAAGTATTCCTATGTTTCAAGGGATGGAGTATTCGGAAGATCCAGCAAAGCTGATGGAGTGGATTCCTTTAGTCATGGAGGGACGTACTTCAACTGAGCCGATTGCTGCAACCAAAATAGATTCAGGCACGGATGTTAACTTTGGAGCTTTAACAAGGATGCTATTTGAACATCTGGAGAGTAAAAACGTCCAGATTAACTATAGACATAGTGTGAAAGATATCAAACGTGCTAGCGATGGCACATGGGAAGTCAAGGTGAAAAACCTTGATAGCGGTAGGACAGAGTCCCATTTTGCGAAATTCATTTTTATTGGCGGTGGGGGCGGCAGTCTGCCATTGCTGCAAAAAACAGGGATTCCCGAATCAAAACAAATTGGCGGATTCCCAGTAAGCGGACTATTCATGGTATGCAACAATCCGGAAGTGGTAGAGCAGCACCATGCGAAAGTTTACGGTAAAGCCAAGGTAGGGGCTCCTCCAATGTCTGTTCCGCACCTGGATACACGATTCATTGATAATAAAAAGTCCTTGCTGTTTGGACCGTTTGCGGGCTTCACACCGAAGTTCCTGAAAACAGGCTCGAATTTAGATTTAATTGGTTCAGTAAAGCCGAATAACGTCATTACGATGTTAGCGGCAGGAATGAAGGAAATGGCCCTGACTAAATACCTGATCGAGCAGGTTATGCTATCGCATGAAAAGCGGATGGAAGAACTGCGTGAGTTTATCCCTAATGCGAAAAGCGAGGATTGGAGTATGGTAGTCGCAGGGCAGCGTGTCCAGGTCATAAAAGACACGGAATCCGGCAAAGGGACACTACAGTTTGGTACAGAGGTTGTAAGCTCCTCTGATGGCTCAGTGGCCGCATTGCTAGGGGCATCTCCAGGAGCATCTACTGCGGTAAACGTCATGCTGGAAGTACTGGAAAAGTGCTTCCCAGAGAGAATGTTCGAATGGAAGGATAAAATTAAAGAAATGGTACCTTCGTATGGAGTGTCTTTAGTCGACAATCCGGAGTTGTTCCATGAAATCCACGATTCAACAGCTAAAATGCTTGGTTTAAATGAAAAAGTAAAGGTCCTCAGCAGATAGAGCTCTAACCTTCAATCCCCTGGATTGAAGGTTGTTTTTTTACTCTATACTTCGCTTTTGGGTGGGAATCGTTGATTATTTATATAAAAATACTTTAAGGATGTCTTTATTATCAAGGGTGGCAAGCAGAACATCTTTAATCTCTGTCTGATAAATATTTTCTAAATTTGAAACAATCCAACCTTCGTCCTTGTGAACTTGTTTTAATACTTCGTAATTTATTTTCCCTTCTTTAATGATTGTCCTTGGAAAATTGAATGGTTCTGCAGCCATTTGAATAGAGGAGGGAGTCAGTGGTTCATATTTTGGATCTAAAAAGACGGATAATTTCCCGTCAGCCTCCCAAATCGCCAGGGCTACTTTTTTCACATCTTCTATTTTTCTTTCTCGCAGCTCTTCCAATAATACATCAATGGAGATTCTGGCTTTTTTTAATCCTTTGTTAAGTATTTCTCCATTTTCAACAATGGTGATTGGTGCATGGTTGAGTATCCTTCTAAACCAGGGGAATTTGAGTATCATATAGATTCCGCCAAGATATAAAGCCAATAAGACAGTAGTTGTGATAATAGAGCCTTTCAACCCTAGATGCTCGTCTGATAGGGGATGGGCAATAATGTTCCCGATTACTAGAGCAATGGCAAAATCCAGGGGTCTTAATTGGGAGATGGCACGTTGTCCAAGAGCTCTGGTTACAATTAATAAAAAGAAAAAACCAATAATAGCCCGCAGCACCCACTGAATAGCAGTAAGCGATTCCTGGCTTTGGAAAAATTCCATTAAAGTCACATCCTTTACCCAGAAGCTACCCTTAGTTTTTCTCCCAAATCCATCTATTAATCCACTTATTAAGTATATGTATTTCTGTAGAACGCAACTTCAATAATTCCAAGGGTATAAGTATATGAAAAATAAAAAGCTGACTCAAAAGGCGTCATTCAACGCCGTTTTAAGTCAGCTTCTTTTGCATAATTTAATTTCGAATCATGTAATCAAATGCACCTAATGCTGCGGTTGCACCTGATCCCATTGAAATGATGATTTGTTTGTATGCACTGTCTGTGCAGTCGCCTGCTGCGAAGACGCCAGGAAGGTCAGTGGCACCGTGCTTGTCTACGACAATCTCACCGAAGCGAGTGCGTTCAAGCGTGTCTCCGAGCCATTCTGTGTTCGGTACAAGGCCGATTTGGACGAATACACCTTGTAACTCTACATGATGTTCTTCTCCAGTTGCGCGGTCAACATAGGAAATACCGTTCACTTTATCTGTTCCGGTAATCTCAGTTGTTTGTGCGTTCGACACGACTGTAACATTTGGAAGGCTGTTCAAGCGTTCTTGTAAAACAGCATCAGCTTTAAGTTCTGGGTTGAACTCGATGACTGTTACGTGCTTTACAATACCCGCAAGGTCGATTGCTGCTTCAACACCAGAGTTTCCTCCGCCGATAACCGCAACATCTTTACCTTCGAACAATGGTCCATCACAGTGAGGGCAGTAGGCAACCCCTTTGTTCTTGAACTCAGCTTCTCCTGGTACGTTGACATTACGCCAGCGGGCACCAGTTGAAATGATGACAGTTTTACTCTTAAGGACTGCACCATTTTCAAGTTCAACTTCAACGAGGTCTTTCTTAGACAGGCGTTTAGCACGCTGCAAGTTCATGATATCAACACCGTACTCTTTTACATGCTCCTCAAGACTTGCAACAAGCTTCGGACCTTCAGTATGCTTCACGCTGATGAAGTTCTCAATGCCTAAAGTATCCATAACCTGTCCGCCGAAGCGTTCTGCAACGATCCCTGTACGGATTCCTTTACGTGCTGCATAGATGGCCGCACTGGAACCAGCTGGTCCGCCGCCGACAACAAGGACATCATAAGGATCTTTGTCGTTCAATTCAGTTGCATCAGGGCCTGAACCCATTTTTGCAAGGATTTCTTCAAGGGACATACGTCCGCTTCCGAATGTTTCACCATTCAAGAATACCGTAGGCACGGCCATGACCTGCTTGCTTTCAACTTCTTCCTTGAAAGCTGCGCCATCGATCATGACATGGGAAATGCCAGGGTTTAAAATGCTCATCAGGTTCAGGGCCTGCACCACATCAGGGCAGTTATGGCAGCTCAGGCTGACATAAGTTTCAAAACGATATTCGTCTTTGATCGCTTTTACCTGATCGATGACTTTCTGGTCTACCTTAGGAGCTCTTCCGCTAACCTGCAATAGAGCCAGGACTAATGAAGTGAATTCATGTCCTAAAGGAATGCCGGCGAAAGTCACGCCAGTGTCTTCGCCAGGGCGGTTGACACTGAAGCTAGGTGTTCTTTCGAGTTCTGCATGCTCCACTTTGATGTGGGATGACATTGTTGCCAATTCATCGACTAAAGCCAGCATGTCTCGTGATACATCATCCGATCCTGCGCTAACTTTAAGCAGCACATCGCCCTCCATCATTTGAAGATATTGGGCTAATTGTGCTTTAATTTCTGCATCTAATAACATGGGAGTGTACCCCTTAAATCTTTCCTACAAGATCAAGGCTTGGCTTAAGCGTTTCGCCGCCTT
Source organism: Mesobacillus sp. LC4 (assembly GCF_053543455.1). Classification (NCBI taxonomy): domain Bacteria; kingdom Bacillati; phylum Bacillota; class Bacilli; order Caryophanales; family Bacillaceae; genus Mesobacillus; species Mesobacillus sp. LC4. The sequence continues at coordinate 95,246 of NZ_JBGCUB010000002.1, forward strand.
CTTTCCATTTAGCAGGGCAAACTTCGCCTGGGTTGTTGCGTACATATTGTGCTGCTTTTAGCTTGCTTACTACCTGGCTAGCGTCACGGCCGATTCCGCCTGCGTTGATTTCAACAGTTTGGATAACGCCGTCTGGATCGATGATGAAAGTTCCGCGCTCTGCAAGACCATCTTCTTCGTTCAATACATCGAAGTTACGAGAAATCTTCTGTGAAGGGTCGCCGATCATGATGTACTCGATTTTGCCGATAGCTTCTGAGTGGTCATGCCATGCTTTGTGAGTGAAGTGAGTATCAGTTGATACAGAGTATACTTCAGCTCCCATTTCTTTTAATGTAGCATATTCGTTTTGCATGTCTTCAAGTTCAGTTGGGCATACGAATGTGAAGTCAGCTGGGTAGAATACAACTACGCTCCATTTGCCTTTTAGGTTTTCTTCAGAAACAGTGATGAATTCTCCGTTGTGGAATGCGTTTGCTGTGAATGGTAGAACTTGAGTACCGATTAATGCCATGATTAATTTCCTCCTTGAATGGTTGAATTATTTTTTGAAATAGTTTCACTGATGATTTCAGTTAACTATTCGGTAAACTAGAATAATTCTAATACAGTAACGATTATTATATAAAACCAATTAAGTGTCAAGTGATAAAACTCCGGCTTTGCATACTTCATCATTATTTCAGGAAAAAGACACAATTATACCGAGTTTTCCTACTTGCCCTATATAAGCTTGTCCAACTTTCCCGCTTGTAATGAATTCATCAGCCAACTTCTGTATAGTATTAAGTAGATGAAAAATTCAGAAAAGGAGGGGTTGGATGGTCTCCACTGAGGATATCCGTTCATTTCCTTATCCGTTTGGTGAACATGATGTATATAGATATTCTAACAATGCCATTCCATTAAATCCACCAATTGCCATCGAAGTGACGGAAACTTATATAGAGGAAATGAATCTGAAAAGAAAGCTGCTGAATAAGCACCCGGAAAGATGTTATCATTCAGAGCCCCATACCATGGAAGCCCAGTGGGAAGCATTGGATTTGATTTTGCATGATTTGGCCGAATATGATCCCGGAAAATTCAAGCTTGTTACCAACGATGATGAATGGATTTTCACGAACCTTCATACTGATGAAAAATACTCCTTCACATTTGGGGATTCGACGACACTGGACGTGGAGCCTCTTGGTTTTGTAGGCCGGCATGTTCAGGAAGACTTAATCCTGATGATGCAGCGGGACGGAGATTTATTCCTGGATGCGGGCCAGCTCTGCTTTCCGGCCAATTGGTCCTTGTATTTTGATGCTGGTATGTCATTCAAAGAAATACATACACCCATTCCCGGTTTCAAATCCGACTCTCTTGATGAACGCATCCTCCAATTTTTAATGAGAATCGAGGCAGGGAGGCCATGGTGGAGGAAAAACTGGTCGCTGATGGCTGGAAACACCTTGGATACCTCGCTTGAAACCTTTGCAGAATGGGGCCAGAGCCGCAAAAAAGTGACTAAAGATAATGTTGGCGAATTGGTTCATTTTCGAGTGGAAGTGCAAAAATTATTCCGTCTGCCAAAAAGCAACGGTATTTTATTTACAATCCATACTCATATGCTTCCGCTGCAGGAATTCATACAGCATACTCCATGGCTGGAGCAATTTTCAGCGATCCTGAAAGAACTTCCTGAATTCATTGCTGGCTATAAGGGCATCTCTCTCTATCGTGAAGTCGTTCTGGAGTATCTGGAAGGGGAATTAAACAAGAGATGAATCAAGATCATTTATCATTGATGGAAGGCAAGAGAAAGTTTCTGTTTTGTGCAGATTCAAAAGGTGCCACGTCTTTATACATTCTCGTTAGCAAGGCAATAAATGAGAATGTGCCATTTGATTTTCATATTTTTCAAGATGAGAGTGAAGAAAGCTTTGTGGATGAATGGTTCATAAAGCAGAAAATGGGGGTGTATCTGTACATTTCGGGTGCAGAGGATTTTTTAAAAAGGATACAAAATAAAGCATTGAAGATAGGCTTTTCTGAACATGACTTGCATTCGCTCCCTACTGGGACAGCTAAGAAAAAACTGGTCTGTTGTACTTGTCACGGTGAAAGTGAAGTAGATGTTCAATCATATATCACGTGTGCACACTGCGGACTGGAGCTTGAAGTGTCAGATCATTATTCACGCCGTTTGGATGCCTATTTGGGGTATGTCACGATCAAATAGAATAGGAGGAGCCATGGATTGCATCGACATAAGGATAAAATCAATTAAACAAGAAACAGCGACGATTAAAAGGTTCACACTGGAGGATTTGAATGGATCAAAGCTGACGCCATTCAGCGGGGGATCTCATATTACCACATATTTGCCGAAGGAATCAGGGACATTGGAGAGGTCTTATTCAGTTTTTAACCTGTCTGAACCAGGCTTGATCGAAATCGCAGTGAGGCTGGCAGAACCATCAACTGGCGGGTCTGACTACTGGCATCATCATGTATCAGAAGGAGATGTTTTGAAGGTCAGCTACCCGAAAAATCATTTCCCTTTGAGTTTCCAGGCTAAGCATCATGTTTTTTATGCAGCTGGTATTGGAATTACACCCTTTTTATCAATGATGGCGAACCTTGCTGAAAAAGAACATTCCTTTGAACTGCATTACGCAGCAAAATCAAAGGAGCAGTGCGCATTTTATGACCACTTGAAAAAGACATATCCTGGGTATTGCCATTTTTATTTTTCAGAAGGGGAGAATCCTAAACGGTTAACAGTCAACCTTCTTAAAAATCACCGAATCGGTACACATGTCTATTTTTGCGGGCCTGAAAAAATGATACAGGAATTCACGAATGCAGCAAAAGGCTTTGGCTACCCTGCGTTCAATGTCCATTATGAACGATTCGCACCACCCGTAAGGAAGGACTCAGTCCCGTTTGGAATTACCCTGAACCAGAGCAGCAAGCATCTCATAGTGCCAGCAGACCAATCATTGCTGGATGTACTTCGCCAAAATGGCATTGCCGTCCCGTATTCCTGTAGAGTAGGCGGCTGCGGTACATGTGAAGTGAAGGTAGCTGAAGGGGAGATTGATCACTACGATTCGTTCCTGACAGAAGACCAGCAGCGTTCAAATCGGGCAATCCTAAGCTGCGTTTCGCGGGGGAAGGGGAACCTGGTATTGGATATATAGCATGCCAAAAACCGCATTCACCTGGATGCGGTTTTTGTTGTATTTTATTCGGCCATTTCAGTTTTCTTCTGAAATTGGTCCATAGCCTATAGCTAGGTGCTGTTTATACCATTAACAATCATTCTTTTAGATGATACTCTTTATACCAATCAACAAAGGATTCTAGCCCTTTTTCTAGCGCTGTAGAAGGAGAGAAGCCTACATCCCTCTGAAGGTCAGTTATATCAGCATAAGTGATTTTCACATCACCTGGCTGCATTGGTAAAAATACCTTCTCTGCTTTTTTGCCGATTTTTTCTTCTAGAGTTTGAATGAAATCGAGGAGCTTTACTGGGTTATTGTTACCGATATTATAGAGTTTATAAGGAGCATAGCTGGAATTTGGCTCTGGCTTTTTGCGATTCCATTCATCCTGTTGCATAGGCGGACGATGGAGCAGCTTGACGATTCCGTCAACGATATCGTCAATAAAAGTAAAGTCTCTGCTCATGTCTCCATGATTGAATACGTTTATTCGGTTGCCTTGAATAATATCTCTTGTAAATGAATAATAGGCCATGTCAGGTCTTCCCCATGGGCCGTATACTGTAAAGAATCTCAGGCCTGTGGTGGGAATATCATATAGATGGCTATACGTATGGGCCATTAATTCATTTGCCTTTTTGGAGGCAGCATACAAGCTTACCGGGTGGTCGACTGGATCTTTTTCGGAGAAGGGGATTTTGGTATTTGCCCCATATACAGAGCTGGAAGAGGCGTAAATCAAGTGTTCTACCGGAAATTGCCTGCACCCCTCTAAAATATTCAAAAATCCCAGCAGGTTCGAATGAACATATGAGTGTGGATGGGTTAGACTATATCGAACTCCTGCTTGAGCAGCTAAATGGATCACGATATTGATTGAATGCTTTTTGAAGAGGGAATGTACTTCTTCTTGATTTGCCAAATCCATTTTGTAAAAAGTAAAATTAGCGTTTGTTTCTAACAGTTTTAACCTATCCTTTTTCAGAACGGCATCATAATATTCATTCAGGTTATCAATACCAATCACGTGATATCCCAGTGCTAATAGTTGTTTTGACAGATGAAACCCTATAAATCCAGCTGCACCTGTAACGATAATACTCATCTTCTTCTATCCTTTAACGGATTTCGATATTGTTCTCTAAACCAGCTCTTGTTGCTCTTTCCTGCAGGATGCTTCGCTTTTTTCATTGACTGTTCTTTTTCTGTAGTATGCGCTTTTTTCTTTGGTTGTGCCTCTTTTGCTGCAACCTCTTCAACAATTTCCTGATTATTCTCAGAGAGCGGGATAGGCTCGCTCGTCCATTTTGCATGAGTTTTAGGGTCCAATGCTTTTACCTGTTCAAGGAATGCCTCCAGGTAACCTCTTTCATGAAGGTTTTGGAACAATTCGAGAGGACGGTCTTGTACCCGCGTATATGAGTAAACATGATCGACAAATTTGAACCCTTGATTGGTCAGGAAAATATGCCTTAACGGTGCATCGATTTGTTTGAATCCAGAATTTTTCATCGCAGTTAAAATGTCTAATAGTCGCTTTGTTATTTCTTCTGAAAGACTATTTTGCTTCTTTAGGTACTGGTTTAGATTAGCACCTCTTAAATATTCCATGACAATATAATTCTGACCTGTTTCATAGACCTTTGGAATAAAGGGTAAATCCTGGTTGGATAATAAAACCTCTTTTTCTTGTTTACAATGATCTGGTTTGCCATAAATCTTTACACATTTGTCTTCACTTATGCGATAAACCGCCCCTTGATGGCCCTTGCCGATTAGTGGCTGCGATATAGCACTGTCTACCTTGACACCTTTTCCGGAACCGCCTGATGTGACAGGAATATTCCTGTAATCAAGACTGTTATTATCGAAATACTCTTCCCATGTTTTTAAGGAATCGGGCTCCATTTTTTGGACTCGGGATAAAAAAGAATCTTTTAATAGAATAATATTTAAATCTCTTAATAGTTTAAGTGGAACAGGGTGTTGCCGTTTAAAGGCGTTGACGTGATCGACTACTTTTAATTCTTCATTTTCCAGGACAAAAATATGCCGCAGTGGTGCATCGACCATCGTAAAATTTGCTTTTTTCATTGCATTTAGCATAGAAAGAAGTTTTTTTGTAATCGATTCCGGGATATAGGTGCAGTTTCGCAGATATTCCTTCAATGTAGGTGCGTTAAAGTATTCCATTACCACAAAATTAGTCCCTGTTTCATATAGTCTTGGGAAAAAGGATAAATGTTGGCCAGCTTTCAGTGCCTCCGCCTCCATCTTCGCCTGCATCTCGTCAGTATAGATTTTTACGCATTTTTCTTCAGATAACTTAAATACAGCCCCTTGAGAGCCCATTCCAACCATTGGATAGTTAGTTGGGTTATCAATTATTAAGGTTTTTATGCCTTTGGTAACTTTAATTGATTTAAATTCCTTCATTTGCTTTTCCCTCCCAACAAATCATCGTAATATTTTGCCTGTAAAAGAAGTTGTTTCTCAGCATCAAAGTATTGTTCAACTTTTTGCCGTGCGGCGCTAGTATAAGATGTCCAATGCCTCCTGTTGTTCAGCATATATTCAAGTGCAGCTGCAAGTTCATCGACATTGTTTTCCTGTACGAGAACCCCTTCTTTATCATGGGTAATCAATTCAGGGATGCCCGCATGATAGGTAGAGACTACCGGCACCCCTAACGCCATGGCCTCTTTCAAGGTATTTGGTATTCCTTCGACGTCTCCATTGGCGGCCTCAAGGCTTGCAGCACAGAACAAATCGGCATTCATCATATACTGCTGTACTTGCTCTTTTGGGAGATGATTTAATAGGCGGAATGAGTCACCTAGATTTAGTTGATTGGCTAAAGAGAGGAGTTCCTCCTCGAGTTCTCCTCTTCCAATGATGGTCAACGTGGAATCAGGGAAGCGATCTTTAATTTTTTGGAAGGCTTGCATCAATACATGATGGCCCTTTTTTTCTACCAATCTGCCTACGGAAAGAATATTCTGTCCTGATCCAAGTACATTCGGAGCTCTGTAATGGTATTTTGTTAAATCAACTCCTCCGTAAAGGACCTTGATTTTTTCTGGAGGACAGCCCCAGGATTTAATCCGTTCAGCTAAATAATGACAAACAGGATAGAATTGGTCTCCTTTCTCAAAGAGCATTTTCATATGTTCCAAATAGGCCACGGGCTGATCAGCGAGGGTTGCATCACGGCCTCTAATACTCGTTACCAGCGGAAGTTTTGTCTTTTCCTTGAAAGGGAGCAGCAATATGCCCAACTGGCCATGGTGGGCATGTAAAAGAGAAACATTGTTTTTCTTAATGAACTTCTTTGGGGAATAAATTTCACTGAGATAGTGAACCTTTTCATTTAATAGAGATAGGTCAGTCATGTACTTTGGCTGACGCACCATATGAATATAATCGTAACCAGGGACTTCTCGTATCTGAGGGATATACTGGGTGGGATCAACCCTCAAGTTTAAGTGAATAACAGTTTGCAATTATACCTTCTCCTTTCGATTAACGTAGCTGTTCGTACATAGTTTATGAAGGAAGGGAAAAAGGACTTGGACATATAGGAAAAGAATTAAGGGGAGGCCGCGGATTTTTATTTCTAAGGAAAATTTTAAGGGGATAGAAGTTCTATAGAATCTGCGGCCATTGATGAGGATATATACTTTTATAATCATGAACGATACCAAAAAAGATTAAACGACCTTAACCCTGTGGAATACCGGGGCTAAAGTCGCTTAGATTGTATTTATTATTTCCACTGTCTACTTGACGGGGAGCAGTTCAAATTGAACCTGCTTATTTCCTATATTTTTCGGTCCAACACTTGAGGAGGCTGTTCAAGCCATTTTTCAGTGATGGTCAGGAGCAGGCCTTTTCCGTAAAACATCTTCATTTGGTTGGAGATTATCGTGAATTTGGTGACGATATCCGTCCTCAAACTGGAGGTCAGTGCCTGGTTGATCATGATGAAGCAGAACATTCCGAGGCATGTGTTTACGAAAAATAGCATGAGTTTATCGGAAAAAGGTGAATTTCTTACTTCAAAAATATTATAATCCCCGGAAGCTGAATAGGGGATGTTTTCTTTTTCAAAGACATCGCCAAGTGTCTCCAGGACTTTTTCGAGAGCATCTCTTCCTTTGCTGAAATGCTTCTTCACATCTTTATGAGAAGCCAGTTTACTGAAAGTGACAAGGATCATTTTCGAAAAGCGTGCCCGGTGGATGACTCTTGAAAGGTTGGCGACTTCGGCTGCATTCACCGGTCTTGAGCCGCCGAACAAGCCATTAAGGTATTTCATCTCATCAACCAGATCCACGGTATGATCCATCGCTACCTGCGGAGATTTTAGGTAGATACCCTGGGATAGCATTAGATCTGTAATTTCATTTTGTATTTGTACTGTGAATTCTATTGCCTTCTGGAAAAGATTCCTGACATCCTTCCTGGTGCAGTCGGGAAATGCGCTTGGGTATGTACTTAATGACAGCATCGTTATATCATGGCAAATATATAGGATGAAGGTGTCTGAAAATACCTTATCTGCATCCAGTCTGACATCCTTTTCAGTAAATCCCAATGGGATTGTCAGGTTCTCTTTTATAAAAATAGCCTTTAGATCTTCAAGGCTTTGTTCAGAAAAATTCACCAATTTTTCTACTATAGTTTTAACCTCTGGATCCTCAACAGTTGCCTGGAAATATTGAAAGAATCGCAACTCCATGCTGCTTTTCAAGTAGGAAGACCATATATTCGATATTTCCGTTGAGGTGAGATCTACGTTTGTTCCACTCATTCGGCGAGTCACTCCTTTGTTTTTATTGTTCGTTTTTGCCAGATATTTATTACAAATAGAAGAATTTAATTTGGGATTTTATATAGCTGAGTTCTTTTTTCAGAGAGACATCAGGTTTACATAGAAATAGATAGCATTGGAAAAACTTTTTTCAAAGGAGGAATGAAAATGAAAAAGCTTTTATTCATGTTTTTATTGGCGATTTCCATGTTCACTGTAACAGGCTGCGGCAATGACGCACCGCCTGAAGAAGGAGAACAGCTGGAAGATGTCGAGGAAGAAGATGAGATCGGTGATGGCGAAATAGATGATGAATAATCATAAAAAATCCGCTTCTTGATGAGGCGGATTTTTTTATGCTCTTTATTGCAACTTCTGTACATCTACAATTGACAAATGACCGGTCAGTCAGTAACATTATTATCGTCAATAAAGTTAATTTGAGGTAGGTGCAGCAGTGAAAAATTTAGTCAATTTTGTGCTTGGAAATAAACTGGCCGTGTGGCTGCTTACGATTATCATCACGGTATCTGGAATCTATTCTGGTACGCGGATGAACATGGAGACCATTCCGAATATATCCATTCCTTACTTGATGGTTATGGATGTTTATCCTGGTGCGACTCCTGAAAAAGTAATGGAGGATGTGTCGATCCCGATTGAAAAAGCAGTGGAGGGGCTGGAAGACGTTAAATATGTCTATTCAAATTCCTACTCCAATATGTCGAGTATCCAGGTCGAGTATGAGTATGGTATCGATATGGATGAAGCCAAACGGGCCTTACAATCGGCATTGGATATGGTGACTCTGCCGGAAGGGGCTCAGGAGCCGACAATCACGGCAATCAGCATGAACATGATGCCAGTGGCTGCATTGAGTGTCAGCAGCACTACAGAGGATATTGTCGAGCTGACATCAACTGTTGAGGAAATTATCCTTCCGAAGATCGATAAAATCGATGGTGTTGCATCTGTGACAATGACAGGCCAGCATATCGAAGAAGTCAAACTTATGTATGACGAGGCGAAGATGGCTCAGTTTGGCTTAACAGAAGCCAAAGTGAAGGAAATGATCCAGGCCAGCAACCTTGGCGTTTCATTAGGCCTTTTTGAGTTTAAAGAAGGGGAGCAGGCCGTTGCTGTCGATGGCAAGTTCACGACTACAGATGAATTGAAAAACATGCTGATTCCGGTCACTCCTTCTGCAGCCAATCCATCACCTTTTGTAAAACTAAGCGAAGTGGCTGAGGTTGAGCTGGTTGGTAAAGTTCAATCCATTTCCCGCACGAATGGGGAAGATGCGATTGCCCTGCAGATTGTCAAGGAACAGCAAGCGAATACTGTTGATGTAGTGAATGCAGTGAAAGATTTAATCAAGGAAGAAAAGTCCAAAATAGATGGTTTAGTCATTGATGTGTCACTTGACCAGGGAGAGCCAATTGAAGAATCAGTCTTTACGATGATTGAAAAAGCTTTATTTGGCGGATTGATTGCGATTCTTGTCATCCTTCTTTTCCTGCGTGACTTCAAATCTACGATTATATCAATTATCTCGATTCCAGTTTCGATATTTATGGCATTGCTGCTATTGAACTGGATGGATATCACACTTAATATCATGACACTGGGCGCAATTACTGTAGCGATTGGCCGTGTAATCGATGACTCGATCGTCGTCGTGGAAAATATATATCGACGCCTGCATTTAAAAGAAGAGAGATTGACAGGCCGGGCACTTGTGCGTGAAGCGACGATTGAAATGTTCAAGCCAATCCTATCTTCGACGCTTGTGACAGTTGCGGTATTTGCACCATTGATTTTCGTAGGCGGCATGGTAGGGGAATTATTCGCGCCATTTGCCTTGACGATGACCTTTGCACTGGGTGCTTCACTGATTGTAGCGATTACCATTGTGCCAGCGTTATCCCACTTTTTATTCAGGAAGAAGTTATATGGGGAGAAGACGGAAACCAGCCATAAGGAAGTTGGAAAAATGGCGCATTGGTATAAGGGCGTATTAAATAAGTCACTTAACCATAAGATTATCACTTCTCTCATTGCTGTTGTTCTTCTTGCTGGAAGTCTTGCCCTGACACCAATCATCGGTTTCAGCTTCATGGGCAGTGAAGAAGATAAAGTAATGTATCTGACTTACACACCTAAAGCAGGTGAGCTTAAGGATGAAACCATTGAAAATGTTGCTGAAGTAGAAGAAGAAATGCTGAAGCGCGATGACATCGATATCGTACAGGTATCGATCAACGAAGAGGCAGATCAGATGGCGGCCATGATGGGCGGAGGAGCAGGCGGAGCATTAATGTACCTGATCTTTGACCCAGATATGGAGAACTTTTCAGAAGTAAGGGATGAACTAGAGGAATATGTCTTCAACATTGGCCACAGCGGTGAATGGAAGAGCCAGAATTTCGGCGGAATGTCGATGCCTGAGAATGAAATCAGCTATACCTTGTACAGTGAGGATCTAAGCAAGTTAAATCAAACAGTCAAGATGGTAGAAGAGGAAATGCAGGCTGTTGATGGCTTGAAAGATGTAACTTCCAGTGCAGAAGATGCCTATGTAGAATATACCTTCAAGGTTGAGCAGGATGAATTGCTGCAATATGGTCTGACGGCAGGACAGATTGTCATGATGCTCAATCCGAACAAATCGAAAGAAATTTTGACGACTGTTGAAAAAGATGGAGAATCACTGGATGTCATTGTCCAGCAGGAGCAAGCTGAACAGCCAGAATCAATCGATGACATCCTTGCCACAGAAGTGCCAACAGCGCTGGGAACGACCTTGCCGCTGTCAGAATTGGTAACAGTTGAAGAAGGTACTACATTGAATACATTGGCCCGCAGCAAAGGCCAGTACTATGCTTCAGTATCAGGAACGGTCGTAAGCAAGGATATTTCAAAGGCAGCTGCTGATGCTGAAAAAGCAATTGATGAACTAGATTTGCCTAAAGGTGTGGAAGTTGGTGTGGCAGGTGTCCAGGCAGATATGACCGAAACATTCACCCAGCTTGGAGCTGCAATGCTTGCTGCGATTGCGATCGTCTACTTTATCCTGGTCGTTACCTTCCGTGAAGGTGTGGCACCATTTGCGATCCTATTCTCGCTTCCATTCGCAGTCATTGGTTCATTTGTTGGATTGCTGATCGCAGGTGAAACGATTTCTGTCTCAGTCATGATGGGTCTGTTGATGCTGATTGGTATCGTCGTAACGAACGCCATTGTGCTTGTAGACCGAATCATTCATATGGAAAGAGAAGGGCTGACAATGCGTGCAGCGGTCCTTGAGGCAGGAGCTACACGTTTACGTCCAATCCTTATGACCGCTATTGCTACGGTTGGTGCCTTGATTCCATTAGCAATCGGCTCAGGAGGAGGCGGACTGATCTCCAAAGGCCTTGCGATCACGGTAATTGGTGGCTTGATTAGCTCCACATTATTAACTCTGATTATCGTACCGATTGTATATGAAGTTCTATCAAGAATATTCAAGAAAAATCGTAAGGACATTGTAGAAAACTAATGAAAAGCCCTGATGGATGATTGATCGTCCTATCGGGGCTTTTTGTTATTCAGAAGTCTTCTAATCTGTTTGGTACTCAGTAAAGCCTTATTCTATATGGTTTTACTGACTTTTGATGATTAACAGCCGTATTTTGCTAATACGATAGGAATGTGGCTGCAACTTGGCTATAATAAAGCTTATTAAAAAGGAATTCGGAGGCTTAAACGATGTCTAATTTGCCAAATTGTCCAAAATGCAGTTCAGAATATACATATGAGGATGGACCGTTGCTCATTTGTCCAGAATGCGCCCATGAGTGGGATCCCGCGGCTGAGAGTGCAGATGATAGGAAGGTAATCAAAGATTCGAACGGAAATATTCTGAGCGATGGTGATACCGTTTCTGTCATCAAAGACCTTAAAGTGAAAGGTACTTCATCTGTAATTAAAATTGGCACGAAGGCTAAAAATATCCGTTTAGTTGATGGTGACCATGATATTGAGTGTAAACTAGAAGGATTTGGAGCGATGAAGCTTAAATCTGAATTTGTTAAGAAAATCTAACTTCCTTAAGCCAGGCATTGACCTGGCTTTTCTTTTTTATCTGCAATCTTCTTCCTCTGTCGTCATCCTTCGACGTTATCCTACATTGATTTTCCTGCCCATTACCGAGAGGGGAGGGGGACTGCCTGTTCTTATACAACCCACAGACCTGAGTGCTACTGGGTTTCGTTAATCTGCTTCCGAGATCCTTTTACTTTTTTCATCCTAGTCTTGCACTGCAACCGCAAATTTCAGGATCGTTTTTAATCTGTGTTTGATAGGAATATGGATTTTACACAGAAACCTCAGTTGAATATCTATCTATTTCTTCTTCACCTTTTTATGGGCACGCATTTTCCCTTTCTGTATTTGCATAAAATCTACCAATAAAAAGTGAGGGTAGGGGAGGGAGTTGGAGAAGGAATAATGGAAATTAATAGAAAAAATACGCGTTTTTAGCAGTCGTACACATAAAAGTAAACATGTATACAAAATGTAAACATCACGTGTACAATTATGTTTACAAGTATACGAATGCGTGTACATGCTGTTAAATCAATATGTATACAAGTTTGTATTCGTTGTGTACAATTATGTATACAATAACCTTCTGTTTACAACGCGTTTACATGTTTACATTTATATTTCTTTTTGTCCGTACTGCTTGCAGTATCTATTATTTACCTTTACCTTTAAAATAGTAAGTGAGTATACATAATTACTTAGATTTACATTAGATTATTGAAAAGGAATGATGAAAATGACGAAATCTAGAATTGCAGCTGTTGATGTTGGTAACGATTCTATTAAAGCTATTTTTGGAGAGTTCGATAATGAGCTCAATATCCCTAACATCGTAGCAAGGGATACAGAAGACCGTCCTGTCATCGGGATTGAGGAGCTTGATACGAAGGATCCTCTCGATGGAATTCATATCCGTGTCCACTCCCCTGCCCTGAAGGATAATAACGCGATTTATCGTGTCGGCAATCTAGCGACTAAAAGTGATAATGCGACAGAATTAGATCCTGGAAGCAGCAAGTCCGAGGAAGATCAGACATTGATCATGCTTTTTGCAACTCTTGCTTTGGATGCAGTGAAAGAAGAGAATGCAAAGCTTTTTCCGAAAAGCAAGAATGTCATCGATGCGAACTATACCCTTGGAACTGGACTTCCGCTTCGTGAAGTGAAGGAAGGAAAAGACGCAGGCTACCGTTCGAAACTTGTTGGATCCGTTCACCAGGTAGAATTCCTTGTTACTCCAAAGTATCAGGGCCTGAAAGTTAATATCAAATTTGATGAAGTGAAGGTATATCCAGAAGGATTCGCAGCTTATATCAATCTAGTAATGGATAACAGCCTAAAAATCATCAACAAGGATCTAATTGATAGAAGAATCCTGATCCAGGATATTGGCGGTTTATCTACTGATATCGCTGTCATCAAAAACCGCAATGTAGATGATGACAAGGCACAGGGCTTCAACCTTGGAGTTTCTGAGGCGCTCGAACAAATCAGGGAAGAAATCCGCAGCAAGCATGGCGTTGAACTGGACAGCCGCACAGATGTTGTAGAGATCATCACACGCAAAAATGACCGCAACCACATCATGGTTAAGGGAAGCCGTACAAGCGTCCATGATATCACGGACCGTATCCTTCTAGAACTGGCTAAGAAGCAATATCGCTTGCTTCGTAATGTTTGGGCAAAGAACTCACAAACGGAAATATGCTACTTTGTCGGCGGCGGTGCGACAGTCTTGAAAGAGTATATTAAGACATTGAACAATAATCTTGATGGCTATAACATCGAATTTTTCGAGGATGAAAAAGAAAGCATCTGGATGATGGCCAATGCTTACTATAAGCTCATCATGGATTATGTGAAGAAATCAGAGAAGAGCAGCAAAGCCACTTCTGAACCTGTTAAAAGCTAAAGTAAGGTGATCCCATGAAAAAAGCCAACCCAAATGAGATAAAAAGAGGACAAGCACTTTCGTTCCGTATCCCGTCTGATACACCAGACCATATCTTAAGGCAGCTTCAAAAATTAAAAGAAACTGAGAGAAGAAACTTCTCTAGCAAGATTGCAGATTATGTCTTGCAGGGTGTGGGGAATTCATATTCCAGGGAACGAGAAAGTATCACTATCCCTCTTCCGCGCAATCTCAGCAAATCGCAACGGGATTGGATCAAGCATGAGCATTCAGAGGCTTTGCTGGGCAATATCGTGTATCATCTGCTGACAGACCCCATACGGGCCACCGCACTGCTTGCATCATTGAACAGCAAGTCAACTGAAATAGACGAGGCCCTATTCCTTCAGGAAGAAGAAATGGATCTTCCGTCAGCAACTGTAACAGAGGACTCACCGGTAATAGAAGAAACAGCTTCAACAGCTGAGAACGACCCAATGGATGATGACCTTGATTCATTTGTGTGGGAATCGATTAAGCAAACGGAAACATCGGAAGAGGAAAGTGAAGAGAAGGAAGAGGAATTAGACGACCTTCTTGGAGACTTCCTTGCTAAAATGAATAAATAAGAAGAACCCATGGGCGCTTACCCATGGGTTTTTCTGCTTTTATTGATACGATTGCTCCAGTTCGTCAATCAATGAACCAACATAAGCAACAGCTTTTCGGACAGGTTCCGGTGTCGACATATCCAATCCCGCATGTTTCAGCAATTCCAGCGGCTTCATAGTGCCGCCCGCACGGAGCACCTCAAGCCAGCGATCCACGGCAGGCTGGCCTTCTTCCTTGATCAGCTGTGATACGGCAGTCGATGCGGTCAAGCCTGCAGAGTAGGTGTATGGATATAAGCCCATGTAATAATGAGGCTGGCGCATCCAAGTCAAGCCAGCTCCCTCATCGATTTCTACTGTACCGCCCCAGAAGCCTTCAAGGACATCCGTTTTGATTTCTGTAAGGGTCTTTGCAGTAAGGGCTTTGCCGGCTTCAGCATGGGCGTATACGCGGCGCTGATACTCTGCTTCAAGCAGGTGAGTGACAAAGTTATGATAATACGTTCCCAGAAGCTGCAGAATGACCCAGCGACTCATCTGGACATCTTCTTTATTTTTATCAAGAAGATGCTGTGCAAGAAGCATTTCATTCATGGTCGATGGGGCTTCAATAAAATACATGGACGGACGGACGTTCATGATGCGCTGGTTTTGATTCGCCAGGTAAAAATGTCCCGCATGACCGAACTCATGGGCAAGCGTAAAGCAGCCGCGCATATTGTCTGCCCATGTGATCAGGATATATGGATGTGAACCATAAGGGCTTGAACAGAATGCACCTGTTGATTTTCCGACATTATCAGCAAGGTCTACCCATCTTTCATCAAAGCCTTTTTTAATCATGGCCGTATAGTCAGGACCCATGACCTGCAAGGACTCTGTGATCAGGTCGCGAGCTTCTTCGTAGGTGATGGCTGGATCGAAATCAGGATCAAAAGGAGCCTTCAAGTCGCAGAACTTCATCTTATCAAGACCCAGCACCTTCTTCTTTAACTGGGCGAATCGGCGCATATGTGGTGCCAGTTCCTTGTAAATGATATCGATCTGATTATTGTACATTTCCTTTGTTACCTGCTGCGGTTCCAATAGCATATCGGTAACAGACTCATAGTTCCTCAGTTTTGCGAGGGTTACCTGTTTTTTCACTTCAGTTGCATAGGCAGCAGCGATTGTATTTTTATATTGTTTAAGTGTGGAGACAAAGGAATCATACGCTTTTCTGCGGACATATGTGTCTGGTGAAAATTCATAACGGCTCTCAAACAATGCAAAAGAAACAGGCAGCTCATTTTCTTCTTCGTCCTTAATGGATGCGAACTGCATATCGGCAAGTTTAGCCATACCGTAGATGTTATAAGGAGCTGCATGGACCTCTCCAAGCGCAGCGAGTACCTCTTCTGTTTCGGGCGATAGCTTGTGCTGTTTCATTTCTAATAGCTCAACTAAGTTCTTTCTGAATGGTTCCAGACCCGACTCTTCCTGTAGGAACTCTTCTACTTTCCCATCTTTAAACTCCAGTATTTCAGATGAGATAAAAGATAGAGCAGACAATGCCTGTGTGCCGATAGCTGCAACCTTTGCGGAGTTTGCCTGATTCACAGGATCTGTGCCATCCGCGGATTGCTTCAAGCTAGCATATGTGCGGACTTTGACCAGTTTCTTCGTCAATTCTTCTTGAGCAGTAAGACATTCAAGCAGTGATTTTGCACTAGTATGTAAGTTTCCTTTAAAGCCCGCGAATTCTTTGACGTCAGCTTCAATTTCTTCAAGTGCAGTCTCCCAGTCCGAATCCGACAGGAATAGGTCATCCAGGTTCCAAGTCAAATCCGCAGGGACCTCAAAGCGGACAGGACGCTTTTCAATCGTTTTAGTCAAATGAATCTCCCCCTTTATTCTCTATATTACTACGATAATCGAAATACTTTAAGAAAAATTTTAATTATTGAAAAAATTTTTAAAAATAATCATGGTTGATAGTAAAAAAATCTATAGAAAAGGTGCATCCTCTGGTTTATGATAATTAATAAATTCAGTATATATAGGTGGGAGCCAGTTGATCTTACTAGATTACTTAATTAACCTCTCGATGTTTTCATTAATGGTCAGTACTCCTTTAATCATTCGCTCTTATCTTAATCTAAAACCACTTAAGCATTTATGGATCTGGACGGGGCTATATGCAGGCGGTGTTTCTTCTGTGCTTGTCAGCTTATCGTTTCAGGATCAAGGTTACACATATGATATCCGGTATGCGGTAATCATTTTAGTCTTCGCGTATCTGGGACCAGGTGCCGGCATGATTACCGGCAGCATTGCATTGCTATCAAGATTAATGGTATCTGATAACTGGTTTCCAGCCATAATTGGCTGGTTAGTAGTCATGACCGTATTGTTCGTTATACAAAAATTCACTGTACATTTTCAGCCAGTCAAGAGGTATTTGATCTTGCTGGGTTCCTACGTAGTTACATATATTATTACTGTACCGATCGTTTTAAACGTGATTAGAGATAATCCAGTTTTTCACCTTCAATACTTATTGTTTATTTCAATCGGAGTGTTCCTTGGTGGAATCATGATCGAGTCATATGAAAAGTTATACAGAATTATTAAAGAACGTAAGAGGATGGAGCAGACCCTGGACGAAAGCGAATCAAAATATCGTCTCATAGCTGAGAATACATCTGACCTCATCATGGTAATGAATAAAGAACATGCTGTAAGTTATCTTTCTCCCTCACATGAAGTGGTGCTGGGATATAGTGTTCTGGAGCTAGAGAAAATAGATTTATGTAAGTTAATTCATCCTGATGACGTCGTCTATTTTAGGGAAACAATTTCCGAAATCGCCAAAAGTAAAGAATCAAAGCCAGTTGAGTTTCGTTTTCAGCATCTCACTGGAAAATGGATAGAATTTGAGTCCCGCTGCATGCCGGTATTAAGTGATGATCAATTGATTGAACATATTGTGATCATAAGCAGGGATATTTCTGAGCGAAAAAAAGCGGAAGAGATTCTTTTGCAATCGGAAAAGTTATCGATTGTTGGGGAACTGGCAGCAGGGGTAGCCCATGAAATACGGAATCCGCTCACTACAATAAAGGGGTTTGTACAGCTCTATGGAAAAGAAAATGAATCAAATGAAATACATGAGTTGCTTCTAAGCGAACTAGAAAGGATCGAAACAATAACAAGTGAAATGCTTTCTTTAGGGAAACCTCAGGCTATTCAGCTTAACAGGGCTAACTTATGTGATTTGATGGATCATACGGTCGAATTCTTATCCCCGCAAGCCAATATGAAAAATATCCAATTCAGCCGAAGTTATCTGGGTACAGATTTCTTCATAGTATGTGAGAAAAACCAGATCAAGCAGTTGTTCCTGAATGTTTTTAAAAATGCGATGGAGGCCATGCCTAAGGGTGGAAATGTCGATATAAAACTGAAAAAAGGGATAGATGGTGAATGTATCATTTCTATTCAAGATGAAGGGTGCGGAATTCCAGAAGAATTACTTCCTCGCCTAGGAGAGCCATTTTACACATTGAAGGAGAAAGGAACGGGTCTCGGCTTAATGATTTGCCATAAAATCATTAAACAGCACAATGGGACGATTTCCTATCATAGTAAGTTAAACGATGGGACCTTAGTTGAAATAAAACTCCCCTTAGCGAATTAAAAGGAGGATGGCGAAATAAGCCATCCTCCTTCTTGCTTTTATTGGTCCAATGAATGAGAAGGTTTTGATCGTGCCTGATAGAATTGGTACAAAACCAGGGCAACTATAGATAAAACAATCCCTGAAATATAAGGCATTCCAATGGCAATCGAGAACAGCCATCCGCCTAATGGCGGTCCGATAATTCTGCCAAGAGAATCAAAGGATGAAAGCAATCCAGTCGTGCCGCCATGACCAGTCGTCGATTTTTTTGTCAGTAATGAAGAGACACTTGGCCGTATCAACCCATTTCCAATTCCAAAAATCGTCAGGAATAACGCGGCAGTCCCAAACCCTTCAGTCAGGAGGATCAATCCAAACCCTGCTGCTGAAATGACAATACCCAGCTGGATGACCGTACCCTCGCCAAGCGTCTTTGTCAGCCTGCCGACTAATCCTCCCTGTACGATGGCTCCTGCCAATCCCATGATCATGAAAATGTATCCTAATTCGACGGAACCAAGCCCTGCTTTTTCAGCAGCAAAATAAGCAAAGGTTGCCTCTAGTCCTGCAAGAGAAAGTGAGACGAACAACTGAAGGAGGAATAGCATGGAGAGCGGTCCATTCAGAGCCTTCAATAAAGACGTTCTTTCCTTTTGCTGATTGTTGCGCTGTTCAGGTGAAAGCGACTCTTTCAATACAAAAGTAACGAATAGGAACGTAATCAGTGATGTCGCTCCTGCAAGGAAAAAAGGTGTGCTCAGGCTGGATTGTGAAAAGACGCCGCCAATCGCAGGACCGAAAATAAACCCGAGTCCGACTGCCGCACCAATAATTCCCATACCTTTACCACGATCTTCCTCGGATGTGATATCCGCGACATAAGCCATGACGGTCGGCATATTAGCCGAGGACAAAAATCCGCCAATGATCCTTGCTGCAAACAGCATCCAAAGCTCAGTGGAAAGGGCCATGAGGAAAAAGGAAAGGGACAGCCCGAGAATACCGATCATAATGACGGGCTTTCTGCCAATCCTGTCGGAAATTCGGCCCCACATTGGTGCGAAAAGGAACTGCATCAAGGAATAGACCGCCATCAACAAGCCTAGTTGAGTTGGCGTTGCCCCGATTTCTTCTGCATAAAAAGGAATGACTGGAATGATAATTCCAAAGCCGACCATCACGAGAAACATGACTAAAAATAAAATAGGCAAAGCCTTTTTGGTGTTCATCTTTATATTCACTCCATTACATCAACGGTTTCATTGCTAGTAGGTACACAATAATAAAAATTATATCAGAAACCCCAAAGGTATAGCGAAAATTACTTTTCGATAGTGGAAACAAAATTTTAAAAGCGATCGGCCCTCTCTAGAAGATTAGCATTTGGTATTTTAGGATTTATCATTCAAAACTTTAATATAGACCGGAATGAGTTGAAGAATGAGTCTAGAATGGGACCTTACAATTAAAGTAGTTTTGTGTCTATCGCTGGATTTCTGTAGAATGATATCAAGAATCTTTTACGGAAAAGGTGTAGGGAATGAAAACATATATTGTCATTGGTGCTGGAATATTAGGGGCATCCACTGCCTATCATTTAGCGAAGGAAGGCAGGAATGTAACGATCATTGACCGTGGGGAACCAGGACAAGCAACGGATGCAGCAGCTGGAATCATTTGTCCCTGGTTGACCCAGCGAAGGAATAAGGCCTGGTATTTCCTCGCAAAGAATGGTGCCTCCTTTTACCCGGCACTGATTAAACAGCTTGAAGAGAACGGCGAGAAGGAAACAGGCTATCAGCGTGTTGGCGCAATCAGCCTTCATTATGATCAGGGAAAACTTGTGAAAATGGAAGAAAGAGCGCTTGTAAGGCGAGAAGATGCTCCAGAAATCGGAGAGATCAGGCAGCTGGACCAGCAAGAAACGAATGAGCTTTTTCCGCCACTGTCTGAAGAGTATGCTTCTGTGTATGTAACCGGAGGAGCACGCGTAAACGGACGATTGTTGCGAGATGCTCTCCTGAATGCTGCCCAAAAACATGGAGCGTCCATCGTAAAAGGAGATGCCCAATTAGAATCCTCCGGAGAAGAAGTGACGGGAGTTAAAGTCGGAGACATAAGATATGAAGGTGACAGCATCATCCTGACTGCAGGAGCATGGGCACCTGAGCTGCTGATACCTCTAGGTATAAAGCTAAGCATCTCTCCTCAAAAAGCTCAAATCATTCATCTTATGCTGGAGGATACAGAAACCGGGAGCTGGCCTGTAGTCATGCCTCCCAATAACCAGTACATTCTTGCGTTCGATGGAGGCAGGGTGGTCATTGGTGCAACACATGAAGACGAGCAGGGGTTTGACCTTCGCCCGACTCTTGGCGGCATGAATGAAATCATTGATAAAGGATTGAAGGTCGCACCAGGACTGGCAGATGCAACTTATCTCGAAACAAAAGTGGGTTTCCGTCCAGTCGCGCCGAATTTCCTTCCGATCATTGGAGCTGTCCCTGGCTATGAAAATCTATTCCTGGCAAATGGATTGGGAGCATCAGGCCTGACAGTCGGACCCTATCTGGGTGCCCAGCTAGCGAAACTGGCAGCAGGCGAAGAGCTCGAAATAGACATCGAACAGTACGATGTCTCAGGAGCCATCGGCGATAATATTTCCTAGGGAATGAAAAAACGAAAGCACGGAGCTAGATTAAGAAAGACTATCTAGCTGTCCATATCACTTCCTTATAAAAAATAACAAAGCAAGCAGGATAACCACTGGATGGAGGTAGCCTGCTTGCTTTTTGTGTATTGGTTGGCTAATAAGATCGTTACGAGTTCATAGTGAGTTGCCAAAAAAATATTCATAGAAAGGCAAATAAATCGCTTCATAGCGGGTATAACACTAAGGACATCCAGTATAGATTGTTTATCAGTGTTTAGTATATAGCAGGGAGGAGCCAACATCATGCAATGGAAAGGCAGAAGAGGGAGCAGCAATGTAGAGGATAGAAGGGGGATGGGCGGCGGAGGCATGCTCATGGGTGGTGGCCTTGGAGGGATCATCCTATTAGTGGTTATGACATTCCTTGGTGGTGGCGATATGGGGGATGTCGTCGATAATATGACAAACGGCGGAAACCAGTCTCCTGCACCTTATGAGCAATCGGCCGAGGAAGAGGAGCTTGCCCAATTCGTCTCAGTGGTCCTTGCCGATACAGAGGAAGTATGGTCAAAGGTGTTTGCCGAAGAAGGTATGGAATACCAAGAACCTACCCTCGTTTTATACTCAGGAAGTGTCCAATCTGCATGTGGAATGGCTGGGTCGCAGGTAGGGCCGTTTTATTGTCCGGGTGACCAGAAACTCTATATTGACCTTAGTTTTTATAATGAACTACAAACAAAATTCCAGGCGCCTGGTGATTTTGCGATGGCTTATGTTGTCGCGCATGAAGTAGGACACCATGTGCAGACACTACTGGGAACTACTGATAAGCTGAATTCACTGCGCGGTCGCTTGGACCAGACAGAATTCAATAAATATCAAGTCCGTTTTGAACTTCAGGCTGATTATTTAGCAGGTGTATGGGCTCACCATGCACAGGGAATGGGTGTAGTTGAAGAAGGAGACCTCGAGGAAGCTTTGAATGCAGCCAGTGCGGTTGGAGATGACACGATCCAGAAGCGGTCTCAGGGCTATGTCGTGCCAGAAAGTTTTACGCACGGAACGTCAGAGCAGAGGAAAAGCTGGTTCAAGAAAGGCTACAAAGCTGGCAATCTTGAACAAGGCGATACGTTTAACACAAGAGAATTTTAGGTAGAGATAAGCATAGGCCATTTTGGCTGATGCCATCATAAGGAGTATTGTGGTGGGCACTTCACTTTTAAAAGTATACTTCAAATACAATAAAAGAAAGGAGCAGATTCCACAATGGGAACTCAAGTACATTCATTTTTTGCACAGGACACAGGTGATATCCCGAACAACCCGACATTGCCGGTCATTGTCTATCAGGGTGTTTTTGACGATAACTTGAGCATGGAGGAACAATTCGAGCAGCATAATTGGACAGGCACATGGACGGGTGACATTTACGATTACCATCACTATCATACCAATACCCACGAAGTGCTTGGTGTGAAATCAGGCAGCGCGACCGTGCAGATTGGCGGTGACAGCGGAGAACGTCTCGAGCTCAAAGCGGGAGATGTCATCGTTCTTCCGGCAGGTACCGGCCACAAGAAGATAGACAGCAGCCAGGACTTTGCCGTCGTAGGTGCTTATCCAAACGGCCGGAATCCTGATTTGAAAAAAGAAGACCCAGGGACGAGGGCACAGGCACTATCCCAAATTAAAAACGTGCCAGTACCAGAGACAGATCCGGTATATGGCGAAACAGGACCCCTGCTTCATAAATGGGTGAAATAATAGGTAAAGAGACAGGCAGCAGCTTGGTTTTAAGAACCAGGCAGCTGCCTGTGTTTTTGCTTTATTATATACCTAATAGGGTATATAATGATTGTGAGGTTTATCAATCATTTGGAAAAGATAATTAGTTGTAGAAATAAACGACGTGAAGGAAGGGAAGCCACATGGCGAATAAGAAATTTGTTTACTTTGTTTCATTGAGTTCCAATGTCCCTTATGTTCTAAAAAAAGCGCTTAAAAACGCTGAGGAGGAAAACGAAGTATCAATTTTCTTTGATTTAGATGGAGCCCGAGTCCTGGATAAACGATATATGAAAATCATGGAGAGAACACACAATATGGATTTGCAACAACTAATGCAGCAGGCAATGGATAAGGGGATTAGATTTTTCGGCTGCCAGATGAATGTACTGATTGCCGATGGACTTGAGCTAGTTGACGGTGCGCAACTATCAGGGGTCGCAACTTTCCTGGAGACAGCCTACCAGGCAGATGCAGTGCTAAGTTACTAATGGAGGGGAAGAGCTGATGGAAAAGAAAAAAGTAGTGGTGATGGCTTTGCATGATGAATTGGAGTCCGCGTACCCACCCTTGAATTTGGCCGTAGGTGCTGCCTCATCCGGTGCAGATGTCATCCTGGCATTTTCCCGCAGGGGAGTCAACATTCTTGATAAACGGTATGTATCCGTTCCGTCTGAGGACCTTGAATACTTATCAAATGCATTGAATGACTTCGGAGTATCTTCTGTTCATGACCTACTTGGGATCGCCGTCGAAATGGGAGCCCAACTATATGTGGTGGATATGGATATGAACGACCACTTTGAATTTATCCATCCAGCAGAGCAGGTACCAATCAAATGGCTGCTGAACGAAGCAGCATCCGCTGACCTATTTATGCATTTTTAAGTGTGGGAATTAAGACAGGTTTGAGGAGTACAGCAGAAAAGCTGTCACAAGATGAAGGAACTTAAGACAGGTTCGGTGTCAAAAGACGGAAAGCTGTCACAAGATGAGCAAACTTAAGACAGGTTTGGTGTCAAAAGGCGAAAAGCTGTCACAAGATGAAGGAACTTAAGACAGGTTTGGTGTCAAAAGGCGAAAAGCTGTCACAAGATGAGCAAACTTAAGACAGGTTTGGTGTCAAAAGGCGAAAAGCTGTCACAAGATGAAGGAACTTAAGACAGGTTTGGTGTCAAAAGAGGAAAAGCTGTCACAAGATGAAGGAACTTAAGACAGGTTTGGTGTCAAAAGACGAAAAGTTGTCAAAAGATGGGCAAACTTAAGACAGGTTTGGTATCAAAAGACGAAAACCTGTCAAAAGAAGAGCAAACTTTAGACAGGTTTTGTGCCCAAAAGGGAAAAGCTGTCACAAGATGAAGGAACTTAAGACAGGTTCGATGTCAAAAGGCGGAAAGCTGTCACAAGATGAGCAAACTTAAGACAGGTTCGGTGTAAAAAGGCGGAAACCTGTCAAAAGAAGAGCAAACTTCAGACAGGTTCGAAGCGCATATCAGGAAAGCTGTCATAATCGCATTCCTTCTCACTTTTAGCAAACAGAAAAAAGACAGAGATACATTCTCTCTGTCTTTTTACATGACATTTACCGGTGTTTGCTGGGTTAGTTCATCCTTGAAGGTGACTTTATTTTTACCGAGCTCCTTGGATTGGAGCAGTAGCTGGTCGGCGTAGATATAGCCTTTCTCCATGGAGGTATATTGGTTCACTTTGAAATAATAGAGTCCAAAGGAAGAGGTGATGGTGACATCGTGTCTGCTTGATTGATATTCGACCTCGACTGAGCTTGTCTCGACTCCGTGACGGATTCTTTCCACGAGTTCGATTGTTTGGCTGAGGGACCTGTTCCTTAGAATCAAGGTGAATTCTTCCCCGCCGCTGCGGAAGACGTAATCGTTATCGGATAAAAAGTTTTTAAGAGTGTTGGCAAAATGCTGGATGACCCGGTCACCAACTGCATGATTATAGGAGTCATTGATCAGCTTGAATTTATCGATGTCCGCGACAACAATCCCTACTTTTTCACCTGTCTGGTTTAACTCGGACATTTTCTTATCCATAAAAGCACGGTTTGGAATTCCCGTGAGGAAGTCTGTATAGGCCATTTGCTCGAACTTGTCACGCTCAATTTTGTTCTTGATGCTTTGTGATTTTGACTGGAAGGAACGGCTGACGAGATAGTTCAAAATGAATAATCCTACGACCATTTCCCAACGCTGCTCTTCAAGCAATAGCAGAAGCAAGCCATTCGTGAACGCTGTCTTTCCAAGGTCCAGCCAGTTATTGCTATCTTTGTAAAATTTGATTGCTTGCTGCAAGCTTTTGATTTCTCCCAAAATATAAAAAGCTGTTGAAAGAAATGTATAGGAGATCAACGCCGTCGTCACAGCAAGGATGCACATCAAAATCCAGAATCCAAAAGGAATTCCCTCAAATAACGGGTATGCCAAATGAAACAGGTAATAGCCGATGGAGTAAATTAACACATGGGCGCCTATATTGTAGAAGGTATCGGAAAGCTCACTGTCATCAGCAGTTTTCGAGCTTATTCTTGAAAAATAGACTGTGAAACGATAGATTGCTTCAAAAATGAAAAGACCGAGCGGACCCGCAAAAATCCCAAAAGACAGACTATAGCTGATTCCGTAGTCAAATTTCATCGCTCCGCTTTGCGCACGGATTCGTAAATGGTTATAAAGGGTTGAAAATAACCAGTAAATGAATAACGCGGTTAAAAAAATATTCTTGTCTATAGTGAACGCACCTAGTCCAAAAGCCACGGAAACAGCAATAAAGAACAATGTGAAATCATATAACCTAGCTTTTAGCATAGGCAAATATTCTCCTTTCCCAAACTCTACCATTAATTTTATCCTATATATAAATCTAGTTGCAAAGTAATTTTTTGATTTGTGTAAATTTTTGTACCATTTAATTTGTCTGCAGCATAACATAAAAGGCTATAATGGAAATATCGGCAAAAAAAAAGATTTTTGTTCATTTAAATATCCTGTTACAGGGATTTTCACCTGGTTTGTCGAATAATCTTACTATATAAATTCAGAATTTTTAATTAATTTCTTTAAAAGAGAGGGGTTATATATGGAACTGATCTATGGTGCGTTTTT
This sequence comes from Mesobacillus sp. LC4, assembly GCF_053543455.1. NCBI lineage: Bacteria > Bacillati > Bacillota > Bacilli > Caryophanales > Bacillaceae > Mesobacillus > Mesobacillus sp. LC4. The sequence goes on from NZ_JBGCUB010000002.1 coordinate 121,089, forward strand.
CGTCCTTTTATTGATAGCTGCTGTAACTATGACACTTTATTATCAGCGGAAAGGCCGGATTAACCAGCTGCCACCTAACAATCCGAGCGCTTTTCTGGAAAAAGGACTTCGGCAGGAAGGGAAAATGCTTGTCGCCGTCATTGGCGGGGACGCGGTGCATGGAAACATCAGCTATAATTTTGTCGATGACGCAGCCAGGAGGCGCAGCTGCAAGGATTATCAGTTCATCAATGCGGGTGTCAACGGAAGTACAGCTTATGATGTCCTGCAGCGTTTGGACGATGTGATTGCCTGCCAGCCAGAATTCATCGTCATTCTCGTCGGATTGAATGATGCTGCAGCAAAAATAGCCCCCGATCTTGCAAAGAGGAACGTGAAGCTGGCTGAGCAAATGGAAAAACCGTCATTATTGGTGTATGAAAAGAATTTAGCAATGATTATCTCCAGGCTGAAGGCCGAAACCTCTGCGAAAATCGGTCTGTTATCGCTCCCGGTTGTCGGCGAAAACCTTTTCTCAAAAGCGAATAAGGAAATTGACCAGTACAATGAGGTCATCAAGAAGACAGCAGAAATGACTAATGTTTCTTACCTTCCTTTTAATGAAAAACTGAAGGCTTATCTAAAGGGAAAAGGGCATACAAGAGGTCGGTCGCTGAGGAACGGGACAAAGCTTTATGAAAAAGCGATCATCGATCATTTTGTATACGGAAACAGTCTTGACCGCATTTCTGCCAAGAATGGATACTTGCTGCTGACGGATGGGGTGCACTTGAACAGTACGGCAGGGATGATGGCGGCACATCAAATCGAATTATTCCTGAAAAAGAATGAATTGAAAGCCATTCAATGAAAAGGATACTGCATCGACAGCAGTATCCTTTTCCCTTTTTATACAGAAACCTCGCTCATGAATGCATGAGTGTTCTCCTCTGAATCCTTGAAGAATACCATCCATGTTTCCGTATCGCCGATTTTGGCAACAACATGAGGCTCCCCAATGAACTGAACCCCGCATGAAAGCAGTTCCTCGTATTTCGCTTTGATATCTGCTACCTGAAAATAGATGACAGAACTAAGATGGGCAAATTGATCATTTTCTGGAAGGGTTAACAGGAGACGGACACCTTCACAGTCGAAGAAAGCCATAGTATCCGTATTGAACATTAACGGCAATCCTAATTTTTCCTGATAAAAGGCAGTCGCCCTTTCAATATTTTTGACTGGTATTCCAATTTGGCCGACTTTTTGGATTGGATTTGAGTGCATGATTTGCCTCCTAGTAATGTTTTTTCAAAAAGATCTTGATATCTTGTTCGATTTTTTCAAGATGGGCAGCAGATGGAAAATGTCCCATCTGGTACTCTATCAATTCCAGTCGGTCACCTAAAAGTCCTTCCGCTTTTTGGGAAATTTTGTTTCCTGGGAAAAATACATCCTCGGTTCCCGTCATAACAAGAGTTGGGGCACGATAGCCTCTTAGTTCTTCGATAGTCGTCAGCTTTGGCATGTCTTGTTCAAGGGTTGTGTGTTTAAAAATATTGCCGATGATGCTCTCATCCAGCTGCTTCATGCTTTTGGAGGACATCACATTGGCAATTTGACGCAGACTTCTGGCAGATCCGTTTATTTTAAAAGAAATCATCGGAACAAGGATTTCCTTGATCATTTTCATCTTTGAGCCAAGGCTGATACCAGCAGGATTGATAAGGATCGCGCACTGAATCCTTTCTGGCATAAAAGCAGCAATCCTGAGGATGATGCCGCCACCGTATGAAGGGCCAAGGAAGGCGCTTTTCTCAACTTTGTAATGGTCCATCAAGTCAGCAGTCCATTGAGCAAAGCTTTTGTCAGAGGCGGAGATTCTCGTTTCATCACTGTACCCAGGGTGTCCGATCGTGTCAGGTGCATAGATTTTATACTCTTCCAGCAGGCCCTTGAACCAGCTTAGGGTGACAGGATTGATGCAGTTGCCACCCTGGAAAATAAACAGGGGCTTCCCGTCTTCCTTCCCCATTACGAGGACATGTGTGCGGCCGAATCTGGTTTGGACATAATCCCTTGAAATCAGTGAATTGAACTGCGTAAGATACTCTTCATACTGGTTAAGAATCTGCTCTTTTCCGTCCAGGCTTTTATAGATAGTTTTCATAGATTGATTACCTCTGCTTTAATATGACTTAATTCATTGATCAGATGCTGTTCGATTAATGCCGTATCATCCGGGTGAAAAAGATGTGCCGATTTCTCCATCCAAATGAAATTTTTTTCATGGGAGGTTCTCAAAGTGTTGAGATAATCCTCTGCAAAATGAGCATGGACATGGACATCCTTCCTGCCATGAATGAAGGTGACAGGTACATCGACGGATGGCATGTCTCTTTGAACATCGATGTTTGGTATATTCCGGATGAATTCGTCAGAATAGATAAGCTTGAAGCCACTGTAAAAAGAATGGAAAACATCCGCTATTCCATATGTACTTGAATTGAGCATTCCTAAAGATACCTTCATTAGGCCCGGATGCTTGATTTGGTGGTCGTTATAAACCATCGTGCTGTACTTCATCTGCCATTTTCGCAATATCCCCCATTGTTTATATCCTTCGACAAACGGCGGTTCACCAACGGCCTCCAGTTCATTCAACGCTTTATAATCGCCGCGCCTCTTCGCTTCTTCTTTAACCCAGGAGAGAGCTGCCCGGTCATTTTCCATCCAGCTGATGATTTGTGAAAGGCCGACATAGGAATGAAATTTTTCAGAGTGCTTTTTCAGAAGGTACATGCCAATCAAGGTACCGAATGAGTGAGCAGCCAGGAAGATCTTTTCCTGATTGAACGTTCCTCTTAAAAAGTCCGTCAGCTCAGCTGCATCGGATACAAGCTGTTCAAAGGTCATTGTTGTATGTGGAATATCTTTGTGGTAGGACTTGCCTGTGCCGCGCTGATCCCAAAACACAACGGTAAAGTGCTTGACCAGTTCTTTTGTGTTGGTGGCGACAGTGTAGTTTTTCCCTCTAGAAGAGACACCAGGCAGGGGCATGGATGGACCGCCGTGCAAAAACAGCAGCACTGGGTTCCTTGTAGAGTAGGTCTGGATGAGGATCGTCTGTTGGATTCCGCCGATTGTGATTGTCTTAACCCGATCAATTCCGCATGCAGGAATTTGAAAATCAGGCTTACGAGAGAAAAAGCCCATATCATCACCTCGTTCGATATACTATGTTTATACATAGATAAATTCCATTTATTACTATATTACTTTAGTACTAGGAAAATATCTCGGAAAAGTTGAAACTTTTTTTGCCTGCATGTGCTCTAAAGAGTGAAAGGAGGTCAGGAAATGAAAGAAGCAAAGCTTGTGAAGAAGGCAGTGAAGGGGAATGCAAAAGCATTTGAAGAGCTGCTGATTATACATAGTGAACGATTGTATCGGACCGCTTTTTTATATGCCGGAAACAGGGAGGACGCGCTTGATATTGTCCAGGAAACATCATGCAAAGCATTTCTTGCGATCGGGCAGCTGAAAAATGAACAATACTTTTTAACCTGGCTGACAAGGATCCTGATCCATTGTGCATACGATGTCTTGAAAAAAAGGAAAAAAGAAACACCAGTTGAGAAAATGCTCGATTTGCCTTCAAGCAGTGAACATAAGGTGGCAGAGAACCTTGATTTAATGGAGGCGGTCACTCAATTAAAAGATCAGCACCGGACGGCGATTATCCTATTTTACTATCATGACCTGGCAATAGGTGAGATTGCCAGAATGATGGACAAACCTGAAAATACCGTAAAAACCTATCTGCAACGTGGGCGGAAGGAATTGAAGGCTAGATTGGGAGGCGAGCAGGATGGAAAAGAAAATGTTTCATGAATGTGTAGATCGAATTGATGTACCCGAAGATGATGTAGTAAAGGCAATCCAGGCTGGTGTAAGGAAAGGGAGTAAAATCAAGGTTAAACAAAAATCACGTTTTAAAGTTGCGGTAGTAACAGCAGCTGCGGCAGCTCTATTCATATCATCAGGATTCATGTTCCCATCCATGGCCAGTGTGATGGCGGAAATTCCAATTCTCGCGAAACTCTATGAACATGACAAAGTAGCTGAAAACCTGTCCTCAAAGCAGCTCATCACTGAGTTGAACGAAAAGGCAGCATTTGCTGGAATTGATGTGACAGTTACAGAAGCTTATTATGACGGAGCAATTATAGGTGTCACATTTGATGTAAAAGGAGAAGTGAAGGGCAACGAGGACGAGATTTATGCATTCTATGAAATTTTCGACCGAGATCATAATATCGAAGAAACGATGGAATTGGTGAAATTGGTGCCGGATGGAGATGGCTACAAAGGGCATATCCAGTTAAGCTCTCCGAGAGCGGAATTACCGGTGGAAACCACTTTGCCATTCAACATCATTGGTATCGGAGAAATCAGTGACAACTGGAAGGACGAACAGGGTAAATGGAATTTTGACGTGCCGATTAGCCAGCTGCCATTTGAAACAATTGCGCTTGATCAGGAAACTGAACTTGGTCAGCATAAAATCGCATTCGAAAAGCTGATTAAAGGGACATCATCGACGGCAATCGAATATACATTAAGCTACCCGGAAGGCAGCCAAAGAGTGAGGTTTGATCTTTCTGATGGAAATGGAAAACAACTCATCGGCGGAACCTCGGATGCAAAGCTGGAAAAGAAAATCGAAAATGGGACAGTGACGGAGAAAAGGCGAATCACCATTCCGTTTGTACCGAGTTCTGATTTTATAGAAGTACGCCCGGAATTGGAGTCGGGGAAGGAACTTGAACCTGTTAGAATTGGCCTATAATAGTGGCGCTGGTGATCAGCCAGCGCCATTTGTTTTGATTTTGTATGTCAGGGATGCAATCTGCCCATGGCGTCCGGTACTCGTCAATTCGAAATCTGCTGGCGGTGTGCCATCCGGGAACAGCGGGATTCCTTCACCAATCAATTTCGGAATGAGATAAAGCTGAATTTCGTCAATCAGCTGTTTGTCAAGGAACTGCTTCACGAGCTGACCGCCGCCAACAAGCCACACATAACCATCGGATTCCATCTTCATTCGAGAAACAAGGGGTTCCAGCTCCTCCTCTGTAAACGTGACATGAGGGCTGCTTTCCTTAGTCTGGCGCGATAAAACATAACAGGTTTTTCCGGCATAGGGGAATTCATCCGTCAGTCGTAAAACCTCTTCATAGGTTTTACGACCCATTATGACGGTCCCAACCTGGCTGTAGAATTCGCCGTACCCATTATCTCCTTCGCCTTCCACGTCATCCAGCCAATCTACGGCACCATCCGGCCTCGCAATATAGCCGTCGAGACTCATCGCAATATACAGGACCACATTGTTCTTTTTCATTTTACATCCTCCAAGCAGGTGTATAATAACGTTATTCTATCAAAAATAAGGGGGCCTATTCATGTTATATTTGAACATCCCTGGAAGAGGTACATTTACTATTCACCATCTTGTTCTGGATTTTAACGGGACCATTGCTTTTGATGGTAAGTTGATTCCCGGTGTCACTGAAAAAATCATGATGTTAAACAAGGAAATGGACATTCATGTCATCACCGCAGATACCAATGGTACCGTAGCCAGACAGTGCAGTGGACTACAGGTATCCGTAAAAATTCTTCTTTCCGGTGACCATACTGCCGAAAAAGGCGAATTTGTCCGTAGCCTGGATGGAGTAATCTGTATGGGCAACGGAGCAAACGATGAGGCAATGTTTGAAGAAGCAGATCTAGCTATTGCCGTGGCCGGAAGAGAAGGCTGTGCCACATCAACGCTGCTGAAAAGTGATATTTTAATAGAAAATATCCTCGATGCATTGGATTTATTGCTGAATCCAAACCGAATGATAGCTACTTTGAGGAAATAGAAAGTGAAACCTAAAAAGGCTCATCCAAAAAGGATGAGCATAAAGTTTATTTTATCTTCTGCAATTCATCCAGGAAGGCAGGGCGCCTCGGATACTTGCTCATGAGTTCTTCAATCAGCTTGCGGCTGTTCGTTTCGCCACAGGCTTTTTTATATTTCTTTATATCCTTGCAGACTTGCTTATATAATCTCCGCTCAGACGCATTTTCAGCATCATACAGAATCATGTCTACGAATAAGGTGTTTACTTCCGATAGATGGTTATTAATCAGGTAAGGGTATAACTCGACAATGCTGGAAGGCTTCGCAGTTGCGTATTCCAATATACGGTCCTCCAGTTTTTCCTCGGTAATAACCGTTAAATATAAGCCCCGGCTATGCCCCTTTTCTAATTCAGAGAGGAGTTGTTTGAAAACTGCCTGCCATTGCTCTTCACTATAAAGTTTCTTTAACCTTTCATAATCCTTATATTCATAATAGCTAGTGACCAGTTCATATGCCATGCTCTGCTGGCGTTCGAGATCGCCTTTCTGTTCGTAAATTTGATAGCGGTAGTCCTTCCACTTATACACCAGGCCAGCGTAGGAAGTATCCTGTTTCTCTCCATCTAAGCTGAACTGCTCTGCTTTTTCAAAATCATTGCGATTCATGGCCCGCTCAATGGCTTTTTCACGAAATTTATCATGTCTGAGGTTTTCCTCTATAAAGGCATCAATTGTGCTATCTCCTGCACCGGAAATCTCTAGAAGGCTAAGCTGCAACTGTTTGATGCTTTGCTCTGTATGTCTCCAGCTCCATTCATTTTGTGGAGTATTATTCAACAGCTTATCCAGCTCTTTCTCCAATGCGGATCTCAGCTTTGGATCCTTGCCGAAGGGGATAATCGCCTCTAACAAATCAAAGCGCCATTCATCCCAGTCATTATATCGCTTGTTCTTCGCTTCCTTCAGCACAGCTTTGAAAATTTCCTTTTGCTCATCGGTGGACAGCTCGTCCAATCCTCTAGCAACGGCATTCTTAATCACTTTCATCGTCCTGCGTGTCACAATGGTAATTTCCCCACCTGAGTCATCCGCGTACTGGATCATAGAAACAACTGGCGGCATGATTTCAAGTGAGAGCTTCACAGCTTGAACATAGCTGCCGCGATCATTTTTCTTCTCGGCGTTATCGAGTACCATATAGGCTCCCTGCATCGCTTCATCCATCCGTCTCCAATGAATGAATCCGCTGCTTTTGGCCCCTTTAATATAATCCCTGATCAGAGCTTTTGCGGTTGTGATTTCTTCTTCAGGAGATGCATATCTCAACAGCAGCTGCCGCTCAATTTCCTCATGGCTCCTTGCAAACTGAAGGATGATTGAAGCTAAGTCCTCTTTTGATTCCTGCATAAGTAACTGGTTTAAATCTTTTTCTGGATTTTTATCTTCCTGTTTGTCATCTGTAGCTCCTTCTCTCAGCGCAAGAAAAACAGCAGCCTGATGCTTGCAGGTTTCGCTCCAGTCGTACGGACAGCTGCAGCTAGCCTGTTTGATTACCCCATCACCATCAAGGAAAATCTCGACACTGTAGGTTTGGGAGCCATGCACAGACGCCAACACTCTATTTTCTTCTAGATGCTGCAAATTTTTGACGGCTCCTTTTTTAAAAAGCTTATGTCCACGTTCTAAAATGACCGGCTCAAGGAAACTTTCAAAATCTGAAATCTTCATGCATACAACACCGCCTCATTCATTTCTTCCATACTATCATTCTAGCCAAAAAATTACCTTCCCCCACACCCTTCATAAAAATATATAATAGATTCACACACCACTCTTTACCAATATTAAGAAAATCTTAAGATTTATGCTCAGTGAATATTAAGGTTCACTGTCTAGAATAATCAATATCAAAGCTTGCCTGTATGGGAAGGGGGTCTTAAAAGCGTGGAACAATACAATGTGCTAGTCGTTGATGACGAGAAAGAGATACGTGATGCGATTGAAATTTATTTGAAGAATGAAGGAATCAAGGTGATTAAGGCGGCGGACGGGATTGAGGCAATCGAGAAGCTGAATGAGCAGCCGGTGCACTTAATTTTGCTCGATGTGATGATGCCGCGCCAGGACGGAATTACGACGACATTCCGCATTCGTGAAGACAAGAACATCCCGATCATCATTTTGAGTGCAAAAGCAGAGGATACGGATAAAATCCTTGGGCTCCAGGTCGGCGCCGATGATTATGTGACGAAGCCGTTCAATCCGCTCGAATTGATCGCAAGGGTAAAATCCCAGCTGAGACGATATGTCACGCTCGGTACATATGAAGGAAAAGCGAAAGCGATCGACCTGAACGGACTGACTCTGGACCAGTCTTCTAAGGAGGTCACAGCCCATGGCGAGCCGGTGAAACTGACGCCAATCGAGTACAAGATTATCGAGCTGCTGATGACGAACGCTGGCAGAGTATTCTCCATCAATGATATATATGAGCGGGTATGGAAGGAGCCAAGCTACAACGCAGAAAATACGGTAGCAGTCCACATCCGGAAAATCCGCGAAAAAATAGAGATCGATCCGAAGAATCCAAGATTTTTGAAGGTGGTGTGGGGGATTGGATATAAAATCGAAAAGTAAGTTTTTGTTTGTCACCTGGGTGCTATTGATTGCCTTCGGGCTTAGCGGGGTGTTTTCGATCCTGACGAATGGCAGCCGGTATATGCATGGTGACTATTTTGAATCAGATGAATATAACTCGCAAATGGATCAGTTTATACAAATGCTGAATGTGTATGAACTGTATGATATGCCTAAAGAAGAAATGAAAAAGCAGATCACCGTTTCAGATGAGGAAATTGAAGAGCATCGTACACGTTACGGCAATCTTGGTGATCAGATATCCAATATCGGAATGCAATATAATGATCAAATACAGGCGGCAATCGATTCAGGAAACAAGGCGGCTGAAGACGTTCTGACGAAGGAAAGGGACGAAAAGATTGCGGACATCACCGAAAACTTCAATAGTGATGAATATGTACGAGCTAAAATTGTAAAAGAGAAAGAGCTGAAGATTGATGAATTTTATCGGGACCTGGAAGCATACCGCCATGAATTCAATAATCTTGAGCAAGCATATAAATATTACCTGAAGGACAATTCAACAGGTGAAGTCCATACAAACCTTAACCTATCAAAGGGTGAAAAAGCGTCTGACTACCTGAATAAAAAAGACATGTATTATGTAATGGATTATGCAGACTTGCAAAAAAATTATGCATTCACTGGTTTTAATGAGAATTTCCTGCCTTATAATGAAGGCGCAGAACCCATCCTGGAAAAACAAAAAGACCTGAATCTGACCGGTCAAATCGGTTTATCCAAGAATGCATCAGAAAGAAATATTGCCATCATGAATTATAAAGACTACCAGAAAGGGCAAAAGCTCTTTTTCGGTTATCTCTTGACAAGCTTTGCCGCACTAATCGCGAGCTACTTCCTGGCTAAAAGAAAACCGGCAACCGTGTTCGGTTCGTTTGACCATCTGAAGCCGTTCTATGGAAGGATCCCGCTGGATGTAAGGGCAGTCCTGCTGTTATTAACGGTATTTTTCCTATTGCTGTCCATGACACTGATCAGTGAACAGTTTGTTTATTATCATTCAAATCTCTTCGCGACCCTTACCGAGCTGATCATCAGCCTGGTTGCTGCAGCTTCATTGCTTGCTCTCGGCTGGGTCCAGCTGAGATTCCTTTCAGAGTACCGCAAGGATTGGCCACTGCTAAAGAAAGACTTGATTGACAGCCTCATAGTTAAAAGCTACTACGCCATCCTTGATGCATTTATCGTCAAGAGCATCGGATTTCAGCTGCTTGTCATCCTCGGTATTGCATTTGCAATGGGCATGCTGTTTGTTGGCGTCCTTGCAGCTGGTGGAGGAGAAATTTTCGTTATTGCCTTCGCAATTGGGATAATAAGTCTCCCGATTTTCCTCATAATCATGAGGAAAGCAGGCTACTTGAATAAAGTATTGAAGCATACAGAAGAACTTGCTGCAGGCAATTTAGGTGCCGACATACCGGTGAAAGGGAAATCCGCGATCGCGAAACATGCAGCTAATATCAATGATTTGAGGAATACGGTGAATGTTTCCCATAAGGAACAAGCAAAAAGCGAGCGCCTGAAGACGGAATTGATCACGAATGTAAGCCATGACCTCAGAACGCCGCTGACATCTATCATTACGTACACCGAGCTTTTGAAAACACCTGATCTGGCTCCCGAGGACCGAGACTCCTACCTTGAAATTCTTGATCGGAAATCCAAGCGGCTAAAGGTATTGATTGATGATCTGTTCGAGGCGACGAAAATGGCGAGCGGCAATATCGAACTTCACAAGGAGAAGGTTGATCTCAACCAGCTGCTGCAACAGGCTTTGGCTGAGCATAATGAGGCACTGAGCCAGTCGACGCTTCAGCTGCGGATCTCTCAGCCCGAGCATCCGGTTTATGCCTTTGTAGACGGACAAAAGCTCTGGAGGGTGTTCGATAATTTGATCGGTAATATCCTGAAGTATGCCTTGGAGAATACAAGGGTATATGTTTCGGTAAAAGAAGAGCAGGACAGGGTTGTGCTTACTTTTAAAAACATCACGAAATACGAATTGGGTGAAGATCTGAACGAACTATTTGAGCGCTTCAAACGCGGTGACCAGTCACGTCATACAGAAGGATCTGGACTGGGCCTAGCGATCGCCAAATCAATCGTCGATCTGCATGAAGGATCGCTAGACATCGATGTCGACGGAGACCTGTTTAAGGTGACAGTGATCCTCGAAAAACTAAATTAACCAGAAGTTCCCCCCTTTGCTTTGCAGAGGGGGTTTCTACTTTTTTAGGCGTATTTTTAAATAAAGGAACCTTGAAATAATGATCATGACGGCATGGTAAGCAATACTCCAGACCTTATTCAAGCGAAACTTCACCAGGCCGATCCGTTCAAGCAACAGATCAGTGAAGAACGAACCAAGGAACATGTAGAGTCTTGGCTGCAGACCGGGTTTTGAAGAACTTAAAACCAGGAGCATGGATCGAATCAAGCTATAGAGCGGTGCAATGATGAAATGCTCGCGCCAGGAATGGTGGATTCCACGTCCGAACCGGACTTTTCTGTTGACCGCAGATATATAAAGCAAGGTGACCCCGATCACTTCAGTCGCCAGGTATTGGGCAATGACAAGAGCCCATTCTTTTTTTGCGTTCAGTTCTTTGTAAAACCGGTCGCTGATGTAAAAATAAATATTCATGAAAAATAAAGTGTAACTAGGCTTCCACCAATATGCTTTATAAATTTTTAAATGAATGAAAAAGTGTTCAATTCCGTAATAGATCAGCGTGGTGCCCAGCTTCCAATACCGATTCTTTCTATACACAGATAAGAGAGTAGCGGTTATGGGGACATATAGTGCCTGGGAAAAAATCGCTCCAAGAATTTGGTCATGAACCCGTTTTTTGAGGATAAATGGTTTATAGGTATACCCTTTGAACAAATTAAGGACAGGATACTCGAATAAATATGCCATCCCTATATTAGAAAGCAAGAGGATCCATATATTTTTCTGACGGCTTCGTTTAGCAAAAATGACAAAAAGCAAAACATGAGCGACTGCCAGCAGCAGGAAGGGAATGGAGTTCTTTTTAATAGGTTTGTTTTTCCTCACGGCACACCCCACCTTTCAAGGTTGTAGTTATAATGTTCACTTATTCCTTGAAATTATTTATTGTGGTGGATTGTGTAAACTTTTAATATGACTAGTGTAAAGACACGTGGTAATATAGAAAAGCGCATAATAAATGATGTTAAAACTAACAATTTTAGGGAAACTATTTGTATCGCTTTAATGGTGTAGGAGGGCTTTATGAAAAAAACGGAGGAAATCTCAGAAAAGAAGCTGCTTGGGATTGCAGGTCTGGGTTGGATGTTCGATGCGATGGACGTGGGGATCCTGTCCTTTATCATCGCTGCATTGCAGGTCGACTGGAATTTGACGGGCAAGGAAATGGGCTGGATTGGCAGCGTGAATTCAATTGGAATGGCTGTCGGTGCCTTTGTTTTTGGTTTGCTGGCTGACCGGATTGGCCGGAAAAACGTTTTTATTATTACATTATTGCTGTTCTCTGTCGGTAGCGGGATTTCCGCGATGGCAACGACTTTGTCCTTCTTTTTATTGCTAAGATTCTTTATAGGCATGGGGCTTGGCGGAGAGCTGCCAGTCGCATCTACACTTGTTTCGGAGAGTGTGCCTGCTGAAAAACGGGGGCGTGTCGTTGTCCTGCTCGAAAGCTTTTGGGCTGCAGGCTGGCTAGTTGCTGCATTGATCTCCTATTTCGTCATTCCGAAATTCGGCTGGCAAATGGCCCTGATCCTAAGTGCGCTGCCAGCACTGTATGCCCTGTACCTTCGTATCAATCTTCCTGACTCACCAAGGTACCTGGCAGTCGCCAAAAAGGATAGGCTGACGATGAAAGAGAGCATCGCGGAGGTCTGGTCAAGAGAACACTTCAAGAGAACGGCGATGCTATGGATCCTATGGTTCAGTGTGGTTTTCTCTTATTATGGAATGTTCCTCTGGCTGCCGAGCGTGATGGTCATGAAGGGCTTCACATTGATCAAAAGCTTCCAGTATGTATTGATCATGACCCTTGCCCAGCTACCGGGATATTTTACAGCCGCATGGTTGATAGAAAGAGCCGGCAGGAAATTCGTGCTGGTTGTCTATTTGATCGGAACAGCCTTAAGTGCCTTTTTCTTCGGCACGGCAGACACGCTTGCACTGCTGATTACGGCAGGAATCCTGCTGTCATTCTTCAACCTGGGTGCATGGGGCGCGCTGTATGCTTATACACCAGAACAATATCCCACAACGATCCGTGGCTCAGGAGCGGGGATGGCCGCATCCTTTGGCCGTATCGGCGGGATCATCGGACCGCTGATGGTTCCGTATCTAGCAGCTCAGAATCTATCCATCACGACGATATTCACGATTTTCTGCATCGCCATTTTGATTGGTGCAGCGGCTGTATTTTTCTGGGGCACGGAAACGAAGCAGAAGGAGCTTGCATAATGAAAAAAGTTCGCCTCTCAAAGGGCGAACTTTTTTTGTCTTCATTATGATGCTGTTACATTTTTGAACACATTCAAAAGAAAGAGAATGCCTCCGACAACGATGACCAGTGATCCAATGATGGCAAAGACGGTGAAAATGACACCCCCAACCAGCATGGATAAAGTGATCCCGCCCTGCATGACCGGGACCCCGATGTTATGCAGCCAGAAATGAGTGCTAGCAAGCTTGCTGTTCCCGGCTTTCGGAAAAAGATAATAAATCGTCCCGAACAAGGCCATTGATACCCAGCCAAGCAGGTTCAAGTGTGCGTGGACAGATGTCAGAGTGAAATCATGAACAATCCCCATAATAATTCCTAAAATAATGGCAATGACAAAATAAACCGCAGCGACCTTGAAAAAACGGATGCTCATATTGTTTCCTCCTCCCTTAATTAGTTCTTTTAGATTATATTAGTTATCTGAAAATTTATAACATAAGTACTAACAAAATAGGTGAAAAAAATAATGACCGAAACATAATAGTAAAATAATAATAAGTTCAGCATGACACAAAAATATCACCATTGCTTTTGTCATTTTTGCGGAAATTCATGATATAATAGTGCAAACGTTTGTACAACCTTTAAAGGAGCTAAAAGCTATGAAAAGATTATTTGGAATTGATAGCTGGAAGATCGTTGAAACGGACTTGCATAAAGAAGATTTCCGGCTTGCGGAAAGCATCATGAGCCTGGGAAATGGCCATATGGGCATGCGCGGGAACTTTGAAGAAACATATACGGGAGACTTTCATCGTGGTTCATATATTGCAGGCGTCTGGTTTCCAGACAAAACGCGTGTAGGCTGGTGGAAAAATGGCTATCCACATTATTTTGGCAAGGTCATTAACTCAACAAATTTTATCGGTATTAAGGTAATTGTTGATGGAGTGGAACTGGATCTTCACAGCGCAGAAGTAAGCGATTACTACCGTGAGCTTGATATGCAGCACGGTGTCTTGACACGCCGTTTTACAGTCGTTCAGAACGGCAAGGAAACAGAAGTGGAAGCTGTAAGATTCCTGTCTGTTGCTGACAAAGAACTGGCTGCGATCAAGTATTCAGTGACTGCCAAGAACTATAATGGAAACCTTACCTATGTTCCTTATCTTGACGGAGATGTGCGTAACGAAGACTCTAACTATGACGAGGACTTCTGGTATGAAGTGAGCAGAGATGCTTCAGAATACAATGGCAATCTTGTCATGAAGACGAAGGACAATCCATTCGGGACCCCGACTTTCCAGGTGGCGACAACTATGCAAAGTGTTGTCAAAGGCAGTGTCGCTAAAGTCGAAGTCAATGAAAAAGAAGAATATGTGGAAAATGTCATTGAAGTGAAGGCTGAGCAGGGACAAACTGTCACTCTTTACAAGTATGTTGCTGTGACAACAGACCGTGACTATGAAGCCGGCGAACTGGTTTCTAAAGGACGCGAAGTGCTGGCACGTTCCGTTGAAAAAGGCTTTGAACAATTATTGGATGAGCATAGAAATGGCTGGCTGAGCCGCTGGGAAATCGCTGATGTCGAGATTGCCGGCGATGATGAAGCACAGCAGGGCATCCGTTTCAATCTGTTCCAGCTTTTCTCGACCTATTATGGTGAAGACTCACGCTTGAACATCGGACCTAAAGGTTTTACAGGTGAAAAGTACGGCGGTGCAACATACTGGGATACAGAAGCTTATGCAATCCCGCTATATCTTTCTACTGCAGAATCCGAGGTTGCCCGCAACCTGCTGATCTATCGCCATAACCAGCTGGATGGCGCCTACCATAACGCAAAGCAGCAAGGACTAAAGGGTGCGCTTTACCCAATGGTTACTTTTACAGGCGTCGAGTGCCACAATGAATGGGAAATCACGTTTGAGGAAATCCACCGAAATGGTGCGATTGCCTACGCAATCTATAACTATGTAAATTACACTGGAGATAAAGATTACCTCCATGAATATGGAATCGATGTGCTCGCAGGCATCTCCCGTTTCTGGGCAGATCGCGTGCACTACAACAAGTCCAAGAACGTTTACATGATGCATGGGGTAACAGGACCGAATGAATACGAAAACAATGTCAACAACAACTGGTACACAAACCGTATCGCTGTCTGGACATTGCGCTACACGCTTGAAGTCATCGAGTTCCTTAAGCAGAATGGCCATGAGAACCGTCTTTCTGGACTGGAGTTCTCTGATGCCGAGCTTTCAAAATGGCAGGATGTCATCGAGAAAATGTACTTCCCGTACGATGAAGAAAAAGGTGTCTTCGTCCAGCATGATACATTCCTTGATAAAGACTTGATGACGGTGGATGAGCTTTCAGCTGAAGACCGCCCGATCAACCAGAAATGGTCATGGGATAAAATCCTGCGCAGCTGCTTCATCAAGCAGGCAGATGTTCTTCAGGGTCTATACTTCTTCAACCATGAGTTCACAGAGGAAGAGAAGCGCCGCAACTTTGAATTCTATGAGCCAATGACCGTCCATGAGTCATCATTGTCTCCAAGTATCCACGCAGTTCTTGCGGCAGAGCTTGGCATGGAAGAGAAGGCATATGAAATGTACAACCGCACGGCGCGCCTTGACCTTGATAATTACAACAACGATACAGAAGACGGCCTGCACATCACAAGCATGACAGGTGCATGGCTGGGAATCGTACAAGGCTTCGCGGGCATGCGAACAGCCGAAGGCACATTGTCATTCGCGCCATTCATACCGAAAGCATGGAACCAGTACAGCTTCAACATCATCTACCGCGACCACTATATCAAAGTAGAAGTGAACCAGGAAAACGTCGTCCTCACGCAGCAAGGACCACAACTTGCCTTGAAGCTTTATGGCGAAGACGTAACGATCCCTGCTGAAGGCGAGCTTTCTGTAAAATTGAAATAACTTATGAAGGAGACCTTTGGGGAAGCCTGAAGGTCTCTCTCTCTTATGCAAATTGATGCCACAACGCTTGGTTATTTGAAAGACTATGTGTTAATGGACATTTTGGTATTGCCCGTGACAGAAATGTCTAAGAAATAGGATTTAATAGACTTTTTGGGGAGTGCCTGTGACAGAAATGTCTAAGAAACGGTTGTTAATAGACATTTTGGGTAGTACCCGTGACAGAAATGTCTAAGAAACAGGTTTTAATGGACATTTTGAGGAGTGATTGCGACTGAAATGTCTAAGAAACAGAATATTATAGACATTTTGCAGGGTACATGGTTCTCAAATGCCTTATAAAAATTAAATAGAACTGAGAGTTGAATGACTGATTCATGAAAGGAGTTTGATCATGACTAGACCACTTAAAGCTTTTATTTTCGACCTTGATGGGGTCATTACAGATACTGCGGAATATCACTTTCTTGCATGGAAGGCGCTGGCGGAGGATTTGGGCATTACTTTTACCCGCGAAGATAACGAGGAGCTGAAGGGCGTTTCCCGGATGGATTCCCTCGAGAAAATCCTTGAGCTTGGCGGCCGTACCGGAGATTTTACAGCTGAAGAAAAAGAAGCATTGGCGGAGAAGAAAAATGAGCACTACCTGACATTGATCCAGGATATCACTCCTGCTGACTTGCTGCCGGCCATCAAGGAATTGATTGCTGATATTAAGGCGAAAGGTCTTAAACTGGGATTAGCGTCCGCGAGCAAGAATGCTTTCACGGTGATGGAGTCGCTTGGAATGAAATCCGAGTTCGATATCATCGTTGACGCAAAAACAGTCGAGAACGGTAAGCCGCATCCGGAAGTATTCCTGCGCGCCGCGGAAATGCTTGGTGTTGAGCCAGAAGCATGCATCGGTGTCGAGGATGCAGCTGCAGGCGTCCAGGCAATCAACTCAGCGGGAATGTTCGCTGTTGCGGTTGGTCCAAAGGAAAGCTTCGAGAATGCTGATCTCGTCTATGCAAGCACGGATGAGCTATCGTTTGAGAAAATTGTAGAAGTATATAAAGGTTAAGAGATAGGGAATCCCAGTCACTATTGTGGCTGGGTTTTTACTATTTTTGTTTTGGATAAATGAGAGAATATTTAAGCTTAGTGAGAGATTACGGGCTTACAGTCGGGGAATAACATGTTTCACCGAGAGAATATTGTTCCTTAGTGAGAGATTATCGCTTTCCTAAACAGATTATTAGTATTGCTTGGCAAATGGATCATAAAAAAGCGATCACTCATGGAGTGACCGCTTCAATTCATGGTAAAAAACATCGGAATCATCGACATTCAGGACAACCCGATTTACTTTTCGCTTTAAACCGTAGAGGAGATGCACATCTTGCGGCTCATGAAGTACGATTTCAAACATTGGCTTCTCCTGGATCAAATCAGGCACCCTGGCATCAAAAAGCTCAGCTTGCTCTTTGCTGCTGAATTTTTCAGGCCCATCATAATGTCTGATTTCTTTGATGTTGCTTAATGGGAGATACATTGATTTTGAAAATCCTGTCTGCAGTAACAAATGCTCTTCAGTCAGCAGGAATGGGGTGAGGCGTGTGGCCTGAAGCTCGGCCAGCATGAACAGAATGCCGTATATATTCAAAAATAGCAGGATGTAGGAAACAATCGGATTCCAGCTGTGCAGGAAGTAATGAAGCCCAACAGATTCAATTGCGATGGCATGGATGATCATGATGTAGACAGCATTCACGCTTGTTTTTTTATGATAGGTAAAAGCCATGCCGTATTCGATTTCAGGTTTCTTTTTCCATGAAAAGAGTGCATAGTGGAACAACGAGAATTCAGTAAGAAAAATTTTGATACCATTATTGTTCGGAAGGTTCGCTTCGACAGCTCTTCGAATGTTGAAAAGAAAGAATGAATTCTGCCTCGCTAGCTTTTTGTATTCCTTCAGCAGTTTTGGAAGCCGTGTGATGACGGTGTAGGCAATATAAAGTTCAAACAACAGGAATGCGCCTTCTGAAACCATTAAAAGATAAGGAAGGAAAGGGTAATCGGAAAGGTGCTGCTGCGGTACGATAAAGTAGGCGGCAGCAAAGCCAGCCAGGATGACGACGCCCATATATTTAAGTGAATACCTTTTGCGAATGATCATGAAGTAGGTCAGGAGAGGCAAAATGATCAACAGGTCAAGCAGTGAACCGACGACAGCGCCCTCTGGTACTGGGCTGAACATCGATGTACGGTAAAGAATGAAATTTGTTGCCAGAATCAAAGAGGCTAAAACTACATAAAGCAGTAATCTTGGTTTTGTTGCGACAGTATTTGTCATTATTATCCACCTCAATTTAATTATAACTGATTTAATAGTGCTTAAGTAGTAATTTAATGGTGTTCGACAAAACTAGTGTTTATAGAAATATTGAAAAAATTTATGGTAATTTCTAAGCGGTACAAACTGGATTACACCACCTTTAAAAAGGGAAACATGCTAGTATGACAATTTTAAAAAGGCGGTGGAATCGGTATGTACGATTGCCTAATAGTTGGAGGCGGAATTGCTGGGCTGCAGGCGGCAATTCAGCTTGGGCGGTATGATCATAATGTGATGGTACTTGATGCGGGTGATGGACGGTCGGCGATTTGCCAGAGCTATCATAACATCCTCGGCTATCCAGATGGGGTAAGCGGACCTTACTTAAGAGAAATCGGCCGGAAGCAGGCTGCACAATATGGTGTTGAGTTCGTGATTGGCAAGGCTGAGAGTGCCCAAAAGAATGAGGATGGCTTCGAAGTAAAGGCAGAGAGCGGTGACTCATATAAGGCGAAGACTTTGCTGCTGGCTACAGGGGTCATGGATCGGATTCCCCCATTTCCTGAACTGATGCCAACGCTTGGAATCAGTGTGTATATTTGTCCGGATTGCGATGGACATGAAGTGAAAGACAAGTCCACAATTGTGATGGGTTCGGGTAACCCTGGTGCGAACATGGCACTGACCTTGAATTATTTCACGGATAACCTCACGTATGTAAATCATGAGAACAAAGAAGTTGATAAGGAAACACGGGCTACATTGAAGGAAAAAGGCATTAAGTATGTGGAAGGGCCGATTGAAAAGGTGCTGGCTGACGGGCCTGATTTCAGGGGAGTTATGCTCGAGAACGGCGAGGAATTGACATCAGAACGGGGCTTCATGGCTTTCGGCGGAAATGAAGTGAAATCACAGCTCGCACAACAGCTTGGTGTCGACCTGCATAAAAACAAACATGTACTGGTCGATCCGCGGACAAAAATGACCAATGTCGAAAACGTCTGGGCCGCAGGAGATTTGGTCGCTCATTCAGAACAAACCACGATTGCCATGGGAGACGGCATGCAGGCCAGCATCTGGATTCATAAGACACTTTTGGCTGATAAAAGGGAGTAGCTACCTAATCAGAAGGATTTTGAATCCCGTTTGAAGCTATTCCTGATTGAGAATTGTTTAATTTTAGGCTTGGAGCAATATATCCTGAGTTAAAAGTGATTTATAGGAATGTATTTATGACCGAGAGAATACAAAATATTCCCTTAAGACATATTGAAAGCCGCCACTCAGACATGAATGGCGGCTTCGTTTTATTCCAGATCAAGTTTTTTCAACGGCAATTCAGCAGGACCTTCAATGACATCTCCTTTGTAAGAGAAGCGGGATCCGTGACATGGGCAGTCCCATGTGCGTTCGCCATTGTTCCACTCGAGCTCGCATCCCATATGGGTGCAGGTGGTATCCACAATGTGCAGCTCGCCGTTTTCATCGCGATACGCGCCAGCGCGTTTGCCATTGACAGTCACTGCTGCGCCCTCATCGGTATCAAGCGATGTCGCCTGGGTAGATGGGCGTTCCAGCTTTCCTTTAACCAGAGTTTTCGCAATGTGCGTACTCGTTGATATGATCTTACGCAGTTCAGGATCCGCTTTGAATCTCTGCGGATCAAATACTTCTTTATAAGGATTATCCTTCTTCAAGATCTGGTCGCTCAACATGATGGCGGCATTGATTCCGTTTGACATTCCCCATTTTCTATATCCAGTCGCGACATAAATATTGTCTGTAGCCGTTGAGTATTGGCCGACAAATGGAATTTTATCAAAAGGAACAGGGTCCTGGGCAGACCATCTAAACGGAATTTCCTTTACACCGAATGTCTGGTGGGCAAATGCCTCGAGAGCTTCATAGTATTGATGCGTATTCGTTTTATGACCAACTTTATGGCTGTCGCCGCCAAACAGGACGATTTTTTCACCATTCCAGTCAGCATAACGAAGCGAGCGGGTTGGCTGCTCAGCATTGATGAACATTCCGCCAGGGAATTCCTTCTCGGTTTTTACCGCAAGCACATACGATCTCTCCGGAGTCATTCTTGAAAAATAGAACCCTTTTAAATCATAAAAGGGATAATGCGTGCTGACAATCATTTGATTGCAGTGCACCTTGTGACCATCGCGGGTTGTAACGACAGGCTCGGATCCTTCCTCCATATCCACTGCAGTCGTATTTTCGAAAATTTGGCCACCCATTTCTGTAAAACGTTCAACAAGATGCGTTAAAAATTTCAGCGGGTGGAACTGTGCCTGATTTCGCATCACAATTCCTGCTTTTGCTTCCACAGGGAGAGGAACTTCAGAAACATATTCACTGCCGGCTACACCAAGTTTTTCGTATGCTTTGAATTCCTTCAGAAGCTTTTCCATCTCTTTTTCGGAATTCGTATAAATATAAGCATCCTCTTCGGATAAGTCACAGTCGATCTTCTCTTCTTTTACGAGGTTTTTGACAAATTGCATTGCGTCATAATTGGCCTGATAGTAAAGGCGTGCCTTTTCCTCACTATGATGGTTGATCAGCTCATCATATATGACGCCATGTTGGGCGGTCACTTTTGCGGTTGTATGCCCGGTTGTACCATTCAAAATGCTGCCGGCTTCGATTACCGCTACTTTCGCACCAGCCTTGGCCAGCAAATAGGCAGAGGTCAATCCAGTAATCCCGCCGCCAATCACAACGACATCGACCTTCAAATCCTCCTGCAGCTTATTGAATGTCGGCAGTTCCGCGGTTTTTCGCCAGTATGGCTCTGGAAAGCGTGGGAGTTTTGAAGTATAATCATTCATCAACATTCCTCCTTAAAAATCTTCATAATAACTAATTTTTCCTAGTTGAGTGGAAATCATGCTATTTTTCCTTTTACCCACTACTAATCCGGATAGACAAGTTTTTGCCAAATAGAGCGAATTGAAGAAGGAAGCAGTCACAACATGATAAAATAAGAGCATCAGAAATGGAGGGCCAATATGGAAATCACAGTTGTCGGAACAGGCTATGTTGGCCTCGTCACCGGTGTTTGTTTTGCTGAAGTAGGCTATAATGTCACGTGTTTTGATATAGATGAACGTAAGATCATGGCCCTTTCGCAGGGGAGGTCCCCAATTTATGAACCTGGTCTTGAGGATATGCTCCAAAGGAATCTAGAGGAGGGTCGGCTTCATTTTACATACGATTCAAAATCGGCCTGTAAGAATGCGGATTTCATCTTTATCGCAGTCGGCACGCCTGAAAATGAGGATGGGTCGGCGAACCTGGAATATCTAGAGGGTGCTGTTGAGCAGATTGGCATGAACCTGGTTAGAGATGCAGTCATTATCATTAAAAGCACCGTGCCAGTAGGGACTAATCAAAGGATGGGTCAGAAGGTTCAGGGAATCATACCTGACAACATTCAGGTGAATGTCGTTTCAAATCCCGAATTCCTGCGCGAGGGTTCGGGAATTCTTGATACCTTCCATGCGGACCGGATCATTGTCGGATCAGATGATCATAGGGTGGGCCGTGCGGTGGCTGATTTATATAAACCATTTGGACGGCCGATCCTTCAGACGGATATCCGCAGCGCGGAGCTCATCAAGTATGCGTCAAATGCCTTCCTGGCGACGAAAATCAGCTTCATCAATGAGGTGGCCAATTTGTGTGAGCACACAGGTGCCAACATTGAAGATGTCGCAAAGGGAATGGGCATGGACGCCCGAATCGGAGGCCAGTTTTTAAAAGCGGGAATTGGCTATGGCGGCTCCTGCTTTCCAAAGGATACGAAGGCACTGGAAAAACTGACGGAAGAATATGATTATGACTTTAAGATCCTGCGCTCCGTCATCGAGGTGAACAGCAGACAGAAGCATCAGTTGTTTGAGAAAGCCTGCGAGATGTTCGGGAATCTTCAGGGAAAAAGGGTGGCTGTGCTGGGGCTGGCGTTCAAGCCGCATACGGATGACATCCGCGAGGCGCCGGCCATTGAGTTGATTTCCAGGCTGCTTAAAGAACGGGCAGACATTTCCGTCTATGATCCGGCTGCTACCCGCAATACCGGTAATCTTTTTGGAAGCCGGCTCTACTACGCTGAAAACATCGATACTGCCATCAAAGGAGCAGACATCGTCTTCATCATGACTGAGTGGCCGCAAATTACCCAATATGATTTAGAGCGTTTTCCGCTGCTCATGCGTGTTCCGGTTATTTTTGACGGAAGGAATTGCTATGACTTGGCCGAGGCAGAGTTAGCTGGCTTAACATATGTATCTGTTGGCAGGAAAGCCGTTAATGTGAATAGGAATCTGGAGAACTCGAGATTTCAGGGCTGAGCCTGCAGAGAACGTAATTGAATCACCCACCTTCCCTAAGGTAAAATTATCCTAAATACCTTCAACTAAGGAGGAACCAGGATGGCTAAGGTTAAAACAAATGCAATGCGGATTCTCGATACGCAGAAGGTGCCGTATGAGATCCTTACTTATGACTCAAAGGATGGTAAAATTGATGGCGTTGCCGTTGCAGGGAAAATTGGCCGCGATGCTTCACAGGTCTACAAGACGCTTGTGGCAGTAGGGGCAAGCAAGAATTTATACGTCTTTGTCATTCCGGTCGAAGCCGAGCTCGATCTGAAAAAGGCAGCGAAGGAAGCAGGCGAAAAGAAAGTGGAAATGCTTCCGGTCAAGGATATCCAGAAATTCACCGGGTATATCCGCGGCGGCTGTTCACCTATCGGCATGAAAAAGAACTATCCGACTTTTTTGGATGAGAGCGCCCAGGTGCTCGATACCATCATCGTCAGTGCAGGGAAGATCGGCTTCCAAGTAGAATTGACACCGGACCAGCTTCTAAATACTTCAACAGGAAAATATGGTCAGTTGACGAAATAGCCAAACCACAGATTTTAGTACTGTGGTTTTTTCTATTTAAAAAATCCCGTAATGAAAGATTCTTAGTTCAAAATATTACTTGCCCGGAAAATAGACCCCAAAAAAGACGATTTGAAACCTCTTATAGGCAATCACCCAGAACAAATTGCCTGCATATAGTAAGGAGGAAGCGAAAACTTTCCGTTTATACGAACGGATGGAGGGAGTGCGAATCTATGTCAGGAAAAATCCTGAACTTCTTTGCCGGCGGCAACACAGCCCGCGGCTTTTACAGTTTATATGAGTCCAGTCTGCAGGGCTTATCCCGGCTATTCATATTGAAGGGCGGACCAGGAACAGGGAAATCATCGCTCATGAAAAAAATCGGCAATGAATGGCGTGAAAAAGGCTATGATGTACAATTCCTGCATTGTTCATCAGATAATAAATCAATTGATGGTGTACTGATTCCTGCATTGAATGCCGGGATCGTTGACGGAACGGCACCTCATGTCATCGAACCGAAAGCACCTGGAGCGGTTGAAGAGTACGTCAATCTGGGCGAAGCCTGGAATTCAGGCAAGCTTCAGGAGCATAAGGAAACCATCCTGCAGCTTAGTGAAAAAATCAGTGAGGCATTTAATTCTGCTTACAGTCTTTTTGCAGAAGCGCTGAGAATTCATGATGAATGGGAAAAAATCTACATTGAGAATATGGACTTCAATAAGGCGAATGTGCTGACAAACAGATTAATACAGCAGTTCTTTGGAGAAACATCTTCTTCAAAAGGAAGCGGACGGGTGTATGACCGATTCCTTGGTGCCGCCACGCCGGTTGGCGCAGTCGATTTCGTTCCCAATCTGACTGAAACAGTCGGCAAGAGGTACTTCATCAAAGGCCGGCCAGGTTCTGGAAAGTCGACCATGCTGAAAAAATTGGCAGCTGAAGCACAGTCGCGCGGCTATGACGTTGAAGTCTATCATTGCGGTTTTGACCCGCATAGCCTGGACATGGTTATCGTTCGCGAGCTCGACTTCGCGATTTTTGACAGCACCGCGCCACATGAATATTTTCCGGAGAGAGAGACGGATGAAATCATTGATATGTATACAGAGTTGATCACTCCTGGTACGGATGAAAAATACGAAGCAGAGATCAAGGATGTTGGCGGAAGGTATAAGGCGAAGATGAATGAAGCCATCGCATCATTGGCCAACGCAAAAGAGCTGCGAGACCAGTTGGAGTCCATCTACATCGAAGCTATGGATTTTGCGAAGGTAGACGAAATAACGAGCCAGCTTCAAAAAGAAATCGGAAGCCTAAGTGCCAACTAGCACCGAATTGGGCGTTTTGCATACATTACAGGGAAAACATCTAGAGAGGGGATATGAGTTTGTACTTTAATAACTTCAACCCATATGCACAAAATCAGCAATTTGATAATGATCATGGCTTTTATGAAAATGACTTTTACCAGCAGGAAGAATTGAGGTTTGGAGGCTTCCCTGGGGGACCAGGCGGATTTCCTGGCCAGGGTGGTGGCATTCCAGGCGGTGGATTCCCAGGAGGACCGGGCGGATTCCCAGGAAGTCCCGGAGGCGCACCAGGAGGAGGCCAGGCTGGAGGACCGCCAACATCACCGCCTCCTGCCTTTGTCCCACAAGAACAAGCAACAGCCTTTGCAGTCGACCCAGGCGGAATCAGGAGATGTATGTTCCGATTTACGTATATCTGGCTGATCGATGGCAGAAGCTTCTGGTTCTATCCAATCTTCCTTGGCAGAAACTCCGTTGCCGGCTGGAGATGGAGCCGCCGCCGCGGATGGGTGTACTACGGCATGGACCTGAGACAAATCCGTTCATTCCAGTGTTAGACAAAATAAATGGAGCCCCTTACGACAGGGGCTCCATTTTACGATTATCTTAAAAAAGAATATGTGCAACCAATACGATGATTGGCAATGTAACAAGCGTACGCTGAAGGAAAATGATGAACAATTCCCCGAAGCTGACAGGGATTTTTGAACCTAGCAGCAAGCCGCCAACCTCAGACATATAAATGAGCTGAGTGACGGATACAGACGCAACAATGAACCTTGTCATCGGACTAGCAATATCAGCACCAATAACCGAAGGAAGGAACATGTCCGCAAAGCCGACAATCAGTGTTTCAGATGCCGCCTTCGCCTCAGGTACCTGCATTAGCTCGAGCAGCGGAATGAACGGCATACCAAGCCATTGGAATACGGGTGTGTATTCTGCGATAATCAGCGCCAGTGTACCAAGCGCCATGACGATTGGTGCAACACCCATCCACATATCAAGGATATTGCGGATTCCGGCAAGGAAGAAATCTTTGAAGCTTTTATTGCTGCTTGCTTTTTCGACAGCCTGTGTCATGCCCCAGGAGAAAGGAGTATAGCCATCTGGGATATTTTCCTCATCATAGTCGTTGTTCTGCTCCACATAGTACGTATCCTGTTTCCTGGAAAGAGGCGGGATTCGCGGAAGGATGACAGCTGCAACCACACCAGCCAGTGTCACAGTCAGATAGTAAGGAACGAACATGTGAGCCAGGTCAACCTGGGAAATGACGACAAGGCTGAAAGTGATGGAGACAACAGAGAATGTCGTCCCGATGACAGCCGCTTCTCTTTTCGTGTAATATCCTTCTTCATATTGCTTGCTTGTCAGTAGAACTCCAATTGTGCCATCGCCAAGCCATGATGTGAGAGTATCGATGGAAGAACGGCCAGGCAATGTGAAAATAGGGCGCATGATCTTGGCCATCAAGGTTCCGAATAATTCAAGCAGGCCGAAGTTCAGCAATAATGGCAGGAATAATCCCGCGAACAGAAAAACAGAGAAAAGGATTGGCAAAAGGTCATTGAGCAGCAGGCCACCTGTGTTAGCTGACCAGACTGCTTCCGGTCCTAATTGAAATAAGGTCATAACTGCAAAAATAGCTCCTAAAATCCTGGCAATAAGCCAGATTGTCGGTACATCAAACAATGATTTCAAGAAATGATTGCGATTCAAGATTTCAGGTCTGACCGTTTTTATCAATAAGGTTCCGATTAAAGTCAGAACGATGATGACAGTCATGATTGCAGGAAGCGTGCCGCCAAGCAAGTCCTGCAGCCATCCGGAAAGGACAGCGATTGGTATCGTGATTTCTCCATTGTAGGAGATTGGTAACATAAAGAAAAATATTCCTATTAACGAGGGAATGATGAATGCTAAAAAGTCCCCGGTAGATCGTGTTTTACGCAATGGTTTTTCCAAAATGATTTCACCCTTAGAATACATATTTATAAGCCAAAAATTATTTTAATGCATAACCCCTGTTTTGCCAACCCTTTTCTCGGTCCAATTCCTTCCTGAATTATATTATCCTAAAGCAAGCAAGCTAAACTCCCATCCGCCACCTTCATGTAAAATTCAATTTTTTCTGGCAGGATTCCTCCTATTTTGCTTGAATTTATAATAGGACTATTACCTCATTTAATCAGGGAGAATCAGTATGAAAGTAACTTTGGAAAAAATCAATCTAGATAAAAAGGAAATACTGCGTAACTTATATTCACTTTACCTGCATGATTTATCCACTTATACAGATGGATTGCAGATTAGTGAGTCTGGCAGCTTCGAATTTGATTCTTTTTCGCTAATAGGGGAAAAGAAGGGAGTCACTCCTTACTTTATCATTGCAGATGAAAAGCTTGCAGGCTTCGTCCTCATTCTCGAAGCACCTTTTACGACAAAAGTAGATGTAGTCATCAATGATTTCTTCATCCTCAATCCATATCGCGGAAAAGGAGTCGGCAAAGCTGCTGTATCCGAAATTTTCACTCATAATAAGGGAAGCTATTACGTATCCCAGTTAGTAAAAAACCAGAAAGCCGTACATTTTTGGAAAAAAGTCTACCAACAAGAGAGAACTGACTTTGTAGAACAGACGGAAATCCAGGATGGGGAAGAGGTTGTTTACCAAACCTTTGTTATAAACTAGGCTTCCATTATGCTGATCTTGTTGATGGCTGACAAAGGAAGTTGTTTTTTTCCATAATTAGGGTGAAAGTGCAATTATGATAGGTCACCGTGCAATTAAGGGAGAGGACCGTGCAATTATACGAAGTAAGCGTGCAAATAAGGGAGAGGACCGTGCAATTATGCGAAGTAAGCGTGCAATTAAGGGAGAGGACCGTGCAATTAAGTGGTGTAAGCGTGCAATAAGGGCGAGGACCGTGAAATTAAGCGGAGTAAGCGTGCAATTAAGGAGAAAGACCGTGCAATTAATCAGAAAGACCGTGCAATTAGTCTGAAGGCACGTGAAAAGTATCACGGGCTTTTTAATATTGCATATGTGAAAGAAAGAGGGAGTGCCATCACCAGGCACTCCCTTAACATTTACTTCAAATATACTCTTGTTTCATATGGTTTTAGGGTGAACAGTGATTTTTGGTCTTCAACCTTATAGTTGTTCAGCAACAATTGGCTTGATTCCAGAGGGAATCCGTGGAATTCAAAATCTGCCGGCTCGCTCGTAAGGTTAGAGATGACCAGTGCTTGCTTATCGTCCATTGTTCTTGTGTAAGCATAAATTTGTGAATGTTCTTCAAGAACCAGATCATATGTGCCATATGTGAAGATTTCGTTGGCCTTTTTCATCTCGATCATTTTTTTGTAAAAATGAAGGATGGAATCAGGGTCTTGAAGCTGATTTTCAACATTGACCTCTTTGTAGTTCGGATTTGTCCCAATCCAAGGCTTGCCTGTTGAGAAACCGGCGTTGTCAGCAACTGACCATTGCATAGGCGTACGGGAATTGTCTCGGCTTGTGGCCCAAATGAAATCCATAATCTCTTCATGAGATACACCATTTTCACGGCGGATTTTATACAGGTTCTTAATTGCGACATCATCGTAATCCTCAATCGAAGGGAACTGGACATTGGTCATCCCGATTTCCTGCCCTTGATAGATGAAAGGAGTACCCTGCATCAGGAAGTACATGGATGCGAGTGCAGTTGCACTTTCACGCCAGTATTGCTTGTCATCGCCCCATGTCGAAACGATACGGGCTTTATCATGGTTTTCAATGAATAAAGCATTCCATCCGTGTCCTTCAAGCCCTTTTTGCCAGCGGGTAAAAGTGTTTTTCAGTTTTGCCAGGTCGAGTGCTTTCTTTTCAGAGTCCCAAAGGTCAAGGTGCTCAAATTGGAAAACCATGTTGAACTTGCCCTGTTCCTCGCCAACCCAAAGGTCAGCTTCCTCGATGCTGACGCCATTGGCCTCACCGACAGTCATGATGTCATATTTGGAAAATGTCTCGTTCTTTAATTCCTCGAGGAATGTCTGGATCCCATCGACATTCATATGCTTATCAAAAGAAGAAACATACTGCACACCTTCAGGGTTAGGCATATCTTTCAAGCCTTCTTCTTTTTTAATGTGGCTGATCGCGTCGACGCGGAAACCGTCAATTCCCTTATCAAGCCACCAGTTGATCATATCGTATAAAGCAGTACGGACGTCTTTGTTTTCCCAGTTCAAGTCCGGCTGTTTACGGGAGAAAATATGCAGGAAGTACTGATCCGTCTTCTCATCATACTCCCAGGCAGAACCTCCGAAAATGCTCTCCCAGTTGTTCGGCTCAGCGCCATCCTTGCCGTCGCGCCAGATATACCAGTCGCGTTTCAGGCTATCCTTGGATTCACGGGATTCGAGGAACCATTGATGCTCATCGCTCGTGTGATTGATGACAAGATCAATGATCAGCTTCATGCCCCGCTTGTGCGTTTCAGCAAGCAACTGGTCAAAATCCTCCATCGTCCCAAATTCATCCATGATATCCTGGTAATCACTGATATCATAGCCATTATCGTCATTAGGGGATTTGTACATCGGGCAAATCCAGATTACATCGATCCCTAAATCCTTTAAGTAATCTAGTTTTGAAATCATTCCTTGTAAATCGCCGATGCCATCGCCATTGGAATCCATGAAGCTTCTTGGATATACCTGATAAGCAACAGCCTCTTTCCACCATTTGTGTTTCATATGAACCCTCATTTCTTTGTATGATCCTGATGTATTTCGTTATCTTAGTTTAGACATTTTGCGCAGCACTTACTTATGAATGGGACTGCATGATTTCCGTTCAATCATCCTTGCCGGGATGGTGACCCTTTTTGGCAAGTCGTCCGGATTTTTGATGATTTCTATTAAACAGTTAGCCGCTTCAAAACCTAACTGGAAGATGTCGATGTTGACAGAAGTCAGCTGCGGCTTCATATGTTCCGTAAGTGGTACATCATTGAAGCTGACAATCGAGATTTCTTCTGGCACCTTGATATTCAATTCCTCCGAATAACTCATCAGCTCAATGGCGGTAAAATCGTCTGCCACTACGAGCGCAGTAGGTGGCTCATGAGAGGAAAGGAACTTCATGATACCTTGTTTTCCTTCAGATTTTAAGCACTGCTCATGGATTACATACTTTTCATCATATTGGATGTCCGCTTCATGGAGGGCTTGTTTATACCCCTCTAACCGGTCAATTGTAAAAACGTGCTCGAGGTTAACACCGATAAAAGCAATTTTTTGATGACCGAGTTTAATCAAATAATCAGTAACCTGTTTGGTGATATAAATATTGTCATTATCGACAAAGGTGATCCGCTCAGCGTTCATACTTGGGCGGCCTATGACCGTAAACGGAAACTTACGCTCCAGCAAGTAGTCCATGATTTTGTCATCCGTTTTCGAATACAGGAGGATGATGCCATCAACCCTGCGGCCCTGCACCATCGAGACAACCTGCTGGAAGATCTCCTCGTCTGTGATGCCAGTCGTTAAATAGACTCCGAATTGATGTTCATGGGCCTTCATGCTGATGCCCCTGATGACCTCTGGGAAAAATGGGTTCTGCAACGCTTGGGTAGCTGAATTCGGCATAACGATACCGATTGTCTCCGTACTTCTTACCACCAGGCTCCGTGCTTGAAAGTTCGGGTGGTAGCCCAGTTTCTCCATCACCTTCCGGACACGCTTCTTCGTCCCTTCATTGATATGAGGGTGATCGGCAATCACCCTGGAAACGGTAGATGGTGACACACCGGCTGCCTTCGCTACATCTTTTATTGTGACTGCCATTGGTCGTCTCTCCTATAGTATCGATTATTTTACCGAGCCTTCTGAAACTCCCTTGATGATTTGCTTTTGAAGGAAGAAGTAAATAATGATGACTGGAATGATCGCGATCGTCAGTCCTGCCAATGCGAGATGCCATTGTTTAGTATATTCCCCAAAGAAGAAGAACATCTTAAGCGGAATTGTTTCCATTCCCGGCTTATTGATGACAAGGGAAGGAAGCAGGTAATCGTTCCAAATCCAGATGATGTTCAGGATGGCCACTGTGACGGAAACCGGTTTTAGCATTGGGAAGATGATGTGCCAGAAAATCTGGAATCGGTTTGCACCATCGATCGTTGCTGCTTCATCAAGCGATTTCGGAATTCCGCTCAATGTCCCGTGGTAAAGGAAAATCGACAAGCTTGCGCCAAAACCAAGGTACATGAAAATCAGTCCGCCCCGGTTGAGCATTTCGAGTTTACCGAAAATCGACACCAAAGGAATCATGACGGATTGAAACGGGATGAGCATCGCCGCTACAAACAGCATGAAAATGATCCCGCTTGTTTTGCCGCCGCGTCTGGAAAGGGCATAGGCTGCCATTGATGAAAAAATGATGATGACAGCTACAGCCAGCACCGTGATCAAGACAGAGTTAAAAAAGGTTTTAATAAAATCCAAACGCTCAAAAGCTACCGTGTAATTCTCAAACGAAAAAACATCCGGGAGTTTTAACGTATCCTCAAACATTTCACGTTTTGTCTTGAACGAGTTGACGATCATCAAGTAAAACGGGGAAAGCCAGATCAGGGCAAGGATGATGCCGAGAATCTCAAGAATGATTCTGCTCTGCTTCTTCTTTTTCATTACATCTCGACCTCCCGTTTTTTATTGATATAAACCTGTGTTAGAGAAATAGCTGCAACAATCAAGAAGAAAATGACCGCTTTAGCCTGTGCGAAGGCCATCGCGTTTTCCACAAATGCGGTTTTGAATATTTCCATTGCAACCATCTGTGTGGAATTGTAGGGCCCGCCGCCGGTTAAGCTCAGGTTCTGGTCGTAAAGCTTGAATGAGTTGGAAAGGGTCAGGAACAAGCTGACGGTGAATGCAGGCATGACCAGCGGGAACGTGACGTGATAAAAACGCTGGAAGCTGTTCGCTCCATCAATTTCTGCTGCTTCAAGCAATTCCTGCGGCACACCTTCAAGGAAGGAAATATAGATGACCATGATGTAACCAGCCATCTGCCAGCTCATCAAGATCGCCATCGCCCAAAAGCCTGTTGTCTCAGTGGAGAGCCATCCCTCTAAAGCCTCAACGCCAATCAGTTCACCGACGCTCGCGAATACCTTTGTAAAAATGAACTGCCAGATGAAGCCTAAAATCAAGCCGCCAATCAGGTTCGGCATGAAGAAAATTGTTCTCAGGATATTGTTTGTCTTGAATTTTTGCGTGACAAGCAATGCAAGCGAAAGGCCAAAGAAGTTGATCAGGAACACAGAAACAACAGTGAACTTCGTTGTGAACCATAATGCATCTCTGAATTCTTTCTCAGCAAAAAGCGCTTTATAATGTTCAAGGCCTACAAATGAAGGTGTTCTGATCCCGTTCCAGTCAGTAAATGAGTAGTACACGCCAAATGCCAGTGGCAAAATGACCACGAGAGCAAGTGCAAGTAGAGCTGGAGCCAGGAAAAGCCAGTACCAGAGATTTCGGTTGCGCATCTGTAAATCCTCCTATTTTAATGAGTCAGAAATTCTAGTGTAAAAGGAGCCTTTATACATGCCCCTTGTCGCTGCAGAAGAATTATGAAAAAACCGCCAGCAGGGCTTTTTCATAATTCCACATAAAGCAGCGGTTGTTTCACAGAAAAAAGATAGGAAACAAAACAGCCGCAGCCGTTCTGTTTCCTTCTCTAGTCAAAGCTTATTACTTACGAGCTTCTGCCCATGCTTTGGAAGACTCTTCAACTAATTCGTCCCAAGTCATTTCGCCGCTCACATATTTCTGGATATTGATGCCAAGCTTTTCTTGTCCCCAACCAGTTGGGTAACCCATGAAAGTCCATGCCAAAGTTTTGCCAGCTGAAGAGTATTCATAGATTTCTTTTGCAAGTGGATCAGAGATCTTGCCAGCGTCATATCCTTCATAAGCAGGGATGAATTTGAAGTCTTCGATTACTGCTGTTTTACCTTCTTCAGAAGTGTATAGCCAGTCTAAGAATTCCTTTGCTGCTGCTACTTCTTTTTCGTCCTTGTTGCTGTTTACAGCCCAGTACATAGGCACGCCAACCGGGATTGAATCTTCTTTGTAGCCTTCAACCGGAATTGGAAGGATCCCTACGCCGCTGTTAGCAAGCTCTTCGTCGATACCAGCGATTGAACCTGATACCCAGTTACCTTGCTGGATGATTGCCGCTTTGCCAGTAGAGAACAACTCTTCAACCTGCTTAGCATAGTCAAGGCTTACAGTAGGCTGGTCAGAGTATTTGTTTTGCAGGTCGAGAATCTTCTTGAATGCATCACCGTGTTCAAAAGTAACTTCCTTTGATTCGAAAGCGTTGATCACGTTCTGGTCAAATTCAGGTGCAAGGAACACGTTTGAAAGGTGAAGTCCTGTAACCCAAGTTTCTTTTGCGGGAAGAGCAAATACAGATGTCAGGCCAAGATCTTTCTTCTTGCTGTCAAGAGTCTTAACAGCTTCTTCTAATGCGCTGTAGCTAGTGATGCTCTTTGGATCGATACCCGCTTTTTCAAAAATGTCCTTGTTATAAATGAAGCCATAGCCTTCCTGGTTGTAAGGAAGTCCAAGTACTTTGTTATCTTTTGTTACGCCTTCGAGAGTTCCGCTAAGAGCCGCTTTTGCAGCTGCTGTATCAGAAAGGTCTGCTAGTTTATCTTCCCAGTCTGCAACGTCCTGCGGTCCGCCTACATTGTAGATGGTAGGCTCATTGCCTGAAGCGAACTTGGATTTAAGTGCAGCACCGTAATCTTCGCCGCCGCCTACAGTTGTGATGTTGATATCCACATCTTTATTAGCTTCTTCATAAGCTTTTGCGATGTCTTCGAATTGATCCTTGAACTCAACCTTGAATTGGAAAATGTCGACGGTTACTTTGTCTCCATCTTTTCCACCTTCGCCAGATGTCTTGTCATCGCCTGATGAACATCCTGCAAGACCTCCGCCAATCAGAAGTCCAAGAGAAAGAACGGCTGGAAATAGCTTTTTTGCTTTCATTGTTGAGATACCCCCAAATATTTATATTTTTTTGCATGCAACCACACGCGTTCCGAAAGCGTTTGCATATTTTTGCGTAAAACTCTAGCTGGGATTGGATTTATACAACACCTTTAAAACGCTTACATATAGGAGGTGGAAATGTATGAAACCTTGATATAAATGGTTTCAGTGCATTTCACACGTATATGCACCTTCATATGCAAACGATTGCAGCTTCGGATTCATAATAGCATATGAGTTTTGCAATGACAATATGAAAGTTTTTAAGATATTTAAATTTATAGATTATTAGTACCAGGCTGAAACTGGAAGGTGGATGGGGTGGAAATTAGTATATACACGTATTAGTTGCTGTCGAGAGTTTGAAGGTCTATCATGATTGTTAATACTGAAAAATAATGACTGAAGGTGAAGAAATGATTAAGTGCATTGCGACAGATATGGATGGGACATTATTGACTGCTACCCAGCAGATCACTGCGGAGAACCGCGAAGCGATTTTAAAAGCAAAGGAAAAAGGAGTCGAAGTCGTGGTCGCCACAGGGCGTTCCTTCCAGGAGGCAAGATTCGTTTTGGAAGAATCCGGCCTTAAGCTGCCGATGATTTGTGTGAATGGGGCAGAAGTTCGTTCCGGGGGTGGCGAAATTGTTGCCTCGAGTCCATTGGACAAGGCTTTAGCCCGACAGGCAGCACTAAGGCTTGTAGAGAGTGGCGTATATTTCGAGGTTTACACAAACAAAGGTACATATACCGAAGATGAGGATAAGGCGATCTCCATCATCGTTGATATTTTTTCAACCGCTAACCCAGAAGTGCCGATAGAAAAAATCGCTGAAGCAGCGGAAGAAAGGCTGCATAAAGGACTGATCACGAAGATCGAACATTATGATCAGTTATTTGAGGATGACCAATATGAAATATACAAGCTGCTCGCTTTTTCGCTGGATGATGACAAGCTTGCTGCTGCAAGGAATGGCCTGAAGGAAATCACCGGGCTTGCGATCAGTTCATCCGGCAGTGAGAATATCGAGATTACCAGTCTGGACGCTCAAAAAGGGATTGCCCTGGAAAAATTCGTCTCATCAAGAGGGATTACAATGGAAGAAACAATGGCACTTGGAGATAACTTCAATGATGTGTCGATGCTGAAAAAAGTCGGCAAACCAGTCGCGATGGGCAATGCCGCACAGGAAATCAAGGCTTTATGCGGTGAAGTGACATTGACAAATGAAGAAAGCGGCGTAGGAAAAGCAATCATGAAGGTGTTGGAAGACTGAGTGAAAGAAAGCAGCGTAGGTGGAAGACTGACTGAAAAAAGCGTCTGAAAATTGATGTGCGACAATGAGAGAAAGGACTGATGTCATGAAAAGTGTCTTGTATGTGTTGCTGGCATTGCTGATGGTAATTACGGGCTGTTCAGGCGGCGGCAGTGAAACGAAGCCTGCAAGTGATGTTGATCAGAAACCGGAAGGGAAAGAGGCGGTTGCCCAGGCAGACCAGCTTGAGGTGATCGCTGAAAATCTGGAAGTCCCATGGTCCATCAATAAAATCGGTGAGACATTTTACTTGAGTGAACGCCCGGGTTCGATTGTAAAAGTGGAGGGCGGCAGCACAGAGCGACAGAAGGTTTCTTTTAAAAAGGAATTATCCCAGGCAGCAGAAGCTGGATTTCTTGGCTTTGTGCTCGCTCCTGACTTCGAGCAGTCCAACAAGGCATTTGCCTATTACACATATGAGAATGGCACCGGTCAGTTTAATCGGATTGTCGAACTGGCTTTGAAAAATGATGAGTGGGTAGAAGGCAAGCTGCTCCTCGATAACATCCCGAGCGGACGCTTCCATCATGGCGGCAGGCTGAAAATCGGTCCCGCTGGAATGCTTTACGCTACAGCAGGCGATGCGGTGACCACACCTGAAATCGCTCAGGATTTAGGTTCGCTAGGTGGAAAAATCCTCCGGCTGAATCTGGATGGATCGGTTCCCGCTGATAATCCAATTGAAGGTTCCTACGTATACAGCTATGGACACCGCAACCCGCAGGGACTGGCCTGGTCAGAGGATGGGACGCTATACGCCAGCGAGCACGGCCCGTCCGCACATGATGAAATCAATCTGATTGAGGCAGGAAACAACTATGGCTGGCCGGAGATAACCGGCGACGACATAAAGCAGGGTATGGAGTCACCGATTTTCCATTCAGGGAGCGATACATGGGCACCGTCAGGAATGGCAGCACACGACGGAAAGCTGTACGTCGCTACATTGAGAGGCAATGCGCTGCGTGAATTTGACCCTGCGGCGAAAACGACAAGAGAAGTAGTCACAGGAATCGGCCGAATCCGCGATGTCATCGTTGAAGGTGACGATCTGTATTTTATCAGCAATAATACCGATGGCCGCGGCACCCCAAGTGAAGGTGATGACAAGCTTTATCGTGTAAAACTTGAGGATTTACGATAGAAATGGGGGAGGAGGGCCAGAAATGGTGCTCCTTTGCTGATTTCATAGGTTAAACAGAAAATAGGGACGCATTAAAAGCACCCATCTTTCATGTTTTATGCCACAAAAATTATTTATTGGCGAAAATCCGATTTTATTGGCGGAGTTCACAATTTTATTGGCGAAAATCCGGTTTTATTGGCGATTTTCACAAGTTTATTGGCGAAAATTCATTTTTATTGGCGAGTTGGAAATTATCGATGATTTTTTCCAATTCCCAAAACAAAAAACCGAGCACCCACGCTCGGTTTAATTTTTGCTGCTATTCGGACCAGCCAATCCATGCATGATGAATAGGATTGTCCGCTCTGTTTCTGCTTCATCATCCCACTCGGCCTCAGGCATGATCATATACCTCGCAATCAAATAGCCAAATATGGATGAAAACGCCAACCTGAATACACTATATGGCGGAATCTCAATGATTTGGCCCTTTGATTGGTAATGCTCCACAAGTTTTTCAAACTGAGCGTATACTTTAAGGGCTATATGTTCTTTGAATAAATCCTTCAGTTCAGGATGGAAAGGGATTTCCTGCACTAAAATTTTGACTGTAGAAAGATTCTTGACCAAGAAATCCCGGCGGTTTTCGAGTATCGCTTTCAGGAAATCCCCAAAATGCTCATAGTCCTGATTCAGGACCTTCTTTAAATCTTTTATGAAAAAAGGTGCCACAAACTTAGCCATCACTGGAGCGACAATCGCTAGCAACAAATCCTTTTTTGTTTTATAATGCCTGAAAATCGTTCCTTCAGCGACCCCGGCCTTTTTGGCGATTTCGCTGGTAGATGTGGCGGAATAGCCTTTTTCGGCAAAAGACTCGATCGCAGATACCATAATTTTTTTCTGCTTTTCTGTCAGGTCTTCTCCGTCAATTACTTCATCTATTTTTAGCTCATGATCACTCATCGGTTACTCCTTTCGCCGCTGCTTAAACTGCGCGGTGTTTCCGCAATGCCAAAATATTCAGGAAGATGAATAAAGCGGAAAATCCAGCAAGCATCAGCATATTCCCATAGATGGCATCCCATCCGTATCCTCTTACCATAATATCACGCAATGCCTCGGCCGCATAATAGAGAGGCGTTATCGGTCCAAGCCAGCTCAGCCAATCTGAAATCGTATCGAGATTGATCAGTCCAGAGAAGAAGAATTGCGGCACGATGATGATCGGGATGAATTGAATCATCTGGAACTCATTGTTCGCAAACGCGGAAAGCAGTGTACCGAGCGTCAGCGCTGTCATCGACAGCATTAAGGTGATCAGCAATACATAGATAAAGGATCCTTCCATCAGCATTCCGAGAACATAGATGGCATACCAAGCAATCAGCGTTGCCTGCAGCATCGTGAAAAGCCCGAAGCCGACTACATAGCCAACGACGATTTCCCATTTCCTTAAGGGGCTTGAAAGTAATTTTTCGAGAGTACCGCTTGTTCTTTCTCGTAAAAAAGAGATTCCGGATATGATGAAGACAAAGAAGAATGCGAAGAAACCTAATAGGACCGGTCCGAAATAATCAAACTGTCCCATATCTTCTGAGCCGTGGAGATAATCGACAGCCAGATCTCCCTGTGACGGCGTCAATGGCTTCGTTGCCTGCTGGAACCACTTCATAACCGCACCATTAACTGATGGATCGCTTCCTTCTAAAACAATTTTATCTATGATAGGGCCATTAAAGGTGATATATCCATCAATTTCTCTGACTAAAGCATCCTCTTTTGCCATTTTTGCAGAGTCGTATTCTTTAACTGTGGCATCGGCCAGATCGAGCTTCTCCATAACAACAGCAGGAGCATCCACAAAACCGACCTTTGGAATATAGTTTTCACCGTTAAAAACAAGATGGAGCATTGTCAGGATCAGGAGTGGGGCGACAAGCATCATTGCAAGGGTTCTTTTATCTCTCAGGAATTGCCTGATGATCCTGATCACTAAAGCTCTAATTCTCATGCTGGACACCTCCGTATGCTAAAAATGCTTCCTCGACGCTGGCAGAACCAGTCTGTTCCTTCAATTCTGCAGGAGTGCCGACCGCGATCAAACGGCCATCTCGTATCAGTCCCAATCTGTCGCATTTTTCCGCTTCGTCCATGACATGTGTTGTGACAATCAGCGTCTTTCCCTCTGCCTTCAAATCATTGAAGCCTGACCAAATACTCTGGCGCAGAACAGGGTCGATTCCGACAGTCGGTTCATCAAGGATCAATAGCTCTGGCTCATGCAGCAGTGCGGATGCGAGCGATAAGCGGCGTTTCATGCCGCCAGAATAATTGGTTACCAGTTTGTTCAGATGATCAGATAAGTCGACAAGCTGCATCACTTCTAAAATGCGTTTTTTCCGGTGCGCGCCTTTCAGACCGAACAAAGAAGAAAAGAATTCGAGGTTTTCCTTCGCTGATAATTCGGTATAAAGCGCGTCCGATTGAGCCATGTAGCCAATTCTTTCAATCAGCTTCAGTGAAGGCATTTTTTCGCCAAATAGATAATTTTCCCCTTCACTTGGCGTTTCCAGACCGACGAGCTGCCGAACAAGAGTCGTTTTTCCTGCTCCTGAAGGGCCGAGCAGGCCAAAGATTTCCCCGCTCTCAATCTCTAGATTGATATTTTCTAGCACCGTATGTTTGCCATAGCGTTTACTTACATTTTTGATTGATACAATCATGGGCTTTTCACCATCCTTTTAAAAGTGAGTAATCACTCACTAAAAGCATAACACCAATATCTTGTTTTGTATAGTGAGTAATCACTCATAAAAGTTAACGAAAAACGACAAAAAAACCCTCAATTTTGAGGGCTTACAAAATCTCGATCTTTAAGGAGTTCACCTGGCTGACCAATAGCTCTTCATATTCCTTTTCAGCTGTGAAAAGGATTTCTTGTTCTCCTGCTTTAGGATTTTCCTTTTTAACTTTTTCGATTAAGTCGTTCTGAACCTTTTGTGTCAGGACAATCCGCGCATATTGCTGCTGCTGGATGCTCCAAAACTTTTCTTCGCCAAACTGTGTAATCAGTGTCTTTGCAGCATCTGAGCTGCTGTATTGGGTGCGGACTTTTTCAATGGCGCTGTTTACTTCCTCATCTGTTGCCTCATGTCCTTTTTCCAGGCCAAGCATCGCCATCGCCCTCAGCCTGATGATTTGCGTCAATAGCTGATTTTTATCCTGATTCAGTTTCTCCTGGTTATCCCAATAAGCCAATGCTTCATCCAGTTTTTCTCCGGTATATTTCTCCCGGTCAGTTTCGCGATTGATTTCAATATAAAGTTTATTGATGAACTGGTAAAATTCCAGGTCTTCTTCTGTTATCCATTCACCATTGAGGGAAGCGACACCCTCCGCTTTTTTCACATTCATATTAACGACTTCTTCTTGTTTGGCTCCGTCCTTTTCAAGAGTGAAGGCTGCTTCCCATTCTCCTGCCATTGAAAATTCGGCATTACCTGAATAGACACCATCAGAAAGTTCTTCCAGTTCAACATCAATCGTTCCATGATCCATGCTGCCCATCGCAAACTCAGCGACAATATGAAGCCCTTTTGCAGCTGCTCCGTCTTCCGTTACCTTGATTTCAAAGTTTGACTCTTTCCCGTTTGCAAAAACTGGTTCTTTGGTGATTTCAAGCTTCCAATCCGGCTCCTGGCTGCACCCTGCTAAAAAGGTCACCAACATTAAGAACAAAGATACAAATAGCTTTTTCATTTTTCCATGCCTCCTAATTCCTGAATTCTTAAAAAATCATCGACTGTATATTTCGTCATTTCTCCTTTATCTAAAAAAGCTACATGTGTGCAGATTTGTTTGATTTCCTCTAAATGATGGGAAGAGAGCAGGATGGTTTTCCCAGACAAAGAGTTGAGGACCTTTAAAATTTCCTTGCGTCCCATTGGGTCGATTCCGCTTGTAGGTTCATCAAGAATCAAAATGTCGGAATCCTGATAAAGGGTGATGGCGAGCCCAAGCCTCTGAAGCATGCCTTTCGAATAGCCCTTGATGGCCCGGTCTCGGTCTTCCCAAAGTCCCACGGACGTTAAAATCTGCTCGATTTTTTCTGTATCCACTTTTCCATTGCCAGCCTGGGCAAAGAAAACAATATTTTCATAGCCTGTCAAAGAGGGGTATAACATGAATTTTTCCGGCAAATAGGCAATCTCGTTTTTCCAGCGTTTATGTCTTTTGCGCGCCTTGCCATTAACAAGTATTTCGCCTTTCTTGATGGGAATCAGTCCCAGCAAACTATTGATAAATGTAGATTTGCCAGCTCCGTTTCTTCCAACGAGGGCACATACTTCATTTTTCTCGATAGAAAGGCTGATATTGTTCAAGATTTGGTTATTGCCGTACGATTGTGTCAAACCAGAAACGCTGATCATTCAAAACCCTCCTTACGATGCAATAGAACGGAACTGATAAATGTGGCTGCCATCCAGAAAATAAGGCTGGCTCCAAGAAAGGCACCCGGCGGCAGCCACATGAAT
This sequence comes from Mesobacillus sp. LC4, assembly GCF_053543455.1. Lineage (NCBI taxonomy): Bacteria > Bacillati > Bacillota > Bacilli > Caryophanales > Bacillaceae > Mesobacillus > Mesobacillus sp. LC4. The sequence goes on from NZ_JBGCUB010000002.1 coordinate 161,621, forward strand.
GACTTCAAGAGACGCGACATGTGACCGAATGAGTAAATTCCTACACCTGTTTCAAGATACATCCTTACTGCCTGTATTGGATTCAAAAAGTAGGCGATGGAAAAGAGTTTTACATTGTCATAGGTCACACCCTGGATGGTCGATAGCAGGGCAAAGTCATGCAAGAAAAAGAAATAGAACCAGATGATGACGGCCATACCGGCAATCTGCATTCTTGACCTGCTGATACTGCCAATCAGGGCACCGATTTGCGTGAAAATCAGCGTAAGGACAGTGATAGAAACAACAAATACAAGATAAGTCCCGATATCAGTTTTAAAAAGAATTTTTAAAGGAATAAGGAATAAGAAAAACCAGATGATGACCGGTGCCAGAAGCACAATGTGCATCCCAAGGCTCTTTTTGGCAAGGAATGTCCAATAGCTCTCCTGTTTGGTCAAAAGCATGACAAGTGTTTTTTGCTCTTTTTCCTGGAAGATAGAGAAAGCGCCCATGAATAAGTAAAGGATCGGGATAAAATAGATCAGTGTATCGAACAGGTTGATCAGCAAGATATACAAACCCTGATCATAGGAAAGAGATGTTGATCTTACAAGCAGTAAAACAGAGACCAGTATGATTGTACCGATCGCTAGCCATAGCCCTTTTCCTCTTATATTTTCCTTCCATTCTTTCCAAATGAAGTGCATAGCCGTTTTCTCCTTTTTGCGCAGATGGCCGTTATGATGACGGCAAATACGATTATGACAGGCAGATAAGGTATTGGTTTTTGCCCGTTAACCAGGGGATACTGGTCCTCAAACATCGTTTTCTCATGGTCCAGCAGCCGGTTCAGTTTTTCATAGACTTTAATGGCCGGGCTTTTTAGGAAAAGGTAGACTAGCTCCTGATCCTCAATCAGTTCATAAAGGGAGGATTTGTAGACTGCCGGACTGTCACCCACGCCATCCTGGTCGAGATCAAGCAGAGGGAAGGACCTGCCCCAATCATTGCCGGTTCCTTCAAAGCTCCATTCATTCCTTCCAGTGCCGCCCAAGGTGATAGCTGGTATGGTGTTTTCTTCAATCGTATTTTCAGTGAAGACCTGTTCGTTTGAACTCGCCCATAGCTCGATCCCAATTTGGTTTTGTGAGAGATGGTTCGACCGAATCAGATTATCGGTAGATTGATCTATATATAACCCTCTTTGATTCATGTAGAAAGTGTTGTTCTCAATGTTATTTTCGTTCGCTGCTAATACTAGCAGCCCGAAAGAGCGATGTCCGTAGTTAAAGATGAACTGGTTATTTTCCAGCTTGAGTTGGTTGGAGTGCATGATCGCTGCCCCTCCTGTATTAAAGGTGAATATGTTGTTTTGAAATTCGTTGCGGTCTGAGTACATATAATGCAGACCGTAACGTGTTTTCGTAATTTTATTGTTTAAGGCTTTATTGTCATTTGCATAATCGAAAAACATTCCATCTCTTGTGCCTTCGATGTGATTGTTTTTTAATAGATTTCCATTGGAATAATAGACATGCAGGCCATTGCCCTGGGCCGCTATTTCTCCTTTGCCAAGACCTATTACTCTCACATTTTCAATCGTATTGTCATGTGCTTTGCTTAAGTAAATTCCGTGGAAGGATTGGTCAATCCTGATATTCCGGATGACGTTCCCATTTGTATATACCTTGATGGCTGCGTATTCTTCTGGGCTGTTTCGATCCATTCCGCTTTTTATGACTTTTAGGTCTGATATAGTGACACCAGGAGCACGAACAGAAATGACATTTCCATTGCCTTCTCCTTCAATGACAGTCCCGTTCTTTCCAATAAGTGAGAGCGGCTTATCAATCACAATATTTCCACTGTAAGTAGTGCTTTCAAGCTGAATGATTGCTCCGTCTTTGGCTGAATCAATGACGGCCTGCAAGTTTTCTGCTGCCGCCCCCTTATCCGGAAAGGAAATGGCGGAAAGGAGCAAGAGCAGCCAAAGGAATTTATTCATGGTCAACGATCCTTCCAAAGGGGAATGAGAATCAGGATGAATGCTGCTAATACTAAAAAGGAACCAGTGCCAAGGTAGCTGTTTGTAATAAAATTCGCGAGCGTATTCTCACCAATGATCGGTGGAACAAATGGGTCTACTTTTATCGGAGCGGTTGGGCTTAAATCTGTTCCAAAATCATGAAGCCAGCGGCGCAAATCCCAAACACCTAATAAACCTCCAATTGAAAATAGTCCGATCAGGAAATAAAGAACTATTTTCCTTCTGAGAATGGCTGTGATCATAGTTAGTAAGGCTAATCCGCCAATCAAGTATTTAAGATAGGTAAGCTCTGGAAAGTTTTCTTCGCTGAATCCTTTCATGCCAATGTAGTGGTTGAGCCCATTGACGATATCAATTTCTCCTTCCAGTTTGTCTGGATAGACAATGATATTCAAACCTTCTGGATATTGCGGAGCAAAGAATTCCATGCCCCACCAGGGAAAAAATAAGGAAGCGACAATCAATGCAGCAGCGGCTGCGATCAAACCGGAAGAAAGGATCGAGAGTTTTTTTCCAGCCAAGAGTATCACGCCTTTCTGTTAAAAAAATGAAAAGGTGGGAGGGTATCAACTTTAGAGGCTGATACCCTTCACCAGTTTTGCAATGAAATTAAGGTTTTACCAGGAAGTAACCGGTCATTTCCTGGTGCAGCGCTGAGCAGAAGTTCGTACAATAAATCGGGAATGTCCCTGCTTTATCTGCCGTGAATTCCACTGTATTCGTCTGTCCAGGCTGTACTTCAATATTCAAATCGTATCCATTGATGGCGAAGCCGTGGGTAATGTCTTGGTCAAAGTCGATATTTGTCAGGTGGATAAAGACTTTATCGCCTTTTTTGACTTCGATTTGGTCTGGCCGTTCCGCTTTTGCGTCAAAAATGAATTTCGAGCGCATGGCAATTCCGTAGACATGGACTTCATTGCCTTTCCGTTCGATGTGGGTTTCTTCCTGGCTGTAAACAGCATCAGGGTTCTTTTCATCCTTTGGATAAACGGTAATCGTTTTGATTTTATCTGCCTTGATCATCTGTGCGTAGTGCGGTTCAGGGTTGACCGGTGCAGACTGGATGACTTCCATTTTGTCGCCGCGCAGATCGATTAGCTGCATGGATTCAGGGTGGGAAGGACCCACGGATAGATAGCTGTCTTTCGCAATTTTGTTCAATGCAATGAGGTATTTTCCATCTGGTGCAACTGTATCTCCCTCAGCTGCGACAGAATGTCCAGGAGAGTACTGTACAGGCACGCGATCCAATGTTTCACCAGTCTTCGGATCCCATTTTACGATTTCAGATGAGATGAACATCGTTGTGTAGGCCATGCCTTGATCATCAAATTGAGTATGAAGCGGTCCAAGTGCGTTTTCCGGGTTCACTTCTTTTTCCATGACAGACTCGTATTTGATGATTGGAATCCCGTTCCGTTCTCCAGCGAATTCTTTGTTTTCAATTGCTTTGAATGCTTTTTCAAAAGAGAACACAGTCATTGCCGGTGCCAGCTTACCAGAGGCAATAAAATGCTTGCCGTCAGGAGTTACATCCACACCATGCGGCGATTTTGCGACTGGAACAAGGTACATGCCGCCTTTATGCTTTTCTGGGAAAATCATCTTCTGGCCGGTCACTTCATCATACTGTCCGTCCTTGACCATTTGCTCAAGCTCTTTCCAGTTGAACAGGACGATAAAGTCACGGTCTGCCTGGGAAGCATTGATCTCCAGATTGGTTGTTGCTTCTTCGGTGTTATAAGTGGTCATGACTGCCCAATCCTTGGATACCTTTTTCCCTGCATCTGAGAGGTCATAGGACCAAGGCGGAAGGGCGACCTGGTAGGCAATGTTCAATTTCTCATTTTTCTCATCGAAAGTGACAGCTGACATGACTCCGCGGTACTTTTCGCTATAGTCGTCAAGCGGTGCATACTCTCTTCCGATTGGCACTGCGAAACGGGTTGGCAGGAACATATATTCAGTGTTTTCTGTAACAAACGCTGCGCAGTGAGGACCGCTTGTATTCGGTACATCAATGATGTCCTTCACAGTGAATGTTTCAAGGTTCATGACGGCTGCGCGGCTGTTGCCGACATCAGTCGCAAACATGTATTTGCCGTCATAATCACCATCTGTTTCTGAAAATGCCGGGTGGTGAAGATCTCCCCAGGTATAGCCGCCCATCATTTCTTTGGAGTGTTTATCAAAGCCATATCCTGTTGCCGAATCCGGGCTGAATACCGGTACTGTCCTGATATGCCTCATGGATGGCACGCCATAAATAAACATCTGTCCTGAGTGTCCGCCTGATGCAAATAAGTAGTATTCATCCTTTTCACCGAACGGCACGTATACCTTTTCAGCATTCGTCTTGTTTTTGCTGTTGTCCGCGATCGCCTGGCCTGGATTCCCAGGAGAAAAATCAGCGAAGAAAACTGTTGCAGCCAGGAGCCCGGTTGCAAGTCCCGAGGCAATTGGTAACCATTTTTTCATCAACCTTGCACCACCTTAATTATTTTTTAGAAGCTTCTTCTAAAAGTTTGACTACTTCAGAAATCTCTTGTTCTGTTAGTGGATTTCCACCAATAACTCCTGACATGACCGCTGATGTAGGCTCTTTTAAGAACTGATCAATCGGTTTGCCGTGCTTTCCTTCAACATTTTCAAATGCCTTTGATAAGTCAGGTCCAGTCGCTCCGCCTGTCAAATTCAAGGAAGATACGGAGTGGCAGCTTAGGCAGCCTTTGGATTGTAAAATGTTTTTGTCTGCAGAAACTGTTTCAGCAGACGACTGATCATCCTTCTTCTCTTCTTTGATGTCATCCGCAGGCTTTGATTCCTCCGGCTTTTCGGAAGCGGTTTCATTAGTGGCTGTTTCATTACTGCCGCCAACAACAGCGAATGCAACGTAACCGAGTCCGAGGCCAATCAGGGCACTTATGATAAAACTGATTAAAGCTTTTTGCATGGACTTCATTACCCCCTTATTGAATGATTTCATTAACATCGTACATGGGGATGAGGGGTGAAAAGTGTGATGCAGTTCACATTACAAGAGGGGAATTGTGAAAGGTATTTGAACAGGATGTGTCTAAATTTTGAAGAGCTCAATATTCATGATCAGAAGAAGGGAGCATAAGAAACAAAGAGATGGGTATAGAAAATGAAACGTAAAAAAGGTTTTTATGGGGTATTAGTTGAATTTGTCTATGAATATCTTTAAAAAACAGTGTGATGCAGGAAGTGATTGTTTGTTTAAAGTGAAGAAAAGATTATTGTTGATTCTGGCTCCATTGCTATTGGTCAGTATCCTTTTCATCTATGATGCAAATTTAAATGTGTATACTACTAAAGAAGGTGGCACCCTGGTTTATAACAATAAAGAATTCCACACTGGGTATGACACTCATAATCAGTTTTATCTGAATGGAGAAAGAAATTTTGAGATTGATAAATTGATTGGCAAAACAGATAACAGCAGGTTTTTTGGATTTAAAGAATCTGTTTGGAGTATTAAGGGTGAATCTGCAAATGAAGTGGTGTTCGTAAAAGGCTTGATGATTGAGGGGGTCTACAAGCGCAAATAAAAAACCACCTTTAAAAGGTGGGGTACATCATGAAAACTTATAGGTCCAGAAGCGTTCATTATTGAGCCATGCTATTGTTTGTGAATCCTTTTCCTTCAGTTTGTCAGCCATTTCCTCGAGCATCAGTTCAGTCTGGGAGCGGTGTGCACGGATCGCATCAAGTTTGATGTCGGCGACAGCGCTGATATTATGCACGATATCTGGTTCCCCGAGCTCTTCTACACAATTGCGCGAGAATGCAACGCAATGCAGTTTCGGCCTGTCTGCTTCAGGGATTTTTTCCACAGCACGCACGACGGCTGCACCTGTCGCCTCGTGGTCCGGGTGGACGGAGTAGCCAGGGTAGAAGGTGATGACGAGTGAAGGATTCAACTCTGTGATCAATGAAGACATGAGGTTAGTCAGCTTGTTCTCATCTTCGAACTCAACTGTTTTGTCACGGAATCCAAGCATGCGCAGGTCATTGATCCCCATCGCGCGAGCAGCGTCCTTCAATTCTTTTTTACGGATTGCCGGGAGGGTTTCCCGGTTAGCGAATGGCGGATTCCCCATATTCCGTCCCATCTGGCCAAGTGTCAAACAGGCGTAAGTGACAGGCGTTCCCATGTTAATATGGGATGCGATTGTGCCGGAAACACCGAATGCCTCATCATCGGGATGAGGGAAGATAACAAGTACTTGCCTCTCTTTTTCCATTGTAAAATCTCTCCTTCCAGTAAGGCCTTTCAAACCTCTTATTCGAACGGCGTTTCGCTTATTTCAAGGGCGACAGCCAGCTTTCCGTTAAAGTCATGGCCGGCAAGCAGCAGCCTTCCTTTATCATCAATTTCGAAGTGTGTGATTCCTTCCGCATAAACCCAGCCAAAAGGGATCTTCAATCCTGTACGGAAAGGACCATCCCCAGTAATCTTTGCGCGTTCATAGATTAGCTTCGCATTGCGGATGTACGCGCCTGAGGAGAAGAATGATTCATTATTATGGGATGCGTACGCACCATTTGTCGTTTCTAGGTGTACATAGACTTCCTTGTCTTTAAAACGATCCAGGGCTTCCTGGACTTCTGATAAAATCACCGGATCCATCTTTGTTCCTCCTTCCAGGGCTTTGATGTTTTTCAGTTTATATTAGCCGAATGAATGGCCTTCTATGAAAAATGTCCAGTTTCAGCGCCTTGGCTAAAGTGCTTACACTTATCTTATAAAAATCAATAATATCTATATTACTAAAAAATCCTTCTAAAAGCGAAATGTACGCTCGAAACTTACGTTTGGTTTTTGATAATTATCATCAACATTGATTTTACAGGAAGTGTTTAATCAGGAAAGTAAATGGAAATAGTGAGGGAAAAGGAGGGAGCCTATGAATCACGCAAAGGCACTTTTGATAAAAGGCATCATGACATTTGCTGTTCTTCTTCTATTATTGGGGAGTTTTGCCGGGATAGGGGATATCCTTGTCATCACTCTCGTACTTGGGGCGATTTCATATCTCGCTGGTGACTTGTTCATTCTCCCGAAAACAAGCAACCTTACCGCATCTCTAGCCGATTTGGCTCTTTCGTTTCTCGTGATTTGGGGAATTGGATTGATGTTGTTTGAACAAACCGATGGCATTGTGTTCGCAGCGCTTTTTGCATCAGTATTAATCGCCTCAGGAGAATGGTTCTTCCATAGTTATATGGCTGATCGCGTTCTTCGCATTAATCGGAAGATATAATAGTTAACGGACATATCTCATAAGGAATTTCTAGAGAAGTGTCCGTTAGGAGGGCTCTATCGGACAAAACCGCGTAGAATCTCGAGAAAAATGTCCGTTAGAAGGACTCTATCGGACAAAAACACGTAGAATCTCTGGAAAAGTGTCCGTTAGAAGAACTCTATCGGACAAAACCGCGGAGAATCTCTGGAAAAGTGTCCGTTAGAAGAGCTCTATCGGACAAAACCGAGAGGAATTCGGAGAAAAGTGTCCATTAGAAGGTTCTAGTAGACAAATCATTCATTAACAGTAAAAGAGGCTGTCGGAAGCTCAAAATGATGAGCTCCGAAGACAGCCTCTTTTTGTTTTAGATTAGCTATATATTAAATGAAAAATTCACACTTAGACTAGTGTCCAGCTACAGCGCCTAGCCAGTTTTCATCCCGAGTTACCTCTTCGAGTATCTTGCGAGAAGCGTTAGCTTTGAGCAGCTCGAGTCGCTTGTCTAGTGTCGCCTCCTAGAAACTCCGAAACTTCAACTCCGTCGGCAGAAGCAAAAAGCGCTTCTTTGTCGGAGTCTCCAGTTTCTGCGTTTCTGGGCAATCGGCTATACTTTTCGATTTCGGTCCGCCCAATGAAGTCAAAGAGCGACTTCACTGGTCGGCCCTCCAGCGCTTGTCGGGGCAGACCAAGGCGCTTGCGCTTTTCTATTCCCCGCGGTTGCCGCCTGCGTACTTGTTGTAAGCGAGGTGTGCGGTTGGTCCTACATATTCATTCAATCTGAAGCCGTGCTTGATTGCTTCTGTGATGAATCCTTTCGCGACTTCCAATGCTTCAGGTACTGTTTTGCCTTTTGCCAGCTGTGCAGTGATGGCAGAAGCGAATGTGCAGCCTGCGCCGTGCGTGTAGCTTGTTTCGACTTTTTCAGATTCGAAAAGTCTGAAGTCTTTTCCATCGTAAAGCAGGTCTACTGCTTTTTCGTGGTTCAGCTTGTTTCCGCCCTTGATCATAACGTTCTTCGCGCCTAGGTCATGGATTTTTACTGCAGCTTCCTTCATGTCGTCGATTGAGCGGATTGGACCGGTTTGTGCCAGCTGCCATGCTTCGAATAGGTTCGGAGTGACAACTGTCGCTCTTGGAAGCAGCAATTCTCTCATGGCATCTGTGTTTTCAGGCATGAGCACTTCGTCTTCTCCTTTACATACCATAACAGGATCGATAACCACCCTGTCCAACTTATGTTCATCGATTTTGCGTGCAGCCAGCTCAATGATTTCAACCGTTCCGAGCATCCCTGTCTTCATTGCATCTATTCCAACGGAAAGGATCGTTTCAAGCTGCTTTTCTACAAGCTCAACTGGCTGTGGGAAAACTTCATGATGCCAGTGATTTTTAGGATCCATAGTCACAACCGTTGTAAGAGCAGTCATTCCATAAACGCCCAGTTCCTGAAAGGTCTTAAGGTCAGCCTGGATGCCAGCGCCGCCGCTTGTATCGGAACCTGCGATTGTTAACACCTTTTTCAAACTCATCAAAACTACCTCCATTTTAAGAATGGCGAATGCCTTGTCAGGACAAGCCTTCACCTTCATCACTTTCTTATGATTATACCAATTCTATAGATTTAGACAAAGAATTGATTTTGACAGCTGATTATATGGTTAAAATTAACTTTTGACGAATTTGTGGCATTATGGCATTGACGTGATGAAAGTTACTGAGGGAAAAAATAAATTGATTTACAGTTGACTATGTGAAAATTGACCCACTAAACATTTTTCGTAAATAAAAAATCTCAAATTAAGAGTTTGTTTAAAAAATAGACAATTTTCATCTATATTTTTGTAACAATTGAAACGGTTACAACCAGCAGATTTCCAGTACATTAAAGGCATAGGGGTATTATCACTTTTTGCATAGTGGAATGTTTTTTATATAAGGTTCTTAGTTTCACAAGAGAGCACAATAGCAGCTTGCAAGATTCATAACAGTCTTTCATCCCATCGCACAAATGATGGGGGAAGAAGTCGTTAGTCGCAGCGGAGCCCGCAGATGAAGTACCAGATAAGGGGTGAAGAACATGATCAAGAAAGGCTGTCCTGAAGAATATCCGATCAGCCTGAAGCTGAATGGATATGAAATAGCCGTATTCCAGCTGACAAATCAGGATTTGGAAGACTGGGTATATGGCTACCTTTTTTCAGAAGGTTTGATTGATGGGCCGGAGGATGTTGTCAGCGTCCAATTCAATGAAAAGACCGGCACATTGGATGTAGCATTATGCAATTCTTTTGATCCGGAGCAGATGTTTTCGAAAAAGAAGCATTATACTGCAGGCTGCGGCCGGGGAGTGACCTTCTTTTCGATGACGGATGTCAAGAAGTTCAATAAAGTGAATTCCGATGAAACTTATTCGCTGACATATTTGTTGAAAAAACGCGCGGAATTCGCGCAAAATTCGCCGCTGTACCTGGAAACAGGCGGCATGCACGGTGCCTGTATCATCCTTGAGGATGGAAGCATCGAGGTCAGGGAGGATATCGGCAGGCATAATGCCGTCGATAAGATTATTGGCCACGCAATTCGAAAGCGTTTGCAGCCTGACCGGCTTGTCCTTTTGACGACCGGAAGGGTTTCATATGAAATGCTCTCAAAAGCTGCAAAATTTGGTTTTGCCGTCATTGGCTCACGAACTGCGGCCACAAAGCAGGCCATCCAGCTGGCACGCTTTCTCAACATTGAAGTCGTTGGCTACTTGCGGGGAAAAATGGCGACTGTCTATACATCTGCCAAGAGGATCAATGATGACCTGAACCCTCCGGCTGCCTCTGAGGATTTACTTGAAAGGGGGGAAGCCCAGCAAGTACTGAATTGACAACACCTGTGGGATTAGGGATGTTCTAAGCAACTATTGGGAAGGAGAGAGAGAAATGGTTGAAATCAACCTGAATCGCCGGCAGTTCTTGAAGCTGTCAGGAGCCACTGCGGCTACCCTGGCGGTTGTCGAGTTGGGCTTTAACGAAAAAGAGGTCCACGCTAAAACAAAAGAATTCAAGATTGCCAAAGCTACTGTAACACCAACCATTTGTGCATTCTGCGGTGTAGGATGCGGCATCTTGGTACACACAAAGGACAATACTGTGGTTTATACGGAAGGGGATCCGGATAGCCCAGTGAACGAAGGTACACTTTGCAGTAAAGGTACGACGATCAGACAAGTCTACACATCTGAAAAACGATTGACAAAACCACTATACCGTGCTCCTGGCAGCAACAAATGGGAAGAAAAAAGCTGGGACTGGATGTATGACACAATTGCGAAACGCACAAAGGAAACACGCGACAAAACATTCATTGAAAAAGAAAATGGCATGTTTGTCAATAAAACCGAAGCCATTGCGAGCTTAGGCGGAGCAGCTCTTGATAATGAAGAGACCTATCTGCTTGCGAAAATGATGAGAGGGCTTGGCGTCGTTTATCTCGAACACCAGGCACGAATATGACACAGTTCTACGGTTGCCGGTCTGGCACCTACAGTAGGGCGTGGAGCAATGACAAACCATTGGAGCGATCTGCAAAATACCGATTGTGCATTGATCATGGGCGGGAATCCTGCCGAGAATCATCCAATTTCTTTTAGATGGTTAACAAAAGCGAAAGAAAAAGGCGGCAAAATCATCTCTGTCGACCCTCGTTTCACGAGGACATCATCAAAGGCTGACGTTTATGCTTCGCTTCGTTCAGGAACGGATATTGCTTTCATGGGCGGAATGATCAACTATGCGATTGAGAACAATTTGTTCCACAAGGAGTATGTTGCTGAATATACAAATGCTTCCTATATCGTGAAGGAAGATTTCGATTTTAATGATGGCCTATTCAGTGGATATGATGAAGCCACACGCAAATATGATAAGACAAAATGGTCATTCGAAACGGATGAGGAAGGAAATCCACTCAAAGATAAAAGCCTTCAGCACCCTCGTTCAGTATTCCAGTTATTGAAAAAACATTACTCTCGCTATGATGTAGACACTGTCATTTCAGTAACAGGAACACCTAAAGATGATTATGTGAGGGTATGCAAGGAGTTCTGTTCAACAGGAAAGCCTGGCAAATCCGGAACCATCATGTACGCGATGGGAACAACGCAGCATACAGTTGGAACACAGAACGTCCGTGCATTCGGTATTATCCAGCTTTTATTAGGAAATATTGGCCTTCCTGGCGGCGGCATCAATGCGATGCGCGGCGAATCCAATGTACAGGGATCAACGGATTTCGCGCTATTGTACCACTTGCTTCCAGGATATATCGGTTCTCCGACAGCAATTCCAGAGCATGCAACTCTTGAAGGCTACAACAAAAAAGAAACACCGTCTGGCGGCTATTGGAGCAATAAGCCGAAATTCCTTACAAGCTTGCTGAAGGCATGGTACGGTCCGAACGCGACGAAGGAAAATGAATTCTGCTATCAGTACCTGCCAAAAGGAAATAAGAATTACTCGCATATCAATCTGTTCAATGCGATGTACAAAGGTGAGCTAGAGGGTGCTTTCCTCTTTGGTACCAACCCTGTGGTAGGCGGTCCGAACGCAGGAAAGGAACAGGAAGCTCTTGCAAACCTAAAATGGATGGTTGCAGTCGATTTATGGGAAACAGAAACATCCGCATTCTGGCAAAAAGAAGCGGGCAGTGACCCATCGAAGATCAACACTGAGGTATTCCTGCTTCCAGCAGCTGGATCATACGAAAAAGAAGGAAGTGTGTCCAACTCATCACGCTGGATGCAGTACCGCTGGAAAGCGATCGATCCTAAAGGGGAATCATTGGCAGACCTTGAAATCATCCATGTGCTGATGCAGAAAATAAAAGGCATGTATAAGAATGAGGGTTCACCAGCTGCGAAATCAATCAATGCCATTGACTGGAACTATGGTGACGGTCACCACCCGGATATCGACTTAGTGTGCAAAGAAATCAACGGATACGACCTTAAGACTGGCCAGCTGTTGAAAACATTCGGTGACTTGAAAGATGACGGTACGACAAGCAGCGGAAACTGGATTTATTCTGGTTTCTATCCTGAAGACGGAAAGAACCGCGCGAAAAACCGTGACAATAAGGACACTGGCGGCGGCAATTACCTGAACTGGGCATTCGCATGGCCTGCAAACCGTCGTATCTTGTACAACCGTGCATCCGCGGACCCAAGTGGAAAGCCATGGAGCAAGGATAAAGCGGTGATCTGGTGGGATACAGTCCAGAAAAAATGGGTCGGCCATGACGTTCCTGACTTTAAGCCGGTATTGTCACCATCCGAACCAGGCGGAACCAGTCCGTTCATCATGATCAATGGCGGTGCAGGAGGAGTGTTTGCGCCAACATTGAATGACGGTCCATTCCCAGAGCACTATGAACCATTTGAAAGCCCAGTCAAGAATGCTTTTTCAAGCCGTGAAATCAACCCGGCTATCGCGATTTTCGATGGCGAATTCAACCTTAAAGGCAAGAATGACAAGTACCCAATTGTCGGTACGACATACAGGGTGACTGAACATTGGCAGTCTGGCTCCATGACTCGTAACCAGGAATGGCTGTCAGAGCTGGTTGCTCACATGTTTGTTGAAATGAGCGAAGAACTTGCAAAGGAAAAAGGCATCAAAAACAAGGATAAGATCATTGTTTCATCCGCTCGTGGTGAAATCGAGGCATATGCAATGGTGACGAAGCGCTTCAAGCCTCATATGATGGACGGCAAGAAAGTACACCAGGTCGGCATGCCTTGGCACTTTGGCTACAAAGGATACGCAACAGGGGGAACAGCAAACCGCTTGACACCTCATATCGGGGATGCGAATACGACGATTCCTGAATATAAGGCATTCCTCTGTGATATAAGGAGGGCTGACTAATGGCGAAGGCGGAATATGTAAAATTTGTTGATGTGACCAAATGTGATGGCTGCCGTGCCTGTATGGTAGCGTGCAAAAACTGGAATGACCTCCCGGCAGAGCCGCAGGACTTCCTGGGCAGTATGCAGTCCCACGCAAATGTCACTGCGAATACATGGAATGTGCTGTCCTTCATCGAGCATGAGGATTCTAAAGGGAATCTGGACTATCTTTTCCGCCATTCTTCATGCTTCCACTGCTCAGAAGCAGCATGCGTAAAGGTTTGCCCGGAAGATGCCATGCATTACACAGATTTCGGAACAGTGGATGTCAACACGGATAAATGTGTCGGCTGCGGCTACTGCGTGCAGAACTGCCCATTCGATGTTGTCCAGCTGGCGACTTACAAAGACAAGAACGGTAAGGAATACAAGAAGGCACAGAAATGCACAATGTGCGTCGATCGTCTTGAGGAAGGCATGCAGCCAGCTTGTGTCACTACCTGCCATACAGACGCAATGGAATTCGGCACAAAAGAAGAAATGCTGAAGAAGGCTGAAAAGCGTCTGAGTGAAATCAAGGATAAGTATCCGAATGCGATGATTTACAATCCAGAAGGAGTCGGCGGTACGCATACCGTTTATGTACTGGCTGAAAAACCTTCTGTCTATGGACTGCCTGAAAAGCCAAAGGTTCCAACTTCAGCTGTTGTCTGGAAGGACTATGCACAGCCAATCGGCAAGATGATGCTTGGAGCGACAAGCATGGCGCTTGTAGGTGCATTCGTTTCCAACAAGTTATTCAATAAAGAAGGAAAAGGCCATGAAGAAGATGGAGGTGGCAGCCATGAGTAATACGCAGTATTCAGGTGTTAAGGTAAAGCGATTTTCGAAAGGCTTTGTAATCGCACATGCTGTGAACGCACTTTCATTCTTTGCCCTCTATATCACGGCCCTGCCAATGTATACAGAGTGGTTTGACTGGCTTTATCCAGTACTTGGCGGACCAGAAGGAGCGCGCCTGCTTCACAGGATTTTCGCGATCGCGTTCATCACGCCTACTTTCATCTGGCTGATCATGGATCCTAAGGGATTCCTTCGCTGGGGAAAAGAGCTCATAACTTGGAAAAAGAGAGATTTGCAGTTTTTCACTGAGTTCGTCAAAGAGCTATTTGGCTTTAAGTTCAAGCATGTGAAACAAACGTTCTTTAACGCTGGTGAAAAAATCAACTCAATCATCCAGATCCTTACAGCGATCCTGATCATCGGTTCAGGCTTCCCAATGTGGTTCCCGGATCTTTTCCCGAAAGCAGTCGTCCAATGGGCATATGTAGCTCATAACGTCGGTTTCGGTCTGGCAATCGCCGTAGTAGTCGGCCATATCTATCTTAGTGTCATCCACAAAAACTCAAGACCAGGATACACTGGCGTCATTACAGGTGAGGTACCTGCTGAATGGGCGAAGGACCACTATACAGAATGGTATGAAGAAGAAGTCAAGAAGGGGAATTTCCCTGATCTTGATAAAAACAAGAACAAGAAAAAAGGCGCGTAAAACATTAATAGAGGGAATGGTTGGCCTGAAAGGGGCTCCATTCCCTTCAAAATTTAGAATAATAGAGTGAAAGAGGGGCTGCAGCAATGAAAAAGTCCGTTGTCTCAAAAGAGTACCAGAAATTGCAGAAGGATATCATTCAATTGCAGGAGCAATGGAAGACTTCCCTGGATCCTGACTGTGTCCGGCCAAACCTTGATAAAGCAGCAATGGAGGCAGGAGTGCCTGTCACTGCATTAGCGGCTATTGATTTTGATATTTCCCTATTCTTACAGTGGATAGAGGATATAGGAGTGCTTTTATCGAAGTATCAACCAGAGATAGAAACTTCGATGCAATCTATAAAAAGCCTATTGGATGAAGAGACAGCTAAAAGATGGATCGATGAAGCATTTGCTTTTAATTATATTTACTTTGCTAGTTTTGCTGAAGAAAACAATTTGGATGGCTGGATTCCGCAATTTGTGGCAGAAACTGTGCTTCGTCCGTATCTACAGCTGACTGCGGTTAAGGTCCAGGATGAAATCCAACACGGTGTGCACGGTGCCGGTTGCCCTGTGTGCGGTGAGCCAGTCCGCCTCGCACAGCTTGAAGGCGAAGGAAAGAAGGTCCTGCATTGCCCGCGTTGTTCGGCTCACTGGAATGACCGCCGGGTAGCTTGTTCACATTGCGGGAATAACGATCATGAAACAGTGAAAATCCTGACAATCGAAGGCGAATCAGCCGCACAGATCCAGATTTGTGAAGAATGCAAAGGATATACTAAAGTAATAGACACAAGACAATATATTGTAAAGCCAACACCAGCAATGCTCGACTTGAACACCATCCATCTGGACTTTGTAGCCCAGGAGCATGGGTACAAATCTGCTGGCGAAACAAAACAGACAAACTAAAAGAAGGTGCTGTAGGATGAAAGCTGGAGCGATCATTTTATCAGGCGGCAAATCTAGCAGGATGGGAAGTAACAAAGCTCTCCTGAAATTTCGGGAAAAAACGAATATTGAAAGAATTAAGGATGAGTTACAGCACGTATTTGATGATATAATTCTAGTAACGAATGATCCTGAAACCTATCAGTTTCTAAATATCAAAACAGTTACAGACCAATATCCGGGTTCCGGGCCCCTTGCGGGAATCCATGCAGGACTTGAGGCATCAGACTATGAGGAGAATTTCGTTGTAGCATGCGATATGCCATTTGTATCGGCTGAGCTTGCCTCAAGCCTGGTAAAAGTGCTTAAACACCATGATGCGGTCGTGCCGATTAGCGATGGCAGACAGCATCCGCTTTTTGCAGCCTATCAAAAACGGGTCGCACGAGAAGCACAGACTTGCATTGAAGATGGGAATCTGAGAATCAGGCATATGCTTGAAAACCTGAATGTCCGCTTTCTTGATGAGGCAGATCTCCAGCTTTATTTCGAGGGCAGCCTTGATCGTGTCTTTTTCAATATGAATCATCCAGAAGAGTATGAAAGTGCAAGGAAATGGGCGGAGTCCGGAGAATAGTTTTCAGGTGCTAGAAAGGGAGTAAGTCATCATGCAATTTTTCAAAGTGAAAAGTGTTGAGGAGACCTTTGCGTTAATTGAGGAGAAGATCGGCAAGATCACGGAAACCGAAACCCGTCCGCTTGATGAGGCGCTTCATTACATCCTGGCAGAGGATGTCACTGCGGAAGAGAATGTACCTGGTTTTGACCGCTCGACCGTCGATGGCTATGCCGTCATCGCCCGTGACACATATGGTTCATCCGAATCGATGCCAGGCTTCTTGAATGTAGCCGGCGAAGTCCATATGGGCGAGGAAGCGGTAAAGCCGGTAGGCAGGGGAGAGGCAATCTACGTACCGACAGGCGGAATGCTTCCGCCAGGCAGTGACAGCGTACTGATGATCGAGCACTGCGAGGAAATCGGCGGACTGTTGAATACGTATAAGCAAATCGCACCGGGAGAGAATGTCATCAGGCAGGGCGAGGACATCAGGGCAGGCGAAGTCCTCTTATCTGAAGGGACAAGATTGCGGCCGCAGGAGCTTGGAGCCCTGGCGGCACTTGGTATTTCAGAGGTGAAAGTCTACCGAAAACTGAAGGCTGCGTACCTTTCTTCAGGGGACGAAATCGTTCTTTTTGAAACAAAAACACTTGAAACAGGACAGATTCGCGATATCAATTACCTGACCGTTAAGGGCCTGGTCAATGAGTGGGATATTGACCTCATATATGGCGGGATTACACGCGATGACTATGAGGAGTTCGCAAAGAAAGCCCGCGAATTGTATGAACAGGCTGATTGCCTGATTTTATCCGGAGGAAGCTCTGTTGGAACAAAGGATTATACAACTGAGGTCATCCAGTCCCTTGGAGATCCGGGCGTCTTTGTCCATGGAATTTCCATTAAGCCAGGGAAGCCGACAATCCTTGCTGTCGCTGACGGAAAGCCGGTCATCGGACTGCCGGGCCATCCAGCATCTGCGATGATCATTTTTAAGCTTTTTGGCGAAAGGGTTTTCAAAAGGCTGAAGGGTGAAAAAATCGAGCATAAGCCTGAACGGGTTTTTGCAAGGATTGTGAAAAATATTGCCTCTTCACCAGGAAGGTCTGATTACATCAGGGTAAGACTCGAGGAGAAGGATGGCGAATGGTGGGCCGAGCCGATCATAGGCAAGTCGGGCCTGATTACGACATTGGTAAAAAGCGATGGAATCGTCGAGATTGTTTCCGAGAAAGAAGGAATTTCTCAAGGCGAATACGTTCCAGTTATTTTGACGAGATAGGGGGAGCCGCATCATGGATAAAATACGCTATAACCGAAAAATTTATCTTGAAGACAAGCCGCGCGAACAAGCGAGGAATGAAGTGCTGGACGCGTTCGACCTGCCTCAAGAAAAAGAATGGATCCCGGCTGCCGCTGCACTTGGACGAATTACTGCGGAACCTGTTTTCGCCAATGTCTCGATGCCTTTTTACCATGCATCCGCGATGGACGGCATTGCCGTGAATGCTGAAGATACGTACGAAGCCCATGAACAGCGCCCGCTTCATTTGAAAAAGGATGAGCAGTTCGTTTACGTTGATACTGGGAACGCGATTCCACCTCAATATAATGCCGTGATCATGGTGGAGAACATCCAGGTCATTGATGATGAGACGATCGAAATCATCGAACCGGCCACACCATGGCAGCATATCCGCCCGATTGGAGAGGATATCGTCCAGGAGGAAATGCTGTTCACCCAGGGACATCGACTGCGTCCTGCTGACCTCGGGGCACTTCTTGCAGCACAGGTTACCGAGATACCCGTCGTCAAAAAGCCGCTGGTGACGATCATCCCTACCGGAAACGAGCTGGTCAGCGCAGATGCATCTCTGTCATCAGGCCGGATCATTGAGTTCAATGGAACGGTTTTCAGCAACTATGTAGAAGATTGGGGAGGCAATCCCTACCTTCATCCAATCGTGAAGGATGAGCCGGAAAAAATCAGGGAAGCGCTCCTGAATGCAGTAGAGACGTCGGATATCGTCGTTATCAATGCTGGTTCATCCGCTGGCTCAAAGGATTATACAGTCCATATACTTGAGGAACTTGGCACTGTTTTTACCCATGGTGTCGCAACACGGCCGGGTAAGCCAGTCATCCTTGGGAAAATTAAAGATAAGGTAGTCGTTGGTGTACCAGGATATCCAGTATCTGCCTACATGGCGCTTGAGTGGTTTGTCAGGCCACTTGTATGCAAATATTTAGGGATATCAGAACCGGAAAGGCCAAAGCTACAGGTAAAGCTTGGCCGCAGGATCGTCTCCACAATGGGGGCGGAGGACTTTGTCCGAATGAATATCGGCTATGTGGATGGACAATTTGTCGCCAATCCGCTGACACGCGCAGCGGGCGTCACGATGTCGCTAGTACGTGCGGACGGCTTGCTCGTTGTGCCGCCTGAGGAGCTAGGATACGAACAAGGAGACATTGTCGAGGTCGAGCTATACAGGCCTGTCGAAGAGATCAAGAACGCGATCGTCTTCAGCGGCAGTCATGACCTGACGATTGATTTGCTATCCTCCCAGCTCAAAAAGCAACGTACCGACATGAAAATTGTTTCTTCCCATGTTGGCAGCATGGCCGGTTTGATGGCAATCAGAAAAGGGGAAGCCCATGTAGCGGGCATTCATTTGCTAGACCCGGAAACAAAGGAATATAATGTTACCTACGTAAGGAAATTCCTTGCCGGGCAAGACGCAGTCCTTTATCCATTTTTAAAAAGAACCCAGGGCTGGCTGCTTCCAAAAGGCAATCCGCTGGGTATCGAGAACGTCAGTGACATTGCCGGAAAGGGCATAGATTATGCCAACAGGCAAAAGGGCGCAGGCACTCGGATATTATTCGATTTATTGTTAAAAGAAGCAGGCTTGTCAGCAGACGAAGTGAACGGTTATGACCGCGAGATGTTCTCGCACCTGAGTGTCGCCGCTGAAGTGAAAGGGAATGACAATGCAGCAGGCCTCGGCATCTTCCCGGCCGCGCGCGCTATGGGGCTCGACTTCATCCCGGTAGCTGATGAAAATTACGATTTACTCATGACAAAGGCATTTTTCGAAAGCGAAAAGGGTATCTGGTTAAGGTCGGTGATCCAATCTGAAGCCTTCAAAGCTGAAGTCGCGAAGATCGGCGGCTACGCAGTCGTCGAGAATCCAGAGCCAGTTTATTTTTAGATATTTGAGCTCTAAGGGATAAATCGGAGGAGGAATCCGGTGAAAATGTCCGATAGAAGGGCTCTAAAGGACAAACAGGAGTCAGAAACCGGTGAAAGTGTCCGTATCCAAATTAAAATCCTGAACCGGATCAGTTTATTGAGGTGATTTTGATGAATTATGAAATAGCGAAAGATCCAATCAACGTTCAATCTGTCATTGATAAAGTGGTCCAGCGTGAAGCGGGAGCCATCACTACTTTCATTGGCACTGTCCGTGAATTGACAAAGGGCAAAAAAACCCTTTACCTTATATATGAAGCATATGAACCGATGGCGGTGAAGAAGCTGGAGCAAATCGGCACGGAAATCCAGGAACGCTGGAACGGTGCCGAGGTGGCGATTACGCACCGCGTCGGAAAACTAGACATCACGGATATCGCTGTGGTGATCGCCGTGTCCACGCCACACCGAAACGATGCCTATGAAGCGAACCGTTATGCCATCGAGCGCATCAAGGAAATCGTCCCAATCTGGAAAAAAGAGCATTGGGAAGACGGGGAAGAATGGATTGGCAATCAACTAGAAACTGTCCCATATCCGACAGGGAAACCGGAGGAGAAGGATCTCAATGAATAAAATTTTATTCTTTGCCCATTTACGAGACGAAGCAGGCCATGAATCAGTGGAAATAGAAGCAGCGGGCAAGACAGTTGCTGAGCTGAAAGAATTGGTAGCTGAAAAGTATGGCATCCAAAAGCTTGATACTTCAATGACAGCCATAAATGAAGAATTTTCGTCCAATGATGAAGTCATTAAAGAAGGAGATACAATCGCCTTCATTCCGCCTGTATCTGGCGGCTGATCAGTTATAGCATATTACAGCGCCCCGTTCCGTTGACTTATATTCAATGGAATCAGGGCGTTTGCGCTTTTCTTATTTTATAAGTGAAGTTATAAACTCTGATTAGTGTCTAGCTCCAGCGCCTAGCCCCTCGAGACGCTTCGGTCCTGTCAATGAAGTCAAAGAACGACTTCACTGCCAGGCCCTCCAGTGCTTGTCGGGTCTAACCAAGGCGCTCGCGCTTTTCTTACAAGGAGGGTTACACCTATGTCAGAAAGATATTCACGCCAGACTTTATTTCCTCCAATTGGCAAGGCCGGGCAGGAAAAAATCTGCAGTAAGCATGTGCTGATGATTGGTGCTGGAGCACTTGGCTCAGGCAATGCGGAGCTTTTGGTCAGGGCAGGTGTTGGCCGACTGACGATTGTGGACCGTGATTATGTAGAAGCAAGCAATCTGCAGCGACAGCAATTATATACAGAGGAAGATGTTGCCGAGAAGCTTCCAAAAGCTGCGGCGGCGGAAAAAAGGCTCAGAGCGATCAACTCTGACGTCAAAATCAATGCGTATATCGCCGATGCCACTCCTGAAAAACTGGCCGAGCTTGTCGATGGAGTCGATCTGATCATCGATGCCACCGATAATTTTGAAACACGAATGGCGATTAACGATATCTCGCAAAAATACCAAATTCCCTGGATTTATGGTGCCTGCGTTGGCAGCTTTGGCATGAGTTTTTCCATCATTCCAGGTAAAACACCATGTCTGAACTGTTTGCTGAAAACCGTTCCGCTTCAGGGGATGACTTGTGATACAGGAGGCATTATCGGACCGGCTGTACAGATGGTCATTGCCCATCAGGGAGCAGAAGCGCTGAAAATCCTCGTTGAAGACTGGGATGCAGTGCGCACGTCATTTGTCAGCTTTGATTTATGGCGGAACCAATACACCAGCATGAAAATGTCCAAGGCGAAGGACCCGGGATGCCTGAGTTGCGGCGAACAACCTGAATATCCTTATTTGGACATCGAGAACATGACCAAGACAACAGTCTTATGCGGACGGGATACGGTTCAAATCAGGCCTCCAAAACAGCAGGAGCTCAATCTGCAGGAAACAGCTGAAAAAATGAGGGATTTAGGCTATCAGGTCAAAGGGAATCCATATTTAGTCTCCGTCGACATGGTTGACAACAGAATGGTTATTTTCCAGGACGGCCGTGCCCTTATACATGGAACAAAGGATTTAGCCCAGGCAAGAAGCCTCTATCAAAGGTTTTTCGGGTGATTCTTTATACATGCGCAAACCCCCTGCCAAATCAGCAGGGGGTTTCTATATAAACGATCACTATGGATCGGTTATGATATTGCGTTCAAGTTTGCTTATTTTTCATCAGAAGCAACCAGAACGAGTCGGCCTTTATCCAGTTCCATTTCATACTGCTCAGCCTCTTGTTTTGAAAGGCCAAGAGATTCGAACTTATTGCGAAGCTCGTCG
Organism: Mesobacillus sp. LC4; assembly: GCF_053543455.1. Taxonomy (NCBI): domain Bacteria; kingdom Bacillati; phylum Bacillota; class Bacilli; order Caryophanales; family Bacillaceae; genus Mesobacillus; species Mesobacillus sp. LC4. Next base: position 183,396 of record NZ_JBGCUB010000002.1, read on the forward strand.
CCGCGGGACTTGAACATATTTCCGATAGAATCAAAGAAACCTTGCTCCTTGAATCCCATGCCGCCCGTTTCAGTAGCGTCAGTCAAGTGCTCGCTGCGGTCTTCATCGTGCGCAAATATATAAATGTTTTCTTTGCCAAAGCCGGCAGCTTCAAGTGAGTTGATTTTTTCTGTGGCTTGTACTCCGTTTTCTACTACTTCTACTTTCATCATCATATCTTCCTCCTTAAAATTTTTTTACCTATACTAGTTTTGGGAAGCTTTTTTAGCTTTCCGCGTCTACACTATATATATAACCGCTGTAGGATTTACTAAACCTACTGGGAATAGTTCACATAATCATTTCGAAAACGGGTAGTTTGATAGAAATGAAAAAGGAGCTGGTTACAATCGTACTTTTGAATAAAAGTTGGGAGCCGCTGTTGGCGGAAGAATTCGAAAAGGCCTATTATCTGGATTTAAGAGAATTTTTACTAGAAGAATATCAAACAAGGACAGTCTATCCGGAAAAAGAGGATATCTTTAATGCTTTGAGGTTCACCGATTATGATGATGTAAAAGTCGTGATTCTCGGGCAGGATCCATACCATGGACAAGGCCAGGCACATGGCCTGAGCTTTTCGGTAAAACCAGGTGTTAAAATCCCGCCTTCGCTTCGAAATATTTTTAAAGAACTGAATGCTGACCTTGGCTGTGAGATTCCTGACCATGGTTATTTGAAAAAATGGGCAGACCAGGGTGTGCTTCTATTAAATACAGTCCTTACAGTAAGAGACGGGGAAGCGAATTCACATAGGGGAAAAGGCTGGGAACATTTTACCGATCAAGTAATCACTCTGTTGAACGAGCGCGAGAAGCCAGTAATTTTCATCCTCTGGGGCAAACCAGCTCAAAGCAAATTAAAATTAATTGACGAAGAAAAACATAAAATCATCATGTCCGTCCATCCCAGCCCGCTGTCAGCAAGGAGAGGCTTCTTCGGCAGCAAACCCTTTTCCAAAGTGAACGAACTGCTGAGAGAGCAGGGTGAACAAGAGATTGACTGGCAGATTGAAAAACTGTAAGGTTGAGAACTCTGGAAAACCAGAGTTCTTTGTTTTGCAGCTAACGCTTTTCCCGCATATCGACATGTTCCACGTGGAACTTACATGTTTCTACGCGAAAGTAAAACTCAAAGCAACAAAGTTTGCGATCAACTACTTTCCTAAAGTCGAAAAAACAGGTGATTTGTTGTAGAATGGAACGGTACAAACATTGAATAAGGCAAAGGATATACATATATAACGCCCTATGGAGGTGAGTCGATGAACATTTCAATGCAAAAATTACTATTGAAAATGGAAGAGGAATTAAAAAGGGCAAAAGCTGCGGAATCCGAGGCAATGCAGAGGGAAAGGATTCATTCGATCAAAACGCTTTGCGAGCTGGTCCTTGATGAGCCGCCGGAGAATAGCAGAGGGGTTGCGGCACCTGCGAAACAGGCAGCGCAGCAATATGTACCACCACAGCCAATCATTCCTCAGCAGCAGATCCCGGTCAATCAGCAGTCATCCATGATTCCACAGCCAAAGAAGCTGGAAATGGAAGATAACGCAAACGGAGACTCGCTCTTCGATTTCTAATTTTAAGAGGTGGATATGATGAAACTATTTATATTGATTGGAGCCATCAATGCCTTCCTGGCAGTCGGGCTTGGAGCATTTGGAGCACATGGACTAGAAGGCAAGGTCGAGCCAAAATATTTAGAAACATGGAAAACAGGTGTAACCTATCAGATGTTTCATGCAACTGGGTTATTGATCATTGGAGTCCTTTTAGGGAAGCTTCCGGCTAGCGCACTTCTATCCTGGTCCGGCTGGCTGATGCTGATTGGAATCGTGTTATTCTCCGGCAGCCTGTACGTTTTGAGCGTCACAAAAATCAGCATCCTAGGAGCCATCACTCCGCTTGGAGGAGTATCCTTCCTTGCAGCATGGGTATTATTAATGATTGCGGCTGTGAAATATTTATAAAAATAAGAGCATGCTGCTGGCATGCTCTTTAAATATGTTTATTATGATTCTTTGACAATCGTTTTATTGATTTCAACTCGTTCTTTTCCCATCAGGAAGACTGCAACTGCCGAAATGGCAATCGGTATCAATGCTAGTGCAAAAATATGGGTGATGGAAGCAGACATGGCCGCGACAATTTTATCAAGAACGAATTCTGGAATTTGGGAACGCTGTCCAGACTGAAACAATTGCTGCGGATCTGCTGGCAGTTGATTACCTTGACCGCCACCCATTCCCTTGAAAGCGTTTTGTAGCTTATCCATGAAAGCATTATTTTGGATGGTGCCAAATATGGTTATGCCTAGCGTCATTCCAAGCGAGCGCAGGAATGAGTTAGTTGAATTTGCTGATCCTCGGTGTCGCGGGTCAAGATTGTGTATGGAAGCGGTAGGGAGGAGCGAGAAAGAAAATCCCATTCCAAATCCCACTAATATCATGAAAAATGTCAGAATGAATCTTGATGTTTCAGGAGAAATCATGCTCAGCATAAGCATTCCTGTAAAGTAGGCGATAACAGACAGGAACATAAGATTGCGATAGCTGGTTTTGGTCTGAAAAATCCCGCCAACAGCACTTCCCGCAACAGACCCAAGCATCATAGGCGTCAAGACCAACCCGGCAGACTTCGCTGAACCCCCATAAACGGCCTGGACAAATATAGGGATATAGACTGCGAGAATGATAAACGTAGCTCCGTAAAGGAATGCCAGAACTTGCGATGTCGCAAATAGACGGCGTTTAAACATCCAAAAAGAAATGATTGGCTCTTCAGCTTTTCTTTCAGCAAAAATAAAAATCAAGAAGAATAGAGCAAAGCTTGTAAACAAGCCAATAATTTGAAAAGAACCCCAGTCGAATTCTTTTCCTCCCAGTTCAAGAGCAAACATTAAACTGACAACCGCTACAACCAGTGTAAAGGCACCTGCCCAGTCAATCTTTTGCTTAGAATGCTGAGTGGACTCATGATAATACTTCACAATAAAGAATAGAGATACTATGCCAATGGGGACATTGATATAAAATACCCAATACCAGCTGAACCAGTCAGTAATGTAGGCACCAAGCAAAGGTCCAAGGACACTTGATGTTCCGAAAACAGCACCAAGCAGGCCGGTCATTTTCCCGCGTTTCTCAGGCGGGAAAATATCAAAGACAATCGTGAAGGCAATCGGCATCAACGCTCCGCCGCCAATACCCTGAATGGCCCGGTAGATGCTGAGCTGCACCATCGTTTCAGCGATGCCGCAAAGTGCTGAGCCAATTAAAAATACAAGCAATCCAAATATGTAAAATCGTTTCCTTCCATACATATCTGACAGTTTCCCGAAGATCGGCATTCCAGCCATCACAGTAACCATATAAGCTGAGGTGACCCACACAAACTTATCGAAGTCACCAAGATCTGAAACAATGGTCCCCATTGCAGTCGCCACAATCGTATTGTCCATTGCTGCCATCAGGATACCAAGAAGCAAGCCGGCTACTACTAGTTTAATATTGCTGTCATTTGAAACCATACTATTCCCCCGGATTCATAATTAGAAAAATTAGGTATTTAAAGTTTATTTTTCAAGTGTAATGTTGTCAAGGCACTGAGGGCTTAGAATAAGAAAAAACGGCCGAAGCCGTTTTAGAAAAAATGGGTTTTAAGTTAACGTGGTGGATAAGCAGTCAAACCTGCTCCGCCGCCAAATGGATAATCATATTCAATTTCTTCATCAAACGTGACGTAATCGAGGTAAATCATCGGCAGCAAAACTCGTTTTCCTGTTTGCGGATCACTTAGAATCAGATGATCCCTTCCCGCAGCTTCAATGATACCCTGGAAAATCTTTGCGTTCCATTCAGTGTTGTTTTCAAATGTCGCATAGACAGTAGCGAGTTTGCCTTTATTCAGGCGAAGGATGTTTTCAATATAGGATGCTTCAATTGGCAACATTCCCGGTATTTGAGCACCTGCTACTGCGCCTGGCACAGCGCCGCCCGGCATACCTGGCATGGCTCCGCCGGACTGGGCAGGGAAGGTGGTTGCCTGTGGGAATCCTGCCTGACCCATTTGTCCCATTTGAGCCATCTGTCCCATCTGGCCTTGAGTGGTTTGTTTCTCATCGGTGCCGCTATACGGCTGGTACATTTGCGGGTAGGTTCTGTAGTTATAATATGGATTATTGTATTGAGTCATTGTGTAGCCTCCTTAAAGGTATTTTTTCCTTTCCTTCAAATTCACCTATTTATGTAAGTGGTGAAGTTGAGCGTTCAGGATGGAGTACAAGTAAAATGAATCCTCACTATTCAATACATATGAAGGAAGCTTGATTTTATGACTCGAACATTTTTGAACGAAAATTCTTTTCAGGACCAATAAGTGACTCAAAAATATAAAAAAATCCCCAGGCCGAGGCCTGGGGATTAGGTTTGTCTGTTTTATACGTTCAAGAATGTGGCTACTTTGTCTTCTTCAAGCAGGTTTCCTACGAAGAATGAACCGAATTCGCCGTAGCGCGCGCTCACTTCGTCAAAACGCATTTCGTATACAAGCTTTTTGAATTGAAGGACATCGTCCGCGAACAATGTTACGCCCCACTCATAATCGTCGAAGCCTACGGAACCGGTGATGATCTGTTTTACTTTTCCAGCATACTGGCGGCCAATCATGCCGTGGCTGCGCATCATATTGCGACGGTCTTCCATAGGAAGCATGTACCAGTTGTCTTCGCCCTGCCGGCGCTTGTCCATTGGATAGAAGCAAACATACTTCGCCTTTGGCAGCTCAGGGTAAAGGCGTGCAAGAATTTGCGGGTTCTGGTATGGATCTTCGCCTGCTGGCAGATAGTTGCTCAACTCGACAACAGATACATAGGAATGAGCAGGAATCGTGTATTCAGCAAGTCTGGACTTGTTGAATTCTGTTTCGATCTCATTCAATTCTTCCATAGTAGGGCGCAGAATCATCATCATGAAATCTGCTTTTTGCCCAACGATTGTATAAAGGGCATGGCTTCCCTGTTTTTCTGCCTGTGTTTTATTCCATTTTTCGACTAGGCCAAGGAATTCCTGGATAATCTCCTGGCGCTCTTCTGCCGGAAGCATCTTCCATGTTGTCCAATCGACGGTACGGAAGTCATGAAGGGAATACCAGCCATCCAAAGTCTGTGCTGCTTCAGTCATTTTATATCACTCCTATAAATCATCAATATACCAATATCATATCATAGTTTCTCCATTCGTCATGTTTATAAAACCCGTTTGTTTATACTGAGCGGAAAAAGGATATTTTGTTAAAGATTGCAAATAGTAAAAGGGGCAGGAATACATGCTTGAAAATTTTCAATAAAAAGACTTCGTGGGTGTAAACGGTAACATTCTTGAATTTTAATGCTGGTAAAGTATGCTAGAGGTATAGATTAAAGGAGGAGTCAGTATGAGTGATTTATTTGAAGGCTTAAAAGCCAAATTAAGCGGACAAAATTTACGGATCGTGTTTCCGGAAGGCCTCGACGAACGGATTCTGGCAGCAGCGGGAAGACTGGCTGCAGACGGAGTACTAACACCAATTTTAGTAGGGAATATTGAACAGATCCAGGCGAAGGCAGCTGACATGGATGTATCGCTGGAGGCAGCAGAAATTTACGACCCTGCCAACTTCGCGATGATGGATGAGCTTGTCGCTGCATTTGTGGAAAGACGTAAAGGAAAAGCAACCGAAGAGCAAGCGCGCAAAATTCTGCTGGATGAAAACTACTTCGGCACGATGCTTGTGTATTCAAACAAAGCAGACGGTCTTGTAAGCGGAGCAGCACATTCCACTGCGGACACAGTAAGGCCTGCATTGCAGATCATCAAGACGAAGGAAGGCGTGCGCAAGACTTCTGGTGTCTTTATCATGGTACGTGAAGATGAGAAGTATGTATTCGCTGACTGTGCGATCAATATCGCGCCTGACAGCCAGGACCTTGCTGAAATCGCGGTAGAAAGTGCGAAGACAGCAAGAATGTTCGACGTCGAGCCGCGCGTGGCAATGCTAAGCTTTTCTACAAAAGGCTCAGCTGTATCTCCTGAGACGGAAAGAGTATCAAAAGCAGTCGAAGAAGCCAAGCTTCGTGACCCATTGTTGATCGTTGATGGCGAGTTCCAATTCGACGCGGCATTCGTTCCATCCGTTGCGGAAAAGAAAGCTCCGGATTCAGTCATCATGGGCAATGCGAATGTTTTCGTATTTCCTAGCCTTGAAGCAGGCAATATCGGCTATAAAATCGCTCAGCGCCTAGGCGGATTCGAAGCAGTAGGGCCGATTCTCCAGGGATTAAACCGTCCGGTAAACGACCTGTCCCGCGGCTGCAGCGAAGAAGACGTGTACAAGCTGGCATTGATCACAGCAGCACAGGCACTTAGTAAGTAAAAATAATGAATTTCTCGGCCGGTCGGAATTTTTTCGATCGGTTTTTTAATAGGCTCTGTAATAGCTCAATCTTGTTATTAAACCCTGTTGATTGTAGTGGAAGGCGCGTAGACTCCTCCGAAAATGCTAACGCATTTTCATCGTGCGTGGGCAGGTTCGAGGAAGTAACTCAATGTCCTGCGGGCTCAGCTGGTCAGATGAGACCCCGCAGGAGCGAAGCGACGAGGAGGCTCAGCGCCAGCCCCGCGGAAAGCGAAGCGCCTGGAACGAAAATCAACAGTCTAATTTTACAGAGCCATTGCACAACCATGTAGCTGAACAGCCCTATATGCTATAATATCAACGACTAAGCTACAGAAAGAAAAGAGGAAATCACGATGGATGAGGCGCTTAATTTATTGCGTCAGGATAAGTGGAGATTGATCGATCAGTCCGTGCTGGGTGCACACTTTCATGCTCTTCAGTCGTTCGGGACTGATGATACATTGTGTGAATCGGTTGGCGCAGGCCTGTCCTCGGCTACGGCAAGAGCATGGGTGCACCATGACACAGTTGTCCTCGGAATCCAGGATACACGTCTCCCACACCTTCAGGAAGGACTGGATTATCTTAAAGCGCAGGGCTATCAATATATTGTTCGCAACTCTGGGGGACTTGCCGTTGTGCTCGATGAAGGGGTCCTGAATCTATCACTGATCTTGCCTGAGAAGGAAAAAGGAATCGATATCAACCGCGGCTATGATGCTATGTGGTTATTGATCAAGGAATTGTTTGCTGATTTTAATAAAGAAATAGAAGCAAGGGAAATTTCCGCTTCCTATTGTCCGGGAAGCTATGATTTAAGCATTGATGGGAAAAAATTTGCCGGAATCTCGCAGCGCCGTCTGAAAAAAGGGGTCGCCGTGCAGATCTATCTTTGCGTGACGGGGAGCGGAAGCCAGAGGGCTCAACTGATCCGTGAATTCTATAATATCTCTAAAAAAGGGGAACAGACCAAATTCATCTATCCGGATGTCCAGCCGGAAGTCATGGCGTCGCTATCCGAATTATTCGGAGTTCAAATGACGATCCAGGATGTAATGATGCGGTTTTTGAAATTTCTTAACGCAAACAGCAATGAACTGGTATCAGGCTATCTGGACAGCCATGAGATTGAGCTATTCGACCACTACTACAATCGGGTAATCGAGCGGAATGAGAAGTTTCTTGAGCCACGGGAATAGGCAGATGAATCTATAAAAAGCACAAAAGCCGGAAACCAATGTTTTCCGGCTTTTTTAGGCTCCTTTTATAAGGAGTATAAGAGGGGGCTGTTACCAACTTTCCTTCTCCATCTACCATCTATCTATTTAGTAACTAGAATTCTATTCAGCGACTTTTTCGAGATTGCCGTTGCGGTCCATCTTGAACTTCGTTGCCGGACGCTCTTCTTCTTCAAACAGAGCCAGCTTCCTGGCGCGGTTCATTATTTTCATCAGAGTTTCGTAATCTTCTTGCATCGTGTTCGTATTTTCTTCCAGCCTATTTATTTTCTGCTGAAGTTCTTCATTATGCTTTCTTAAACTATTGATTTCACGCTTCAATCTTTCATTCTCGCTCTTATAAATATCTACCTGAAGCGATGAACCACTCAGGCTCTGCAGATAGGCGATGACATGTCCCATTGTCAGGCCAGTTGGCGGAACAGTATGCCGGGCAGGTACTGATTGTACCGTCTGGGTTACTCTTGGCTGTGGCTCCTGGACAGGCACTTCGGCCATTTCCGCTGCCGCTTCCGTAGAGTAATCCTTTTGTTCCTGATTCTTGTTCACTAAATCTTGCATTTCAGCCATGAGTGCGGCGTCAATTTGCTTGTCATCCTGCTCAAGCATGGACAGGTCGAAGGTTGGTTGAGTTTCAGGCTGTTCCGTTTCTTGGAGGGAACCTGTCAAACTTTCATCCAGCGTAGGCACCGGAGGATTGTATAGCAGTTTCTTTTTGCCGCCTTGATCTTTTCCTAGGATTCTCTGTCTCTGTTTTCGCTGCTTTTTTGCAAGCTGCAATGCTTTTTCATAGTTATGCCTCACGACTGCGTTCCAGCGGAATCCACAGGCGGCTGATGTACGATCAAGCTTGTCGCCCACCTCTTCAAATGCGTTCAATTGTGTGCTGCCTTCTCTCACATGTCTCAGTACGGTTTCAGCTAGCAATAAATCATTCTCTTCCGTCCAGGCATCCTGGCGTGTCTTCATTTTCTTCAACTCCCTTTTACTTTGGTCAACTATTGAAACTTATATTTCAATCTTGTCCTGAAATTGGAAAGCTTATACATCGTAAAATGGAAGGATAGTAGATTTTTCGCGTAAAATACGTGTTTTTCAATTAAATAGATAAGCAAATGGACCTGTTCAACAGCTTGCATTCATTTTAAATAAGAGGTAAAATACCCTTTAGTCTAAAACGAAAAGCAGAGGCGCCATTTTCAGAGACAGGATTTCCTGATTTTGCAGGGGATTTCAATGGCTGGCGCTTGAGCTGGACAGTATTTATAGAAAGGGTTGTCCTATATGGCAAACGAATTCCGTGTTTGCGACGATTGTCAGGCCGTAAACCTTAAAACATTGATTCCGAAGCTGAAACAACTGGATTCTGAAGCGACTGTCGACATCGGCTGCCAGTCATATTGCGGGCCAGGCAGGAAAAAAACATTCGCATTCGTGAACAACCGGCCAGTTGCAGCACTGTCTGAGGAAGAGCTCATGGAAAAAGTGCAGAAGAAGCTTAAATAAACTTTTTCCTTATATAAATAGATAAATCACCTTTAAACCACCGTTTAGAGGTGATTTTTTTTCCAGGGAAACTGGCAAACTACAATCTTGTTTATAAATCCATGAATGTTGGAATTAAAGGTAGTATATAAGTTGAACTTAAGAATTTCCCATTGAATGAAGCGGAAGGTGCGTAGACTCCTGCGGGATGAAAGGTCAGTGGGAGACCCCACAGGCGCTTGCGCCGAGGAGGCTCCCAGGCCGCCCGCGGAAAGCGAAGCACCTGGAGCGAAATGAAAAGTAAACTTTCTAGTTCAACTTATAAAAGAATATTTTGTATGTAACATGAATATGCAATTTTTGTAAAAATTTGCAGAAAATCGAGATGAATTGACGAACGAAACAAGCTATAATAAAAACAAGCTAATCAGGAAGAAGGGGAACGATGGGATATTCGGAAGAAAAATTACTTGAAGAAAAAGTTTTCAAAGATCCAGTACACCGGTATGTCCATGTCCGTGACCGGGTGATCTGGGATTTGATCGGGACGAAGGAGTTCCAGCGCTTGAGAAGGATCAAGCAGCTCGGCACCACATACCTGACCTTCCACGGAGCGGAACATAGCCGTTTCAACCATTCATTAGGCGTCTATGAAATTACGCGCCGGATTGTGGACAATGCATTTGCATCCCGTCCTGAGTGGAATGAAGGAGAAAGACTGCTTTCCTTATGTGCAGCTTTGCTCCATGACCTTGGCCATGGGCCGTTCTCGCATTCATTCGAGAAGGTATTCGACCTTGACCATGAGGATTTTACAAGGGAAATCATCCTTGGCGATACCGAAGTGAATCAGGTGCTGTCACGAGTCGCGTCGGACTTTCCGAAAAAGGTCGCTGAGGTTATTGAAAAAACGTATGAAAACAAGCTTGTCATCAGCCTGATTTCGAGCCAGATTGACGCTGACCGGATGGATTACCTGCAGAGGGATGCCTATTTTACCGGAGTCAGCTACGGACATTTTGATATGGAACGGATTTTGCGCGTCATGCGCCCGCGCGAGGACCAGGTTGTCATCAAGCAGAGTGGGATGCATGCTGTCGAGGACTACATAATGAGCCGCTACCAGATGTATTGGCAGGTTTATTTCCATCCAGTGACAAGAAGTGCTGAGGTCATCCTGACGAAAATCCTGCACCGTGCCAAACACCTTCATGAGCAAAACTACACTTTTAAACATAAACCGCACCATTTTTACTCTATTTTTGAGGATCGTATGACACTGCAAGACTACTTAAAATTAGATGAAGCTGTCTTCCTCTACTATTTTCAGATATGGGAAGAAGAAGAGGACCAGATCCTGAGCGATTTGTGCCGCCGTTTCAATAACCGAAATCTCTTTAAATATGTCGAGTTCGACCCTGCTAAAGAATACAAGAAACTGGCGAAGCTTTCGGTGTTATTCGAGCAGGCGGGTCTTGATCCTGAATATTACCTGGTTGTGGATTCATCATCTGACCTGCCATACGATTTTTACCGACCGGGTGAAGAGGAGGAACGCCTTCCCATTCACCTGCTGAAGAAAAACGGGGAAATCCGCGAGCTATCGCGTGAGTCAGAGATTGTCGACGCCATTTCCGGTAAAAGGCGGACAGACCATAAACTATATTATCCTTCCGATTTCCTGGAGAAGGAAAAAACTCGCCCTGAGATTGAACAGATTGCACAGATTCTTGAGTTGAACTTAGACAATGGGACCATTTGATACAGGAGTTGACGCGTTTTGTTAAAAGACCACGCTAAAATCATACATGCCATTTCAGTTTCCGGAGAGGTCATCGGCAGGAAAAAGCTGCAGAAAATGATCTATATCGCCAAAAAGATGGAATTCCCTTTTCAGGAACGATTCCAGTTTCATTTTTACGGACCATATTCAGAAGAGCTGACACTGCGAGTGGAAGAGCTTTGCAATATGGGATTCCTGGATGAAGTGAAGGAAAAGAAAGGCGGCTACTATCAATACCGCTACACCCTGACAGCAGCAGGCCAGGAATTCCTCGGTGAAAACAGCGTCGAGATGCCATGCTTAGGTGACTGTCTGACCGACATCAACGACCAGAATGCAAGATTCCTTGAACTCGTTTCAACTGTTTTGTATTTTGATAACTTGCCAGAAGACGAGGTCCGGGAAAAAATCCAGACCGTGAAAAAGAGCCAGAAATACACGGACGAAGAAATCGATGAAGCATACGCATATATCGCCAGTTTGAAAACTAAGTCAAGGCAATTGTTGGCATAAAAATTATGAATCGAGTATGGAACCTTTTTTTCGGGTTCTGTGCTCGATTTTTTTTTAGAAGGCGAAACATGTGCCCGTGAAAGAGGAAATCGAGGGTTCACGGTCACAAGAAAGGGAAACATGTGCCCGTGAAAGAGGAAATCGAGGGATCACGGTCACAAGAAAGGGAAACATGTGCCCGTGAAAGAGGAAATCGAGGGTTCACGGTCACAAGAAAGGGAAACATGTGCCCATGAAAGAGGAAATCGAGGGTTCACGGTCACAAGAAGACGAAACATGTGCCCGTGAAAGAGGAAATCGAGGGAGCACGGGCACAAGAAGGGGAAACATGTGCCCGTGAAAAGAGGAAATCGAGAATCACGGGCACAAGAAGGGGAAACATGTGCCCGTGAAAAAGGAAATCGAGTGAGCACGGTCACAAGAAGGGGAAACATGTGCCCGTGAAAGAGGAAATCGAGGAATCACGGTCACAAGAAGGGGAAACATGTGCCCGTGAAAAGAGAAAATCGAGAATCGCGGTCACAAGAAGACGAAACATGTGCCCGTGAAAAGAGGAAATCGAGAATCACGGTCACAAGAAAGGGAAACATGTGCCCGTGAAAGAGGAAATCGAGGGATCACGGTCACAAGAAGACGAAACATGTGCCCGTGAAAGAGGGAATCGAGAATCACGGTCACAAGAAGACGAAACATGTACCCGTGAAAAGGTAAGTCTCAAGTAAACTGGTAACAAAAAAGAAAAAAGCCCAGATTCCTCTGAGCTTTGTGTCCATTCTATTCGTCACTCAATCGCTTACCTGCTACAGCATAGTGATTCTTTGACATTTCCTCAATGAACACGACGACTTTTTCTTTTGGTGCGCCAGTTGTTTCGCTGACAGCGTCAGTTACTTTTTCAACTAGTGCCTTCTTTTGGTCTTCTGTGCGGCCTTCAATCATTTTAACTGTTACGTATGGCATATGGATTGCCTCCTTGAAATGGTTGATAGAACAATCTAAATTGAGTTTTCCATAATTCGCGGAATTTCGCAAGTCCAGTGGGAGATTGTCTTTTTCACATTCAAACCAGAATGAGTTATACTTTAAGGAAAAGACACAAAAAAGGGGAATGGAATGTGAGCTTACCCTATTCGTTAGAGGAAATTCCGTATGTGGCTGCCGCGTTGATGATTGCTTTCGCGGTCCATGAATTCGCGCATGCCTGGGTGGCGTATAAGTTTGGCGACCCGACTGCCCAGAGACAGGGACGGTTGACTCTGAATCCGGTCAAACATTTGGATCCGCTGGGGACCATTTTAATTTTCATCGCTGGATTCGGCTGGGCAAGGCCGGTACCAGTCAATCGATTCATGTTTAAAAATCCAAGGCTGGCCGGAGTGCTCGTATCGGTTGCCGGGCCAGTAAGCAATCTAATTCTCGTCTTCCTGGCATTTGCGATTTGGTACATATTTGTCATGCTTGGATTGGCGCCTGGGGTTCCGGAGTTTTTCCTGGACTTCCTCAATATCTTTATCGGGCTGAATGCGATGCTGTTCGTCTTCAATTTATTGCCGTTCCCGCCGCTTGATGGCTACCGGATCATCGAGGATCTGGCACCAGCAGATATCAGGGCGAAAATGACCCAATACGAGGCGTATGGATCGATCATCTTCCTGATTCTAGTCATCACGCCCCTTGACCGATATACAATCCAGCCGCTATTCCAATACTTGATACCGGCTGTGACGGATGGAATATACAATCTATTTTTCTGATTTATTTTAAGGAGGTTTCCAACATGGAAGAAAACAAGGGCAAGAAGAATATTGGATTCAATATTATCAAAAATGACCCGATGGACGGCCATAAGGGTTTCGGAAAAGGTGTTCTCACACTTGATAATGTTTCTCCGGTCATCGTGGACGTCGACGCAGGCGAGGCTTCTGTTGAGGTAGGCGCAATGCACGCACGCAGTGCTGTCGAGAAAGGAATCAAATTCCTGCCAGACCGTAATGAGGTACCGGACGCAAAGCTTTACTGGGTCGTCTGGGTGACCATTGACAGGAAGGAAGAGGGACCTTATTACGCTGGTGTCACAGCCTGCGAAATGACCGTCAATCGCGAAATCCGCCGCGGCTATAAATCGCTGCCAGAGCATGTGAACCGTCTCGATAAGTCGATCAAGCGTCATATTATCGTCGACCATATGGATGAAAAATCAAAACACATCCTTTCTGATTTCCTGAAAAAACATGATTCCGGAATGTGGGAACGATCTGAAGAGAAACTGAAATCAGACTTACTGGCCAATTAATATATTTGGATAATTCTCCTAATTATTTGTCTAAATTGTGACATTTAATAGCCAATGACAATATCTGGCTTGCTCAAATGGAATAAAAAAAGTAAACTGATAACAGCGTAAAACACATTTTATGCTAGGACGAGAAAAACCCCGGAGGCTTGCTTCCGGGGTTTTTCTTTTTTCTTCTTATTATAGTGAGATAATTATTGGTGCTTTATAATCCAAAAATCCGCTTGTACCAAGGTTTCTTTTCCTTATCCTTCTTAGGCTTCTCTTCTTTCTGTTCCTCATGGTCCAAATGGTCTGTACAGTATTCAGTAGGCTCTGTTCCTGCAGCGAACAAAGTCTGCCTTTTCACAGGACAACCTTCCGAAGCGAGCTTGCCACTGGCAGGGTCAACAAAGACAGAAACAGTTCCTTTTGCTGCCTTGAATTTTTTAACAGGCTCATCATCAAGGGCTTTTTCCATAAAATCGAGCCAAATGTTTTTTGCGTAGGATTTTTCGACAGTCAATTCAATAGGCTTTCCTTTATCATAACCTGTCCATACTGCGGAAACGAGCTGTGGGGAATAGCCAATCATCCAGCTGTCTGTTTCGGTCGTCCCTGACTTCGCCGCATAGGGCCTGGTCATTTTTTTAATCAGCGTGCTTCCTGTGACAGAAGAATATCCATTGAGCTTTTTATCAAAAATCCCTGTCAGCATATGTGTCATCACAGAGGCAAGTTCCGGCTTCAAAACCTCAGCTTTTTCAGCCTTATATTCGTATATCACTTCACCCTTATGATTTTCGACCTTTTTAATGAGTACTGGTTCTACTTTTTTGCCGCCATTCGCCAGAATACTGTAGGCATTTGCCATATCTATCACCCTGACACCTGAGGTTCCGAGCGCAAGTGAGGGAACCTTGTCCATCTCCGATTTGATTCCGAAGCGTTTCGCCGTTTCAACCAGCGTTTCCTCACCCAGGAACAGATGGGTTTTTACGGCATAAACATTATCCGACAACGCCAAGGCCTGTGCCATCGTAATATCGTCTTCCGCGTATTTGTTGTTAAAATTGTGCGGCGTATATTCTGAGCGCCCATCATCGAACATGAACGTCGTCAGCTGGCTTTTCATGGTGGAAGATGGAGTGAATCCATTTTCAAGTGCTGCGTAATACAGGATCGGTTTCATCGTGGATCCTGGCTGCCTGACAGCCTGTACCGCACGGTTGAACGGGCTCTCCTCATAATTCCTGCCGCCCACAAGTGCCATTACATGCCCATTCTTCGGGTTCATCGCCACAAAGCCAGTCTGGATTTCTGAATCGGAAGCAATCATTTTATCAATCGACTTTTCCGCGATTTCCTGTTGATCCAGATTAAGTGTCGTATACACTCTCAACCCGCCGAGTGAAATGGTCCGGTCATCAAAATTCAATGCATTTCTAAGCGCATTCTGTACAGTGTCCTGGAAGTAAGGAGCCGTACCAATCCGGGAATGCTGATGTTCTCCAAGAAGCTTCAATTTTTCTATGCTCGCTTTTTGTGAAGCAAGTTCGGTGATATATCCATTTGTCTCCATCGTATTTAAAATCGTCCGCTGCCGCTGCTTTGCTTTTTCCATGGAAGCAAAAGGGGAATAAATGCTTGGACCTTTTGGGATTCCTGCCAGCATGGAAGCTTCCGCCAGGGATAAATCCTTCGCGTCTTTGCCAAAATAATAACGGCTCGCTGCCTGGACACCGTATGCACCATTGCCATAATAAATCGTATTCAGATACCCTTCGAGAATATCATCCTTGGAATAGTTCATCTCAAGACGCAATGTATAAAGTGCTTCAGTCGCCTTTCGTTTCCATGTCTTGTCATGTTCGAGGTAAAGATTCCTTGCGTACTGCTGAGTGATCGTGCTCGCACCCTGAACCTTGGCCATCGCCTTCAAGTCAGCAAGCGCTGCGCCGGCAATCCGCTTATAATCAAACCCATTATGGGTAAAAAAGGTTCTGTCCTCTATTGAAATCGTGGCATTGATCAAATGAGGGGAGATATCCTTGAGTGCCACCCAATAGCGCTTCTGGCCGGAGTGACTCTCACCGATCACCGTTCCATCATCTGAAAAAAACAAGGTTGATTGCGGCACAGCCAGAGGAGGCGGTCCCTGCAGTTTCGCATAGCCAATCAGGGAAAAATAGAGTATTGTCGCCAGCGCAACCCCTGCAAGCCCGAAAAAGATCAAAGCACGCAAATATTTGATTGTTTTGCGAAACCGCTGGTCAGTCATCAGTTCCATACTGCTTTCCCCCTCAAAAAGATAGATAGTATTAGTATGAAAAAAAACAGCAGCTTTTAAACATAGAATGAAAGATAATTAAATTTTTGCTTGCATTTTTGCTAGATTCAACTATACTTTTTCTGATGTTTGTATTCGTGATGTTGGGGAAACATAAGAAATAAATGTAAGCGCAATGCTTGGTTCATATAAAAGTTTGGACAGCCAGTAGAGCTGCTCGCCATGAAAATTCGCCGCAACATGACGGAAAATTTTTTTGCCGAAAGGAAGGAAGAAAAAATGGGTCTTTGGTTTACAGAAAAGCAGACAGAAAACTTTGGTATCACAATGAAAGTGAACAAGACGCTACATACAGAACAGACAGAATTCCAGAAGCTTGATATGGTGGAAACAGAAGAGTGGGGCAATATGCTTCTTCTTGACGACATGGTCATGACTTCTGTTAAAGATGAGTTCGTTTACCACGAGATGGTTGCACATATTCCATTATTCACGCACCCAAACCCTGAGCATGTATTGGTTGTAGGTGGCGGAGACGGAGGCGTAATCCGTGAAGTCCTTAAGCACCCTAGCGTGAAAAAGGCGACTCTTGTTGATATCGATGGAAAGGTAATTGAGTACTCTAAGAAGTACCTGCCTGAAATCGCAGGCAAGCTTGAGGATCCACGTGTGGATGTCCAGGTTGGCGACGGCTTCATGCATATCGCGGAAAGCGACAACCAGTATGATGTCATCATGGTTGATTCAACTGAGCCAGTCGGCCCGGCAGTGAACCTGTTCACAAAAGGTTTCTACGCAGGAATTTCAAAAGCATTGAAAGAAGACGGAATCTTTGTTGCGCAGTCTGACAACCCATGGTTCAAGGCTGACCTTATCCGCAATGTACAGAAGGATGTGAAGGAAATCTTCCCGATCACACGCCTTTACATCGCGAACATCCCAACATACCCAAGCGGAATGTGGGCATTCACTTTAGGTTCAAAGAAGCATGACCCGCTTGAAGTGAGCGAAGAACGCTTCCACGATATCGAAACGAAGTACTACACGAAAGAACTTCACAAAGCCGCTTTCGTATTGCCTAAATTCGTTGGCGACCTTGTAAAATAATTCGGATATTCATTAGGCTTCCCGGTCAATCCGGGGGCCGTTTTATTGTGAAAAATTTCTGTTGAAAGAGGTGTTTGGAATGCGTTTTGATGAAGCTTATTCTGGGAATGTGTTTATCGGCAGCCATTCTAATTTTGAAGAGAGCAAGGCAGTACTTTATGGTATGCCTATGGACTGGACCGTCAGCTACCGTCCTGGTTCACGTTTCGGCCCTACCCGCATTCGCGAAGTATCAATCGGCCTTGAGGAGTACAGCCCGTACCTTGATCGCGAGATGGCTGACCTGAACTATTTCGATGCAGGGGATATTCCGCTGCCATTCGGCAATGCCCAAAAAAGTCTTGATTTGATCGAGGAATACGTGGACAAGTTGTTGGCTGAAGACAAATTTCCGCTTGGAATGGGCGGGGAACATCTAGTGTCCTGGCCAGTCATGAAGGCATTTGCAAAAAAATACGAAGGCCTTGCCATCATCCACTTTGATGCGCATACAGATCTGCGTGAGAACTATGAAGGCGAACCGCTGTCACATTCAACGCCAATCCGCAAGATTGCTGAACACATTGGACCGAAAAATGTTTACTCATTTGGAATCCGTTCCGGCATGAAGGAAGAATTTGAGTGGGCAAAGGAAGTGGGCATGCATATTTCCAAGTTTGAAGTCCTTGAACCTTTGAAGGAAGTATTGCCGACGCTTGCTGGCCGTCCGGTTTATGTCACGATCGACATTGACGTTCTTGATCCTGCACATGCACCTGGAACAGGAACAGTCGACGCGGGAGGAATCACTTCCAAGGAGCTTCTTGCATCGATCCATGCTATCGCTAACTCGGGTGTGAACGTAGTCGGAGCAGACCTTGTCGAGGTCGCACCAATCTATGATACATCCGAAATGACTGCAAACACCGCTAGCAAAATCATCCGTGAAATGTTGCTCGGGTTTGTAAAATAAACTTGGTCCCATTTTAATACACATGAAAAAAGACGTATGAATTGGCATACGTCTTTTTCGTGTTGGTTTTACTGACCCAGGCCGGTTGGGTCCCAGGGATAAGAAACCTGAAGTGATAGACGGAAAAATTCCGCTTAATCTTAAATTTTTTAAAAAAGGACTAAATAGCCGGAGAGATTCCGTCAATGCACGTTAAAAAACCAATAATAGAAGGTTTTTCTTTACTTAATCGGAAAATCTCCCCTTATTTACCTCCGAAACGAGCCCCTGCATGCAATTAAACGGAAAATCTCCGCTTATTGATATCTTTTAAAGGAATGAAAACAATCTATGGTCTTTAGTAGTGGTATTTTATGTCATATTCTGAATAAAACTACGACCTGTTACTAATAGTTACTTTCATAGGAAGGAATATTCAGAATAATATAGAAAATATAATGATTATGTAAGTAATCACTAAAAGGGAGGTAAAAAGGATGAAAACATTGGTTTCTTTTTTCAACCGCATTATGCAGCGGTATCTGCCTGATCCATTCATTTTTGTCATCATCTTAACTTTTGTTGTATTTGGATTAGGCCTTATTTTTACCGATAGCGGTCCGTATCAGATGGCCCAGCATTGGGGTGGCGGTTTCTGGAGCTTGCTGACTTTCTCGATGCAGATGGTGCTTGTGCTTGTAACAGGTCATGTCCTCGCGAGCAGCAATGTGTTTAAAAGGGGCTTGGGGTCACTCGCTTCATTGGCAAAATCTCCTGGCCAGGCCATCATCATTGTCACAGTCGTATCGATGATTGCAAGCTTGATCAACTGGGGATTCGGTCTGGTCATTGGGGCTCTATTCGCGAAGGAGCTGGCCAAAAAAGTTAGTAACGTCGATTAAAGGCTGTTAATTGCAAGCGCTTACGGAGGGTTTATCGTCTGGCACGGCGGTATCTCGGGTTCGATTCCTTTGACGATTGCGACGGAAGGACATTTTTCTCAGGATCTGATTGGGATCATTCCGACGGATCAGACGATTTTTGCCGGGTTCAACCTGCTGATTATCTTAATCATGCTTCTCGTATTGCCATTGGTTAACCGTCTGATGATGCCATCAAAGGATCAAACGGTCGCTGTAGACCCTGCATTGCTTGAAGCGGATGTCCAGGCAGCCGCAATCGAACAGGGAGCGATGACACCTGCGGAAAAACTGGAAAACAGCAAAATCATTTCTTTGTTGATTGGTATTCTAGGCCTTGTATTTTTATTTTACTATTTTGCTACAAACGGATTTAAGCTGAATCTGGATATCGTCAACTTCCTGTTCTTGTTCCTCGGAATCCTGTTCCATGGCACGCCGAAGCGTTTCCTTGAGGCTGTCGTGAATGCGGTAAAAGGAGCGAGCGGAATCATCATCCAGTTCCCTTTTTATGCGGGAATCATGGGAATGATGACAGCATCCGGCCTGGCAGCGGTCATGTCAGAGGGCTTCGTATCGATTTCCAATGAATTCACGTTCCCATTCTTCACATTCCTGAGCGCTGGTCTTGTCAACTTCTTTGTACCGTCTGGCGGGGGACAGTGGGCGGTCCAGGCGCCAGTCATGCTGGATGCAGCACAAACACTCGGAGTATCCATCCCGAAAACAGCGATGGCCGTTGCCTGGGGTGATGCATGGACCAACCTGATCCAGCCATTCTGGGCATTGCCAGCATTGGCGATTGCCGGATTGAAGGCGAAAGACATCATGGGATACTGTGTCCTGATGCTAGTAGTTTCAGGGGTTATCATCTCGGTTGGAATGCTCTTTTTCTAGATTTTTCACAGAACTTTGTAAGGACTCGCGGTGTTAATAGAACATGTAAAAACCGGCTGGCACATTGTGAAGTGACCAGCCGGTTTTTAGGTTTTACATCTTTTCAAACGTATCACAAATGGTTTCCTTTTCATTTACTGCCTGATTTCCTCTATTGGCTACGACCATGATAGAGTCAGCCACACATTGATCGCCTTCTGCCCAGTATTTACAGTTTTCTACTTCGCATTTTACTTCGATTCTCATGTGGTGCACCTCCTTTAATAGGTCTTGGTTATCAATACCCGATATGGAGGGGGACAAAACCCTTTACGTGTTCCCTTGAATTTCCCTCAGATTCATATGGCATTTCCCCTGCGAACCTTGCACTTTCAAAGGAGAATATTTATACTTATAAAGTTATAATGAAGATAGAAAAGCTTAGCGACTTGGTCAAAACAGCTAAAGCGCTGAAGCTGGATAAGAAAAGGGCGTGTTAACGGTGTCTAGTAAACCCGCTGATCAGATTCCTGTCAAGGTGACGGTTAAAACGGCGATTTACAGTGGCAAAGAGAAGGAAACTTTTGAATTGACCACTTTTGGCCGATACTATAAAAAGGCGAACAGCTCGTACCTCCAATATGATGAAGTGATGGAGGAAGGAGATGTGCATACTACGGTAAAAATATCAGGGGACGAAGTGCTGATCATGCGCAGCGGCGCGATCAAGATGAGGCTTCATTTTCTGCTGAATAAAAAAACTCCGGGTAACTATAAAACCCAATATGGTCTGCTCGAGACCTCGGCGCTCACGAAGCGGCTCGACACGGATTTTAACGAGACAAAGCAGGAGGGCCATGTGGACTTGCTGTATGATATGGCTATACAAGGCGCGAATGCAGGTACATACCATTTAACGATCAATTATAAGGAGGAAGGCAAATGAATATAGTTGAACAGGTTCAATTGAAGCTGAAGGAAGAAATCAAGCAGGCGATCATCAAAGCGGGCCTTGCTGAGGAAGCCCAAATTCCGGCCGTTATTTTAGAGACGCCAAAGGAAAAAGCACATGGGGATTACTCTACGAATATGGCGATGCAGCTTGCGCGCGTGGCGAAAAAGGCCCCTCGCCAGATTGCAGAGCAGTTGATCGAGAACTTCGATAACAGCAAGGCATCCATCGAGAAGATCGAAATCGCAGGACCAGGATTCATCAACTTTTACATGGATAACAGCTATTTGACGGACTTGATTCCGGCAATCCTCGAAGCAGGCGACAAATATGGTGAATCAAATGTAGGAAATGGCGAGAAGATCCAGGTGGAGTTCGTTTCTGCCAACCCTACCGGTGACCTTCACCTGGGACATGCTCGTGGCGCGGCTGTCGGCGATTCATTGTGCAATGTTCTTGCCAAGGCTGGATATGATGTGTCCCGTGAATACTATATCAATGACGCTGGTAACCAGATCAATAATCTAGCGCTTTCTGTTGAGGCTCGCTACTTCCAGGCGCTCGGCATGGACAAGCCGATGCCTGAGGATGGCTATCATGGAGCAGATATCATCGGAATCGGGAAAACCCTCGCTGAAGAATTTGGCGATAAGTATGTGAATGTTCCGGACCAGGAGCGCTTCGATGCTTTCCGTGAGTACGGCTTGAAATATGAAATGGAAAAGCTTAAGCAGGATCTTGAGAACTTCCGTGTCAGGTTCGATGTCTGGTACTCAGAAACTTCTCTATACCAAAATGGAAAAATCGATGTGGCTCTTGAAGCACTGCGTTCAAATGGCCATATATATGAAGAGGATGGCGCAACATGGTTCCGTTCATCAGAGCTTGGTGATGACAAGGACCGCGTGCTGATAAAGCAGGATGGATCATACACGTACCTGCTGCCAGATATTGCTTACCATAAGGACAAGCTTGAGCGCGGATTTGAAAAGCTGATCAACATCTGGGGAGCGGACCACCACGGTTACATCCCTCGTATGAAGGCAGCAATCGAGGCTTTAGGCTATGGCCGGGATGCGCTTGAAGTCGAGATCATCCAGCTCGTCCATTTATACAAGAATGGCGAGAAGATGAAAATGAGCAAGCGTACAGGCAAAGCTGTCACAATGCGTGACCTGATTGATGAAGTAGGTTTGGATGCAGTTCGTTACTTCTTCGCGATGAGAAGCGCTGACACTCATATGGACTTCGACCTTGACTTGGCTGTTTCCCAGTCCAATGAAAACCCAGTGTTCTACGCACAGTATGCACATGCCCGCATCAACAGCATCCTGCGTTC
Source organism: Mesobacillus sp. LC4 (assembly GCF_053543455.1). Lineage (NCBI taxonomy): Bacteria > Bacillati > Bacillota > Bacilli > Caryophanales > Bacillaceae > Mesobacillus > Mesobacillus sp. LC4. The sequence continues at coordinate 205,578 of NZ_JBGCUB010000002.1, forward strand.
TGCAGCTGAGCAAGGGTTGATTTTTGACATTGAGGCAGACTTCAAGCACATCCAGTCCGAGAAGGAAATCGACCTGCTGAAAAAGCTGGGCGAATTCCCGCTGGCCGTTGCCGAAGCAGCCCAGAAGCGCATGCCGCACCGAATCTCCAACTACATTTTCGAGCTGGCATCCGTATTCCACAGCTTCTACAATGCTGAAAAAGTACTTGATCTGGAGAATAAAGAAAGAACAATAGCACGCCTTTCATTGATCAAGACAGCGCAAATCACATTGAAGAATGCACTTGAGTTGATTGGAGTATCCGCACCGGAGAAGATGTAACAACTAAAAGGCATAAGCCTCTCACAAGAGGTTTATGCCTTTTTATATTAGGATTGCCATTAACCTTGAAACAGCAAGGATTATAAATAAAGTTCCTGACCCTCCCAATAAAACGATGATGATGGCTGTCTCAAAAACTTTATTATATTTAGAGTCGGTTAAAAGTGTAAAATAACTCCTGCCAGCTTTCCCTTCTCTATAGAGAAACCATAGTGTCTTCAAGCTGAAGATACCCAAAATTAAGTTCAGTCCTATTAATAAAAGGTCTATTAAAACGTTGAAGCCGGAAAATATAATAGGATTCCATCCTTTTTCTACAAGAAATCCTCCTCCACCCCCAAGGTATATCCAGCTAATTAAAAATGCAAAGATGGCAATAGGGATGATAAAAGTTAGGTTATACAATACGTCGCTCATTCTCTCCCGGATAGTGCGAGATGGACCTGGGTCTTTTTTTGCTATTTTCGGCACGCTAAAATTACCTCCTGAAATTAGGGTAATAAACCAGTATTACCATTTTTTATTAAACGGTTTAGCCCCATAAAGTTTCATCTAAAATACGGAAAAAATATCCTGTGAATAATTTGAATTTTTATATTTTCATTTACCTGCCAATAACTTAATATATCAATATATTCTAAAAATTGGGAGTTGGGGGAAATAAACGTTCTAGAAAATGGGCTTGTCTGTCCTGACTGCAGTTCAGCTATTCCGTTCAATAAAGGGTATGTTTCATGGTGCGATTGCGGCTATAATATGGACCACTCACCGTCAGAAAAGGCCGACTCAAAATTATATGCTTTATATGAAAAATTAGGAAATAAACGTGGGGAAAGAGTTTTTCAGAATTTGGTTTCCGAACAGGAATTGCGGCAGGGGAGTTCCTTTTCAAAAAGTTTAGCTTACATGATCGCGACTTTAGTGCATTTGATTAGCATCAGTTTATTTTTACTTGGCTTTTACTTGATTATTTTTCAAAACGATCATTACATACTAATCGCGGCAGCTTTAGTTCTATTTGGTATTGCCTGGCTAGCCAGGCCAAGAGTGCCGAAGCTGGACAAAGATGACCATTTGATTTCTCGCCAGGATTTTTCGTTTTTATTTGAGGCAGTTGACCAGCTGGCTGATTCTATGCATGTAAAAAGAATCGATGGGATCATTATTGACTATGAATTCAATGCATCAGTGGCGCAAATTGGCTGGAGAAGAAGGAGAATCATTAAGATAGGGTTACCGTTATTTTCTATAATGGAACCAGAAGAGCAGCTGGCGATTCTAGCGCATGAATTTGGCCATATATCCAATGGGGATTTGACAAGATCTTTTTATATTGGTACTGCTTTATATACGCTACAGACATGGTATGAGCTTCTAAATCCTGTGCCAATCGATGAATTTGACAGCATGGGGTTCTTCGAAATACCTGTATACTATTTCATGGCATTCTTGGCACTAATCCCATACTCTGTCTTCTTATTACTGGTACACCTGCTGTTTGACGATTCTCAAAGGGGTGAATATTTAGCCGATGAAAGGGCTGCTAAAGCAGTCGGCTATAAATATTTAATTTCCTCCATGGAAAAGTTCCAATACGCTGATACCTTTTATTTAAAGGTTAGGGAGTTGGCTGTGAGGAAAAACTCACTCAATTTATTTGATGCTGTCCATGAACAAATCAAAAGAATGCCCGACCGTGAGAAAGAGAGGCTTTCTCGTCTTGCACAACTTGAGACAGCAAAACTGGACTCGACTCACCCGCCAACATTCTATCGCATCCAGCTGCTTGAAAAATTGAAAGCTGCTCCTTCTTCATCAGCTATTGGTAAAAGCACTTTAGCAATGATGCAGAAGGAACTTGGAACCCAACAGACCAGGATTCAAGAGGAAGTAATCGAAAATTACCGGTATGTTTTGAATATGTATTAAATAAGGCTGCTGGATGATCCAGCAGCCTTCAGCTTATTTCCACTCCAAAGCAGCCCCGCCAATCCGCTTCACTCCGCGGATTTTAGCCAAATCCTCGACGAGCTTTAAAGCTGCTTTGTCCTTTTCCTTCGCTTCAATCATGAAATCGACATCCTTGCCGATACCCTTCAGTATTTCGATTAACGGCAGGATAAATTCTGGATCAACATAATCGGCGTGTGATCGATACGCTTTTTCGGATTTTGGGGAGGAGATATGGATCTTAGGCTTCATCCCGGTCCGTTCCCAGGTTGCGAAGCCGGCAGGGAGCAGGTTTTCCAGTGATTCTTCACAGAGATTCGCCATATGGTGATGATAATCGAACATAAAGGCTACATCCTCTTTTATACAGGCACCCAGTGTTTCCGACGTATTATACGTTTTATCATCGTTTTCAAGCGTGGTGATTTTTTTGATATGGGCAGGCAGCTTTGCGAAGTTTTCATGAAACCGCAAGATCGTCTCTTCCTTGTTGCCGTAAGCCCCGCCAATATGAATGTTGATTAGCGCGTCATTTTCCAGTCCCATCGCTTTGAGCATTCCATAATGATATTCCATATCGATGATGGCATTGGCCGTCACTTCCTCTCTCGGTGAAGTGAACAGCGTGTATTGGTTTGGATGGAAGCTTGTTCGCAATTCATGTTTTTTTACCAATGCGCCAATTTCCAGCCATTTTTCACGGAACGGGGTCACATAATCCCACTTGACCTCCGGGTGGGTCGCAAGCGGTGCGATCGAACTTGAGAATCGATACAAGGGTATATCGTGGGCGATATTGTAATGAATCATTCTTTCCGTGTTCACAAGGTTCTGATAGGTTACAGAAAGCAGCTTGTCATGCCGTTCTTCCTTTGGCAGCTGCCCGTAACGAGCGAATGTAAGTGCCTTGGAGGGAGATGCATCCCACAGGCTGATGGCGGTGGATACATAGCCCAACCGAATAATCATAGCGACACTCCTTTGTTGCCTGGCTCTTTTATAAAAAGTAGGAAATCGTACTTGCGGCTTTTTCCTTTAGCAACGTATGTTTGAAGTCATCTAAGGCAGCCTTCCTGGAGTTCAGGATGTCTTCTGTCAGAATCCTTTTAACTTTTTTAATAAAATCACCATTATAAATCAGGCAATTCAATTCATAATTCAAGAACATGCTTCTTTTATCAAAGTTGGCCGTGCCAATGTCACAAATCTCATCATCCACAAGCAGGATCTTTGCATGGTAAAAGCCATTCAAAAACTGATAGACTTCGGCTCCATCCTTGATCAGTGTCCTCAGATATGGATAGGAAGCTTCTTTTACAAGGATATGGTCGGAAACGAGCGGAACAAGGATCGTAACCGAAACACCTCTTGATATCGCTTCTCTCAGTAAACCAAAAATCCTTTTGCTCGGAATGAAGTACGGTGTCCCGATGAAAATGGATGTTTTTGCCTTGCTGATCAGGTCTGACATCATTTCCTCCAGCAGGATGCCCTCAGTTGGAACAAGCTGCTGTTTGACCGTCCCTTTTTCGAGAGAAGGGAAATAGGCTTTATTTTGCAGCAAGTTGACTTTTGCAGCCGCATGCCAATCCTCCAGGAATTCTGATTGAAGGTCAACAACACCTTCCCCGGTCATTTTCAGATGGTAATCTCGCCACGGCGATAGCTTCGGGTCCTGGTTGTTATATTCTTTCCCGATATTGAAGCCGCCGAGATAGGCAATGGAGCCATCAATTACGGTTATCTTCCGATGGTTCCTAACCTGCGAGGAATAAAACAAGAAAGGCAATTTTGGCATTTGCGAAAAGGCGAACCTTACACCGGCAGCCTTCAGTGAATTTATTGTTTTGCGCTTCAATCCGCTGCCGACCCAATCGACCAAAAGCCTGACCTCAACACCGGCCTGAGCTTTCTCTTTTAAAATTGATAAGAATTCCTGGCTGATTTTATCATCCTTGACGATATAAAACAAAATGTGAATGTGCTGTTTTGCTTTTTTTAACTCGGAAAAAAGGTTCTCGAACAATTTAGGACCTTCGGCAAAAATCTCAAGGTCACTTTCCCGTATTGGCAGTGTATTTGTCTTCGCGCTTTCCAGATGCTTTTTTCTGCCAAGCAGGAAATCGACATAAATCCATAGGGCAAGCCCAGCTATTACTGCAAGCAAAATCCATCCAAAATCCATAGCAATTCGGCTCCCTTAAAAAAGTATTTTCTTTATTTTTGCCGAAATCGCTTCATATATGTTAAGTTTCCTTTAAAAGCAGAAGTATAAACAATTTTCAGAAATGAAAGGAAATGAGTTGACTGAATGCTCATTCATTATATAATGTAGTTAAAGGTATATTCAGAAAATTTATTTGGTTAGAAATTTTCATCCAAAAATAGCATCGAAAGGGGTAAATGATTTTATGAACGGTTTGCTATGGATTAATCTTATTGCGTTCTTACTTGTAACCGCTTACGCCATCAGCTTGTTTGTTTATGTCGTGAAGACGAGAATCGAGTACATCAAGCTCGGCAAGAAATCTGAGTTTGATGATGATATCAAGGATCGCTGGAGGAGAATTCTTGTCCATGTTTTTGGCCAGAAAAGGCTTTTGAAGGACAAGAAAAGCGGCGCGATCCACGTTATGTTTTTTTATGGCTTCCTTCTTGTCCAATTTGGGGCAATAGACTTTATCTGGAAGGGGATCAAGCCTGGTTCACATTTGCCGCTAGGTCCGCTTTATCCAGGATTCACATTTTTCCAGGAACTCGTTACGCTAACAATTCTTGTAGCGGTAGTTTGGGCTTTTTACCGTCGTTATGTAGAAAAGCTAGTCCGTTTGAAGCGCGGCTTTAAAAATGGGCTTGTACTTCTGTTCATTGGCGGATTAATGCTTTCTGTATTGCTTGGAAATGGTATGGGCATGATCTGGCACGGCCACGAAGGAACATGGACTGAACCAGTGGCATCTCTCATTGCGGCAGCTTTCAGCGGAATTCCTGAGGCAGCTGCCATCACGATTTTTTATATCGCATGGTGGATTCACTTGCTGTTCCTGCTTGCGTTCCTAGTGTATGTACCGCAATCCAAGCATGCTCACTTGATTGCCGGACCAGCCAATGTTTATTTGACAAGGGTTGATTCACCAGGAAAAATTACGAAGATTGACTTTGAAGATGAAACGCAGGAAACATTCGGTGCTGGAAAAATCACTGATTTCAATTATGAACAAATGATCGACTTCTATGCTTGTGTAGAATGTGGACGCTGTACAAATATGTGTCCGGCAACAGGCACTGGAAAAATGCTGTCGCCAATGGACCTGATCGTCAAGCTGCGTGACCATTTGACACTTACAGGTGCGGCTGTCACATCAAAACAGCCTTGGGTGCCGACTTTCGCTTTTTCAAATACAAAAGGCAACCAACTTGCATTATCAGCTGCTGGACAGGGTGCTAATGAAGCTGCAGCAGGGCTCGCATACAGCCCGAGCATGATCGGCGATGTCATCACAGAGGAAGAAATCTGGGCTTGTACAACTTGCCGTAACTGTGAAGACCAGTGTCCGGTAATGAACGAACACGTGGACAAGATCATCGATCTCCGTCGTTACCTTGTTTTAACTGAAGGGAAGATGGACGCTGACGCACAGCGCGCAATGACGAATATCGAGCGCCAGGGCAACCCATGGGGCTTGAACCGCAAGGAAAAGGAAAACTGGCGCGAGCTTCGCGACGATGTTGTCATTCCTACGGTAAAAGAAATGAAAAAGGCAGACGAAGAATTCGAATACTTATTCTGGGTTGGCGCGATGGGTTCATTTGACAACCGCAGCCAGAAGATCGCTCTTTCATTCGCTAAGCTATTGAACGAAGCAGGCGTCAAGTTCGCCATCCTTGGAAACAAGGAAAAGAACTCCGGAGATACACCGCGCCGTCTTGGAAACGAGTTCTTATTCCAGGAGCTTGCGACAAAGAATATTGAAGAGTTCGAAAAAAATGAAGTGAAGAAGATCGTGACGATCGACCCTCACGCATACAATATCTTTAAGAATGAGTATCCTGATTTCGGCTTTGAAGGTGAGGTTTATCACCATACCGAGCTTCTTGCACAACTTGTGAAAGAAGGAAGGCTGACTCCAAAGCATGCAGTGAACGAAACGATCACTTTCCACGATTCCTGCTATCTTGGACGCTACAACGAGGTTTATGACGCACCGCGTGACATCCTCAAGGCGATTCCAGGTGTGGACCTGAAGGAAATGGAACGTAACCGCGATACAGCAATGTGCTGTGGCGCTGGCGGCGGCTTGATGTGGATGGAAGAAGAAACAGGACACAGAATCAATGTATCACGTACAGAACAAGCACTTGCAGTCAACCCATCCGTCATCAGTTCCGGATGCCCATACTGCCTGACCATGCTGTCCGACGGAACGAAAGCAAAGGAAGTAGAAGAAAACGTCGATACATTAGACGTAGCCGAACTTCTTGAAAAATCCGTTTTCGGTGAAATCAAACCGCTTGTTTCTTAAAGTTTTAGAGGATTTAATTTATGAGCATGCAATGATGTCTTTAAGTACAATGTTTAATTTTAAAACAAGTTGATTGGAGTGGAAGGCGCGAAGACTCCTGCGGGAAGAGCAAGTCATGGGGAGACCCCGCAGGCGCTAAAGCGCCGAGGAGGCTCCCCGACTGCCCGCGGAAAGCGAAGCGCCTGGAACGGAAATCAACAGCCTTGTTAAAGAGAAAAGAATACTCAAAACATGAATAGTAGAAGTTGACTCACAGTTAAAATTCGACATAAGACAGAATTTTTAGCAAAGTGTTTCAATTTCTACTATTTTTAAAGTAAAATGAATAATATGATAAAGCGCTTACATTACCCTTCAGCAACAAATCACCTTAGAACCTCACATAAACAAGCATACGCAAATTTTTTTGGACCAGTTTCGAGCGAGCGTTCAGTCACTCAATGAAAGCTGGATTGAGATTTATTTTTCATTATCAAAAATTAATAGATTGAAAGGGAGAGATGGCAATGGGAAGAACAGTCATTTTAGCAGGGGCAAGAACACCAATCGGCAAGATGGGAGGAGCGCTCAGCAGCTTTACAGCAAGCCAGCTTGGCGGCATCGCCATTAAAGAAGCATTATCCCGTGCGGAAGTAAAACCTGAGGAAGTCGGAGAAGTCATTCTCGGAACGGTCCTGCAGGGAGGCCAGGGACAGCTTCCTTCACGCCAGGCAGCAAGGGCAGCAGGGATTCCATGGGAAGTGAAGACAGAAACCATCAACAAAGTGTGTGCATCCGGTATGCGCAGCTTGACACTTGGTGACTTGATGATCCGTGCTGGAGAAGAAGAAGTCATTGTAGCGGGCGGAATGGAGTCCATGAGCAACGCACCTTATATTTTGCCAAAAGCACGCTGGGGATTGAGGATGGGCGATGGACAGGTGAAGGATTTGATGGTCCATGATGGACTCACTTGCAGTTTTAAAGGCGTACACATGGGCACATACGGAAATGAAGTAGCGAAAGAATATGAAATCAGCCGCGAAGAACAAGATGAGTGGTCTTACCGCAGCCACCAGCGAGCGATCGAAGCGATTGAATCCGGAAAGCTTGCTGAAGAGATCGTTCCGGTTGAAGTCCCACAGCGAAAGGGAGACCCAATCCTTGTTCAGCATGATGAAGCACCAAGAAAGGATACTTCTCTAGAAAAGCTGGCAAAGCTCGGTCCTGTATTCAATTCCGAAGGCACAATCACGGCAGGAAATGCACCAGGTGTCAATGACGGTGCCGCTGCCCTCGTATTGATGAGCGAAGAGCGTGCAGAACGTGAAGGCAGGAAGCCACAGGGAGTCATCCTGGCACATGCGGCCATCGCTACAGAAGCAAAGGACTTTCCGAAAACACCAGGGATTGTCATTAACGAATTGCTGAAGAAAACAGGGAAGTCCCTAGAGGAAATCGACCTTTTTGAAATCAACGAAGCATTTGCAGCAGTCGCATTGACAAGCGGCCGCATCGCAAACCTCGATCCAGAAAAAATCAATGTGAACGGCGGTGCGGTCGCACTTGGACACCCAATCGGAGCGAGCGGGGCACGCATCATCCTGACTTTGATGCATGAACTGAAGCGCCGCGGCGGCGGGATCGGCATTGCGGCCATCTGCTCAGGCGGAGGCCAGGGTGACGCAGTGATGATCGAGGTTCCGAAGCAATAAGAATTTTGACAATAGACGGGAGGGCAGTTAAGTTGCCCTCCATTGATTAGAGGAGGAGAAAGAATGAGTGTAAAAACGATTATGGTAATCGGTGCTGGACAAATGGGTTCAGGTATTGCACAAGTATGCGCGCAGGCAGGATACGATGTATTTTTGAATGACCTTAAGCCCGAATTTGTTGAACGAGGACTGGCTGGTATCAAGAAAAACCTTAACCGTCAGGTGGACAAAGGAAGGATGACGGCTGACCAGATGGACGTGATTGTCGGAAGAATAACAGCTTCAACAGATCTTCAGGATGCGGGAAAGACGGATCTAGTGATCGAAGCTGCTGTCGAGAACATGGACATCAAGGCGAAAATCTTTGCCCAGCTTGATGAAATTGCACCTGAACACGCAATCCTTGCTTCCAATACATCATCATTGCCAATCACTGAAATCGCGGCAGCGACAAAGCGTCCGGAAAAAGTAATCGGCATGCATTTCATGAATCCGGTGCCTGTTATGAAGCTCGTCGAAATCATCCGCGGATTGGCGACGGCAGATGAAGTCTATCAAACAATCGAAGACATCACCAAAACATTGGAAAAAGTCCCTGTTGAAGTGAATGACTTCCCAGGCTTCGTTTCAAACCGAATTCTGATGCCGATGATCAACGAAGCGATTTACACCTTGTATGAGGGTGTCGCGACGAAGGAAGCAATCGATGAAGTCATGAAGCTTGGCATGAACCACCCAATGGGACCGTTGACCCTTGCTGACTTCATCGGTCTTGATACTTGCCTTTATATCATGGAAACACTCCACGAAGGCTTTGGCGATGACAAGTACCGCCCTTGCCCACTGTTAAGGAAATATGTAAAAGCAGGCTGGTTAGGTAAAAAATCAGGCCGCGGTTTCTATACTTACGAGTAATTATTTTTTCGTGAATCCGTCCATACATGATTGATTGTCTGGACGTGGGGAGGGTTAATGATGAATCTAAGATTTACAGAAGAACAAAAAATGATGCGCAAAATGGTGCGAGACTTCGCGCAAACCGAGATAGCTCCATTTGTTGAAAAAATGGAAGAAGGCGAGTTCCCGAGGGAGATTTTAAAGAAAATGGGCGAGCTAGGCCTGATGGGAATCCCGGTTCCTGAAGAATACGGCGGCTCGGAGATGGATTTCATCTCCTACATCATTGCAATCCACGAGATCTCAAAGGTCAGCGCCACGGTGGGTGTCATCTTATCCGTTCATACTTCCGTCGGAACAAATCCGATCTTGTATTTTGGTACGGAAGAACAAAAGAAGAAATATGTGCCTAAGCTTGCTGCAGGCGAATATCTTGGCGCATTCTGTCTGACAGAGCCAAGTGCAGGTTCGGATGCGGCCAGCCTAAAAACGCGGGCAGTCAAAAAGGATGGACACTATGTGTTGAACGGCTCAAAGGTGTTCATCACAAACGGCGGAGAAGCTGATGTGTATATTGTGTTCGCTTCGACTAATCCAGAAGCTGGGACTAAAGGTGTCTCCGCTTTTATCGTCGAAAAAGACACTCCGGGCTTCATCGTCGGCAAAGATGAGCACAAGATGGGACTTTATGGCTCCCGTACCGTCCAGCTGACATTTGAAGATATGAAGGTGCCGGCAGAAAACCTTCTTGGCCAGGAAGGCGAAGGGTTCAAGATCGCGATGAGCAACCTTGACTCCGGACGCATCGGTATTGCCGCACAAGCTCTCGGTATTGCAGAAGCTGCATTGGAAGCTGCGACTGACTATGCAAAAGAAAGAGTCCAGTTCGGCAAGCCAATCGCTGCCCAGCAAGGCGTTGGCTTCAAGCTTGCGGACATGGCAACATCAGTTGAAGCAGCAAAACTATTAATCTATCGCGCTGCCCAATTACGTTCAGAAGGACAAAAATGTGGTTTGGAAGCATCCATGGCAAAGCTGTTCACATCACGTACAGCAGTAGAAGTCACAACAGAAGCCATCCAGGTCTTCGGCGGCTACGGTTACACAAAAGACTACCCAGTCGAACGCTACTTCCGCGACGCCAAAGTCACAGAGATCTATGAAGGTACGAGCGAGATTCAGAAGATTGTTATTAGTAAGCAATTGTAAGCTCGGTATTTTGACAGGTTTGAGTGTGCAAGTAGAAAAGCTGTCAAGAAAAGCCCGGAATCGTGACAGATTTGGGTGTGAAAGGCGAAAAGCTGTCAAGAAAACCCCGGGATCGTGACAGGTTTGGGTGTGAAAGCCGAAAAGCTGTCAAGAAAAGCTCGGAATCATGACAGGTTTGAGTGTGAAAGCCGAAAAGCTGTCAAGAAAAGCCCGGAATCGTGACAGGTTTGGGTGTGAAAGGCGAAAAGCTGTCAAGAAAAGCTCGGAATTGTGACATGTTTGATAGTGAAAGCCGAAAAGCTGTCAAGAAAAGCCCGGAATTATGACAGGTTTGAGTGTAAAAGCCAAAAAGCAGTCAAGAAAAGCCCGGAATTGTGACAGGTTTGGGTGTGAAAGGCGAAAAGCTGTCAAGAAAAGCCCGGAATCGTGACAGGTTTGAGTGTAAAAGTCGAAAAGCTGTCAAGAAAAGCTCGGAATCGTGACAGGTTTGGGTGTGGAAGCCGAAAAGCTGTCAAGAAAAGCCCGGAATCGTGACCGGTTTGATAGTGCAAGCCGAAAAGCTGTCCAGAAAAGCTCGGAATGGTGACAGGTTTGGGTGTAAAAGTCAAAAAGCTGTCAAGAACAGCTCGGAATCGTGACAGGTTTGGCAGTGGAAGCATCAAAGCTGTCTAGATAACGATCTGCTTTCAGGTTGTAGCACGAAAATAGGTCACCAACAAGTCGAATGTAATGACTACCTATAAACTAATCCAACAGTAACGGAGGAAACAATAATGAATTTTCGATTATCTGAAGAACATGAAATGATCAGGAAAATGGTCCGTGATTTTGCTAGGAATGAAGTGGCTCCTACAGCTGCAGAGCGTGATGAAGAGGAACGCTTTGACCGCGAGATTTTTGACAAGATGGCGGAGCTTGGCCTGACTGGTATTCCGTGGCCTGAAGAGTATGGCGGCATCGGCTCTGATTATCTTGCATACTGCATCGCAGTCGAGGAATTATCCCGTGTTTGTGCATCCACAGGCGTTATGTTGTCAGCACACACATCTCTTGCAGGCTGGCCGATCTTCAAGTTCGGAAACGAAGAGCAGAAGCAAAAGTACTTGCGCCCGATGGCTGAAGGAAAGAGCATCGGCGCATACGGCTTGACTGAGCCAGGCAGCGGTTCGGATGCAGGTGCGATGAGAACGACGGCAAAAGAAGACGGCGATCACTATGTGCTTAACGGATCAAAGATCTTCATCACAAACGGCGGTGTAGCGGATATTTATGTTGTCTTCGCATTGACTGATCCGTCCAGCAAGCATAAGGGAACGACTGCATTCATCGTAGAAAGCGACTTTCCTGGATTCTCTGTCGGCAAGAAGGAGAAAAAGCTCGGCATCCGTTCATCTCCTACAACAGAAATCATCTTTGAAGACTGCCGCGTTCCGAAGGAAAACATCCTTGGTGAAGTTGGCGAAGGCTTCAAAATCGCGATGATGACGCTTGATGGCGGACGTAACGGTATTGCTGCACAGGCGGTTGGTATCGCTCAGGGTGCTCTTGATGCTGCGGTTGATTATGCAAAGGAACGCCAGCAGTTCGGTAAGCCAATCGCAGCGAACCAGGGAATCGGCTTCAAGCTAGCTGATATGGCTACTTCCGTCGAAGCTTCAAGACTACTAACCTACCAGGCGGCATGGCTGGAGTCTGAAGGTCTTCCATACGGCAAGGAATCTGCGATGTCCAAATTGTTTGCCGGCGACACAGCGATGAAAGTAACAACTGAAGCTGTCCAGGTATTCGGCGGCTACGGCTACACGAAGGATTACCCAGTCGAACGCTTCATGCGTGACGCGAAAATCACACAGATTTATGAAGGAACACAGGAAATCCAGCGCCTCGTAATCTCCAGGATGCTGACGAAATAATAAGGCGGGTAGATGTTGATGAAAAAGCGAGAAGTGCAGGCGTCGGTAAAAGATGAGCGACTTGTGAAAAAAAGGCGCGACCAGATGATCAAAGGGGCCGTTACCCTTTTCAAGCAGAAGGGCTTCCACCGCACGACTACCAGAGAAATTGCCCGGGCTTCAGGCTTTAGCATCGGCACCCTTTATGAATATATCCGCACGAAGGAAGATGTGCTCTATCTTGTTTGTGACAGTATCTATGACGAGGTTCGCGATCGTCTTCAGGAAAATCTAGACACTAACCAGGGGACGCTCGAGAGCTTGAAGGTCGGGATCGCCAATTATTTCAAAGTCATGGACGATCTTCAGGATGAAGTACTTGTCATGTATCAGGAGGTAAAGTCGCTGACAAAGGATGCTCTTCCTTACGTGCTGAAAAAAGAAATCGAGATGGTGGCGATGTTCGAGGATGTGATCCAGCGCTGCGTCGAAAATGGCGAGCTTGACCTGGATGATAAACACGTCAAAATCATCGCCCATGATATTTTTGTCCAGGGACAGATGTGGGGATTCCGCCGATGGGCACTGCAAAAGCTCTACACTCTCGAAGAGTATACAGAGCTTCAGACAGAACTGCTTTTCAAGGGAATCAAGGGGTCGGAAATGAAATTAGGAACAGGGGGAACAAAATGAGTATGCCGGAAATGTATCAACCAAAGAACCATATTCGCTTTGTGACAGCTTCAAGTTTGTTTGACGGGCACGATGCCTCAATCAACATCATGCGAAGGATTATCCAGTCAATGGGTGGCGAGGTCATCCACCTGGGTCATAACCGTTCCGTTGAAGAGGTTGTCAATGCCGCGATCCAGGAGGACGCACAGGGAATAGCGATTTCTTCCTATCAAGGCGGGCACGTCGAATATTTTAAGTATATGTATGACTTGCTGAAGGAAAAAGGCGCTTCCCATATCCGCATTTACGGCGGTGGCGGGGGTGTTATCATTCCTCGGGAAATAAAAGAGTTGCATGAATACGGGATTGCCCGCATTTTTTCACCGGAAGATGGCCGTAAATATGGCCTAAACGGAATGATCCAGCAGATGATCAAGGAATGTGATTTCCCAACCGTTACTCCTGAAGGCGTCGAGGAAATCGAAAAGCTGGAAGCTGGTGACCTGAATGCGGTTGCCAAGCTGATCACGCTTGCCGAGCAGCATGTCGGTTCTGAAAAAGAAACCGCTGCCGCTGTGGAAAGCTTGATGGAAAAAGTGAAGACGATGACCAAATCGGTTCCAGTAGTCGGAATCACGGGTACGGGCGGTGCAGGAAAAAGCTCATTAACAGACGAACTAATCAGGAGATTCATCAATGAAATCCCTGAAAAGCGAGTTGCAATTTTGTCAGTGGACCCGACAAAACAAAAAACAGGCGGCGCCCTTTTAGGAGACCGCATCCGCATGAACGCAATCTTCTCTCCGCGCGTTTATATGCGAAGCCTGGCAACAAGACAGTCAAGATCAGAACTATCGCTGGCAATTAAAGATGCGATTGATGTCGTCAAAGCAGCGGGCTTCGACCTGGTCATCGTCGAAACAAGCGGAATCGGACAGGGCAATGCGGGAATCACTGATGTGTGTGATGTTTCCATGTATGTGATGACAAGTGAATTCGGTGCGCCATCACAGCTTGAGAAAATCGACATGATTGATTATGCGGATCTGATCGTCATCAATAAATTTGAGCGCAAAGGCTCTGAGGACGCTAAGCGCCAAGTACAGAAGCAGTATCAGCGCAGCCATATGTTTTTTGATAAAGAGCTTGATGAAATGCCTGTTTACGGCACAATTGCCAGCCAGTTCAACGACCCTGGCACGAACGCGCTGTTTGCTGCGCTTGTCAATACAATCAATGAAAAAGCAGGGACGAACTGGACGACATCTTTTTCTACCAATGCTGTAGTCGAAAAGCAGAATGTCATTATCCCGAATGATCGTCGTTATTATCTTCGTGAGATTTCGGAAACAGTACGAGGATACCATAAGCATGCGGCAGAGCAGGCAGACCTTGCTCGCAGATTATTCCAGATTGAAGGGACAATCGAAGCAGTAAAAGAAAGAGAAACAAACAGCGAAGTCGTTTCCTCACTTCAAGTATTAAAAGAAGAAGTAGAGAAGAAGCTGACTCCTGAATCCAAATATATTCTCGAAAACTGGCAATCCCTCAAGGAGAAGTACAGTGCTGACCAGTTCGTGACAAAGATTCGCGATAAGGAAATTGTCACGGAGCTAAGGACGAAGAGCCTGTCAGGTTTGAGCATCCCTAAAGTGGCATTGCCGAAGTATAAGGATTACGGCGAAATTCTTCGCTGGGTTTACCTTGAGAACGTGCCAGGAAGCTTCCCTTATACAGCGGGCGTATTCCCGTTCAAGCGTGAAGGTGAGGATCCAAAGCGCCAGTTTGCTGGTGAAGGGACACCGGAACGGACGAACCGCCGTTTCCATTACCTTTCCAAGGACGACAATGCGAAGCGATTGAGCACAGCTTTTGACTCTGTAACTCTATACGGCGAAGATCCTGATTACCGTCCAGATATTTACGGTAAGGTCGGCGAGAGCGGTGTCAGCGTTTGTTCGCTTGATGACATGAAAAAGCTGTATTCAGGATTTGACCTTTGCCATCCGTCAACATCGGTTTCGATGACCATCAACGGACCGGCACCGATCATCCTGGCGATGTTCATGAACACTGCAATTGAACAGCAGGTACAAAAGAAGGAAGAAGAACTTGGCCGCAAGCTGAATGACGAAGAGTTTGCTCAAGTGAAGGAAATGACGCTCCAAACAGTTCGTGGAACGGTGCAGGCGGATATTTTAAAAGAAGACCAGGGACAAAATACTTGTATCTTCTCGACTGAATTCGCACTGAGAATGATGGGCGACATCCAGCAGTATTTTATCGACGAGAAGGTCCGGAACTATTATTCTGTTTCAATTTCCGGCTATCATATTGCCGAAGCAGGCGCGAACCCGATCTCCCAGCTGGCCTTCACGCTGTCAAATGGTTTCACGTATGTTGAATACTATTTGAGCAGAGGCATGGACATCGATGATTTTGCACCGAACCTGAGCTTCTTCTTCTCGAACGGCCTTGATCCTGAGTATTCCGTGATCGGCCGCGTTGCCCGCCGTATTTGGGCGACTGTCATGAAGAACAAATATGGTGCAAATGAGCGAAGCCAGAAGCTGAAGTATCATATTCAGACATCCGGCCGTTCACTGCACGCACAGGAAATAGATTTCAATGATATCCGTACAACACTTCAGGCATTGATGGCCCTTCATGATAACTGCAACTCGCTTCATACGAATGCCTATGACGAAGCAATCACCACGCCTACGGAGGAATCAGTCCGACGTGCGATGGCGATCCAGATGATCATCACGAAGGAGCACGGGTTGACGAAAAACGAGAATCCACTGCAGGGTGCGTTCATCATTGAAGAGCTGACCGATCTGGTAGAGGAAGCAGTCCTTCAGGAATTTGAACGAATCAATGACCGCGGAGGCGTGCTCGGCGCAATGGAAACACAGTATCAGCGCGGCAAAATCCAGGATGAATCGATGTACTATGAGATGAAGAAGCATTCAGGGGAACTGCCAATCATTGGTGTGAACACCTACCTGAATCCAAATCCTCCATCCGAGGAAGAAATCGACAAGATGGAACTTGCTCGTGCGACAAAAGAGGAAAAAGAAACCCAGATTCAAAACCTTGAAGCCTTCAAGGGTAAAAACAAGGATCAATCACAAGAAGCGCTCATTCGCCTGAAGGAAACTGCTGTTAGCGGAGGCAATATTTTTGCAGAGCTGATGGAAACGGTGAAATACGCGAGCCTTGGCCAAATTACCCGAGCGCTTTATGAAGTAGGCGGCCAGTTCCGCAGGAATATGTAAAGCAAGTTCAAGTGCAGCTTGTTTAAAATTTTAAAAGATTGTGTATAAAGGTAGGACGTGGCATTAGAGCTTTTTTGCAATGGACCTAGATTGGGCAAGGTGGCTTGTAGGAAAACTATGAGCCACCTTGCATTTTGTTCATTCTATTTCGTAAACTAGCTTTACCTAGAAAATGGTCCGTTTTTTCACAAGGGGATCCGGATTTAAGGTGAAATTTGGTTTGTAAATCATAACTTTTATAGAATTTTTCATATCTTTTGCCAAATAATCTTATATAATCTAGGTATCAGCTCATACATACGACCTACTTCAGGATGTGAAATTTGTGAGATCAGTGTTGTTAACGGCAGGCGCTGTCATTGCAGCTGCAGGCATGTATTATCTCTACCAGCGTCAGCTCGGTGCGATATCTTTTTTCCTTCTTTCGATTGTCTTCTTTTTCCTGGCCTATACCCAGCTGAAAAAGCAAAAAAGGACTGGCAGCAGGAAAGTAGGCAATGAAAGCGAAAAAAGACAAGAAAACGACAGATAAAACTGGCATAAAGGTTTAGAATTTGTTTATAATGTAGAATATGCATTCTGGGATATTTTCCTTGTTTTCGGACGCAGGGCCGGGTAAGGCCTGGAATAGAGAAAGGAAGTGCGAAGATTGAGTTTAAGTCAATACTCAAAAGAAGAGCTTCAAGAAATGTCATTGATTGAAGTTGCCTACGAAATGTTAAAAGAAAAGAAGCAAGCGATCACGTTCCAAGAAATGATGGCTGAAATCAAGAGCATTCTTAAATTGGACGAGGCCGATGCAAATGAAAAAATGGTTCAGTTCTATACAGATATAAACATAGATGGACGTTTCATGTCCCAGGGAGAAGGACGCTGGGGACTTCGCGTCTGGTATCCTGTTGACCAAATCGAAGAAGATAATGTCACGACAGTCAAACCTAAGAAGAAGAAGTCGAAGAAGGCAGTGGATGAGGATGACCTCGACCTTGACGAATTCGATGAAATCGATGAAGAAGATCTTGACTTTGATGACATCGACGAGTTTGATGAAGATGATTCAATAGACGATGAAGATGAAGATGAAGATGATGAAGACTTCGATGAGGATCTTGAAGACACTGACGACTTCGACGATGATGACGAATTATTAGAAGACGAAGACGAAGATGAAGACCTTCCACTCGAAGATGAAGATGACGAGGATGAAGAACTGTAATTAACGGCTTGACTTTTAATAGGACCGGCTGTAGAATACTTTTTGGGCTCCTTAAAAAAGGACGATTATGTAAAACAGCTACAAAACGCTCCCCATACTATGTATGCGGGGCGTTTTTTTTATTTTGTCCAGAAACCCCCAGGCAAACAGGTTTGCACCATAAGCAGCAGGCCGATGATATCGTTAAAAATTTTTTTAATAAATCAATTAAACAGGTACATATTGTACAAACTGTTTGATGAGGGGGATTACACAAATGGCAAAGTATATTTTTGTAACAGGCGGCGTAGTTTCGTCATTAGGTAAGGGGATTACGGCGGCATCTCTTGGAAGATTACTGAAAAACAGGGGCATGAATGTAACAATCCAGAAATTTGATCCATACATCAACGTAGACCCAGGAACAATGAGCCCTTACCAACACGGTGAAGTTTTCGTTACAGATGATGGTGCCGAAACGGATTTGGACCTTGGCCACTACGAGCGCTTCATCGATATTAACCTGAACAAGTACTCTAACGTGACAACAGGAAAAATCTATTCGACTGTCTTGAAAAAAGAACGCCGCGGTGACTACCTGGGCGGAACAGTACAGGTTATCCCGCATATCACGAATGAAATCAAGGACAAGGTTTTCCGCGCTGGAAAGGAAACAGGCGCAGATGTAGTCATCACTGAAATTGGGGGAACAGTTGGGGATATCGAATCACTTCCTTTCCTTGAAGCAATCCGCCAGATCAAGAATGATGTTGGCCGCGACAATGTGATGTACGTCCACTGTACACTGGTTCCTTACATCAAGGCAGCCGGAGAAATGAAGACGAAGCCAACCCAGCATAGCGTAAAAGAACTTCGCAGCCTTGGTATCCAGCCAAATATCATTGTTCTTCGTACTGAAATGCCAATTTCACAGGACATGAAAGATAAGATTGCCCTTTTCTGTGACATTGATAAGGAAGCAGTCATCGAAGCTGCAGATGCAGATACGCTTTATTCCATTCCGTTGGCATTGCAGGCACAAAAGATGGATCAGCTTGTCTGCGACCACTTCAAGCTTGATTGCGGCGAGGCCGACATGACAGAGTGGAATGCGCTGGTTGAAAAGGTGACTCACCTTTCCGGTAAAACAAGAATCGCGCTTGTTGGTAAATATGTAGAACTTCAAGACGCGTACATTTCAGTTGTAGAATCATTGAAGCACGCAGGTTATGCATTTGACAGCGATATTGAGATCAAGTGGATCAACTCTGAAGAAGTAACAGAAGAAAATGTGGTTGAATTGCTGAATGATGTGGACGGAATCCTAGTCCCTGGCGGCTTCGGCGACCGCGGGATCGAAGGGAAGATCCTTGCAACCCAATTCGCGCGTGAGAACAAAGTTCCATTCTTCGGAATTTGCCTTGGCATGCAGCTGGCAACAGTTGAATTCGCTCGCAATGTTCTTGGCCTAAAAGATGCTCACTCTGCTGAGATTTTGCCAAGCACACCGTATCCAATCATCGACCTTCTTCCTGAACAGAAGGACATCGAAGATCTTGGCGGAACACTTCGTCTTGGATTATATCCATGTAAGCTTGGTGAAGATACGAAAGCATTCGCCGCTTATGGTGATGATTTGGTGTATGAGCGCCATCGCCACCGTTACGAATTCAACAATGAATATCGCCAGGCAATGGAGAAAGAAGGATTCATCTTCTCTGGGACAAGCCCTGACGGCCGCCTGGTAGAAATCATTGAACTTGAAGATCACCCGTGGTTCCTGGCGTCCCAGTTCCACCCGGAATTCACATCAAGACCAACACGCCCGCAGCCATTATTCAGGGACTTCATCGAAGCATCAATCAAGTCAAGTATATAATCCGCGGGACAATAAGCGAAAAGCCGGTGATATTCACCGGCTTTTTTGCTTTTATTAGTACTCCTCCAACATCTCTTCAATCGTGAATTTCAATCCGAAATAAATGAATAAGGCAACAATCGACGTAGGGTAACCGACTCTGTTTCCCATTTCATCAGGCAGGAGTCCTTTTTTTATTTTTAAATCGATGTGCACGTCAGCCATCACATTTAGACTTTCAGCTTCTTGATCATCGCGGACAGTGGAGATGGCGACAAATGGAATCCCTTTATCCTGAAGTTCGCGCGCTGTCTCAACAGCCTCTTGATCGTCTGCGTAGCGGCTTACAATCAGAACGCGGTCAGCAGCCTCAAGTTCAACCTCCTCTGTTAAAATCGCTGCGGATTGCAATGGTTCCTCGCCATAGACCGCTTCAAGGGCTACCGCCTGCATCTCGCTTGTCCCGAAAATATATACACTGCCCTCACCAGCTGCAGCTTGTGCCAGCAGTCGCGCTCCATCCTCAATTGAGAACTCTTCTTTTTCCTGAAGCCTGTTGAACAGACCTGCCAGCTGTGTCGAAAACATTTTTAACATAACAGCACCTCCGTTTTTGCCAATACTGATTATAAAGTACTACAATGGGAATGAAAAAGCATCTGTCGAAAAATAAGTTTAAGAATATGGGAGGAATTTCAAGATTTTTAACGAATTGTGTAAATGGGGATAAGACGAAACCGTTTCCTAGACAAATACATTTAACAACATAATACATTTATTAGGGGGAAGAAGCGGCATGAAAGAAAAAATACTTATTGTAGACGACCAGTTTGGCATCAGAATTCTACTTAATGAAGTGCTGCAAAAAGAAGGTTATCAAACTTATCAGGCTGCAAATGGCGTCCAGGCCCTGGATATCGTTAAAAAGCATCCACCTGATCTCGTTCTTTTGGACATGAAGATTCCCGGAATGGATGGAATTGAAATTTTAAAAAGAATGAAGGTAATCGACCCGGACATCCGCGTCATCATCATGACCGCTTACGGCGAGCTTGATATGATCCAGGAAGCAATGGATTTAGGAGCGCTGACCCACTTCGCAAAACCTTTCGATATCGACGACATCCGGGCAGCAGTAAAGAAATACTCACAAACCGTATCTTAAGTTTTAATATTGATTACATAGGAAGGCCCTCTGCACTTTTTAGAGGGCTTTTCTCTTTAAAAAACCGAGTTTACATACTAGTGAAACTATTGAAAACGCTTGCTTTATAGCATTTTTATGACACTTGCAAAAACAAGGCTAGAACAATGGCATTTCTGATTTTCTTCTGGTATGATACTTATGAATTCCACAGGATCATTCGTTTTGATGAATGCCATCTCGGGTACATAAACAAAAGCAGAGAAGGAAATCCTTTTAAAGGGTAGCATAGTCAAATGACGATTGATCATAACAAGGAGGAAATGATATGCCTTTAGTTTCAATGACAGAAATGCTTAAAAAAGCGAATGCAGAAGGCTACGCTGTTGGGCAGTTTAACTTAAATAACCTTGAGTTCACTCAAGCGATCCTTCAAGCTGCAGAAGCTGAGAAGTCACCAGTAATCCTTGGTGTTTCTGAAGGTGCTGCACGTTACATGGGCGGCTTCAAGACTGTTGTCAAAATGGTAGAAGGTTTGATGGAGGACTATAAAACTACAGTTCCTGTCGCAATCCACCTTGACCATGGTTCAAGCTACGATAAGTGTAAGGAAGCAATCGACGCAGGTTTCACATCTGTTATGATCGATGCTTCACACGGACCTTTCGAAGAGAACATTGAAATCACTTCAAAAGTGGTAGAATACGCGCACTCAAAAGGTGTTTCTGTAGAAGCTGAATTAGGAGTAGTCGGCGGACAGGAAGACGATGTCGTTGCAGATGGCGTTATCTATGCTGATCCTAAAGAGTGTGAAGAACTAGTTCAACGCACTGGCATCGATTGCTTGGCTCCAGCACTTGGATCTGTTCACGGACCTTACAAAGGCGAACCGAACCTTGGCTTCAAAGAAATGGAAGAGATCAACAAGACTGCAGGCGTACCATTGGTACTGCACGGCGGAACTGGAATCCCTACAAAAGATATCCAGAAAGCTATCTCTTTCGGAACAGCTAAAGTCAATGTAAATACTGAAAACCAAATTGCTTCAGCTAAAGTTGTGCGTCAAGTATTGGCTGAAAAGCCTAACGAGTACGATCCACGTAAATATCTTGGACCAGCTCGTGACGCAATCAAAGAAACGGTAATCGGCAAAATGCGCGAATTCGGTTCTTCTAACAAAGCGTAAAAGCAATAGAAATTTGTTATAATTAAACCGCCTTACAATAAGGCGGTTTTTGTCCATTTATATAAGATTGAAAATTTTGTCGACTGGAGGCGTTTACAAATGAAGTTTTTTATCGATACTGCGAATATGGAAGAAATCCGCGAGGCCTATACACTGGGAATTTTATCAGGGGTTACAACCAACCCTTCACTCGTGGCAAAAGAAAAGAATGTGAAATTTGAGGACCGTCTGAAGGAAATCACCGAGTTGGTCCCTGGTTCAGTCAGTGCAGAAGTCATCGCACTGGATGCAGAAGGCATGATCAAAGAGGGGAAAGAACTTGCAGCAATCGCTCCAAACATCACCATCAAAGTTCCAATGACCCCAGAAGGTTTGAAAGCTGTTTCTGTATTTTCAAAAGAGGGAATCAAAACGAATGTAACATTGGTCTTCAGCGCCAACCAGGCATTGCTTGCAGCAAGAGCGGGAGCTACATACGTATCACCATTCCTTGGCCGCCTGGATGACATCGGCCATAACGGACTAGACCTGATTTCAACGATTGCCGACATCTTCACCATCCACGGAATCGACACAGAAATCATTGCAGCGTCCATCCGTCATCCACAACATGTAACAGACGCAGCACTAAGAGGAGCACACATCGCAACCGTGCCATACAAAGTCATCCAGCAAATGTTCAGCCACCCACTAACAGACAAAGGCATCGAAGCCTTCCTGAAAGACTGGGAATCACGCGGACAGTAATTACTTTAACTGTATGATGAAGAAAGAAAAATTTTAAGCACCTGTTGATTGTAGTGGAGGGTACTCGACTCCTGCGGGATCAGCGGGTCAGGTGAGACCCCGCAAGTGCTTTAGCGCTGAGGAGGCTCACCGCACGCCCCGCGGAAAGCGAGTGCCCGGAACGGAAATCAACGACTGTTTTCATAGAGTTGGTTTTGCCCGCACAAAACCAACTCCCATTAGGAAGTTTTACCTAATTTAAACTTTTTTGCATTTTATTACATGAATTTGGGAATATCGTGTAAACTAAAGAAATAGAAAACTCCCGGAATCTGCGTGTTTTTAATGGAAAAATATACCTTGTTGATTTCGGTAATCAAAATCTAAGTAGAGCCTATATCGGTCTTAGCTGTAAAAGTTTGCATCTCCAGCTTGACCTTAATACATCACGGCTTAGAAGGGAGTCAAAAATGGAAAAGCTTAAGATTGCAGGCGGCTATCCTTTAAAAGGGACTGTACGGGTCAGTGGCGCGAAAAACAGCGCAGTGGCCTTGATCCCAGCAACGATTCTGGCTGAATCGCCTGTGACCATTGAAGGTTTGCCGGATATTTCCGACGTTCATATGCTCAAGGACTTAATGGAGGAGATCGGCGGTTCTGTTGAATTCTCGAACAATGAAATGACGGTAGATCCGTCTTCCATGATTTCCATGCCTTTGCCGAATGGAAAAGTGAAAAAGCTGCGAGCTTCATACTATTTAATGGGAGCTATGCTGGGCCGTTTCAAAAAGGCTGTCATCGGACTGCCGGGCGGCTGCCATTTGGGTCCAAGGCCGATTGACCAGCATATAAAAGGATTCGAAGCGCTTGGTGCGAGTGTGACAAATGAGCAGGGCGCGATTTACCTTCGTGCCGACGAGCTTCGCGGTGCGAGGATTTATCTTGACGTCGTCAGCGTTGGGGCAACAATCAACATCATGCTTGCTGCTGTCCGGGCAAAAGGGCGGACCATCATTGAAAATGCGGCGAAAGAGCCGGAGATCATTGATGTAGCGACCTTGCTTACCAATATGGGAGCGAAAATCAAAGGCGCAGGAACGGATGTCATCCGGATTGATGGGGTAGACGAGCTTCATGGTTGCCGCCATACGATCATTCCTGACCGCATTGAAGCTGGGACCTACCTGATCCTCGGCGCTGCTATTGGTGATGGTGTGACGATCGATAATGTCATTCCTCAGCATATTGAGTCACTTGTGGCCAAGCTGAAGGAAATGGGCGCGAAAATTGAAGCGAGTGACGAGCAAATTTATGTTGCGCCGTCTGAACAGTATAAAGCAGTCGATATTAAAACACTGGTATACCCGGGCTTCCCGACGGATCTCCAACAGCCATTCACAGCACTTTTAACGAAGGCTGAAGGCTCCAGTGTTGTGACAGACACGATTTACGGGGCACGTTTTAAACATATCGACGAACTAAGAAGAATGAATGCCAATATCAAAGTCGAAGGCAGATCGGCGATCATCAGCGGACCTGTCAAGCTTCAGGGAGCTAAGGTAAAGGCGAGTGACCTCCGTGCCGGAGCGGCGCTTGTCATTGCAGGACTTATGGCGGAAGGCGTCACCGAAATCACCGGTGTAGACCATATCGATCGCGGCTACAGCCACATTGTTGAAAAGCTAAATGGGCTTGGTGCTACGATTTGGCGTGAAGATATGACATCTGAAGAGCAAGAAGAAGTAAAAAAATCATAAAAAGTATAGTACAATAGAAGTTGTACAATACAAATAGTGGTGCTAATGCTTATCTAAAACGTAAAGTAGTATAACCTATTTGACTCTGAAGCCGCCAACTGCGGCTGCATCAAAGTTTCGCTTCTAAGCAGTTTCATAGACATAATCGGCACAGAGGAGAATGCTGATTATGCTAAGGCTGAATACGAAGGGATTAAGAGGTATACCTTTTGGGATGGGCATTAGCGCCTTTCATGATTAGGGGATGATCATATGGAACGTAGCTTAACGATGGAGCTTGTCCGCGTGACAGAGGCAGCGGCGCTTGCTTCAGCCCGCTGGATGGGGCGCGGTAAAAAAGACGAAGCAGACGATGCTGCAACGTCAGCGATGAGAGATGTGTTTGACACCATCCCGATGAAAGGTACAGTCGTGATCGGTGAAGGGGAAATGGACGAAGCGCCTATGCTGTATATCGGGGAAAAGCTTGGGACAGGCTATGGCCCGCGTCTGGATGTCGCAGTCGATCCTTTGGAAGGAACGAATATTGTAGCGTCCGGCGGCTGGAATGCCCTCGCTGTTCTCGCGGTAGCAGATAACGGCAACCTGCTTCATGCACCAGACATGTACATGGATAAACTGGCGGTAGGTCCTGAAGCTGTAGGAATGGTCGATATCAATGCTTCCGTTCTTGATAACCTGAAGGCAGTCGCGAAAGCAAAGAACAAGGATATTGAGGATGTGGTAGCGACGGTTTTGAACCGCCCTCGCCATGAACATATCATTGCCCAGCTTCGTGATGCTGGAGCAAGGATCAAATTGATCAATGACGGCGATGTAGCAGGCGCCATCAACACCGCGTTTGATTTTACAGGCGTGGATATCCTGTTTGGTTCAGGCGGAGCACCGGAGGGTGTCATTGCTGCGGTAGCGCTGAAAAGCCTAGGCGGTGAAATCCAGGGTAAACTGCTTCCGCAAAATGATGCAGAGCTCGAGCGCTGTAAAAAAATGGGCATAGATGTCAGCAAAGTCCTTCTTATGGAAGATTTCGTGCGCGGTGAAGATGCCATTTTCGCAGCAACCGGCGTAACCGATGGTGAGCTTCTAAAAGGAGTCCAGTTCAAAGGCTCTTACGGATCGACCCACTCAGTGGTAATGCGTGCAAAATCAGGAACAGTCCGCTTCATCGAGGGACAACACAGCCTGAAGAAAAAGCCTCATTTAGTCATGAAATAATAGGGCTCTGTTAAGAGGAGTTTTAATTATAAAACATGTTGATTGAAGTGGAAGGCGCGAAGACTCCTGCGGGATGAAAAGTCATGGGGAGACCCCGCAGGCGCTTCAAGCGCCGAGGAGGCTCCCCGACTGCCCGCGGAAAGCGAAGCGCCTGGAACGAAAATCAACAAACTGATTTTACAGATTCAAAAACCCTTACAAATCAGCTCCCTTTGCCGCACTATGTAGGTAATTGGAGCTGATAAATAAAAAGATTGATTATTTTTCCTGTTTAAGGGTAAAATGAAAATTGTTTTAATACCAGAAAAACAAACCAGTTGTATACCTTCATTAATTCCTTCTTACAACCTTCAAAGGAACTCATTTCTTCTTTTTCCATCCATACGCTGATATTCTTAATACATTTTTTATGGGGGAAATCGAAATATTTTAAGGCGTGGTGACATTATGGAAGTAAATATTTCAAGCTTAGAAAATATGAAATTGAAAGAGCTTTATGAACTCGCAAAGGAGTATAAAGTCTCTTACTACAGCAAATTAACGAAAAAAGAACTTATTTTTGCTATTTTAAAAGCGCGTGCAGAGCAGCAGGGTTACTTTTTCATGGAAGGTGTCCTGGAAATCATCCAATCTGAAGGGTTTGGATTCCTGCGCCCGATCAACTACTCACCAAGCTCTGAGGACATTTATATCTCGGCATCACAGATACGCCGTTTTGATTTAAGGAATGGGGATAAGGTCTCTGGTAAAGTCCGTCCTCCTAAAGAGAATGAACGTTATTTCGGCTTGCTTCAGGTAGAGGCTGTCAATGGTGATGACCCTGAATCGGCGAAAGAGAGGGTTCACTTCCCGGGATTGACGCCGCTGTATCCTGATCGCCAGATGAAACTGGAAACGACGCACAACAAAGTTTCGACCAGGATCATGGATGTCATCGCACCGGTCGGATTTGGCCAGCGTGGCTTGATCGTTGCTCCGCCAAAGGCTGGTAAAACGATGCTGTTAAAAGAAATCGCCAACAGCATTACGACAAACCATCCGGAAGCAGAACTGATCGTGCTGTTGATCGATGAGCGTCCGGAAGAGGTAACTGATATCGAGCGTTCTGTTGCTGGAGATGTGGTCAGCTCCACTTTTGACGAAGTGCCTGAAAACCATATCAAGGTCGCTGAACTTGTGCTTGAGCGTGCTATGCGCCTTGTTGAACACAAGCGTGATGTCATCATCCTGATGGACAGCATCACTCGTCTTGCTCGTGCCTATAACCTTGTCATCCCGCCAAGCGGACGTACATTATCCGGTGGTATTGACCCTGCGGCATTCCACCGTCCGAAGCGCTTTTTTGGTGCTGCCCGTAATATCGAGGAAGGCGGCAGCTTGACAATCCTTGCAACAGCCCTTGTTGATACAGGCTCCCGCATGGATGATGTTATTTATGAAGAGTTCAAGGGAACAGGTAATATGGAACTTCACCTTGATCGTTCACTTGCTGAAAGAAGGATCTTCCCGGCAATCGACATCCGCAGATCCGGAACGCGTAAAGAAGAGCTTCTTATTCCTAAGGATCACCTGGACAAGCTTTGGGCTATCCGTAAATCGATGTCGGATTCACCGGATTTCGCGGAAAAATTCCTGCGTAAGCTAAGATTATCCAAGTCGAACGAAGATTTCTTTGCTGTCCTTGGTGAAGAAATGAAGGGAAATAACAAGCGTTCGTAATTCCAAATTCTGGACGTAAAAACTGACTTGAAATATATAGGTGGACTTGTTATAATGAGGTCAGTGTGTTTTTCCAATAACGGTATAACCGTTGATTATAACTCTGTTTCGGATATGATTCAGGGCGGAAGGAGATGAAAAGAATGAAATCAGGAATTCATCCAAACTACAAAACAGTTAAGGTGACTTGCGCATGCGGTAACGAATTCGAAACTGGTTCTGTAAAGAACGAGATTCGCGTTGAAACTTGCTCTGAGTGCCACCCATTCTATACTGGACGTCAGAAGTTTGCTGAAGCTGGCGGACGTGTTGACCGCTTCAACAAGAAATACGGTCTTAAAAACAACCAGTAATAGTAATATAAGAAACCAAACAGGCAAGAAGCTTTGCGACTTGCCTGTTTTTTATTTTGCTTTTTTTGAGAAATCGGGTACATAAATTTATTTTTGTGAACTTTATTAATGTGTCTGGATTCAGCACTGATTTTTGTTATAATGGAAAAAGCTGAAAAAAGTGTCGAACTTTTAATCAGGCTTTTTTCGTACCTTTATGGCATGAAAAAGCCGTAATTCTACGAAAGCAGCTTTTTGTTTTTTTAAAATATGAGAATTGTCTAGCTCCAGCGCCTAGACCCTCGAGTCGCTTCGGTCCGCTCGATGAAGTCACAGAACGACTTCACCGTCCGGCCCTCCAGCGCTTGTCGGGTCTGCCCAAGGCGCTTACGCTTTTAAATTTTCCATCGAGGAAGGAGAGGCCGACCATGTACGTTATGAAACAAAGCGGTTGGATCGAATTGATCTGCGGCAGCATGTTCTCGGGGAAATCCGAGGAACTAATCCGCCGCGTGCGCAGAACTCAATTCGCCAAGCAAAAGATTGCTGTATTCAAGCCTGCGATTGATAACCGCTACAGCGAAGAATCGGTTGTATCACACAACGGAACTGCAGTTACTGCAAAGCCTATTGCCAACTCTACTGATATTTTCAAGCATATCAACCCTGATATCGATGTCATTGCGATTGATGAAGTGCAATTTTTTGACAATGAAATCCTTCCGGTTGTCCAGCACCTGGCAGACAGCGGCTACCGCGTCATCGTTGCCGGTCTTGACCAGGATTTTCGCGGCGAGCCTTTCGGGCTGATGCCAGCGTTGATGGCTGTTGCTGAAAATGTGACCAAGCTCCAAGCTGTATGTGCAGTCTGCGGATCGCCATCAAGCCGTACACAGCGTTTAATCAACGGCAAGCCAGCCTCTTATGATGATCCAATCATTCTCGTTGGCGCGTCCGAATCATACGAACCGCGATGCAGACATCATCATGAAGTACCTAAATCACCAAACGAGCTGAAAATCGAAAAAACGACGGAAAGCTTAACATAGTGTGTTTGATCCTCCCGGCAGCGGGGGGATTTTTTTAATGAATGGGTCATAATTTCCTTATAATGGATGAACGTGCAATTACGTCACTTATCGGTGCAATTATAACAATTGAGCGTGCAATTATGGCTCTGTACGGTGCAATAATAGCCGCTAAGTAAGAGAATATTTTTTCCAGTAGCTGATTTTGCTAAAAAAGAGACTAATTAGGGCATGGTTGGTACCTCCAGAGGGCAAGATAACGACGGGAGGTGCCATAATTTGAAAAAATTACTTATGTTGCTTGTTTTTGTGGTGGTTATAGTTTCAGGATGTGGCCAGGACAATACGGAATCTGTCTATGATAAAAATGAAGACCAGGCTGGCGTTGACCTGAACAGAGATGATGACGGTGTCCGTGAGGGAGATGGCCCGAATTTCACCAAGGATCGGGATAATGGTATGACGATGACCGACCAGAACCCGAATTTGCTGAACACGGATAACGAAAACCACCATAGTTTTTCCCAGGATGTCCAAAAGGCGAAGGATGTCATTTCTGATGCGGGTTATGAGCCAGGCTCCATCTGGATCAACGGCGGCGAAATGAACGTAACCGCACAGCTTGAAGGACGCGTGACCAGGAAAGACCGTGAAAATGCCCAAAAGACACTGCAGCAAAAGCTGACGAGAGCATTGCCGCGCTATGACATTAATGTTGATATCCAATAGAATTTTGCACTGCAGCAGCATGCTCGTAAAAAGGGCATGCTGTTTCTTTTGGAGCTTACGCATTTATTCTTTAAATAGTCTAACCTTATAAAACATAGATTAGTGTCTAGCTCCGACGCTTTTCGAGGCTGACCGAGGTGCTTACGCTTTTCCAGTCACAATGGCTTTGACTGAGGATGGCAGCTATACTATAATTAGAATGTTATGCTATGTGAATGATCTGACCTGTTGCGGAAATAAACAGGCAAGAATAAATTTAATCCAATTTTCAAGGCAATTAAAATAGAGGTGAATGTCCGTGTTTGATCGTCTTCAAGCAGTTGAGGATCGTTATGAAAGATTGAATGAGCTATTAAGTGACCCGGAAGTTGTCAATGACTCCAAGAAGCTCCGCGAGTATTCTAAGGAGCAGTCGGACATCCAGGAAACGGTCATGGCTTATCGTGAATATAAGGAAGTTAAAGAGCAGTTGACAGATGCGAAAGCGATGCTCGAGGATAAGCTCGATGCAGAGATGCGCGAAATGGTTAAGGAAGAAATCTCTGAGCTTGAACCTCGTATTGAGGAGCTTGAAGATCGCATCAAGATTCTTCTTATCCCTAAAGACCCTAATGATGACAAGAACGTTATCATGGAAATCCGCGGCGCTGCAGGTGGCGATGAAGCTGCGCTGTTTGCCGGTGACCTTTACCGCATGTACAGCCGTTATGCGGAATCACAGGGCTGGAAGACTGAAGTCATCGATGCCAGTACGACTGGTGTGGGCGGCTTCAAGGAAATCATTTTTATGATCAATGGAAATGGCGCTTATTCCAAAATGAAGTTCGAAAATGGTGCACACCGCGTCCAGCGTGTTCCTGAAACAGAATCAGGCGGCCGTATCCATACTTCAACAGCTACTGTTGCATGTCTTCCAGAAGCTGAGGAAGTAGAAATCGAGCTGCATGATAAAGACATCCGCTTTGATGCATTCGCATCCAGTGGCGCAGGCGGACAGTCTGTTAACACAACAATGTCAGCTGTACGTCTGACACATATTCCAACTGGAATCGTCGTATCGTGCCAGGATGAAAAATCACAGCATAAAAACAAAGATAAGGCGATGAAGGTACTTCGTGCCCGCGTCTATGACAAGTTCCAGCAGGAAGCGCAAGCAGAATATGACCAAGTCCGTAAATCTGCTGTAGGTACAGGGGACCGCTCCGAGCGTATTCGTACGTACAACTTCCCGCAAAACCGTGTGACTGACCACCGCATCGGACTGACAATCCAGAAGCTCGACCAGATCCTTCAGGGCAAGATGGATGAAATCATCGAAGCGCTTATCATGGAAGACCAGTCCCAAAGACTTGAGAGTGCGAACAATGACTAATGTGAAAATATTTGAAGCCCTCAATTGGGCTTCTTCTTTTTTAAAAGAACATAAGCGCGAGGAGTTCGCCGGTGAGCTTTTGCTGCGGCACTATTCGGGACTGTCCCGCACTACCATGCTGATGCAGATGCGCGATGAACTGGATGGCGAAGTATGGATCGAATTCGAGGCTGCCGTAAAAAGGCATGCCGCTGGCGAGCCTATTCAATACATCATTGGAAGCGAGGAGTTTTATGGCCGCCGTTTTAACGTGAATGAGCATGTTCTAATTCCCCGTCCGGAGACAGAAGAACTTGTGCATGGCACACTCCAGCGGCTGGACAAGCATTTTTCGGATAAAGATTCTATTGACCTTGTCGACGTCGGCACAGGCAGCGGCGCGATTTCGGTTACCTTGAAGCTGGAAAAACCAGAATTGAAGGTAACAGCGGTTGACCTTTCTGAAGACGCAATCGAGGTGGCAAGCAAAAACGCAAGCAAGCATGGTGCGGATATTGAGTTTTTGCATGGAGACCTGCTCCAGCCGCTGATTCAACAGAGAAAAAAATTGGATGTCGTTATCTCAAATCCTCCTTATATCCCTGTTTCGGACCAGGAATGGATGTCCGATATCGTCACCGAGCATGAACCGCATATGGCACTTTTTGCCGGAAAAGATGGCTTGGATTTGTATCGTCGGTTCATGGAGGAACTTCCGCTGGTTTTAAAAGAAAAAGCGCTCGTTGGCTTTGAAATCGGTGCCGGCCAGGGTGAAGCGGTACGCAGATTACTGGAAAATACCTTCCCGCAAGCCAGGGTAGAGATTGTTTTTGATATCAATGGCAAGGACCGGATGGTGTTTGCCGAGTTGGACTCCTGATAAAAAGGGGTCCAATTTTTTTCAAAATTACTAGTTTAAGAATCTATCAAACTGTCCACACTGTTTACTAGTGAAGGGACGGTGCGAGATATGATAAAGATGAAAAAATCAGCCGCTATTTTATACATATTATTACTATGTGCAGGTACTATTTTAAGTTTATATGCACCAAAGAATGAAGTGACCGCGAAGGAAGCAATGATTATCCCGAATGAGGCGATCCGCCTGAGGATCCTCGCTGACAGCGATCTGGAAAAGGATCAGAACATCAAGCGCCTAATCCGCGACGAAGTGAACAAAGAAATCACGAAATGGGTTCAGGAGCTCACTTCGATCGAAGCAGCGAGGGAAGTCATCAAATCCAAGCTTCCGGAAATCCAGGCAATCGCGGAAAGTGTTGTCGCAGCTGAAGGTGCAAACCAATCTGTAAAAACAGAGTTTGACAAAGTCCAGTTTCCTACTAAATTATATGGACAGTTCCTCTACCCAGCAGGTGAGTACGAAGCAATTCTGATCACGATTGGCGAAGGAGAAGGTGCGAACTGGTGGTGCGTCCTCTATCCGCCGCTATGCTTCCTTGATTTCTCAAACGGAGAAGCAACAAGTGAAGGCTTCGATGAAAATGACAGCAAGGGCGACGTGAAAGTGGAAACAGCTGATGCAGAGCTT
This sequence comes from Mesobacillus sp. LC4, assembly GCF_053543455.1. NCBI lineage: Bacteria > Bacillati > Bacillota > Bacilli > Caryophanales > Bacillaceae > Mesobacillus > Mesobacillus sp. LC4. Next base: position 237,810 of record NZ_JBGCUB010000002.1, read on the forward strand.
GATGATGAAAAGAACGATGGTGAAAAAGACAAGAAAAAAGACAAGAAAAAAGTATATGAAGGCGGCGAAGAAGAGGAAGTGGAGGTATCATTCTTCCTCGTCGAGATTTGGAATAGGATTTTCGGATAAAATAAGCCCCTGCGGCCTGCGCAGGGGCTATTTTTATTAATTATCGGACCAGTTTAGATTGCTTTTTCGCCGATAGAATTAATTCGACCACATTTTGAATTATTTTGGCGAATTTTGAATTAATTCGACCAGATTATCAATTTATTCGACCAGGCCAATATATGCTCACATTTTTTATCGAGTGCTTCTTCACTTAAATATTCTGCGCAAATCTCTCATCCGGAATCTTGTTAAGCATCACATAAAGTGTGACTGGCTCTGATCCTGTGTTTTTATAGGCAAGTTCTTCGGTGCCTCCAAGGTGGACAGTTTCGTTTGCTGCGGCCACGATCTCTTCGCCATCAACAATGAAAGTGCCTTCTCCCTGCATCGTTAAAATGAACACTTCGGTACCTGGATGGGTGTGTTTTGGCAGCTCCTGGCCTGGCATGAAGTTCAACAGGAACACGGTGCTGTCACCTTTTTTGAAAACAATTCTTTTCGTAAAACGTTCTTCGCTGAATTCCTGGTATTGTTTCAAAGATTGTTTTTCCATGATAAAAATTCCTCCTTATTGTCTATTGATCATAATCGGTGCGATCTGGCTCAAACGATCGAATAGCGCTTTGCCGCCCTCGGTGTCAATCAAGCCGGTTTCTGTCAGTGTTTCATGCATCAGCTTAAGCCATGCTTGGGCGCGCACTGGTGTAATTTCGAATGGCATATGCCTGACTCTCATATTAGGTGGTCCAAATTCCTCGCTATACAGTGCACCGCCTCCAGTCAGCTGGGTGAGGAACATCCACTGCTTCCGTTTGATTTCATTGATATCGCCCTCGAACAGTGGACTGAGCTCCTCATTTTCGTATACCTTTGGATAAAATGTATCGACTATCTTGCGGATTGACTCATCTCCGCCGATCTTCTCGTATATTGTTTTGATTTCCATCCCGTTCCCCCTTTTTTGAGAAAGGTTTTCAATTGATTACATTTATTATAACCAGACAAAATAGGTGACATAGTGACTTAAATCACTCACTTATGAATTTTTCACTATAAGAAGCTAGGAAACATTAGCTCGCTTTTAGTATGAAATACTTGGTAGGAGAGGAAATATGCCTGTCAGAATTTCCAAAAATATTACATTCTTCAAACAAGCATATTACATTCCCTTTTTAATAGTTTCAGGTCGGGGGAATTCGGATATTCAAAGTAGTGTAACATCAAAACTTAGATTTCAAGGAGGATGAGTAAAATGGCTAAAAACAATAATAATGATAAGATGTCACGTGAAGAACGAGGACGCATGGGCGGCGAAGCTACAAGTCAAAACCATGGCAGCGAATTCTATCAGGAAATCGGCCGTAAAGGCGGCGAAGCAACTTCGAACAATCACGATCAAGATTTCTATCAGGAAATTGGCCGCAAAGGCGGAGAGGCTACTGCTGAGAGCCATGACAGCGAATTCTACCAGGAAATCGGGAAAAAGGGTGGCGAAGCAACATCAGAAAGCCACGATAAGGACTTCTATCAAGAGATCGGCCGCAAAGGCGGAGAAGCGACCTCTGAAAATCATGACCGAAGCTTCTATGAAGAAATCGGTGAAAAAGGCGGCAATTCCCGCAGTAACAACAACAATAATTAATCAGTTGGCTTAGATACCCGGAATCAAGAGGATGCACGGCAGCTTTCATGTTAAATGGAGGCTGCCGTGTTTCTTTTTATCTTTTAGGTTCTACTTTTTCATGTCTCTCATATTAATTTACTAGAATCTTATTTTGAGGTGATAGAGATGACATGGAAAATCAGGAGTGCGAATCAAGAGGACCTGCCAAAGTTGGAGGCATTTTTAACAGAAGCGGGAGTGAGCCTGGATGGATTGAATGATTCAATCGAGAACTTTTCATTAATGGAGAACCAGGAAGGAGAACTCAAAGCGTGCCTTGGAGTAGAGCCGGTAGGAAATGCAGGATTGCTTCGATCATTTGTCGTGTCCCCGCAGATTGGCCAGCCTGATTTGATGCTCCTGTTTAAACGGGCATTTTTGACAGCGAAAAATCAGGAATTGGAAGAACTGTATCTGGTTACGAACAAGATGAGTGCAGTTTCCTTTTTCTCAAGCCTAGGATTTGAATTGGTTAATCAATCAGAGCTTCCCGATCCTCTTCTTGAAAAAAGGCATTTAAAACAAGTTCTAACTGTGGATAACTCCGCCATTATGAAAATAATTCTGTGAATTGTGGATTAATCCACAAAGTTATCCACGGATCCGTTAAAATTATACACAATTTGTGGATAAAAACTTGAGTTCTGCTAATTCTTCTTTTATACTTTCATAGAAATAGACTAGTATAGCGAGAAATAAAAGGTGGATGTACATGCAAACTCAAATGTGGACAGTGGATAAGACTGTGGATAATTTAAGAACATATCCACAAATCGTTGAAGCTGCACAAAAACTGAAGCAAAATGAAGTAGTCGCTTTTCCGACTGAAACAGTTTATGGCCTTGGCAGCAACGCAAAAAGCGATGAAGCTGTCATGAAAATATTCGAAGCAAAAGGAAGACCTGGGGATAATCCGTTGATAATTCATATAGCAAAACGAGAGCAGATTCATTCGTTCGTAAAAGAAATCCCTGAACAGGCTGCAGTGCTAATGGATGCGTTTTGGCCTGGTCCTTTGACGATCATTCTGGAAAAAAAGGATGGTGCGCTTTCAGAAAAAGCAACTGCTGGATTGTCCACAGTTGCTGTCAGGATGCCCGACCATCCAGTAGCGCTCGCGCTAATTGAAGCATCAGGCTTGCCGCTGGCTGCCCCGAGCGCAAATCTGTCAGGTAAACCAAGCCCTACGACAGCGAATCACGTTGCCGATGATTTAACTGGCCGGATTGCCGGGATAGTTAATGGTGGAGCAACGGGTGTCGGCCTTGAATCGACAGTTGTTGACTGTACCGGCGAGATTCCGGCGATTTTAAGGCCGGGCGGGGTAACGAAGGAACAGCTGGAAGAAATAGTCGGTGAAGTCCTGGTAGACCCGGCTTTGAAGGATTCAGGCCAGGCTCCAAAATCCCCGGGAATGAAATATCGCCACTATGCTCCGAATGCGCCGTTCTATCTTGTTGATGGAACAAAGGAAGAAATCCAGAAGCTTGTGAATGAGAAACGAAGAGAAGGCCTGAGAGTCGGCGTGATGACAACGAAGGAAAACAAGAGTTTTTATGACTCTGACATCGTGATTCCCTGCGGTGAAAGAGCGAAACTGGAAACAGTCGCCGAAGCACTATATGACACACTCCGGGCCTTTAATCAAAAAGACCTCGATATCATTTTCGGCGAAATTTTCCCCGAACACGGTGTAGGCCAGGCCGTCATGAACCGGCTGTCAAAGGCATCCGGACTGCCGATTATTGAAAAATAAGACACGGAGAAAAGCGCTTCAGTTATGGAGCGCTTTTTGTAATGCGAATGTTATTTAGTTTCCTTTTTAGCGGAAAAAAAACCGATTGGGGAGATTTACACCAGTCAGGAAAAGCCCCTCGCTAATCATTCGCAATCTGAAATTCACTGCTTCTAAATCCTTTTGGACGTGCATATGCTGAATTAGCAAGTCCGAGGGGGCGAAGACATGACAGCAATAGCTGGCGAATTATTCACACTGATGTTGATGGCATTCGCGTTGGGAATGGATGCATTTTCCGTAGGTCTCGGAATGGGCATGTTCAGGCTGACGAAAAGGCATATCTTTAAAATTGGCGTCACGATAGGTTTATTCCATGTGTGGATGCCGCTGCTGGGAATGGTGGCAGGGAGATTTTTGTCCGAGCAGTTTGGGGCGATAGCGGGATATATTGGCGGTCTGCTCCTGATTGTGCTGGGAGTCCAGATGATTTGGGCAAGCTTCAAAGATGATGAGACAAGCTTGATCACCCCGGTTGGCAAGGGTTTATTTATTTTTGCCCTCAGCGTCAGCCTTGACAGTTTTTCAGTGGGACTGACTCTCGGAATTTACGGAGCGAGAACGTTGCTTGTGCTAGTCTGTTTCGGTGCAGCTGCAATGGCGCTTACGTGGGCAGGCCTTTTGGTTGGAAAAAGAGTACAGGGATGGCTTGGTACATACAGTGAAGCATTGGGTGGCAGCATTCTGCTTGCATTCGGTCTCAAGTTGCTTCTCCCGCTATAAAACTTTTATTGCACCTGTTCGTCAGGTGTATTTTTTTTACCTAAATGAAAATGCACAAGAATTATCATATAATGAAGAAAAGTTATTCATAGGAGGGACAAGCATGGCGCGCATTTTATTTGTCTGTACCGGAAATACATGCCGCAGCCCGATGGCAGAAGCGATTTTAAAAAGCAAGCAGCTGCCTGGGGTTGAGGTGAAATCAGCTGGAGTGTATGCTCCGAATGGCGCGGAAGCTTCGGTCAACGCGAAGGTTGTGCTCACCGAAAACAATATCAATCATGACCATCGCTCCTCGACACTGACAAGGGAACAGATTGACTGGGCAACCCTGGTCTTGACGATGACACAGAGCCATAAAGGCTTGATCATGAATCAGTATCCGTTCGCGGCTGATAAAACTTTTACATTAAAAGAATTTGCTGATGAACCGGGAAACCTGGATGTAGCAGACCCGTTTGGCGGAAATGAACAAATTTATCGCGAAGCTTTTAAAGAAATTCAAAAAAGTATCGAAAGAATCCTTGAAAAAATCCGATAAAAACCTTGAGGAGTTTTTATTAATTTTTCAGGGGGATTATCAGTGGGGTCTAAACGCAGCTACAAAATGGGATTAAGAAAGAAAATGGTCATGCTGACGACAGTATTGGCGATCATCACGTATTCAACGAGTGCAATTTTTATTTATTTCCTGCAGCCTTATGTACAAAATTTTATCCAGATCAATTCGGTCATCTATACGGCAGCAGTTCTAGCTATGGGGATTTTTTGGTCAGGCCTGCTTGCGTATATGGCTGCCGGGCTGATTATCAAGCCGCTTCAAAAGCTTGAAAAGTCTGCTTTAAAAGCAGCACAAGGTGAGATTGGCGAGGATGCGGAAGTTTCCAAATCGGATGATGAGATCCGCTCTTTAGGATTGGCATTCAATAATATGCTCGCAAACCTGCGCGAAATGGTGAGCCAAATAGATAGTAACTTTAAAGAAACAAACGAGAAAGTCATCCAGATTTCCGGGCAATCTGCTGCAGCCTCTGAGCAGGCGTCCGTCATCTCGACAACCATTAAAGAAATCTCTGCGGGAGCTGACTCCTCAGCATTGTCGACACAGACAACTGCTGAGTCTGTTGATGAAGTCATCCGTATCGCCGAGGATGTCCAGGAAAAAGCGAGAGCATCTGAATCCATCTCTGTGGAAATGGTCAAAGACCTGCAGGAATCGAAAAATGCAATCCACTCACTGATTTCAGGCATTGAAACACTTGCAAACGATAACCGTGAATCTCTTGGCACGGTAAAAAGATTGGAAGAGAACGCTACGAAAGTAGAGCAAATCATCCAGCTTGTTGGCGATATTGCGGCGCAAACGAATTTGCTTGCATTGAACGCTTCAATTGAAGCAGCGCGTGCTGGCGAGCATGGAAAAGGGTTTGCGGTCGTTGCCGAAGAGGTCAGGAAGCTTGCTGACCAGAGTGCTGGTGCTGTCCAGGGAATATCAGAACTGATCCAGAACATCCAGTCTGAAGTCCGAAATGTGGTCGGCCAGATCAGCAGACAGGTAGAAACTGCGAACGGCGAAGCGAAAAAAGGTGAGAAAACGAACCAGGTGATCGACGAAATGACATCGACAATCCATGAGATGGCAGATGTCATCCATGCGATCACAGCGCTAGTCGAAACCCAAATGGAAACAATCGAGCACACATCAACCCAATCGCAGGAAATGGCGGCAATCGCAGAAGAAACCTCAGCTGGAGCACTAAGTGTCGCATCAGCCGCAGAACAGCAGGCAGAAGTCATCGCGAATGTTGAAGATCTGGCGGTTGACCTGAAGACTCAGGCGGAAAAATTAAAAGGTACGATTACGAAATTTTCGTTATAATTTTATGGGACCACAGCTGGGGATGCTGTGGTTTTCTTTTTCTAATTGGAAAAAATCGCGCAAAATTTCCAATTCGCTATAAAAACGAAATTCTCGCTATAAAAATGAAAAAGTCGCTATATAAGATTGAAACTCGCTATATAAATCTAAAAGTCGCTATATAAAATGAAAACTCGCTATAAAATCACTATTTCTTATATAGTTTTTTTTTCCTGCTCCCAATTTAATAGAAAAAATCCGTTTTCTTTATAATTCAGAGCGAATATGAGAAAATAACGATAGATTTTATCGCCCCGCAAGCCGGGAATACATAGGAGGATTTTACAATGAAAGTTGCTATTGCTTCAGACCATGGCGGAGTGAATATCCGTGAAGAAATCAAGAATTTGATGGACGAAATGAATATCCAGTATGAAGATTTTGGCTGCGAATGCGGTACATCTGTTGATTATCCAGACTATGCACTTCCGGTTGCCGAAAAAGTGGCGAACGGAGAGTTTGATAAAGGAATCCTGATTTGCGGAACAGGGATCGGCATGAGCATCGCTGCGAACAAGGTAAAAGGAATCCGCTGCGCGCTTGTGCATGATGTATTCAGCGCTAAGGCAACGCGCCAGCACAATGACAGCAATGTCCTTGCGATGGGTGAACGTGTAATTGGACCTGGATTGGCGAGGGAAATCGCAGCCGTGTGGCTTTCAGAAGAATATGAAGGAGGCCGCCACGAAAACCGAGTAGGCAAGATCAAGGAGTATGAAAATAAATAATCAGGAGCACTCCAAAATTAAAATACCAATGTAATGGAGGCGTTACAACTGTCTATTGAACAATGGAAAGCAGAATTGAACTCCATCCTTACTGAATTTAATGAGCAAGTGCAGCTGAAAAAAGGCCAAGTGCTGGTCGTTGGCTGCAGCACAAGTGAGATCATTGGCAAGCGGATCGGCACAGCGGGTACAGATGAGGTTGCGGAAATGGTGTTCAGCCAGCTTCGCGAACTGAAGGATAAAACGGGTGTCCAGCTGGCCTTCCAGTGCTGTGAGCATTTGAATCGGGCGATTGTCATTGAGCGGGAAACAGCTGAAAAGAAGCAGCTAGAGGAAGTGACGGTCATTCCAGTCAGGAACGCGGGCGGTGCTATGGCATCTTACGCCTACAAAAACCTTGAGGATGCTGTGGTTGTCGAGTTCATCAAGGCTGACGCCGGCATTGATATCGGCGATACGCTGATCGGCATGCAAATGAAGCATGTTGCCGTGCCAATAAGAGTGCAGCAAAAAAGCATCGGTCATGCCCACGTGACACTGGCGAAGACGAGGCCGAAGCTGATTGGCGGTGCCAGGGCGGTTTACGAGCAAACAAAAGAAAATGAGTCTTGTTGACAGGGGAAAGGCAATGAAGGAAAATGCAGGCCTGATAACCAGTTCTACTTTTACCTTCAGCCTTTCCTTTCATTATAATATCGGCTAAAATAAGAATGAATTTTCTAATAACGGAACAAGGGAATACATATAAGAGGGGGAACTTAAGTGAAGAACTTGTCACAGCAGGACAGCCAGCTATACGCTGCAATGCAGGATGAATTGAAACGCCAGCGTACAAAAATCGAATTGATTGCATCAGAGAACTTTGTCAGTGAAGCGGTAATGGAGGCGCAGGGGTCTGTGCTTACGAATAAGTACGCAGAAGGATATCCTGGCCGCCGTTATTATGGCGGATGCGAACATGTCGATGTTGTTGAAAATATTGCACGCGACCGCGCGAAGGAAATTTTCGGCGCGGAGCATGTCAATGTCCAGCCGCACTCAGGTGCGCAAGCTAATATGGCTGTTTATTTCACGATCCTTGAGCAAGGGGATACTGTGCTTGGGATGAATCTTTCACACGGCGGCCACTTGACGCACGGAAGCCCTGTCAACTTCAGCGGCATCCAGTATAACTTCGTTGAGTACGGTGTAGACGAAGATACACATACAATCAACTATGATGTCGTTCTTGAAAAAGCTCGCGAACACAAGCCGAAGCTGATTGTTGCCGGCGCAAGTGCTTACCCGAGAGCGATCGACTTCAAGCGATTCCGTGAAATCGCTGATGAAGTAGGCGCTTACTTGATGGTCGATATGGCGCATATCGCTGGTCTTGTCGCAGCAGGACTGCACCAGAATCCGGTGCCATATGCTGATTTTGTTACAACAACTACTCATAAAACACTTCGCGGCCCGCGCGGCGGCATGATTCTCTGCAAAGAAGAATTCGCGAAGAAAATAGATAAATCCATCTTCCCTGGCATCCAGGGCGGTCCGCTTATGCATGTCATCGCTGCAAAAGCAGTGGCATTCGGCGAAGCGCTAGAGGACTCTTTTAAAGAATACGCACAAAACATTATTTCCAATGCAAATCGCCTTGCTGAAGGCTTGAAGAAGGAAGGCATCGACCTTGTATCGGGCGGTACAGACAATCATTTGCTCTTGGTTGATTTGCGTTCACTTGGCCTGACTGGAAAAGTAGCAGAAAAGGTTCTTGATGATATCGGCATCACCGTCAATAAGAATACGATTCCATTTGATCCGGAAAGTCCATTCGTGACAAGCGGAGTCCGTATCGGAACAGCTGCCGTCACAAGCCGCGGCTTCGGTCATGAGGAAATGGACGAGATCGCTTCAATCATCGCCTTCACATTGAAAAATCACGAAGACGAAGCGAAGCTGGAAGAAGCAAGCAAACGCGTTGAAGACTTAACAAGCAAGTTTGAATTATATCCTGAAAGATAAGTTTTTCACCCAGCGGTCCTCAAACGAATGAGGACCGCTTTTTATAGAAATAAAGTTTGGTTTTAATTTCAATCGGAGAAATGTCTAGCTCCAGCGCCTAGCCAATTTTCATCCTTGATTGTCTTCCTAGAGTATCTTGCGATAAGCGCTAGCTTTGAGCAGCTCGAGACGCTTCAGTCCGCCTGTTGAAGTCAAAGAACGACTTTACCAGTCGGCCCTCCAGCGCTTGTCGGGGCTGACCAAAGCGCTTCCGCTTTTCAATCAAAAATCATTACGCTGTTGCGGTTGCTTGTACAGAAGTTTTTCTGTAAAATTATACGAAGTGTGATTCAACAGATCTTACATAAAACAGACAGGTGTTCACAACTCATTTACCTTTAAAAGGAGCGATACACATGGCAAAAGTATACGTATTTGACCATCCATTGATCCAGCATAAACTTACTTATATCCGCGAAAAAAGCACAGGCACGAAGGAATTCCGCGAGCTTGTCGATGAAGTTGCAACGCTGATGGCGTTCGAAATCACGCGTGACATGCCGCTTGAGGAAATTGAAATTGAAACACCAGTCGAAAAGACAAAATCCAAAGTACTATCAGGCAAAAAGCTAGGCATCATCCCAATCCTGCGTGCAGGTATCGGAATGGTGGATGGCATCCTGAAATTGATTCCAGCAGCGAAGGTCGGCCATATCGGACTTTACCGCGATCCTGAAACATTATTGCCGGTTGAATATTATGTGAAGCTTCCAAGTGACGTCGAAGAGCGCGATTTCATCGTCGTCGATCCAATGCTTGCGACAGGCGGATCGGCCGTCGAAGCGATTAACTCTCTTAAAAAGCGCGGTGCGAAGCACATCAAATTCATGTGTTTAATTGCAGCTCCTGAAGGGGTAGAAACGGTAAAAGAAGCTCACCCTGATGTAGATATCTACATCGCTGCACTCGATGAAAAGCTGAATGACCACGGATACATCGTACCTGGACTAGGAGACGCAGGAGATCGTTTATTCGGGACTAAATAAGGAGTGTTTGCGATGAACAAGCCTATTAAAGTAATGACAATTTTCGGGACACGTCCGGAAGCAATCAAAATGGCACCACTTGTCCTCGAATTACAGAAACACCCTGAACACTTTGAATCAATCGTTACGGTAACCGCCCAGCACCGCCAAATGCTGGATCAGGTTTTGAATATTTTCAATATCACGCCAGACCATGACCTCAACATCATGAAGGATCGCCAAACTTTGATTGATGTAACAACACGAGGTCTGGAAGGCCTGGATAAAGTAATGAAGGAAGTCAAGCCGGATATCGTCCTTGTGCATGGAGATACGACAACTACGTTTGTGGCCAGTCTTGCGGCTTATTACAATCAGATTGTCGTCGGTCATGTCGAGGCGGGATTGAGAACGTGGAATAAATATTCTCCGTTCCCTGAGGAAATGAACCGTCAGCTGACAGGAGTAATGGCAGATCTTCATTTTGCGCCAACTTCTAAATCAGCGGCTAATTTGCTGCGGGAAAACAAATCTGAAGAAAACATCTTCGTAACCGGTAACACGGCAATCGATGCATTGAAGACAACGGTAAAAGAAACCTATCAGCATAAGGTTCTCGATAAGCTGGGCGATGACCGCTTGATCCTGATGACGGCACACCGCCGTGAAAACCTCGGTGAGCCAATGCGCAATATGTTCCGTGCCATCAAAAGAATCGTCGATGATCAGCAAGATGTACAAGTTGTTTACCCTGTTCACTTAAATCCTGTTGTCCGTGAACTGGCAGACGAAGTGCTGGGCAATGACCCTCGCATTCATCTGATCGAGCCTCTTGACGTCATTGACTTCCATAACTTCGCTTCACGCGCGCATCTCATCCTGACTGACTCAGGCGGCGTGCAGGAAGAAGCACCGTCTTTAGGTGTGCCTGTACTCGTTCTTCGCGACACAACCGAGCGTCCGGAAGGCATAGAAGCAGGAACACTGAAGCTCGCTGGGAACGAAGAGCAGCCAATTTACGAAATGGCAACAGAATTGCTGACAGACCAGGAAGCATATGAAAAAATGGCCAAAGCCTCAAATCCGTATGGAGATGGCCGTGCATCAGAACGCATTTGTGAAGCCATCCGTTATTACTTCAAACACACTGAAAATCGTCCTGGACAATATAAATAAGTACCGATTAGACACCTCTTTTTTAAAAAAAGGGGTGTTTTTTAGGTGTATTGTGGCTTTATGCTACTTGATAGATTCTTAACTAAATAAGTTCAGTTGTAACTAAACGTTGATTTTAGATTTTAGTAAAATAAACGGAAAAATTCCGCTTAAATTGAAAACGAACCTTATTTCTATAAAAATAAGGGGTGTTTTTCCGGTTAGCTAATCAAAATCAATTGATTTTGTCTTTTTTTTATTAGTTAACCGTAATACCTCCGCTTATTTCTGCTTCCAAAGCTTCCTCCGTATACAATAGCCGGAAATTCTCCGCTTATGAAATCGCATAAGCACTCCAAAATCAACAATGAGTGAGGACTGAGCCAATTAAAAGTAATAATTGCACGGACATCAGTAATAATTGCACGGATATCAATCATAATTGCACCCTAAACACAATTAATTGCGCGAAAAGACACCTTAATTGCACGATAAATTGGTGGAATTGCACCATCACCCTATTTTTGGAAGTATATAAGCAGCCCCCAATTGAAACGCTAAACGGAAAAAGGGGGATTCCGTCTTGATCAAGCGTTCTCTAATCATTATTTTTCCAATATTGCTGATTCTCGTTGCTTTCGAACCGCAAAAACTGCAGCTTCCGCCGATTCCTCAAGAAGATCCCCAAACGGAAAAAATCGCAATCGTATTAACGAAGCAACAACTCAATGAACATGATATCAACAATCAGCTAAAACCACTCAAGAACACTAAGCTCCGCCGCATCTTTACACATGCGATCAATGGATTCTCTGTTAAAGGGCCAGTGTCTGAGCTGGAGAAGTTAAAAAAATCAAATGACATTCAATTTTTATCCGAAGTGAATACATACAAGGTGGAAAGCTCCGCCCATCTTCCAAACCGCTACAAACCAAGTGATAGTTTTATCGATAATTTTGAACTGATTGGAACAGATGCGGTCCATGGAATTCTTGATGAAAAAGGCAATCGCCTGACAGGAAAGGGTGTCACAATCGGGGTAATCGATACGGGAATAGATTATGACCATCCTGATTTAAGGAGGAGTTTTGCTGGGGGGCATGATCTGGTGGATGGTGATGATGACCCGATGGAAACTAAGGGTGCCGGCTTCCGGAGCACCCTGCACGGCACGCATGTGGCTGGCGTCATCGCGGCAAACGGCAGGATGAGAGGAATTGCTCCCGATGCGAAACTGGTTGCCTACCGTGCGCTTGGTCCGGGTGGAAGTGGTACGACAGAGCAGGTGATTGCTGCTATTGATGAAGCGATAAAGGATAAGGTCGACATCCTGAATCTATCACTCGGAAATGACGTCAATGGCCCGGACTTGCCCATCAGCCTCGCGCTTAACAAGGCGGTGGACGAAGGAATCGTGGCGGTAACTTCCTCTGGGAACTCTGGGCCTAATCGTTGGACAGTAGGATCGCCAGGCACCGCTTCCAAGGCAATCTCGGTTGGCGCGTCAACTCCTCCGATGCAGGTGCCATATCTTAACGCAACAGGAATAACGGATAAAATCAGACTTGAACTTTTACAGGGTTCGGACAATTGGAAAATTACCCAAAGTGAAAACCTTGTATTTGCAGGCCTTGGCACGAAAGAAGAAATGAATGATGTAAGGGACAAGCTTGTTTTAGTAGAACGGGGAAAGCTTACTTTTACCGAAAAAGCGAAGAACGCTTATGAAGCGGGGGCCATAGGGGTAATCATCTATAACAACACGAAGGGAACATTCTTCGGGAATCTGGAAGAAAGCCTGCCGATTCCAGTGGCTGCAATCAGTAAAGAAGCAGGATTGGCACTGAAAAAACAGTTCGATAATAACTCGACGCTGATCCGCATCCATTTAATAGAAGAAAAAGATATACTTGCGGACTTCAGCTCCCGCGGCCCGGTAACGGTCACATGGGAAATCAAGCCGGATATCGTTGCGCCTGGTGTGGCGATCAACAGTACGATACCAGGAGGTTACCTCCCGCTTCAGGGAACAAGCATGGCCGCGCCCCATGTTGCAGGTGCAGCAGCCCTGATCAAGCAGGCTCATCCCGACTGGTCACCAGCTGAGATCAAGGCAGCAATCATGAATACGGCCAAGGATATTACAGATCGAACGGGCAAAAGATACCGGACATTCGAGCAAGGAGCGGGAAGGATCCAGTTAGAGGCAGCGATCAATACCGAAACCCTTGTCAGTCCTGGTTCCCTTCAATTCGGTAAATTCCAGCTTGCCGACAGCATGCATGAGCACAGTGCGAAACTGACTGTTAGAAATACAGGCTCTACTGCTAGGACCTATTCATTTTCCATTCCAAAAAAAGAACAGGGAATAGATTGGGAGCTTCCGATGAGTTTCACTTTGGAACCGAACGAGGCGAAAGACGTAGAGCTCGCGATGAGTGCCAGCCCTTCCTTGCTAAAGGACAAGATCCATGACGGTGCCCTTCTTATAGATGATGGGAAAAATAAAATCAGCATCCCATACCTTTATGTTGTGGAAGAACCTGATTACCCACGGGTGATGGGCTTCGACTTCGCCCCTGCTGATAATGGCGAAGCGTACAGGTATGAAGTCTATTTGCCTGGTGGAGCAGAGGAATTCGGCATCGCACTTTTTGATCCAGATCAATACCGCTTCGTCGGATTCCTTGATTGGGGGAGAAAGCTGGAAAAAGGAATGGTCGGAAAAGAAATACCTATGGAAAAATTGCCGGAGGAAGGGATGTACCTTGCGAAAGTATTTGCCCGAAAGCAGGGCAGGGAGAGCACGATCGATACAATGATTTTTATCAGTAAAAGTGTAAGGGCCGAAGAACACGATTGAACCAGTGCATTATGTAAAAATGCAAGGGGCGGAGAAAGGTGACTCTCTTTCCGGCCCTTTATTATTTTCAATTTAATCCATGCTATCATTTGGAAAAAGTTGAGCTGAAATGCAATCGAAAATTAGTTTTTATAATATAATACTTAGATAGGGTTAATGGTATATATTCACAGTGAAAACTTTGTGAATTTTTTCACCCCAATGGATTGACATTGACTTTTGCCTATTGTATGCTTACAAAGGGCATAAAATGATAAGGTTTTCAATGTTGATATGCAAGCTTTTTTTGTGAAAATATTGTTTTTTCGAAAAATGATTTTTCACCCCCTGAAGCTCCCATTCTCATAAGCGAGGATGCGTTTTTTATGCGCCGAAACAACCGCCACCCTTTACAAGCGATGGCACTCATGTCCGCTATACTATCTCAATTGGTAGGCTCCATTTTAATTGGCATTTTCTCCGGGAGATGGCTTGACCGTACCTTTGGTACAGAGCCACTTTTCTTAATATTCGGATTGCTGATCGGTTTGGCGGCAGGTGTTTATGCCATGCTCCGCCTCATCCAACACTTCTTTTCGGGAGACTAGCCATCTATGGAAATCCAGGACTTGTTTATTCGCCAGCGCAAATACATATTCACCTTGTTGTCTGTATACGTACTCGGGTACGGCTTTACAAGCTATCAATCTGTTTTTGCGGGATTGATCTTTGGTACAAGCCTGAGCCTTTTTAATTTATGGCTGCTTGCGAGGAAAATGAACAACTTCGGGGATTCGGTGGTACAGGGGAAGAAGGTGCGATCGCTCGGCTCAATGTCGAGGCTTGCTACCGGAGCACTTGCTGTAATCGTTGCAATGGAATACCCGGATCACATAAACCTTGTGTTCACAATTTTGGGATTAATGACAGCTTACATTGTCATTATGATAGATTTTTTTGTCCAGTCTTTTCAATCACGTAAATAGCGGGGAAGAGAGGTGAATAATTGATGCATCATGAAGCTCCTTTAGTTCCATTTTTAGGACTTTATTTTAACCTGGCAAACATGCTGATGATTACAGTAGCAAGTGCTATAGTCTTCATCATTGCAGTACTTTCCACTCGTAAGCTTGCGATGAAACCGACAGGAATCCAGAATTTCATGGAATGGATCATGGATTTCGTAAAAGGAATCATCAACAGCACGATGGACTGGAAGGATGGGGGAAGATTCCATGTCCTTGGCATCACATTGCTGATGTATGTGTTTGTTGCCAATATGCTGGGATTGCCGTTCTCTGTCGTAGTCGACAATCAACTTTGGTGGAAATCACCAACAGCCGACCCAGTCATTACACTGACTCTTGCAGTCATGGTGGTAGGACTTTCCCATTATTATGGCGTCAAGCTTAAAGGTACAGCCGAATACGGCAAGGAATTCTTTAAGCCATTTTGGTTCATGTTCCCGATCAAGATCATTGAAGAGTTTGCAAACACGCTCACACTTGGTCTGCGTCTTTACGGTAACATTTACGCGGGTGAGATCCTGTTGGGTCTGCTTGCAGCCGGACTTGCAACTGACGCTGTCAGCACTTTGGCGGCAGCCGTTCCAATGCTTGTATGGCAAGGTTTCTCCGTTTTCGTCGGAGCAATCCAGGCATTTATCTTCACAATGTTAACGATGGTTTATCTCTCCCATAAAGTGAGCCATGACCATTAATATATACCTGTTCATTTAATGGACAAAACTTAAAAAACATTTTTTCATACATTAAAGGAGGAACTTTATAATGGGTCTTTTAGCAGCAGCAATCGCAATTGGTTTAGCAGCACTTGGTGCAGGTATTGGTAACGGTTTGATCGTGTCACGTACAGTAGAAGGTATCGCTCGTCAGCCAGAAGCTCGCGGTATGCTTCAAACTACAATGTTCATCGGGGTTGCATTGGTTGAGGCGATTCCTATCATCGCTGTAGTTATCGCGTTCATGGTTATTGGTGGTTAATCAATTATAAGAATTTAAGATGGCGAAGATCATTCCGCGCGAACCTTCGCCATTCTATTATGTCGGCTTTCTGCCGGTTCAATCCGGCGAGAGGCGACCTGAATTTGAATGTAAGCAATCGTTTGAAATAAAATCGGGCAAGCCCGGGATTTGGAACGGGAAGCCATAGCGTTGGCTTTTAAGCCAGGTGACGCTTGTTGGACCTTTTTAATCATGGTACAACTCTTGAAGGGAGTGAATCGAGGGTGTTAACAATGAATTCTTTAGTATTGGGAGCAACTGCTGAAGCAGGCCACTTGAACACAGGCGATATCTTGTTCCAGCTTGTTATGTTCCTTATTTTGTTAGCATTGCTTAAGAAGTTCGCTTGGGGTCCATTGATGGGCATCATGAAGGAACGTGAAGAGCATATTGCTGGCGAAATCGGAGCGGCTGAAAAAAGCCGTGCTGAAGCACAGAAACTTTTGGAAGAACAGCGTGAAATGCTTAAGCAGGCACGCACAGAAGCACAGGGCCTAATTGAAAACGCAAAGAAACAGGGTGACGTTCAGCGTGATGAAATCATTGCACTGGCACGCACTGAATCTGACAGAATCAAAGAATCTGCGAAGCTTGAAATTGAGCAGCAGAAGGAGCAGGCTGTTGCGGCGATCCGCGAACAAGTTGCTTCACTTTCTGTATTGATTGCTTCTAAAGTGATCGAGAAGGAAATCTCTGCAGCTGACCAGGAAAAGCTCATCAATGAATACATTCAAGAGGCGGGTAATGCCCGATGAGCAACTCGACAGTAGCAAAGCGCTATGCCCTGGCACTTTTTCAACTCGCTTCTGAAAAGCAGGCTCTCCCACAGGTTGAGGAAGAGCTTCGCACAGTAAAAGAAGTTGTTGTGAACAATCCGGAATTGACTGCATTTTTAAAGTCTCCGAAGCTTCCAAACGAGAAGAAGAAAGAGGTTTTGAAAACAGCTTTCGGATCTGTAAGCACGTATGTCCTTAATACACTGATGATTTTGGTTGACCGCCACCGCGAAGACCAGATCGCAGACGTTGCTGACCAGTTCATCGCCCTTGCGAATGATGCAAAAGGCGTGGCTGAAGCAAAGGTTTATAGTGTCCAGCCTTTGACGGCTGAGCAGGCTGAAGCACTTTCAGCTTCGTTCGCGCCGCAGGTTGGCAAACAGGCACTTCAAATTGAAAACATTGTAGATTCCAATTTGCTTGGAGGCGTAAAGCTTCGCATTGGAAACCGCATTTTTGACGGCAGCTTGCGTGGCAAGCTAGACCGCTTAGAACGTAAATTGCTAGGCTAAGATTCGTAGATAGGGGTGAAACTCATGAGCATCAAAGCTGAAGAAATCAGTGCGCTGATAAAATCGCAAATCGAAAATTATCAGTCGGAAATTCAAGTGAGTGATGTGGGTACAGTTATCAGTGTTGGTGACGGTATCGCCCGTGCTCATGGCCTCGACAATGTCATGGCTGGAGAACTTGTTGAATTTTCAAACGGCGTTATGGGTATGGCACAAAACCTGGAAGAAAATAACGTCGGTATCATCATCCTTGGACCTTTCACGGACATCCGCGAAGGTGACGAGGTACGCCGTACGGGCCGCATCATGGAGGTTCCTGTTGGGGAACAGCTTATCGGCCGCGTCGTAAACCCTCTTGGACAGCCAGTGGATGGCATGGGTCCAATCAACACAACAAAAACTCGTCCTATCGAGTACGCTGCACCAGGCGTTATGGACCGTAAATCCGTTCATGAGCCATTGCAGACTGGTATCAAGGCGATCGACGCTCTTGTGCCAATCGGCCGCGGACAGCGTGAATTGATTATCGGTGACCGCCAGACTGGTAAAACATCTGTAGCGATCGATACAATCCTTAACCAAAAAGGCCAGGACATGATCTGTATCTACGTTGCAATCGGACAGAAGGAATCAACTGTACGTAACGCAGTTGAAACTCTCCGTAAGCACGGCGCGTTAGATTACTCTATCGTTGTTACAGCATCTGCTTCACAGCCGGCACCACTTTTATACCTAGCTCCTTACGCTGGTGTAACAATGGGTGAAGAATTCATGTACAATGGCAAGCACGTTCTTGTCGTATATGATGACCTTTCAAAACAAGCGGCAGCATATCGTGAACTTTCCTTGCTACTTCGCCGTCCTCCAGGCCGCGAAGCTTACCCAGGGGATGTATTCTACTTGCACTCACGCTTACTAGAGCGTGCTGCTAAGTTGAGCGACGCTAAAGGCGCAGGTTCAATCACAGCACTTCCGTTCATTGAAACTCAGGCAGGCGACGTTTCTGCTTACATTCCAACGAACGTTATCTCAATCACAGACGGACAGATCTTCTTGCAGTCTGACCTATTCTTCTCTGGCGTACGTCCAGCGATCAACGCAGGTCTTTCTGTATCCCGTGTAGGTGGATCCGCTCAAATCAAAGCGATGAAGAAGGTATCTGGTACACTGCGTCTTGACCTTGCTTCATACCGTGAATTGGAAGCATTCGCACAGTTCGGTTCTGACCTTGACAAAGCGACTCAGGCTAAACTTAACCGCGGTGCACGTACGGTAGAAGTTCTTAAACAAGATCTTAACAAGCCGCTTGCTGTTGAAAAGCAAGTTGCGATCCTATATGCACTGACTCGCGGCTTCCTTGACGATATTCCATTGCAGGATATCCGCCGCTTCGAAGGTGAATTCCTTTCATGGTTAGACCACAACCATACAGATGTGTTAGACCATATCCGTTCAACGAAGGAACTTCCTTCAGACGACGATATGAGTGCTGCAATCAACGCGTTCAAAAAGACGTTTGCAGTTTCTGAGTAACTAGAAAAGCGGAAGCGCCTTGGTCAGCCCCGACAAGCGGTGGAGGACCAGCCGGTGAAGTCGTTCTTTGACTTCATTGGATGGACCGAAGCGACTCGAAGGGCTAGGCGCTGTAGCTGGACAGGTAGAATAAGTAGCAGCGCCAGCATTCCTTTTTAAAAAAGGACCTGGCTCCTGCTTACACTTGGACTAACAATCTTTTGTAAAAGGGTGGTGAGAACCGAAATGGCATCTTTACGCGATATTAAAAACCGTATTACTTCGACTAAAAAGACGAGCCAGATTACCAAGGCAATGGAGATGGTATCCGCAGCTAAATGGAACCGTGGAGTCATGAACGCGAAAGCATTCGTTCCTTACATGGAAAAAATCCAGGAAGTGACTGCCTCAATCGCAATGGGCAGCAAGGATTCCAACCACCCAATGCTGAACAGCCGTCCAGTCAAGAAGACGGGATATCTAGTAATCACATCTGACCGTGGACTTGCAGGGGCATACAACAGTAACGTCCTTCGCCAGGTTTACCAGACGATCCAGCAACGCCATAAATCAAATGATGAGTTTGCGATTATCGCGATCGGGCGTGTCGGCCGTGACTTTTTCCAAAGCCGTGGCATGAACGTTGTCCTTGACATCGTCGGCATTGCAGATCAGCCGTCCTTCGCGGAAATCCAGGATATCGCCAGCAACACTGTTGGCATGTTCTCAGATGGATCATTTGATGAATTATATATTTACTACAGTCATTACGTCAGCGCGATCGCTCAAGAAGTAACTGATAAGAAACTGCTTCCGTTAACGGATATTGGCGGATCTTCAACAAAGCTTACTTCTTATGAATTTGAGCCGAACGCTGAGGAGATCCTGGAAGTTCTCTTGCCTCAATACGCAGAAAGCTTGATTTATGGAGCACTGCTTGACAGTAAAGCAAGTGAACACGCTGCCCGTATGACAGCCATGAGAAACGCAACGGATAACGCAAAAGAGCTGATCAATTCCCTCAGCTTGAGCTACAACCGTGCGCGTCAGGCTGCTATTACCCAGGAAATCACCGAAATCGTCGGTGGAGCTGCAGCGCTCGAATAGATTTTTCAATGAAAATCGGGGATGTGGCTTAATGCTGCATCCCATCATGATGTATATATTTCAACTAGTACGATAGGAGGGAACAAGATGAACAAAGGACGCGTTCTCCAGGTTATGGGTCCGGTTGTTGACGTTAAGTTTGAAAGCGGCAATCTTCCAGAGATCTATAACGCTTTGAAAATTGTAACAAGCGATGCGGATGTGAACATCGAACTAACTCTTGAAGTAGCCCTTCACTTAGGCGATGACACAGTTCGTACAATCGCGATGTCTTCCACAGACGGCCTTAAGCGTGGCGTCGAAGTATTAGATACAGGTGCTCCAATCTCCGTTCCGGTTGGGGACGTAACACTAGGACGTGTATTCAACGTATTGGGTGAGTCAATCGACCTTGACGCTCCAGTTGCTGCTGATGCACGCCGCGATTCAATCCACAGGGAAGCTCCAACATTCGAACAGCTTTCAACTGAGGTTGAAATCCTTGAAACAGGAATCAAGGTAGTTGACCTTCTTGCTCCATATATCAAGGGTGGTAAGATCGGATTGTTCGGTGGTGCCGGTGTAGGTAAAACCGTTCTTATCCAGGAATTGATCAACAACATCGCTCAAGAGCACAGCGGTATCTCCGTATTCGCAGGTGTTGGTGAGCGTACACGTGAAGGTAATGACCTTTACCACGAAATGACTGACTCTGGCGTTATCAAGCAAACAGCGATGGTATTCGGACAGATGAACGAGCCGCCAGGAGCACGTATGCGTGTTGCCCTGACTGGTTTGACAATGGCTGAATATTTCCGTGATGAGCAAGGACAGGACGTTCTTTTCTTCATGGATAACATCTTCCGTTTCACGCAAGCAGGTTCTGAGGTTTCTGCCCTACTTGGCCGTATGCCATCAGCGGTAGGTTACCAGCCGACTCTTGCTACAGAAATGGGTAAATTGCAGGAACGTATCACATCTACTAACGTAGGTTCTGTTACTTCCATCCAGGCGATCTATGTACCTGCCGATGACTACACTGACCCGGCTCCGGCTACAACTTTCGCTCACTTGGATGCAACAACAAACCTTGAGCGTAAGCTATCTGAAATGGGTATCTACCCTGCGGTGGATCCACTTGCTTCGACTTCACGTGCATTGACACCTGAAATCGTTGGCGAAGACCACTATTCAGTAGCTCGTCGCGTACAGCAAACATTACAGCGTTACAGAGAACTTCAGGATATCATCGCGATCCTTGGTATGGATGAGCTATCTGACGAAGATAAGCTAACTGTACACCGCGCTCGCCGTATCCAGTTCTACCTGTCACAAAACTTCCACGTAGCCGAACAGTTCACAGGACAGAAAGGTTCTTACGTGCCAGTTAAAGAAACAGTTAAAGGATTCGCTGAAATCCTTGACGGCAAATATGACCACCTTCCAGAAGATGCATTCCGCCTAGTTGGCCGAATCGAAGAAGTTATCGAGAATGCAAAACGTATGGGTGTAGAGGTCTAATAACGGACCAGGAGGGTAAAAAATGAAGACGATTAAAGTCAGTGTTGTTACTCCCGATGGGCCGGTGTATGAATCAGATGTTGAAATGGTAAGCACAAAAGCGAGCACAGGCGAGCTTGGAATCTTGCCAGGTCACATTCCTATGGTTGCACCGCTACAAATTGGCGCTGTCCGTTTGAAAAATGGCAGCAATAACGAGTTCATTGCAGTCAGCGGCGGCTTCCTCGAGGTCCGTCCTGAGCAGGTAACCATCCTTGCTCAATCTGCAGAACAATCATCTGAAATCGATCTTGAACGTGCACTAAAAGCAAAAGAACGCGCTGAGCAGCGCCTGCATGAAAGAAAGCAGGAGAACGTCGACTTCAAGCGTGCAGAACTTGCCCTGCAGCGTGCGATCAACCGTATTTCAGTTGCAGAACGCAGAATCTAAGATACATCAACACCCTCCGGCGCTGCCGGGGGGTGTTTTTATTTTATAGAAGGTGATGGATTTGCTGAAATCTTATTATGTTGGTGGGTGAACTAGCGAATGTGCTGCGATTTTACGCTGCCAGAAGATTTACAAAACTAGGAGCAGATTCCGTTTCGCTATATAATCAATAAAGTCGCTATATAAATGAAAAACTCGCTATAAAACCGGTAAACTCGCTATATAAATCAAAAATTCGCTATAAAAAATAAGAACTCGCTATAAAAATTATAATCTTGCTATAAAACATTTGGATATCATCAATCAGCCTGGAAAAAATGCAGATAGATCAGGTATGCAATCTAAATCTCGCTTTCGCATCGTAAAAACTCATGTCCAGAGATAAATTCAGCGTCAATCGCTCAATTAATCAGTCACTTTACCACTCAATTCTTAATTAATACCCTCAAATACACCCCGCAATCAAAATTTCCACAATTCCGCCATAAATCAACGCTGTCAAAGAACTTCACAATGTTGACAAACGTCACTGACAACTTAATCCAAATTGTATTTAATATAGAATGTAACCGATTTGTCTGCTGCGTTTTACGGTTAACAAGGATGGTCAGGAGGCTGCACCCTCCAAATTGGCAGGAGTTCGAAATAAGCCTTGTCAAAAGAGTAAGAATATATTGCCTTTATAGCAACTAAGTATGAAAGGGGAACCCTCTTTCCGCCAATACAATAACACTCAATTAGAAGCTATTTCTCTATTGAAAAGGGCTTGGAAGAAGGTTGCCAGATTGTTCAAAGGCTTGTCGACACACTATTGTAACAATGGTATAATTGTTATCGGTTACAAGATTAAAAAGTATGAAAATTTCACAACATTGGAGGGATGGGCATGGAGCAGTTGAATCTATATCAAAATAACTATTTGATAGTCTTTGTGTTCCTATGTCTCGGGGTATTGCTTCCAATCGTAGCCTTGTTTGCGGCTAAGCTTTTGCGGCCGAAATACAAGCAGGACGAGCGGAAATATACCACCTACGAGAGCGGGATGGTACCGTTCAGTGATGCACGGGTCCAGTTTAATGTCCGTTATTATGTTTTTGCTCTTATGTTCGTTATTTTTGATGTAGAAACAGCGTTTTTGTATCCATGGGCTGTCGCCTATGAGAAGCTGGGAATCTTCGCATTGATCGAGATGCTGATTTTCGTTGTTATGCTTCTGATCGGACTCATCTACGCATGGAAAAAGAAGGTGCTAAAATGGATTTAAAGTTGGATGATTTCTCACCTGAAGAAGTGGCAGAACTCCAAAGAAATGTGTTCGTAACAACTCTTGAGCAGGTTAAAGGCTGGGCTCGCAGCAACTCCATGTGGCCAATGACTTTCGGTCTTGCTTGCTGCGCGATTGAAATGATGGCATCCAGTTCGGCTCACTATGACCTGGACCGTTTCGGGACATTCTACCGGAACTCACCTCGTCAGTCCGATGTCATGATCGTTTCAGGCACAGTTACGAAAAAAATGGCTCCGACTGTCCGCAGACTATATGACCAATTGGCAGAACCAAAATGGGTAATCGCCATGGGTTCATGCGCGACAGCAGGCGGTCCATATGTAAAATCATACTCAGTTGTAAAAGGTGTCGATCAGATTGTGCCGGTCGATGTTTACATACCGGGTTGCCCGCCGAATCCAGCAGCATTGATTTACGGGATTAATAAATTGAAAGAGAAAATCCGTTATGAGGCGAAAACCGGGAAGAAGGTGATCTAACCGATGAGCGGGGAAAAGGATTTAGAGCAGATAAAGAGAGAAGCAGCCCAAAAAGCAAAAGAGCTTGCGAAGCAGCGACAGGCTGCTAAACAGGCAGGGGAAGGAAATGACCCGAAAGAGGTTGCCGACAAAGTCGCAGAACCTGAAGTGAAAGAAACAGAGGCGAAGGCAGATGCACCAGCAGGTGACGATGCCGAGCTTGCGAAAAAGAAAGCAGCCGCCGCAGCGAAGGCGAAAGCAGCTGCACTGGCAAAAATGAAAGCGAGTGGCCAGGCTGAAGAACCAGAAGCGAAAGAGGAAGTATCGGCTCCGGTAGAAGGTCAAGATGCTGAATTAGCCAAGAAAAAAGCAGCCGCAGCAGCAAAAGCAAAAGCAGCCGCTCTTGCTAAAATGAAGGCAACTGGCCAGGCAGAGGAAAGCAAGGAAGAATCTGCAGCTCCTGAAACTTCAGCAGGCGACGATGATGACCTTGCGAAAAAGAAAGCCGCAGCCGTAGCGAAAGCGAAGGCAGCAGCGGCAGCAAAAAGGAAGGCTCAAGAGGCAGCTGGAGGAGCAGACGCTTCAGCAGGTGACGATGATGACCTTGCGAAAAAGAAAGCCGCAGCCGTAGCGAAGGCAAAGGCAGCAGCGGCAGCGAAAAGGAAAGCTCAGGAGGCAGGCGGAGGAGCGGACGCTTCAGCAGGCGACGATGATGATTTAGCGAAAAAGAAAGCAGCAGCTGTAGCGAAAGCAAAGGCGGCCGCAGCAGCAAAAGCAAAAGCTGCAGCATCGGGCGGAGGATCCGCTGACGACGAGAAAGCGAAAGCGATTGCCGCAGCCAAGGCAAAAGCCGCAGCTGCAGCGAAGGCGAAGTCAGCAGCAGGCGCAAAAGCAGGAGCAGAAGAGCCTGTTAAAGAGAAAAAGCCATCTCCAAATCAGCCTTACTTAGATAAATATGTAAAAGCGATTACCGACAATCTAGGCGATGATATTTTGGAAGATTCGTATATTAATCCTCTTTCAAAAGATGTCCCAACGCTTGTCGCTAAAAGAGAATCTTATTACCGATTGGCTGAATTCCTGAAGTACAACGAACTATTAGGCTTTGATTATCTATCTGAGATTCACGGCACTGATTTCCAGACACATATGGAAGTGTATGTTCACTTGTACTCATACAAAAACAGGCAGTCCGTTGCATTGAAGGTCAAGCTTGACCGCGACCAGCCGGTTATTGAGTCACTGGCGAACCTGTGGGCAGGAGCGAACTGGCCGGAGTGTGAAACGTATGACTTGCTTGGCATCAAATTCGAAGGCCATCCAAACCTCCATCGCATCATGCTTGGTGAAGACTGGGTAGGCCACCCATTAAGAAAAGACTATGAACCGTATGATGTGGAGGTGTAGCCCGTGATACGCACAGAAGAAATGCTCTTGAACGTGGGCCCGCAGCACCCTAGTACACACGGTGTATTCCGCCTCGTTCTGAAAATTGATGGTGAGATTATCGTTGAAGCGAAGCCGGTCATCGGTTATTTGCACCGCGGGACTGAAAAACTAGCTGAAGACCTGCAATACACACAAATCATTCCGTATACAGACCGGATGGACTACGTATCGGCAATGACGAATAACTATGTAATCGTCCATGCAGTCGAAACGATGATGGGCGTACAGATCCCTGAACGCGCCGAGTACTTAAGGATATTGGCGATGGAATTGAACAGGGTTGCCAGCCACTTGCTGTGGTGGGGAACATTCATCCTCGACTTCGGTGCGACAAGCCCATTGCTATACGCATTCCGTGACCGTGAGATGATCCTTAACCTATTGAATGAATTGTCTGGTGCTCGTCTGACTTTCAACTACATGCGTGTAGGAGGCGTCAAATGGGACGCTCCGGAAGGCTGGATTGAAAAGGTCGCTGAATTTGTCCCTTACCTAAGAGGACAGTTGAAAGGCTACCACCAGCTGGTATCAGGAAACGAGATCTTCCTCAACCGTACAAAAAACATTGGTACATATACAAAGGAAGATGCAATCAATTACTCATTGAGCGGACCGAACCTGCGCTCAACAGGCGTGAAGTGGGATCTGCGCAAGGATGAGCCATATTCAATTTATGACCGCTTCGATTTTGACGTTGTCACTCGCGATGAAGGCGACGCGCTTGCCCGTTACCATGTAAGGATGGGCGAAATCGAAGAATCACTGAAAATCATCGAACAGGCTGTGCAGCAATTCCCGAAAGATGGGGAAATCATAGCCAAGGTTCCAAAAATCATCAAGGCTCCAAAAGGGGAAGCGTTTGTCCGGATCGAAGGCTCACGTGGCGAAATAGGCTGCTATATTTCCAGCGATGGCAAAAAAGAGCCGTACCGTCTCAAATTCAGACGACCGAGCTTCTATAATCTGCAAATCCTCCCTAAACTGCTCGAAGGTGAAAGCATCTCAAATCTGATTGCAATTTTAGGAGCGGTTGATATCGTTCTTGGGGAGGTAGACGGTTAATGGTTCAGAACTTTCTCGAATCTAGCCCGGGCCTTATGAATTTCAGCATCTTCTTTGTCCTGGCTGTCGTCCTGCTGTTAGTAATCCTAGGGTTCGTTACGATGGCGATTCTGGCAGAGAGGAAAGTGCTTGGTTTCATGCAGGGCCGTTATGGTCCATCCCATGTCGGCGGTAAATGGGGGCTGTTGCAATCCGTTGCCGACGTTTTAAAGCTGCTGGTAAAAGAAGACCTGATTCCAAAAGCCGCTGATAAGCCGCTGTTCATTATCGCGCCGGTCATCGCGTTCGCGCCATCCTTCATGGTCATGGCGACGATCCCTTTGACAGATAAACTGCAGTTTGCTGACTTGAATGTAGGATTCCTGTATTATATCGCTATCTCAGGTCTGACCATTGTCGGCATGCTGATGGCAGGCTGGGCTTCAAACAACAAGTACTCATTGCTTGGCGGTATGCGTGCTGCGGCACAGATGATTTCCTATGAAATCCCGCTGGTTATGAGCGTACTTGGAATCGTCCTGCTGACAGGCAGCCTGAATCTTAATGATATTGTTGCAGCACAAGGTGACAGTGGCTGGTTCATCCTATGGCAGCCAATCGCGTTCATCGTGTTCTTCATCGCTGCTACTGCCGAACTGAACAGGGTTCCATTTGACCTTGCAGAAGCGGAAAACGAGCTTGTTGCCGGTTTCCACACAGAGTACTCTGGCTTCCGCTGGGCGATGTTCATGCTCGCTGAATATGTGTATATGTTCGCAATGTCTGCGTTGATCACTGTATTATTCCTTGGAGGCTGGCTTCCGCTGCCGTTCCTTGGCTTCATTCCAGGAGCTGTATGGTTCTCGCTCAAGTTCAGCTTGGTGGTCTATATCCTCATCTGGTTCCGTGCTACGTTCCCGCGTATCCGCGCCGACCAATTGATGGAGTTCGCATGGAAAGTGCTTCTGCCGGTAGCGCTGGCAAACATCTTCCTTACTGCTTTGATTAAAGAATTTTTTCTAAAATAGGAACGGAAGCAGCATTGCTTCCTGCATTAAAGGGGTGAATTACGTGCTAGGATGGACTAAAGGATTAGCTTATACCCTTAAACAATTGACTCGCGAAAAGCTGACTTACGATTATCCAAACGAACCGATTCCGCTTCCTGACAGGTTCCGCGGGATCCAGAAGTTTTATCCTGAAAAATGCATCGTCTGCAACCAGTGTGCCAATATTTGTCCGACAGATTGCATTAACTTGACTGGTAAAAAGCATCCTGATCCAACGAAAAAAGGCAAAATCATTGATACGTATGATATCAACTTCGAACTTTGCATCCTCTGTGACCTGTGCACAGAAGTTTGCCCGACTGAAGCGATCATCATGACGAACAATTTTGAGCTTGCTGAATACAGCCGGGATGATTTATTCAAGAACCTGGAATGGCTTGACGAAAATGATGAGAATATACGGAAGGTGAATAAAGCATGACGTTAACAGGCGAATTCTTTGCGTTTATGTCACTTGCTTTAGTGGCGGTAATCGGCGGCGTGCTTTTATTGAACCTCACCAAGGTCATCCACATGGTCGTAGCGCTCGTCTTTACATTCGTCAGTATTGCAGGTATTTATGTGCTCTTGTCCGCTGAATTCCTGGCGGTCATCCAAGTAATGATTTATTCCGGCGCCATCACGATCATGATGCTGTTCGGGATCATGCTTACCCGCCACCATGGTGATGAAGCAGAACCAAAGGGCGGAATGCTGCGCAAGCTTGCACTGCTGCTAGGAGTCATTGGCTTTGGAGCAGCTGTGTATTTTGGAATTTACGATTTGAATTTCGAAGCAGTACCAAATACGCTGCATGAAAATAACACAGAACAAATCGGGGTATCATTGTTCTCGCAATATATCATCCCGTTTGAGCTGACATCCGTAATCCTGCTTGCTGCGCTCGTCGGCGCAATCGTACTTGCGCGCAAGGATGACGAAAAGGAGGGTGATCAGGAATGAGTTCTGTTCCGGTTTCAGCCTATCTGGCACTTGCACTTATTCTTTTCTGCATCGGACTTTACGGTGCGCTGACAAAGAAGAACACAGTCATTGTGTTGATATCTATCGAATTGATGCTGAATGCGGTCAATATCAATCTGGTAACCTTCAGTAAATACGGAGTTAACCCTTCGATTACTGGCCAGGTTTTCGCGCTGTTCTCGATTGCCGTTGCAGCAGCTGAAGTAGCGGTAGGACTGGCGATCCTGATTTCGCTCTACCGCAACCGCAGAACGGTCAATATCGATGAAATGAATCAATTGAAAAATTAGATTGATGGATTTTTTATAGACGGCATTTGCCGTTAAAAACCAGAAGATTTCTTGTAGCTGGACTGCCCCGTGAAAGACGGGCCTCAATCTGACGGGCGTATATATGATAGATAGCGCGCGTTCAAAAAAGGGGATTGTGATATTAATGGAGAATGCTTGGCTCATTCCGCTGTTCCCGCTTGTATCCTTTCTATTCCTGCTGCTGTTCGGTAAAAAGCTTAAAGAAGCGAGTGCATTCGTTGGGATTCTTGCGACGCTTGCCTCTCTTGTATACTCCATCCTTGTGCTGATCGAGCGCTTATCGGAGTCTACATTCAAAGCTGAAGCCGTATGGCTGACAATCGGGAATCTGGAACTTACTGCGGGCTTTGAAGTAAATCAATTAAACGCATTGATGCTAGTAATCGTGTCACTTGTCAGCTTCCTTGTGCATACCTATTCAAAAGGCTATATGCATGGTGATGAGCGCTTCCCGGTTTTC
Organism: Mesobacillus sp. LC4; assembly: GCF_053543455.1. Taxonomy (NCBI): domain Bacteria; kingdom Bacillati; phylum Bacillota; class Bacilli; order Caryophanales; family Bacillaceae; genus Mesobacillus; species Mesobacillus sp. LC4. The sequence goes on from NZ_JBGCUB010000002.1 coordinate 266,654, forward strand.
TATGCTTATCTAGGACTATTTACTTTTGCAATGCTTGGTCTTGTGATCTCGCCGAATCTTTTGCAGACCTATATTTTCTGGGAATTAGTCGGTGTAGGTTCATTCCTGTTGATTGGATTCTATTTTTACAAAGAAAGCGCCAAAGCGGCTGCAAAGAAAGCCTTCATCATGACCCGTATCGGGGATGTCGGGCTGCTGATCGGGATGATTCTCTTATTCTGGCAAACTGGCAGCTTCGAATATGATGAGATTTTCGCAGCAGTAGAAGAAGGTGCGATTTCCGGAACGATGATCACCTTAACTGCGATCCTGATCTTCATCGGCGCGGTTGGTAAATCAGGTCAGTTCCCGCTTCACACATGGCTTCCAGACGCAATGGAAGGCCCGACGCCAGTTTCTGCGTTGATACACGCAGCGACAATGGTTGCGGCCGGTGTATACTTGGTTGCATCGCTGTTCCCGCTATTCAATGCGAGTGAGACAGCTATGCTGACTGTTGCGATCATCGGTGCCTTCACAGCGATTTTTGCGGCAACAATCGGCCTTGTCCAGACTGACATCAAGCGTGTACTTGCATTTTCGACTGTCAGCCAGCTTGGCTATATGATGCTTGCATTAGGTTCAGCCGGTTATGTTGCCGGAGTGTTCCACTTGATGACTCATGCTTTCTTTAAAGCATTGCTTTTCCTTGCAGCAGGTAGTGTCATCCATGCTGTACATACTCAGGATATTGAAAAAATGGGCGGGCTTTGGAAAAAGCTTACGTTCACTGGGCCTTTGTTCCTGATCGGAACACTGGCAATCAGCGGCGTCCCATTGTTCTCAGGCTTTTTCAGTAAAGATGAAATTTTGATCGCTGCATGGGCACATGGAAATTACGGCCTGTTCTGGCTGGCAGTGATCGCGGCGTTCTTCACAGCATTCTACATGTTCCGCCTGTTCTTCATGGTCTTCTCCGGTGAAGCACGAAGTGAAATGAAGAATGTCCATGAATCGCCATCCGTTATGACTCTGCCTATGGTTGTGCTTGCTGTACTGGCTGTCGTAGCTGGTTATGTGAACACACCTTGGTTCGGCGCATTCCTTGGCGACTGGCTCGTTGAAGGGAACGAAGCGCTTGGCCACGGACATATCGAAGGTCCAGGCTGGATCATGATTGTCGCGACAGCTGTTTCCTTGCTCGGCATCCTGCTTGCATGGATGATGTACAGCAAGAAGTCAGTTTCCCGCGACTGGCTGTCCAGCAGAGCGCCAATTGCCTATAATATCGTGAAAAACAAGTATTACATTGATGAACTTTACAATCAGAGCATCGTGTTTGGAGTGAAAGCCATCAGCTTGTTCCTCCGTTTTATCGAGGTCTTCCTTGTTGAGGGACTCGTCAAGCTGACAACAGCAACGGTCCAGGGCCTAGGTAAAACAGGTGCGAAAATCCAGAACGGCCAGGTACAGACATATGGCACGATCGCCTTTGTCGGCCTTGCAGTCCTGATTGTCATCTATGCGCTGACAGGGGGGTACTTATAATGGATTTCAACTATTTTCTTACCTTGCTGGTATTCTCCCCTTTACTAGGAATCCTGCTTTTGGCCTTCATGCCAAAGGCGAATGAATCAGGCATCAAAATGCTTGGCGTATTGGCAACATTGCCGTCATTGATCCTTGCGCTGATCGCATACTTTTCGTATCGCGGAGGCAATGATCTCGCCAATTTTTCGGAAAAATTCCGCTGGATCCAATTCGGCGGCCAGGGTGCTGAGCAGCAGGGCTTGTTCTCGGTAAACTACGAGCTCGGCATCGATGGCTTCGGTTTGATCATGGTGGTTCTCACAGCAGTAATCGCAACACTTGCGGCAGTAGCTTCCTTCCATATCAAAAAAGAATGGAAAGGCTATTACATGCTGTTCTTGCTTCTCGAAATCGGGATGCTGGGGGTTTTCACATCACAAAACTTGATCCTATTCTTCCTTTTCTTCGAAATTACATTGATTCCAATGTTCTTCTTGATTGGAAAATGGGGTTATTACGACAAAGAAAAGGCTGCCTACAGCTTCTTGATTTATAACGGCCTTGGATCGGCTATCCTGCTGATCGTCATCATGGTGCTGTTCTCAAGAACAGGCACTTCCAATATCGAAATGCTGTCAGTCATGATGAACGCAGAAAACGCGCCATTGTTCGCGCCGGTATCAGAGTCCTTGAAAATGGGATTACTGATTGCCTTGCTTGTGGCTTTCGGTGTAAAGCTGCCAATCTTCCCGCTGCACAGCTGGATGCTGCGTGTCCACGTTGAAGCGCCGCCATCCATCGTTATGATCCACTCAGGGATCTTGCTGAAGATCGGTGCATTCGGTCTGATCCGCTTCGGGATGGGAATTTTCCCTGAACAATTCGCGGAATTAGCAGGACTGCTTGCAGTACTGGGTGTCATTAATCTGCTTTACGGAGCTTTCCTTGCTTTTATCCAGACAGATTTCAAAATGGTCCTTGCTTACTCTTCTATTTCCCATATGGGGATCGTTTTAATCGGACTTGGAGCATTTAATGAAGCAGGAATTCAAGGTGCTATTTTCCAGGTCGTATCACACGGCTTGATTTCAGCTCTATTGTTCTTCCTTGTCGGAGTTCTTTATGAGCGCACGCATACGACAACGCTTGCGAACCTTGGCGGCATGGCAAAAGGAATGCCGCTTGCATCAGGATTCCTGCTTGCAGGGGCGATGGCTTCACTTGGACTTCCTGGTATGTCCGGTTTCGTCAGTGAATTCATGGCCTTCCTTGGACTATTCGAGGAAATGCCAATCCTGGCAGCGGTTGGTACAATCGGCATCATCATGACAGCTGTTTACCTGCTGCGCGCAGTGCTCGCCATCACATATGGCAAAGCAGAGCGCGAATTCGTTGGAGTTTCAGATATCCGTTCATTTGAATGGGCTCCAGTTTTGGTGCTCATCGGCTTGATCGTTCTGATCGGTGTATATCCAGCTGTTCTTAGTGAACCGCTTCAGGCAACTTTAGAGACTATCTTGATGGGAATAGGGGGGTGATGAAGGATGGATCTAGATACACTTCTATCATTTGATTGGGGGACGATGACTCCGGAATTCATCATCCTTGGTGTCATTGCAATTTTATCAGTCGCTGATTTATTCATGCCAAAGCATGTCGACCGAAAAGTCCTTGGCTGGGCTGCTTTTGCTGGTGTGGTACTGGCGCTGGTTTCATTAGTATCGCTTATAGGAACCGAAACAACATCAATTTTATATGATACATTCAGATTGGATTCGTTTGCGATCGCCTTCAAGCTGATCCTCCTCCTTGGAGCAGCACTTGTCATGCTTTTGGCAATCGATTACAGAACGAATGACGGACTTGAGGAGTATAAGGGGGAATTTTTCTACCTGTTCCTGACTGCATTGCTTGGTACGATGTTCATGGCATCGAGCGGCGACTTGATCACTCTATTCGTCGGCCTTGAATTGCTGTCCATTCCATCTTATGTCCTTGCGGGGATGCGCAAGCGCAACCTGAAATCGAATGAATCAGCTATGAAATACGTCATAAACGGCGGAATTTCATCGGCGATTACATTGTTTGGTATGAGCTATGTGTTCGGAATCGCAGGAACAACGAATCTAAAGGGAATCGCTCAAGTCTTTAGTGGTCTGAGTGACCCTCAGCACATCTACATTCTTGGACTGGCATTTTTGATGATTTTTGTCGGCTTATCCTTCAAGCTTGCATCCGCACCATTCCACATGTGGGCACCGGATGTCTACGAAGGAGCTCCGACTCCAGTGACTGCGTTCTTGAGCGTCGTCTCGAAAACAGCTGGATTCGTGATTATCCTTCGAATCCTATTATCAATCTTTGGATACATTCCAGTCGCACAGGAAGATGGCCAGCCAATTCCGCTGCTGTTCGCGGTACAGGATTATATCGCATTCCTGGCTGGAGCAACGATGATCATTGGCAATGTGGTCGCCTTAAGACAGCGCAACATCAAGCGCATGTTCGCCTACTCAAGTATCGCGCATGCTGGTTACATCCTCGTTGCGCTGACAGCGATGTCATTCGTGACCTTTGATGCAATCTGGTTCTACATGCTCGCTTACGTACTAATGAATCTTGGTGCATTCGCCGTGATCCAGGTTATCACAATGAAAACTGGCTCAGAAGATATCAGCCACTTTGCCGGCCTTTACCGCCGCTCACCTTTATTGGCTGTCGGAATGGGAATCTTCATCCTGTCACTCGCAGGAATCCCGGGTACTGCAGGCTTCATCGGTAAGCTGAACATCTTCATGGGCGCATTGATGGTGGACCAAGCCCACTATGTACTCGTATCGATCATGATTGCGACAACAGTCGTATCTTATTTCTACTACTTTGGAGTCATGACGCAAATGTTCTTCCGCCCAGCAGCAAGCGACGAAAAAATCCAGCTGCCAGCAGGAACAATCGCTGTCATCCTGATCACTGTAGTCGGAACAATCCTGTTCGGAGTCATGCCAAACCTGGCGATCGACTTCATGAACAGCAACTTTAATCAGTTTGTGGACTTTATGAGATAAACCACTAATCTGGAAGTATCGACAAAGGTACTTATCATGTTTGGGTTTTGGGGAAAATCTAATCATGGAAACAAAGGGGTAAATTCAGCTGGCCTGCAGATTGCAGGCCAGTTTTTTTATGCATTGATTTAGATATGATGAAAGAAAGCCCGAAAAGTAAGGGAAGAGTTAGTTCCGGTCACAAGGATGATAAGTTAAGAGAAGAATTATTTCCGTCACAAGGAAGATGAATTGCGGAAAATAATCTTGAAACTTTCCGGTTTCTGAAACGTCTAAAATAACAGGTAATCATCTAGTTTATGTTAAAATAGACATGGTAAGGGGGGACCGTTAATGATTACAGGTTTTGGCGGCTTTGCGCTGACCAGCATTCTGACACATCTTGTTTTTATCGCCATTTCATGGTGGGCTCTTCAAGCACTCCAATTCGATAAACTGCTTAGGGCAAACCATGTTCTTCAAGCCCGTGTTTTATACATTCTTGCATCCATCGCACTGGGATCCACCGTAAGTAATTTCTTCCTTGATTACCTCCAATGGTCACAGCAGCTTCCGATGATTTTTCAATAAAATTGCTTAATTAAAAGTGATCCGATTATTATTCAAAAAGCTTCGCAGACCATAATTTAATGGGGAGCTAGCAGCGGGTGGCATGGACTTTTAGGCCCATGGCTGTTAATCCTAAACAAATTGGTAAAAAATTAGGTCTTCATACATGTTTCCAAAACATGAAAACTTGAGTATTATTGTTTTTGTGCTTGTTTTTTGCAAAGGCATGTTTATTTTTTCACAAACAAATGAACACCCGGTTAAGTTGGTACATAGAAAGATGTCAAAAAGTGACGAGAATTCCCAAGTATGTGATTCGCTCTCCTGGTAAGAATGGTAATAAGGGGAGAGTGAGAGACATATGAAGAAGATTCCATTTATTTTATCAATTTTTGGCATTATTGGTTTTATTGTGTTCCAAGCTGGGAATAAGACGACTGTAGCTGACGCTGATCATGAAATAAAAACTCTGGCCTCAGTTTTGCAGGACGAAAATATTTTAATCACTGGTTGGTCTATTTATGCTAGGGAAACATTGGTAGAAGAAAATGTCGAAGATTTGGTAAAAGAATTGAAGGTCCAGCTTCCGAATTGGACATGGAAGTCTGGAGATGGAGAGCTTATAGCTGTTTCTAATTCTTCTGAGATTCAGGAAAAGATTAAAATTGTTTCGACGGACACAAATGGGCTGATACATACGTATGTGATGTATGAGGTCAGAGGTCGCTACTGGAATAAAAATACAGAAGCATTTTTAAACAAAAATTTACCAGGCAGAATATTTGACATTTTTCGAGGAAACGCCACAACTTTCTCTTGTATTGAAGGCGAGTTCAGTGATAAGATAAAATCGGCTTTACCTGTTTATAAAACTAAATTGCTAAAGGCTTTTCAAGCTAAGGAAGTCGAAGGAGTGGAAGAGGAATCATTCATATCCACATCCGCTGTTTCGCCTTTGTTCGACAAATCCTTGAGCAATGACCATGAGATGAATATGCAGCTTGGATTACGGAAAACTGATCGATTGGGCGCTAAGACTACCCTCGTAGTTGGCACACCCATCATAACGATTGAATATTAATATAGAGAAATTGGACGCGGAGGGGAATACACTTGGAAAAAATCATCGTCCGCGGCGGACAAAGGCTAAGCGGTTCTGTAAAGGTTGAAGGAGCTAAGAATGCCGTCTTGCCTGTTATCGCTGCAACATTATTAGCAAGTGACGGAAAAAGCGTAATTCGTGATGTGCCAACTCTCTCCGATGTATATACCATCAACGAAGTATTACGTTCTTTAAACGCCGTAGTGGAGTTTGAAAATAACACGATTACAGTAGATGCATCCAGAGAGTTAAAAATAGAAGCACCTTTTGAGTATGTTCGTAAAATGCGTGCTTCTGTATTAGTAATGGGATCCCTGCTTGCCAGGAATGGCCGTGCTCGCGTAGCGTTGCCAGGCGGCTGTGCAATCGGTTCCCGTCCTATCGACCAGCACCTTAAAGGCTTTGAAGCAATGGGTGCGACAGTCAAGGTAGGCAACGGTTTTATTGAAGCCGAGGCAGCCAATGGCCTGCATGGAGCTAAAATATACCTTGATTTCCCTAGCGTTGGCGCTACGGAAAACATCATGATGGCGGCTGTCCTTGCAAAAGGCACAACCATCATCGAAAACGTCGCAAAAGAACCAGAAATCGTCGACCTTGCCAACTTCCTAAACAAAATGGGAGCGAAGGTAAGAGGCGCCGGCACTGGCACCATCAAGATCGAAGGTGTGGAAGTACTATTCGGTGCCGACCACAACATCATTCCTGACCGTATTGAAGCAGGAACCTTCATGGTGGCGTCTGCCATCACTGGCGGCAACGTCCTTGTAAAAGGCGCTGTACCGGAACACCTTTCTTCATTGGTTGCCAAGATGGAAGAAATGGGTGTTACGATCATTGAAGAAGAAGATGGCCTTCGTGTCATCGGGCCTGAAAAATTGAAAGCAGTTGACATCAAGACGATGCCGCACCCTGGCTTCCCGACAGATATGCAATCTCAAATGATGGCATTGCTATTGCGCGCTCAGGGCACAAGCATGATCACTGAGACTGTTTTCGAAAACCGCTTCATGCACGTGGAAGAATTCCGCCGCATGAACGCAAACATCAAAATCGACGGACGTTCTGTCATCATGAACGGACCATCCAATCTTCAGGGAGCAGAAGTGGCAGCAACTGACCTGCGCGCCGCAGCATCACTGATCCTGACTGGTCTTGTAGCAGATGGAGTAACACGCGTAACAGAGCTTTATCACCTGGACCGCGGCTATGTGAACTTCCATCATAAGCTTGCAGCACTTGGTGCAGACATCGAACGCATCAGCGAAGTAGAAGAACAGCCAGTAACAGATAAATTAGTCTCAGACATGAATGCATAAGGTAATTTAGTCTCAGACATGAACGATAATGAATACTACTCAATGAACCGGAGAATTGTGCTTACATGTATAGTTCTGCGGTTTTTTGATTTTTGATCGGTGTTTTTAAAAAAACGGCTGAATTCTTGTTATTAGTCCTGTTGATTTAAAGGGAATTAACCTCTTGTTTTAAAAATATCTGTCCAATTTCGACCGACTTATTATGAACGTCTTAAAGGAAAATATACAAATGATGAGCTTTTTTGAAATTTGTCATAAAAGCTTGTCCGCCTCCATATGAATGGAATGAGACGGTTAACGACCGTGAAATTTCATAATGGAGGCTTTTTCTATGTTAAAAATCAAACCACTCATCGTACTAGCTGCAATTCTATTCGCTGTCACACTCCTGATTCCATCCTTGCTCGTCCTCCCTTTTATGGAAGAAAAGGCAGGCGGAAAGCTTGGAGAAGAGCTGCAAAGTGAAGCGAAGGATGCTGCTGCTGTCCCAACTGCCGATTCCGCAGTAGAGGTAGCTGTTTACAGGACAGCTCTATCCAAGACCGAAAAGCTTCCGCTTGATGAATACTTGATCGGTGTCGTCGCTGCTGAAATGCCCGCCGAGTTCGAGATGGAGGCATTGAAGGCACAGGCACTATCGGCAAGGACATATTATGTAAAACAAATGCTGAGCCCAAATAAGGTAGGCGTACCTGAAGGCGCTCAATTGAATGATACAACCATTCACCAGGTATTTAAAAACAAAGAAGAATTGAAAAAGCAATGGGGCGTCGACTATAAATGGAAGATGAAGAAAATCGCCGAGGCTGTAAAGGCAACTGACGGCCAGGTCCTTACATTTGACGGTGCGCCAATTGATGCGACTTTCTTCTCGACATCGAACGGCTTTACAGAGAACTCAGAGGAATACTGGTCAAACTCCCTGCCATACTTGCGCAGCGTAGAAAGTCCGTGGGATCTGGAGTCACCGAAATTCCGCAACCAGACTGTGATGACCGTGGCAGATGTGGAGGCTAAACTTGGTGTCAAGCTGCCGAATTCTCCGGAGATTGGCAAGGTCATCTCAAGAACATCAGGCAACCGCGTTGCGAAAATCGACATCGGCGGCAAAGTCCTCACGGGTAAAGAAGTCCGTGAAAAACTAGGATTGCGCTCAAGCGACTTCACCTGGGAGCTAAAAGGCAATAACGTCGTCATCACCACCGAAGGCTTCGGCCACGGCGTCGGCATGAGCCAATACGGCGCCAACGGCATGGCCACCGAAGGCAAGAACTATCAAGACATCGTCAAGCACTACTACAAAGGCGTCGAGATCAGCGAAGCAGAGAGCATGCTGACGAAGGTGACGGCGAAGAAATAAGAGCAGGCTGCTTTTGCAAAACCGAATAATGACGAGGCCAGGGCGAAGAGCAGCCCTGGCTTTTTAGCGCGATTGGGGCTGGTGCGCAGGTAACTTCTATTTTTTCGCGGGATTGAAGAATGTTTCAATGTCTGGTGGCATGTGGTAGATGCGGCCTTTTTTGGTTCCGGTGTGGGGGAGGTTCATGGAAGATAACAGGTGACTGGCCGTCTTGGTTGAAATCCCAAAGCAAAACTCTCTGCATGATTGGTTTTTAATATCAGGACTAATTAAGAGGAAGAATTCTTTTAAACTTTTATGGTGAGCTGTTTTGGACTTTTTCCCACATACAGGACAACTCCAGGTCCATTTCTCACGCAGCATTCCATATGAAAAACAGGAGGGGCATTGAATACCTTTTTGAAGATCAGCCGGAGTGAGAGAGTAGGACTTTAAAATATCAGGATGGTGAGGAGTATTTTTCTTTATGAGTAACTTAGACATTTTCTTTAACTCTTTCTCATTAAAGGTAGGATTTGATGTTATTTCATCTATTTGAAGAACTCGACTTAATAAAACATCCCCTTTCACAATCAAGTTGTTTAAGGAACGATCACTTACCTTGATAATAGTAGAGGGATTGCTGATGGCCACGAGATGATAGTTGGGCGGAACGCTGAATTTATGGTTCTTCAGCCATCTTTTCAAATGCCAGGCCTGCATTCTAACCTGGTTAATGGGATTATCATATGATTTTTCTAAACCATCCTTTGTTTGAATCATTTGTTCGGAATGTTTGTCGAAGAAAAGGGTACCGGAATAGGCTTTCGTTTCAATTAAAAGGATATAACGAAGAGTGAGGATGAGGGTATCAATCTGGAAATGCCATTTTTCCTCTTGAAGGCGCAAATCTCGAAAGATATGGAAACCTTTTTCAGGTAAAAAACTTAAACGGTAATCAGTTTGCAGTTCACCTTTGTAACCAGCACGCCAGGCTTTGTAATCTTGTTCAATTATTTGGATCTTTGGATGATTTGGTACGATTCTTTCCATTAATGCCTCGTACATGAGAAGACGAATCGGATAAGTCCTTTCTTTTTCAATCAAATCTGTCACTTCCTTATTAGTTTTGAATACATAATTCTTCTTCTGGATACAAAATACCTACTGATTTACACGTTTAATTAGGAAATTTTTGTGTCGGAATTAACGTATCAAAGGATATTCCCGGTTGGGAGCAATATAATCCCGGTTGCATTGATTATATTGCCGGTTGGAGCGTTTTTATTCCCGGTTAACTTGCATTTATTCCCGGTTGGGATCTTATACCCTCAAACAAGTATATATGCCTCGTATAAAATAAAAAAGCCAGCCTAAATAACAAGGCCAGCCCCTTAAAAACCGTAATTAATAACTATCTAAATACTAAACCCAGCTAAATCCCCCGAACTCTTTCTTCAATACTACGTAAAACCCTCCCCAGCCGCAGGAACTTTCCGCTGAAGCAGGCGTGATGGATGAAGTGTGAGGCCGCTAATACCCCAATTACGTCTTTTATAAAGTCAATCAGTGTGGCTGATCGGTACGGGACGAAGCTTTGATGGACCTCATCAAGCAGGCCGTACAGGATCGCCACGCCCATGAAGGTAAAGCTCATCACCGTTGTGAAGCGCCCGGTCGTTAACGCGGCCACGACGAGCAGCACATACAAAATCCCGAACTCTACGAGATGCAGTGATTCTTTTATAAATCGGTCAACGCCCTGATTGGGCAGCTCGACCAATGCATCTGAAGGATTGCTGGACATAATCCAAATCGCCGCCATATAGAGCAGCGGGAGAATACGTAAAAACCATACTAATAACTTTTTCATCTTAATACCTCGCTTTATAGTAGAAACTCGAACAGAGCACAATAGTAGACCCTGAATAAACTATATCTCAATCCCAAAATACCGCAAAAAACTTTTTTGCATAATTTCCTCACCTTTGTCGAAAAATAAGCAGTAAAAAATTTTTCAACTCTATGTATATATTTTTTCGCTTCTGTTCAAACTGATTGCTGAGGTGATGAAAATGAGAGAGGAAGAAAAAAGATCTTCTCAAGACAAAAGCAAGAACAGCTTTTTCAAGAAGCGGTGGGTGTATCCAACAGTTTATATTGCTAGTGCCGCAATCATTCTAACTGGTGTCCTATGGTATCAAAACAGCGGAACCGATCAGCTGGATCAGTCGGAATACAAAGCGACTGACATGCCTGGTAAAAAGATGAATGACCAGCCAGCAGTTGAAGTGAACCGCGCGATGGAGAACTTTGTAATGCCAGTTGTGAATGAAGATGATGCAGTCGTCCAAATGGGATTCTATGACAATGAAGGCGACGCGGCTGAGCAAGAAGCAGCTCTAGTGTTCTATGATAATACGTACCATCCGAACACTGGACTGGACATTGCTACAAAGGATGGCAAGGAATTTGATGTAATCGCGTCACTAAGCGGTACTGTCACAAATGTCATGGAAGATGCAGTGCTTGGAAACGTCATTGAAATCGAGCATGACAAAGGTATTGTAACACAATATCAGTCAGTGAAAGACTATCAAGTTAAGGTTGGCGACCAGGTTGAGCAAGGACAAGTCATTGCGAAATCCGGAACAAGCCTGATCAATGAGAAGGCTGGCAACCACGTACACTTTGAGATCCGCAAGGACAATGTACCAGTCAATCCGCATGAGTACTTCAATAAGCCTCTAAGCGCATTGCAGGATGCAAATGTGACAGAAGAGAAAGCTTCTTCTGATGCAGATGCAGGCAAGTCTGAAGATGCTGCCGAAGAAGATGTGGAAGGAAGCTCAGAGCAAGATGCTGAAGGTACAACTCCAGCGGAAGACAAGCCTGCTGAGGGCGGCTCTGATAAAAAAGATGAAGATAAGGATGCAGGAGAAGATAAAGACAAAGACTCTTCAACTGACTCTGACACTTCAACCAACTCTTAATAAAATCTAAATTTATGGAACCTGCCTAGCTATAAAGGCGGGTTTTTTTATTGGATTAATCAGAAAAGCTTCCGCTGTATTTTGTGGAAATTTTATGGTGAAAGAGGGAAGTCCTGAAGTTTATCTAATTGGCAATTCTATGGTAAAATCAGACAAGAGGAGGGATACATATGAAACGGGCACTATTTATACTTTTAACGGTCGTAATTGCCGCACTCATTACCGGCTGCAGCAAGGAACCGACTCCCGAAGAAAGGTTTTCCCAGTACGTAAAGCTTTGGAATGAGCAGAAATTTGATGAGATGTACGGATTTTTATCAGAAAAAGCGAAGGATTCCATCTCAAAGGAGGAATTCGTCTCTCGCTATAATAAAATTTATAAAGATTTAGAGATCAATGAGCTGAAGGTGAGCTACAAGCAGCCTGAGGAAGAGCAGGAACACGAAGAGAACGCAGAACTTCCTTTTTCGGCAAAGATGGATAGCGCTGCTGGCCCGATTGAATTCGACCACAATGCTACTCTTGTAAAAGAAGAGCGTGAAAAAGAGGCAAATTGGTATGTTGATTGGAACACGACGTACATTTTCCCAGAACTCGGAGCAGGAGATAAAATCAGCTTCAAAAATGTCCAGGCAGAACGCGGCAGCATCCTTGACCGCGCTGGAAATGGGCTTGCGATCAATGGGACGGCTGTCCAGGTTGGAGTAGTCCCCGGTAAATTGAGCGAGCCAAAAGAGCAGACAATCACCAAGCTTGCGGAGCTGCTCGATATGAAAGAAGAGCAAATCACTAAAGCCATGAACGCAGGGTGGGTAAAACCTGACTTGTTCGTTCCTCTGAAGAAAGTTTCCAAGACAGATAAAGGTCTTCATGAAAAGTTATTTGCGCTCGATGGAGTGACAAGCCAGATGGTCGGGGCTCGCGAGTATCCATATGGAGAGGCTTTGTCCCACTTGATTGGTTATGTCGGCCCAATCCTTGCCGATGACCTTGAAAAGTTGGAGGGAAAAGGGTATACGGCAACCGACCTCATTGGCCGACGCGGCCTTGAACAGGTTCTCGAAGAACAATTAAAAGGAACAAATGGTGTCAGGATTTCAATTGTGAAAGAGGATGGCACCGTCAAGACGCTTGCGGAAAAGCCTGTGGAAAACGGAAAGGATGTCCAGCTGACAATCGATGTTGTAGCACAGCAGCAATTATACGACCAGCTAAAAGGGAAAGCGGGTACGGCATCCGCGATCAATCCGACTACCGGTGAGACGCTGGCATTGGTTAGCGCGCCAGGATTCGATCCGAATGAAATGGCGCTCGGAATCTCGCAAAACAAGCGGAAAGTGCTAGAAGATGACCCACTAAAGCCAACGCTTAATAGATTCAAGCTGACTTATGTACCGGGCTCGGTGATCAAACCAATCACAGCAGCAATCGGACTTGAGAGTGGCAAGCTTCAGCTGGATACCGCTTTTGATATCAATGAGAAACAGTGGCAAAAAGACGCATCATGGGGCAAGTACAAGGTGACAAGATACTCTGATGTAAAAGGCAGCATCAACCTTGAAAAAGCGCTGATCTATTCGGATAACATTTACTTTGCGCGGGCAGCGCTCGGAATGGGCCAGGATACGTTTACAGAAGGATTGAAGAAATTCGGCTTTGAAGACCAGCCGGAATACCTATACCCAATCGAGCCATCGCAAATCGGCAAGATTGACAGTGAAATCAGCCTGGCCGACTCTGCTTACGGACAGGGGCAGGTGGAAATGAATATCCTCCATCTTGCAACGACGTATTCGCCATTCGTGAATAAGGGCAATATGATCAAACCAATTTTGAATATGGAAGATGAGCAGGGACAGGTATGGAAGGAAGGGCTTGTCAGTCCTGAAAATGCAGCGGCTCTGAATGGCATGCTGACAAAAGTCATCACCGATCCAAAAGGAACCGCCCACAATGGCCTGATCGCCAACTATCCGTTAGCCGGTAAAACGGGAACAGCGGAAATCAAAGAGAAACAGGGCGAAAAAGGCAAGGAACTCGGCTGGTTCGTCGCTTATAACCGGCAATCCACCGATATGATCGTCGCGATGATGATTGAGGATTCTGGGTCAAAGGATGTCGTGACACGGGTGAAGGAGTTTTATGAGTTAAGATTGCAAAGTGGAATGTAAGAAGTCCGGCCGAATATGGCCGGGCTTCTTCTATTGTAGGTGAAGAGCGATTATTCTCTAAAAAGCAGATTAACCATTTCGAATTTTCAGCTATTTTGATATAATATTTCGTAAGACGAAAATTAATAGGGGGAATCTAAATGTCTTTACATACATATCCTTATCCTTCCCAGCGGATGGCTTCGGTCGCTCGCAATGGGATGGTTGCTACGTCACAGCCGCTTGCGGCGCAGGCGGGCCTTGATATTTTAAAAAAGGGAGGCAACGCAATCGATGCGGCCATCGCGACAGCGGCATGCCTGACAGTTGTCGAGCCGACTTCCAATGGAATTGGCGGCGACGCGTTCGCGCTTGTCTGGGTAAAAGACAAGCTGTACGGATTGAATGCGAGCGGCCCCGCGCCACAATCGATTTCCATTGAAAAAGTGAAGGAGCTTGGCCATGAAAAAATGCCTTCGCATGGCTGGATTCCGGTCACGGTTCCTGGAGCTCCATCAGCATGGGCGGAGCTGTCGAAAAAATTCGGCCGCCTGCCGCTTACTGAGGTGCTGCAGCCGGCAATTGACTATGCGCGTAATGGATATCCGCTGACTCCTATTCTCGCAAAATACTGGAAGGGTGCTTACAATGCTTACAAGAGCCGCTTCCAGGGCGAGGAATACAAGGAGTGGTTCTCCGTCTTCGCTCCAGATGGAAAGGTACCTGAGGCAGGCGAGATGTGGAAATCGGAGGATCATGCGAATACGCTCCAAGAAATTGCTGAAACGAATGGGGAGAGCTTTTACAGGGGGGCGCTTGCTGATAGAATCGCAGAAGCCTCTGAAAAAGCAGGTGCATTCCTGAGTAAGTCCGATCTCGAAAACTATCATCCTGAATGGGTGGAGCCAATTTCTGTATCATACCGCGGACACGAGGTGTGGGAAATTCCGCCGAATGGACAGGGAATCGTTGCCTTGATGGCATTGAATATTTTAAAAGGCTATGAGTTTACTCATCGTGATGACATCCAGGGTGTGCATCTTCAGCTGGAAGCGATGAAGCAGGCGTTCACTGATGGCAAGGAGTATGTCACCGACCCTAAGACGATGCAGGCGAAGGTAGAAGATCTGCTGTCTGAGAAGTATGGAGAGGATGCACGAGCGAAAATCTCTGATGAAGCGAGAATGCCGGAACCTGGCCAGCTCCCTAAAGGCGGAACAGTCTACTTGTCGACTGCGGATGGAGAAGGAAATATGGTTTCGTTTATCCAGAGCAACTATATGGGCTTCGGTTCAGGAGTAGTCGTTCCGGGAACAGGAATTGGACTGCAAAACCGCGGGCATGACTTCTCTCTAGACCCGAATCATGCGAATGCGCTGGCTCCGGGCAAGAAGACATACCATACGATCATTCCTGGATTCATCACGAAGGATGGCCAGGCTGTCGGTCCATTCGGCGTGATGGGTGGCTATATGCAGCCACAGGGGCATGTCCAGGTGGCGATGAATATGATTGATTACGGGATGAACCCGCAGGCTGCGCTTGATGCGCCTCGCTGGCAGTGGATCGAAGGCAAGCAGATCGAAGTTGAGCACAACTTCCCTAATCATATCGTCAAAGAACTTGCTGCACGAGGGCATCAGATGAAGGTAGCATACGATGGCGGGGGCTTTGGCCGCGGGCAAGTCATCGTCCGCAATCCGGAAACCGGTGTCCTGACCGGCGGTACGGAAATGAGAACCGATGGCGCCATTGCCTGCTGGTAAATTATATTCTAATGAAGGAACACTCAATGGAGAGTGTTCCTTTTACTATTCTGTAAAATCATTACAAACAGAGCAATTCTATGGAAACAAGCTGAAAAATTTTTTTCGACAAAGTCCGTTGCCTTTGACCCCGACAAATCCTTACTGCGACTAACGGATTTACCACGGTCTGAAAAAAATCGACATAGAAAGCGATTACATTTTTTAGAAATAACGTATTGACCTGCCTGGACATTATATGGATAATTAAATTAAATTTTCTAAAGATTTAGTTAAATAAATAATTATTCATTTATATGCAAGTGAACTTTTACATAGGAGGAATCAACTTGATCATTCTAATCGGCCTGCTGGTAATTACCGGCATAAGCCTTTTCATGGGCTTAAGAAAAAACAAATTAATTTACCTGGCAGTTCCGTTCCTGAGCATATTTCTCTACTTCCTCATCCAGATCATCATGGTCCCGGCTCCTTTTTTTGAAACATTGAAATTTATCTTCAGCTTAAGTTAATCCATCCAGATCCCGATTTCGAATTATTAGAATGTATAAATTTTTAACTTATTTTAGTGTCTAGCTACAGCGCCTACCCCCTCGAGACGCTTGTCTAGTTTCGCCTCCTAGAAACTCCGAAACTTCAACTCCGCCGGCAGAAGCAAAAAGCGCTTCTTTGTCGGAGTCTCCAGTTTCTGCGTTTCTGGGCAGTCGGCTATACTTTTCGATTTCGATCCTGCCAATGAAGTCAAAAAACGACTTCACTGTCAGGCCCTCCAGCGCTTGTCGGGGCTGACCAAGGCGCTTCCGCTTTTCTAGTAGGTATCGATCTTGCCTGGCGCAAGGTTCATATAATACAAATCCATAAAAAAGGAGTGGGGCAAGCTTTCTGATTCAATGCTGTGTCTGTCATTCATGAAGGATTATACAAAGGGGATTAGCAAAACCAAAGGGGTGTAAATGTGAAGAAAATTGATAAGTCAGTTGCTGACGCGTATTTCCGTGAAAAAACCCGTAACATGATCATCTATTTCATCGTCTGGTTCCTCGTTTCTTTCGGCACGGTCATGATCGCCGAACCGCTTAGCGAGATTTCAATCGGCGGCTTCCCGTTCCACTATTTCATGGGAGCGCAGGGAGCGATTGTCACGTTCATTATTCTGCTGTTTGTCAATGCAAAGCTTAGCGATGGCATCGATAAGAAGTATGGAATCGATGAGGAGAAGAATGTCCGTTTGAGCGAAGGAAAGAGTCTCGATCATTAGTTTTAGGGGATGGAAAAAAGAAGCTTTTGAATAAGGGGGAGAACTTTGGATACACAATTCTTGGTCTCATTATCTATTATTTTAGCTACATTTGCTTTGTATATCGGAATTGCGGTTTACAATACAGCCAAACAGACATCTGATTTCTACGTTGCCAGCCGCGGTGTACCGCCAGTTTTCAACGGGATGGCGATTGGTGCTGACTGGATGAGTGCCGCTTCCTTCATCGGTCTGGCGGGTACAATCATGCTGCTCGGCTATGATGGTCTTGCTTATATCATGGGCTGGACGGGAGGCTATTTGCTTCTGACTTTCCTGCTTGCGCCACAGCTCAGGAAATACGGGCGCTACACGGTTCCTGAATTTATCGGTGACCGGTTCAACAGTCATACGGCACGTGTTATTGCGGCGATATCAACAATCATCATCAGCTTCACATATTCAATCGGCCAGCTTTCCGGTTCCGGTGTGGTAATCGGGCGACTGTTCGAAATTGACGCGAAGCTCGGCACGATGATCGGTGTGGTCTTGATCGCTACTTATGCTGCCTTTGGTGGTATGAAAGGGATTACGTGGACCCAGGTTGCGCAGTATATCATTTTAATTATTGCCTATTTGATTCCGGTTATTTTCATGTCATTGCAGCTTACGAACAGTGCACTTCCGTGGCTTTCTTATGGTGAACTGGTCGGGAAAATGGGTGAACTCGACCGTGAGCTTGGGATTTCGGAATACTTCGCCCCTTTCACGAATGGAACTAAATGGCAGTTCCTTGCCCTGATGTTTACATTGATGGCCGGTACGGCGGGACTTCCGCACGTCATCGTCCGCTTCTATACTGTATCAACGATGAAGGCTGCCCGCTGGTCAGGTGCATGGGCACTTCTTTTCATCGGCTTGCTTTACTTGTCGGCACCTGCTTATGCGGCTTTCTCACGCTTCATCCTGATGACAAAGGTTGCCGGCAGCAAAATCAGTGAGCTTCCAGCCTGGACGAAATCCTGGGTTGATACTGGCAAGCTGCAAGTTGCCGACGGAAATGGCGATGGCGTACTTCAGTGGAGTGAATTGATTATTTCCAATGATATCGTCGTAATGGCGACTCCGGAAATTGCCAATCTAGGCGTCTTTGTCATTGGCCTGGTTGCTGCCGGTGCGATGGCTGCTGCCCTTTCAACAGCTGGAGGATTGATGATCGCGATTTCTTCTGCTTTTGCCCATGACATCTACTATCGTGTCATGAAGCCGAATGCTACGGAGAAAACTCGCCTGAATGTCGCTCGTATTTCAATTGTTGTAGCAACAGTACTTGCAGGTCTTGTTGCCCTTGACCCACCAGGTGCAATCACGCAAATCGTTGCCTGGGCATTTGCGCTGGCAAGTGGAACGTTCTTCCCGGCATTGATTCTGGGTGTATGGTGGAAGCGTTCAAATTCCCAGGGTGTTATTGCAGGTATGCTCGTCGGTCTTGGCGTGACATTGAGCTATATTTTTGCTGCGAAGTATGGCGGCTTCACGATCCTTGGCATCATCGACACTGGAGCTGGCGTATTCGGCGCTGCGGCTGCAATCCTTGCGAACGTCATTGTATCGCTTGCGACACCAGCACCTTCGCAAAAAATTCAGGAGGAAGTACTCGACCTTCGCTATCCTGAACAGATGACCTATAAGAACGGCGAAGTGTGGATGAATGACGATGCAACAAAATCAGTATAAGGAAATTTGGAAGGCTGTGCAGTTCCACCCCCTATTCCAGGGGGTGGACGAACGCACGGCCCTTTCCCTTGTCGAGGAATGTGAAGCTCTTACCTATGGAAAAAGCGAAATGATGCTCAAGGCGGATACTCCTCGTCAGGGGCTTTTGTTGATTTTACAAGGAAATGCCGAGGTATTCGTGGAAAATGCAGCCGGACAGGAAGAAGTGCTTGAAGTCATCAAAAAAGGTGAAATTGTAGGGTTTTCAAGTCTGGCAGAATTCCTTGGATTTAGTAGTGCCGAGAGAACACAGGCCAATGTCGAGGTAAGGGCTGTTGACGAAGTCCAGGCACTGCTTATTCCTTTTTCTGTACTCGCAAAGAGATGGGATGACCAGGATGTCCATGATTACCTGCTGTCCCAGGTCTCAATCAGATTGAAAGATGTGTACGGATCGCTTGCCGAGCAGGTGAAAATGGCAAAAGGAATAGGTGAGGGTGAGACGATTTTAGCAAGAGTCCAGGATTTGATGAGTGATAAAGTCGCGTCTGTTACTCCTGATACGAGCATTCAGGAAGCTGCCCAGATAATGGTTAAAAGGAAAACCAGTTCTGTGCTGGTGGTCGAGGGTGCTGAGCTGAAGGGAATCATAACAGAACGAGATATCGTCGGGCGGGTCGTTTCAAAAGGGATATCTTTTGACGGACCATCCAGACAGGTGATGACGGAAAAACCTGTGACGATATCAAGGTTCTCCTACTATTACGATGCTTTATCTAAAATGTTGCTGAACGGGATCAAGCATTTACCCGTGGCCGATGGTGGGGGAATTTCGGGTGTCATCACACTGACCGATTTACTCAGGAAAAAGAACGACAGTGTGATAAGGACGATAAAGAAGATAGATGAGGCTGAGGAAACGAGTTTGCCTGAGGTTAAGGCAGCAATCTATGAAATGACCGAAACGCTGCTAAGAGATCGCGTACCAGCAATCGCATTGCTGGACATCATTACAAAGCTTTACGACCGATTGATAGACAGGGCAGTCGAGCTGTCTCTTTCGGCACTCCGCAAGCAAGGACTTGAGCCACCTGCTCCTTTTGCATTTTATTTAATGGGTTCTGCCGGGCGCGGGGAGCAGTTCATGCTCACGGACCAGGACCATTTCCTTGTGTATGGGGATACGAATGATCATGGCTACTTCGAAAAACTGGGGCAAGAAATCACAGCCAGGCTCGAAACTGCAGGATACGCCCGCTGCAAGGGCTTGATGATGTCCAGTGAGGAGCAGTGGAGGGGAAACGTATTGCAGTGGCAGGATCGCGTCAGGACGTGGATGCTGCAGTCAACAAATGAAAACCTTCTATTGGCACATAACTTCTTTTCCTATCGTTTCGTGGCAGGAAGTGAAGCGGTAAACGAAGAGTTCAAAGCAAAAATCGCCGAGCTGCTCGACCGTTCGAAAATCTTTCTGTATCGGATGGTCCAGGGCGAAAAGGAACAGGAAATCCCGACGCTGGATGAACCGATTCGCGCCTTGTTCAAGCTCGGCAGGAAAAGCATCGATATGAAAAAAGAAATCTTGTTTCCCTTCCATCACAGCCTGCAAATCCTATCGCTCTATTACGGTGAAACCCCGGGGACACCACTAGATAAAATCGCTAGCTTAAGAGAGAAGGGGATTTTTACTGAAGGATTCGCGGAAGATTTAAAAGAGGCCTTCAACCATGTCCTGGACCTTTATATCAGGCAAAGATGGGCAAATAAAGGCGGAAGCTCCGTCCTATCCTTCGCCACCATGTCCACCAGACAAAAAGATGAACTCATCCTTAGCCTGCGAACACTCCGCGAACTACAGGGAATGGTATTTGCTAGATTCTCCGTATAATACCGTTCGACAAAAATCAGGTGGTGACAGGCACCTCCCGAAGTTATAGGAATGGTAAAAATCCACGCCAATAATGGATTCGACAAATTTCGGGTGGTGACAGGCACCTTGAAAGAAGGCACTTTGAAAGGAGGCTGGCATGTTTTTTCAACGGAAGG
Organism: Mesobacillus sp. LC4; assembly: GCF_053543455.1. NCBI lineage: Bacteria > Bacillati > Bacillota > Bacilli > Caryophanales > Bacillaceae > Mesobacillus > Mesobacillus sp. LC4. Next base: position 287,445 of record NZ_JBGCUB010000002.1, read on the forward strand.
GTATTTCCTGCCCGCTTATGTATGAGAAGATTCCTTTATCGACTAAAATCGATGACTTAACTTTTGTTGTTTTCGACACGGAGACGACGGGATTTCAGGTGGCGAGCAAGGATCGGCTGATTGAAATTGGCGCTGTGCCGGTAAATGGGATGAAGGTGATGGAAAATGATCGTTTTCAGACATATGTTAACCCGGAGCGACAAATTTCTCGGGAAATAATCGAGCTGACTTCGATTACGGATGAAAAAGTTGCCGGCGCACCGCTGGCAACTGAGGCGATACAGAACTTCTTTGACTATGTGGGATCACACGAAGCGGTATGCCTTGTCGGCCACTATGTCGGGTTTGATCATCTTGTGCTGAAAAGCGAGCTGAAGCGTGAAAAACTTGCGCTGAAAAAGCTGTTTACCATCGATACGCTCGACCTGATTGGCTTTATTGCCCCGTCCTATGATATGCGTGATTTAGAGCGATATGCAATGGCATTCGGAACTAGAATTTATGTTCGGCACAGTGCTGTGGGCGATGCATTGACCACTGCGTATCTGTTCACTGAGCTGCTGCAACAGTTTAAAGATCGTGGACATTCTACCTGGGGTGAGCTGATAAAGGCCACCGAAAGTCAGATGAGGTCGATGCAGTTTTAAGTGGAAGCAGTGTATCGGCCAGCGATACGAGTTTGATTAAAATTTGAATAGGAAAAAGGCATATCGCTCGGCGATTCGCGATAGATTCAGTCTTGATCATTTCATATAATGTTGATATTGTAAAAATATGTATTTTGCGCTTTGCAGAAATGTGGTTGCATTCTACTTGTTATGAAAATGGGGGAAATGCATGGATGTCGTGCTGATATTGTTTTTGGTATTTTTGTGGGGTGGACCGATTTTCCGTTTTATAAATATGTACAGGAAGATGAATGAGGAAGAGCGAGCGGAACTCAAAGTCTCATTAAGGAACCCTTTATTTTGCCTGGAGGAAGGATTTAGAGATATAGGTTTTGCCTTGATGTTTTCAGGAATGATTGTTTCTATTCCTATTATTCAGCATACCGGGGCATCTATCTTATTTATTGGCTGGTTTATTGGTGGTCTTGACCTCCTGGACAAAAGTGTTAAACAAAGTGTCGCAGCCATGTCAATATCACTTATTGCTGCTGGTGTTTATTTTCTTATATGGAGATAAGAAAAATGCTTAGAGCAGCTCTAAGCATTTCTTTATTATTGAATATTGATCAATGCGCCATATTTATAAGCAGCAAGCACTTGCTGTCCGGCCAGTTCCTCATACTTCCGTGCGGTCTTATAAGAAACCTTCAACGGAATGGCTTTACCGTCACTCTCAAATTCAACGGTGAAATTATCCGCTGCTCCGGTGATGGTTGCTTCCATGAATTCGATATCGCCAGGTATGATCAGTTGCTGGCCAATCAATACCATGTCCTGCTTCAAACCATTAGCTTGTTTTAATTCTTTCAAGCTGACACCAAATCGCTGGGAGATGTTGAACAGTGTATCGCCAGGGTTAACAACGTATATTGCTTCATTCGTTACGAAGCTATGAGTCGGCACAGAAAGGGTTTGTCCAACATAAATGGAATCGACAACCAATTTGTTTTCTTTCTTCAAATCTGTAACGGTCACTCCGTATTTTTTAGCCAAGGAGAACAAAGTGTCTCCTTTTTTAACAACGTAAATTCCTGCTTCTGTCTCTATAGGAACTTCAATTCGCTGTCCAGTCTTAATCATATCTGAAGTTAGTGAATTCACTTCCTTCAACATATCGACCGATGTATCATATTGCTTGGCCAGGCTGTAAAGCGTATCTCCTTTTTTGACGGTATAAAAGGATCCGACCGCATCTGTTTTCTTTTGTGCAAAGCCTAGCAGCAATCCTGCCGCCACCGATCCGGCTACAGCTGCACCGATCAGTTTTCTGTTTCGTTTCAACGTCACTTTGCGTTTTTGCTCTCTTATTCTCTGTTTTCTAGTCTGTCTGTAGGTAATCAAGTCTTTTTCTCCCCCAATAAAAATAAACTCCTCAACAGGAATTCGAGAAGAAACAGGTTTTTATGTACATATAATTGGGTATATAGGAAAGTTTTTCTTATCTAAAATAGTTGAATTTTTCAAAAAACTTCACGATACCTTGTCCCTATTGCTTTTTTCGTGCATATATCCTCAACCAAGCTAATAAAATGTTACAAACCTGACAAAGAGAGTGTTTGAGGTGAGGAATCGTTTGAACAATATGAGGATTCAGCCGGGGACATGATTAATCTTCGTAATATCCAGAAGGATCACCCTTCTGCCGCAACGGAACTTTTGCGGAAAACAGTATTAGCAGATAGAAGCGAGTCTCATTTCACACTTCTCACATCCAATTTAGGGAGGGCGAGTGGTGTGCACGATTACATCAAAGAGAGAACAATCAAGATTGGAAAGTATATCGTGGAGACGAGAAAAACAGTTCGCGTCATAGCGAAGGAGTTTGGCGTATCCAAAAGTACAGTCCATAAAGACCTGACAGAAAGATTGCCTGAGATCAACCCTGACCTTGCCAATGAAGTAAAAGAAATTCTTGATTATCATAAATCGATCCGCCACTTGAGAGGCGGCGAAGCCACGAAAATGAAATACCGCAAAGAGGAAAGGGAAGAAGAGCCGGTTAAGTGAAAATTGATTGAAACAAACAGATTGGAGGGACCGTAATTCAGCTGTGTGACTATTGCCGAATTAGAAATGAAAAATGCCCAGCTTAGATCCAGTAGAGCCGGGCATCGCCACAGAAGGCGTGTATGATTCTGCTTAATACAAAAGCGGAGGCTGCCGCCTTTTTATTATGCAGAAATGGGGACAGGCATGAACGCATCACACCATGTCCCGTTTGTCTTACCGCAAGCTGGTATTATTCAGCCTTGCTTCCCTTTCCTTCGCGGCTCTTTCTGCTGCTGCCCGTTCTGCTGCCTCTCTTGCTTCTTCTTCCCTTTTGATTTCATTCGCTGCTGCGACGATATCCGGTCCGATTGAAAAAAGCAGCGTTTGCAACTCGGAAATCTCCCTGCTGATGTTATGGATCGCGTTATTAATGTATATCATTTCCTGTGCCTGCCATCCGCTGTTAAGATTCCCCTTGAAGTCCTGCAGCCTGCTTTTGATTTCATTCAATTCCTGTGCGTAATCATTGATTCTATTTGCATGCGAATACGCCTGGCCCACATTAATCTTCATTTGGATCACCTGCTCATTTATTTAGATTCTTTGATTATAGTATGCATTTTGAAAAAATCCCAATAATAACCTGCAAAAAAATGTAAAAAACATTGGAATATTTTTGATGTAATTGGTTTGATATGGATTATGTCGGGGTAAAAAGAACTAGTTTTCTGTATGTGGGTTATTAACTTCATACATTAACACCACTCTTTCCTTACTAGCTAAAAGCAAAAATAGGACTAAAATCCCTATTTTTCCAGTTAAGGGGGTAATTGGTTGAATATAATTCCTGATATTGTAAGATATTTATATATTTAGAGATGCACCCAAGGTTTGATGTAAAATTACACTTTTTGAGATAAAATGGTAAAAAATATTAAGTTTTCACTTTACATACTGTTGAAATACAGATATCTAGGGCTGGGGAGGAATTGAGTTGATTCTCACACTTTTTGACCGGAATCGGGTATTCGATCTCGTTTTGCCTGAACGAGTCACAGGAAGGTACATACTGAATACAGAAGATCAAGAAAACAACCCGGTCGATATGCTGGCTGTGGAAGCGGAAGAAGGCCAGTGGTACCTGAAATCCAACAAACATGCCTATTTAAAGGATAACGCCAACGAAATACAATCAAAGGTCCTCATTGAACCATTCAAAACATATAGTATTCACCGCAGCGATCATCATTCCGCTCTAGTCTATGTCGAGCCGCAAACGGCGGACCGAAATGAATTCACTAAACATATCGTAACTACCAATTCCATTAAAATCGGTCGTTCGCAGGAAAGCCAGATTTGTTTTTCGAACAAACTGGTATCAAGTTCCCACTGCGTCATCGAGTACAGCAGCAATGGCAAAGCTGTCATCAAGGATTTCAACAGTTCCAATGGTACATATGTCAATGGAGAAAGAATCAGGGAAAAGGAACTGGCTGTCGGTGATGTTATTTTCATCATGGGTCTTAAAATCATTTTCAACGGCCGTCTATTATCGCTGAACAATCCGCATAAATCCGTTTTCCTCGACCGGAACGCATTCAATTCATTCATTGCCGAAAAACCTGTAGTCGAAAAAGAACTCAACCTCGATGAAATACATATTGAAGAAGAAAATGATCAACTTTTTTACCGTTCTCCGCGCTTTAAACGTGATATTGAAGAAACGACGATAAAAATCGATCCGCCCCCTCCGCAGCCGAATATTGATGAAACGCCATTGATGCTTTTGCTTGGTCCGTCGATCACGATGGGGATGGCTTCGCTTTTCACCGGTCTTTTGGTCTTGCAAAACGTAATGAGCACTGACGGGGATATTATGAGAGCGATGCCGACGCTGGTGATGTCAATCAGCATGATGATCGGTACTGTACTCTGGCCGATTTTAACAAAAAAATACGAAAAAAAGCGCCGCATCAAGCTTGAGGGCATCCGCCAGGAAAAATATTCGAAATACTTGGCGGAAATGAAGCAAGTGATCGAGGAGGAGTGCAAGCACCAGAGCGAAATCCTGTTCGAAAATCACGTCACCCTTGAAAACTGCCTGACAAGAATCAAGCGCCGCCAGCGCAATCTCTGGGAGCGAGGGATCGGGCAGAATGATTTCCTTAAAGTACGCCTGGGAATTGGAGACCTGCCGCTGAACGCGGAAATCAAATATCCTGAGAAACGCTTCATGCTTGAGGATGACAATCTTCAGGATGAGCTTTATCAAATCGTAGAGAAGCCGCAAATATTAAAGGATGTGCCGGTCACTGTCGACCTGACGGAGGAACGGATCAGCGGAATCATTGGCAGAAGGGAAGAAGTGAAGAGCTTCGTACAGGGACTGATATTCCAGCTGACAGCATTGCATAGCTATGACGAGTTAAAGCTCGTGTTCCTATACGATGAACATGAGCATCATACTTGGAATTTCGTGAAATGGCTTCCGCATGTTTGGGATGATGGCATGACGATCCGTTTCGTTGCCACAGACGCCAATGAAATCAAAGAGCTTTCAGCTTATTTTGAAAAAGAAATCAGTGCGCGCCAGGCTCTTGATGAAGAAGATCTTGCGGAAATTGAACAGCATTATATCGTGTTCTCGATGAGCAAGAGTCTCGCTTCAAAGGCTGAGATGATCAATCAGATTTTAAAAGAAAAGAAGAATATCAGTTTCAGTCTTGTCACTCTCTATGACGAGCTGAAAAACCTGCCAAAGGAATGTACGAATGTCATCGAACTCGACAAGAGTTTTTCGAAAATCTATGACAAGGATGATATTTCCGGGAAATATATAGGGTTCAACGCAGACAGCTATCTGGAAGAAGATGCGGAGGAACTGGCTGTTAAATTAGCCAATATCCAGCTGAATACCTCACAGAAAGCTTATACCCTGCCTGATATGCTGACATTCCTGGAAATGTTTGGCGTGGGTAAAATTGAGCATCTGAATGCGTTGACGAAATGGAAGGAAAACAATCCTGTCCATACGATCCAGACGCAAATCGGTGTCGATACGCAGGGCGATCCGTTCATGATCGATTTGCATGAAAAATACCATGGTCCGCACGGGTTGATTGCCGGGATGACCGGTTCTGGTAAAAGTGAATTCATCATGACGTTCATTTTATCGCTTGCGGTCAATTATCATCCCGACGAAATTGCATTCATCCTGATTGACTATAAGGGAGGCGGCATGGCGAATGCTTTCGAAGACCTGCCGCATCTGGCCGGGACGATCACGAACCTCGATGGAGCTGCCGTCAACCGTTCATTGATTTCAATCCAGAGTGAACTGAAGCGCCGTCAGGCCATTTTTAGCGAAACAAGCCGGGTTGTTGACCAGAGTAATATCGATATTTATAAATATCAAAAGTTATATCGCGAAGGCAGGGTGAAAGAGCCGCTGCAGCATTTGTTCATTATTTCCGACGAGTTTGCCGAGCTTAAGGCACAGCAGCCTGAGTTCATGGAGCAGCTTGTCAGTGCGGCGCGTATCGGCCGAAGCCTTGGCGTCCACCTGATCCTGGCGACACAAAAGCCATCAGGTGTCGTCGACGACCAGATCTGGAGCAACAGTAAATTCCGCATCTCTTTGAAGGTGCAGGAAAAAGCGGACAGTATGGAAGTCATCAAACGTCCTGATGCTGCAGAACTGAAGCAGACCGGACGCTTCTTTCTCCAGGTCGGCTTCAATGAATTATTCGAACTTGGGCAGTCAGCTTGGGCTGGAGCGCCATATTATCCGTCCGACAGAGTCGAAAAGCATAAAGATGACAGTGTCGTTGTGATCGATGATCTCGGCCGCGTCATTAAGAATGCCCGCATTGATAAGCGCAAGTCCACGGTGAAAAATCCGCCGAAGCAAATAGATGAGATTACGGAATACCTGGCGAAGATGGCAGAGCAGGAGAACATCAAGGTCCGCCAGCTATGGCTTGAACCGATTCCTGAGCTCATTTACGTTGATAAATTGAAGAAAAAGTACGACGTTATCCAGCCAGGTTTTGCGTTGAACCCGATCATCGGTGAATATGATGATCCGGCGAACCAGAGGCAAATGGTCATGCGCATGCCGATCACTCAAGAAGGAAACGCGGTGATTTACGGCATTGCGGGCAGCGGAAAGACAACATTCCTGACAACGATGCTGTACTCACTGATGGAGGAACACACGCCGAACGAAGTGAATTTTTACCTGCTTGACTTCGGTTCCGAAACACTTGCCTGGTTCCGTGAAGCGCCGCATGTCGGCGATGTCATGCTTTCGCATGAAAGCGAGAAGATCCACAACCTGTTCAAGCTGCTGACCAGCGAGATTGAACGGAGGAAAAAGCTGCTTTCGAATTATGGCGGCGATTTTATCACCTACAACGAATTGTCGGGCGAGAGCCTGCCATCGATCGTTGTGGCGATTCATAATTACGCGGCGTTCTCTGAGATGTTCGAGGAGCTGGAGGAAGGCATTTCGTTCCTGACGCGTGAAGGCCTGAAATATGGCATTTACTTCATCGTCACCGCAATCAATACGGGAGCGATACGCTACAGGCTGCTGCAGAACTTCAAGCAGATGTATGTGCTCCAGTTGAATGACCAGAGTGAATACTCGGGTGTATTGGGCAATACGGACGGAGTGTATCCATCCAAATCGAAGGGCCGCGGCATTTTCAAGAGTGATACGACATATGAATTCCAGACAGCTCATATCACAAGCGATATAGACAATATGTACAGCTTCATCACCGACTACTGCAAAGGCTTGCGTGAAACCTGGACACAGCCGGCTGCAACGCGCGTGCCGATCCTGCCGGAAAAAGTGGATCTGGACTACTTGAGTGATGAAGCAAGGAATATGAACAGCAATAAAGTGCCAGTCGGCATCGAGAAGAACTCACTGAAAACAGCTTATTTCGATTTCCTTGGCAATTATGTGAATGTCGTGACAGCCACGCAGAATGATCAGTGTTCAGGTTTCATGCAGGGTGCAGCTGAAGTTTTCAACGCTTCTGAAGGCAGGGAGCTGATTGTCATTGACCCTAATGAGCACTTTGCGGCGGGCCGCACGCAGGATTATAAGTACATTTCCGAGGCATCCCAACTTGAAGATACCATTGTCTACCTGTTCAACACGCTCGTGCACCGCAACAATACGACGAAGGATGCTATCGAGGCAGGCGAACAGCCGCCAGTGTTCGGCAACATCACCTGCATCATTGATTCCTTCACTGATCTGATTATGTATCTGTCTCCGGACGGACAGGATAAACTCAAGGTCTTCCTTGAAAAAGGCAATGGCCTCAACGTTAACCTGATCATTTGCGACAGTGCTGACAAACTGAGCTCAATTTCTTTCGAGGCCTGGTTTAAACAGCATGTATCGCTTAGCGATTTTATCTGGTCAGGCAATGGCATCACAGACCAGTACGTCATGAAGCTCGGCAAGGTAACAAACGATATGTACCAGGAAATCCCGCCAGGCTTCGGCTATGTCGTCAAAAAAGGAAAACCAACACTCGTGAAGCTGTTGTCCTCAGTAGAAAGCATGCAAGAGGAGGTAGCGTACCATGGATAAGGTGCTAGTAGAGGTCTTCATCCCAGCCTCTGAAAAATCATACGATGTCTTCCTGCCGCTCGAAAGTAAACTGCACGAAGTCGTCTTCCTGCTCGCCGGTACCATGACCGAACTGTCACAAGGATACTTCTCAGCAACACACGACACCATCCTCTGTGACCGCAAAACCGGCACCATCCTGAACATCAACCAGACAGTCGAAGAAATCGGGTTGATGAACGGCGCGAAGCTGATGTTGATTTAGGCGGGACATACGCGAGACGGGACATGGGGACGGTTCTAGTGTCTCAGAAAGTGCGACGTAGGAACGATGCTCGTCTCACAGAATTTGTATATATGAACTTAGGGGCGGTTATCGAAAACCGGGCCGTCCCTGCTTTTTAAAACGGAAGGTGTGGAGAACTTGAAGAAGTGGATCAAGCTGACTGCGGCAATTTTATTCGTAATCATGGGAGGTGCGGGGTGTATGAGTTCGGAGAGTAAGGTTATTGAGCACGTAGAAGATAAATATAATGAAAAGTTTGAGATTGAAAGTACTGAAGAAGGCAGCGTTATTTTCCCTGAGATGTATGGTAAAGACAAAGTCATGGCTCATCCAGTAGGAAAGCCTGAGCTTGTCTTTCTTGCAGGTGAAAGCAGAAATGAAGATGGTGTATATTATGACACCTACATATTATCTATATGGTCGAACCAGCTTGATCAACTATATCAAGATAAGGTAAGTCAGGCGTTCAACGAAGATGTCGAATTCAAGACAATGCTGTTTGTGGAAGATGAGAAATACTCTGCTGAAAAGAAAGATTCATCTGTCACTGACTTTTTACAAAGAGATAACAATGGTGCGTTGCTTACTTTGAACATTGCCGTAAAGACCGACGGAGAACCGGAAGTGGAGAAATATTTGGAGCCGGTATATGAATTGCTGAACGAGCTTAAGGAATCTAATGCAAAATATTACGGTGTGACTGTCGGTTTTGTGGATAGTTCGGAAAATGTATCTGACTATATGAGGACATCCAATATTAACAATATTGACTGGTCAAACCTGGACGCTAAGGTGTATGGAACTATTATGGTTGATGATTCAATGGAAATTAGCAGTCCTGAGCAGATTAAAGAATATTATCAACCGCTTGAGGGGTGATGATATGTCCCTTGATCAATTAACTGATGAAGAGAAAAATGTCCTGCTGATGTTGTCGTACTATGATTTGCCCAATAATCAGCCTCTTAACGGAAAAAGCATAGAGAGAATTTGGGATTATGCCAAAATGAGTGCTGATAAAAATGAGGAAAGCTATAAACAGCTAGAAGCATTTTTTTCAAGCGATAGTTTTAAAAGTTCAAATCTTCATAGCATAAAATTATCAGGCTACCAGAACCATAACCCAAATGAAGGCAATAATACGAAAGGTGCATCCGACTCCGGCTTTGTTGGATACGCATTTAAAGATCAAAGTGGGAACTCGACTGCTATTTTTCGAGGAAGTGAAGCTATGGGGGATATGGGTCACTTAAGGACGGATTGGACCTCCAACTTTGAAGCTTCAATGGGAGTGGAAATTACGCAACAGAAGGAAGCGAATGCATTCTATCAAAAATACCTTGCGGATACATCAGGTGAAAGGTTGCTGCTTGGCCATTCAAAGGGCGGTAACTTGGCGGATTATGTTTTCATTAATAACCTTGATGATGACACCAAGGCCTATGTAATAAATGCTGCCCCATTATATTGGTGGTCCTTATCAAAAAAGGAACAAGAGGCGTTAATGGGAGATCGGCATGATTTTATCGTGTATTCGTTTGATCCAGTCTCACAGCTTGGCAAAGTGCCATATGTCGATAAGACGGTAGGCCTTAATGAAGATTATGATATTAAGAAGCCGTTTTATCCCCACTCACTGACGAGCAGTGCAGGGTTTGATGAGAATGGAAATTATCGAGTATATGAGAACGGACAATCGTTTGGCAGGTCTGTTCTAAACAATATGATCTTTGAAGATATCTTTTATGGACTTTCTACCTCTACACCAATAAAGGCTTATAAGGCTGCTTACGTTGTCGCCAATGCAGCGAAGTATGTCATGCATTATACGGCAAAAGCAATGACAGCAGCTGCCCATCAAATCCGAGAGCAGACAGTGAAGCTTGTCGTGGGCTTGGCAAAGGCAAAGAGGGAATTTGAGGAGCAAGTAAATTCATTTTTTACAGATCTTATTGCAAAGGCTTCTGTTAAAATTGGCAGTTTTATAGACGGTCTGAACGGCAACAACTTCCCAATCGAACCTTATATAAAAGTAGACATCCCACGGCTGTTCTACTACGCAAACCGTTTGCGCGCCGTGCAGAAGCGTGTTGCCCAGCTGAACGACATGATTGAGGATTTGTACTGGGAAGCTGGGGTTGCCGGGCTGGACAATGTCCTGGCTGCTGATATCAGCACGTCGTTCGATTTTAGGATTCCGGAAAGCATCAATTACCTGAACCGGACTGCGGAACTTTTACAGCAGAATGAAAGGTATCTCGCCGGAAAGGCCGGTTCAATCAGGGGGTAAACAATGGATGCGAAAGTGAGAAGCAAGATTAATAGAATTGCGGCCGAAGCGAACGCCATCGCCCGTGAGCTTGAGGATATCTCGAATGGCCTCAGCCATGAATTCAAGGGGATTGGCTCGGTAAAAGCTGCATCAGGATTGCGGCGTTCTGCGGAGAAATACCGCTATGTAAGCTATAAGTTAAGAAGAATATGACTCTATTAGGCATCACTTGAAAGGAGGTGAAAAGAATGGCAAGATCGATCACGGTTGAACCAGCAAAGCTTGAAACGACTGCTAACAAGATTGACCAGCAGGCAGCTGACTATGAAAGAAACTATAAAGCTCTTTTCAGCGAAGTCGAAGCAATGGCTGCAGCTTGGCAGGGTGCCGACAACCAGGCATACACTGCACAAATCAAAGGCTTCATGGACGACTTCAACAAAATGACTCAGTTGATGAGACAGTATTCAGAGTTCCTGAAAATGAGCGCGAAGACATACCGCGACACTCAGAGCGAAGTCATTAACCAGGCTAAGAGATTGAGCAACTAATCCTTAACATAACCCAGGAGGTGAAATACATTGGCAGGAGATGGAATCAAAATCTCGCTCGGCGAGGTTAGCAAAACGGCGGGCCAAATCCGCAACTTGAACCAGCAATTATCCACTAGATTGGAAGAAATCAAGAAGGACATGAACGCACTATCGTCATCATGGAACTCTGATGCTTCCAACACAATCCGCGGCAACTTCAACTCACTGGCACCACGATTTGAAGAATATCGCCAGGTGGTCGACAGCTACGCCAAGTTCTTGGATAACACTGTCACAAACTACAACACTGCAGAAACAGCGATCAACAACAACGCCAGCTCTTTTAAGTAATCACTTTTTACAGAGGGTAGGGGGCAAGCGGCTGGTGCAGTTTGCCCTTCTGTAAAATAAACCCCTGTGACGTGGCGATGAGCATTCAACGGGGATTATCCATCATCTAACGGGGATTATCCATCATCTAACGGGGATTATCCGTGACTCAAAGGGGATTATCTATCATCCAACGGGGATTAAAATCGGTGCAACGGGGATTAATCGCAGGTGAACGAAGATGAAAAGCGTATCAACGGGGAAGTAACCGTGACCCAGCTGGTGGAATGGGTCCCTTCCTGGGAAAAACGAGTCCACCCGTTGATAAAAGTTCCGCAGCCGTCGATAAAATCGCTTCAACCGTTGATAAAAGTTCCGCAACCGTCGATAAAATTGCTTCAACCGTTGGAAAAAGTTCCGTAATCGTCGATAAAAGTACTTCAACCGTTGATATTAGGATCCCAATCAATAATAAATTGCCTTTTTTTCGAAAAAACCGGAGCAGGCAGGCCAAACCATACATAAATTCAAAAATGGAGTCGAAGCGCAATGATCAAACAGGTGGAATTTAAACTGGAAAGCTACGGAATTTCGAAATTCCTTTATTATCATGCTGCCAGCAAGGCGGATATCGATGGCGGCCAGGTGGAGCTGCTGAGAGCGAGCCGAGTTCCGGGAATCCTGACGTGCAATGCGATTTTAGAGGGTGATAACTGCTTTCTTCGCTATGACATGATTTCCGATAACACGCTGGAGATGCTGAATTCCACGCCGGCGACGAAGGAGCGTCTCTTCAACTGCTTCCTGAATATTGCCGAAACGCTGGTGGATGCCCAAGCGAGCGGCCTTGATATCGAGAATTTTGTATTTAGCCAGCGTGAGATCTTTATTGATAATTTTTCAAACAGATTAGTTTTTATCTACCTTCCCGTAAAAAATAATATTTTTGAAAAGGTATCACTTAAAGGCTTTCTGCGTGAATTGCTGTTTTCGGCTCCTTACGAAGAAACGGATGATGCCGCGTTCTTCATCAAACTGCATAACTACCTGGTACAAACGGAGGACGTAACTCCAGAACATCTGCTGGAAAAAATGAATGAGCTGGCCGGTGAGGAAACGCTCGTACGCCAGCCTTACAAGATGCCGGAAAAATTAAAACAGGCAGAGGCGGCTCCAGCAATCAAAGCGGAGGAAGAGATCCTGACGGAAGAACCAGAGCTTGAAACACCATCCATCAACCCAAATTTCTACAGCCCGGGCAGCGAGGTCCACACCATGAAAACGAGCGTCGACAATGGGGTGCTGACTTCCGAGTATACAAGCCAGAAGAAGGATGTAAAAACAGGCCGCAAGCTTGAAATCGAGGAAGAGGTTAACTATAAGCGAATCACCAGAGCTGAGCTTGGTGAAAATAACGCTTTGTTAAAAGAGGCATCAGCACTCGGCAGCGGTACTTCAATCAACATACAGCCGGCAATAGCCAGCAGCAGTGAACATGAAGACGGAGGCACCACGGTGCTTGGTGTAATGGAGGATGAGGATGAGGATGAGGGGACGACTAATCTTGGACATTCGATTCGCAGACCATTTTTATTGGCTGTTTCGAAGAATGAAAAAATCACGATTGCCAAGGACTTTTTCAAAATCGGCCGAGATCCTATGAGAGCGGACTTTGCCTCGGAAAATAAAGTGATTGGCCGCGTCCATGCCCATGTAATCGTATCGAACGGCGAGTATTTCCTGGAAGACAATCATTCTACCAACGGCAGTTTTGTCAATGGAGTCAAGATTTCGCCAAAAGAGAAAGTCAAAATCAAGCATGAAGATAAAATCAAGCTCGCGAACGAGGAATTCATTTTCAGGCTTTATTGAGATGGATAGGAGGAACAAAGATGGCATTTCAAGTGGCCTATCATACTGACATTGGAATCAAGAAACAAACGAATCAGGATGGCCTGTTGCTGAAAACAGCAAAGACCCCTGAAGGTGAAATCGGCCTGTTTATCATTTGCGATGGCATGGGCGGGCTGTCTCACGGTGAATTGGCAAGTGCCACGGTGATTAGAGGAATGTCTGACTGGTTCGATCAAGATTTGCCAGAATTGCTGGAAGGCGGCATCGCTGAAAAGGAAATTCCCGGCCAGCTTGAGGAACGTATCCGCGAGCTGAACCTGAAAATTCTTGAATATGGCGAGGCTTCGAACATCAAGCTTGGGACAACGATCACAGCTTTGCTGATCCTCCACAAGCAGTATTTTATTCTTCAGATTGGTGACAGCAGGGCATATAGCATTAACGACAAGCTTGTCAAACTGACCGAAGACCAGACACTCGTCGAACGCGAGCTGAAGCGCGGTAATATTACCGCCGAACAGGCGAGGGTTGACCCGAGGCGGAATGTGCTGCTCCAGTGCATTGGTGCAACAAAGGACATCAACGTCGTCATCACGTCAGGCGATGTGGGAAATGGAACGATGTTTATGCTCTGCACCGACGGTTTTTACCATGAAATCAGAGACGAAGAAATGCTCGCGCACTTAAACCCGCAGTCTTTTACAGAAGAAAAACACATGAAAGAAAAGCTCGTTGAACTAGTCGAGCTCGCAAAAGAACGCCAGGAAACGGACAATATCTCGATTTTGCTGGCAAAACGGGACATGGGGAGAGTTCTCGCGTCTCAATAATGTGATTGAAGGACATGGGGAGAGTTCTCGCTTCCCAATAAAAGATTGACGAATCATGAGGAGAGTTCTCATGCCCCAATAATGTGATTGAAGAAACATGGGAACGGCACTTGAGTCTCACTAATCGGGTTTTACTGGAATGAGGAGAAACATCCCTACGTTTCTGGGAGGAATGAAATTGATACAAATTGGCACGATCATTGATGACAGATATGAAATATTGAAGGAGATTGGGCGCGGCGGCATGAGCGTCGTCTACCTCGCGATGGACAACCGGCTGAACAAGTCGCTCGTTGTCAAGGATATCCGCAAGCGCAGCAACAGCAATAATGAGCTGCTGATCAACAGCCTGGTCGTCGAGGCGAACATGCTGAAGAAGCTCGACCACGGTTCACTGCCGAAAATCTATGACATCATCGAGTCCGAGGGCGATATTTATGTAGTGATGGACTATATTGAAGGCGAGTCGCTGAAGGAACGCCTCAAGCGCGACGGCAAAATCCCGGCAAAAGAAGTGATCGAATGGGCGAAACAGCTGAGCGATGTGCTTGGCTACCTGCACACCAGGAAGCCGTATCCAATCATTTACCGCGACATGAAGCCGGATAATGTAATGCTTACGCCGGAAGGCAAAATCAAGCTGATAGATTTCGGGATTGCTCGTGAATTCAAGACCGAGAATCTCTCTGACACTACGAATCTCGGAACGAAGGGGTACGCGGCTCCTGAACAGATTTCTGGCAGGCAGACGGATGCGAAAACGGATATTTATAGCCTGGGGATCACGCTTTACCACCTCGTCACCGGGAAGAGTCTGAGCGAGCCGCCATTTGAGATCAGGCCCATCCGTGAATGGGACCCGACGCTTCCAGAGGGCCTCGAACATATCATCAAAAAATGCACTCAGGCCGAGCCGGCGAATCGTTATCAGAACTGCGAGGAGCTGAGTTATGACCTCGAGCACATCAACAGGCTGACGAAGGGTTACAAGAACATGCTAATCAAAAAACTGGCGATGTTCCTGGTTCCAGCTGTGCTGTTCCTGGCGTTCTCAACAACCTCTGTTCTTGGTTACAAAGGCATGAAAAATGAGCAGTTCCAGGATTATATGAATCTAGTCAATCAGGCGAGCATCGCATTGATGGACGGAGAGCAGACCGAGGCAATCAAGCTGCTCGAGAGCGCAACTCGCGTCGACAACGGACGCCCGGAGGCTTACATCAATCTCCTTGATTTATATATTAATAGAAACCAGACAGACGAAGGACTCGCCAAGCTGGAATCATACATACAGGATGAATACGGTGGAGTCCATGAAAATAATGAAGTTCTTTTTAAAATGGGAATGACCTATTTCGATGTGAAAAGGGATTACAACAACGCGTTGAAATACTTCCAGCAGGTGGATGAAAAAGAATTGCTTGATGCTAAATATTATAAGTCGCTGGCAACGACCATGAGCAGCTTGAACGTCGACTATACGAAGTTCGCAGGAGACCTTCAGGAGTTCCACGAATACAATGATGGCCTTGCCAATGACAGCAAAAAAATCGATAACTATAACTCTCTTGCAAATATTTATATTTCATACAAAAGCCAGATTCCCGGGGCGAACACCCAGGCAATTGAGATTGTACAGAAGGCGAAGGAAGTTCTGGCAAAGCTTGAAAACGAACAGCTTCAATTCAAATACGAAATGGAATTCGAACAGAAGCTAGCCCAGGCCTATTACAGCCGCGGTGTGAATTCCGAGGACAAAGCGAGTGCCCGCGACGATTACGAACAGGCAATCGAACATTACAACAACCTCCTTGATTTGAACGTCGCAGACCAAGAGGACGTCTATGTCAAAATTGGCGTCATCTATCAGGAAATGGGTGAATTCTCCCGTGCAGTCGAGCACTTCCGGAACACGGTGCTGAAAAAATTCCCTGACAGCATCAACGCCAATGTTAAGCTAGGCAATCTCCTCCTGGATATTGAACAAAACAAAGAAGAAGGCAAACGAAACTACGCTGAAGCGAAAAAAGTCTTTGAAAAAGCTGGGACACTGCCAGGTGCCAAAGACGACGAAGGATACAAAAAGCTCACCAGACGAATGGAAAACTTGAATATTCTCTAGGGAAGCAGGGGGCGAGCAAGGATACATCCCATGCTCCCAAGGAAGGCAGTTGAAGAAGATTGGCATACCAGATCATGTTTTACGGCGGTTTGGCAGGAGCGATGATCGCGCTGGTGATTGCGGTTCTGACCTACGTGAAACTTAATATTGCCCAGGTCATTACTGATTTGACGGGCTGGGATTTTCCGGGTGCTGGGAGAAAGGCCCGAAAAACGAAGACCAGCACCCAGGCCGATACAAGCACAAAGCCGACGACAAAGGAAATCCATGTCCGCAAGAATGTCGATAAGGAAGTGGCTGCCGGTGAGTATGTGGAACCAACGGAGAAAATGGCGAGCGGACAGATTGATCCAACAGCTCTTTTGAGTCAGGAGAGCTTCAAGAAGACAGCCTTGCTTAAACAAGAGGGGGTGGAGCCGACGGCATTGCTAGCTCCTGAAGGACTCGAGTCTACGACATTGCTAACACCCGATGGACTCGAGCCTACAGCTTTATTGGAAGAAACTCCAGTGCGAGAACCAGTTGCTGCAACAATTTCATCCAACCAGAGTGTTTCCCATGAGTCTCCAACACAGACAACCATCCTGTCCGATTGGAATGAAACGACCGTCCTGACGGCAGACCCGGACGAAACGACTTTACTTGGTGAAACAACACTATTGGATGACTTCGAGGAAACCACCTTGCTGAATGAAGAGGAACCACGTTTTCAGAAACAAGTGGATATCATGATTGTCCACTCCAATACAATACTTTAAAGGAGAACAAAGATGATGGAACCAAGACGCAAGAAAAAAACGAGCAGGAAATGGGTCATTGCCATACCTGTTATCCTTGTTTTGATCTCGTCCATCCTGGTTTTTAATGGCCGGGTGCTTTCAAACCTATGGGGTGTGAGCAGGAATGTCGAATTCGAAGGCCAGACGTGGAATATGCTTTCGGGTTCTTTCAATCAAAATTGGATGACGAACAAAGAATATATCACTTTTACAGTCGACCTTAGCGATGATTTTGCGAACGCGTCACTGACCCCTCCGGCAGAGCGGCCGTTCAATGTGATGGCTGCGCATGATGGAAATCAGGTCACCGGAATTACATACCAGGAAGTCGGCGGTGATCAATTTGCCGGCAAGTATACGGTGAATGTCCCGTTCAGTGGCGAAGGCCGTCTGGACCTTCAGGTTGAAATGCTGGAAAACGAAGCATGGGGCACAAAGTCTAACGTCCATGCCTTCAGCATTAACAGGGATGCCACAGCTCCGGAAGTCACACTGTCGGGAATCTCTGACGGTGAGCTTTCCACTAAAGAAGTTACGGTCGATGTTGAAGTGACAGAAAAGCATTTTACAAGCAATGATGTTACTGTTACCGCAACTAGGAATGGCAAGGATTACACAAACATGCCTGCATGGAAAAATACGGCTGAAACCTCAAATAACTCGTATTCTTTTTCACAGGAAGGTGAGTACACCCTTACTGTTAAAGCTGAGGACGCAGTTGGCAATGCAAGTCCTGAAAAAACGGTCTCTTTTTCAATCCGCACTAAAGGTCCTGTGCTATCGGTATTACACGGTGCAGAGCAGCTTTCAGGCGAAGAAGTGACGAATGCGAAACAGCTTGACCTTAAATTGACAAGCGGAATTTCGCTCGGCATGGCAACGGTGGCTATTTTTAAAGACGGAAAAGAACTTGAAACAAAGGATATGACGGTGTCTGGCTGGGAAGCGACGCTTAGCTATCCAGTAGCAGCAGATGGTCAATACGAATTCCGGGTATGGGCGAAGGAAAGCCATAGGAATGGGCAGGAATACAACCTCACACCTTTCAAGTTCGTTGCTGACCAGACGTCGCCAACACTGACAATCGATGGTGTGAGTGACGGGAAGGATTATGATGCTGCCAGGGAAATTACAGCAACTGTTGAGGATGCCCACCACAGCACAGCAAGTCTTGAGGTGACGAGGAAGGATATCACTGGAAAAGAAACAACAAGTCCAGTAACTCTCAATAAAGGGAAGGCAACTTTTAAAGCAGAAGAAGACGGCGAATATACGATCACATTGGCAGCAACCGATGGGGCAGGAAATTCTGAGGAAAAATCGCTGCGCTTTAAAATGGACCAGTCAAAGCCGGCGTTCAGTCTTTCTGAAGATGTAAACGGAAAGTATTTCAACACTGACAAGGATTTGACGATTGAGGTGTCTGATATCACGCTCGATCTGACTAAAACAGCGTTGACAGTGAAAAAAGACACTGAGAATTACGTGATTGGATTACTGGAAAAACTTGCGAACCTGTTTAAGGCGCAGGTGGAACATACCTTCACACAAGAAGGGAAATATGAGATCAGCTTGAGTTCTACGGATGGTCTTGGCCATTCAGACTCAATTGAACCTGTGACTTTCACCATCGATAAAACAGCTCCACAGTTAACGGTTGAAAACATCGTGAAAACAGAGGAACAGACAGATGGGCCTCCAAAAGAATCGCGTGATCTGAAAATCAGCGTCAGCGATACGAATATGGACTGGGAGCAAACGAAGATTAATGTGACGAGGAATGACGATGAATTCTTGAACATAACAGGGAAAGATGTGGCAGGCACTCACTCGTTCACCGAGGATGGCAACTATATTGTCAACATCGAGTCCACGGATAAGGCGGGCAATACAACAAAGCATGAAGAAATCAAATTCACGATCGACAACACAAAACCTGAATTGAAGATTTTCGGGGTTGAGCATAACGGACATTATCCTAAGCTTGAAAATCTTGAAATCTCGATCCAGGATTTGACCTTCCTTTTGAGCAAGACGGAACTTGTTGTTAAGAAGGATGGGGAAGACTTTAATCTCGGGGATGGGAAATGGAATGAATCCCTGACTCCTGGCGGTCTGAGAAAAGCGATCCGCAAGCTGAGCTTCACTGAAGAGGGGGATTACGAAATTAGCCTGAAATCAACTGATTTCCTCGGCTTTGAAAATTCCTTGGGACCAGTAAAGTTCACGATTGACTATACAGCTCCAGTAGTCGAAGCAAAAGGTATTGCAGACGGAGCATTTATCCAGAAGGGCAATACGGTAACGATCAAGGTAAAAGAACATAATTTCAAATTCAATGACGTTGATATTGCTGTTGTAAAAGATGGTGAAGCCTACTGGATCGGTGAGTGGGAAAATACCGCGGAAGATTCTGCACTGAGCCATCAGTTCGATGAGGACGGCGATTACGAACTTAGCGTCAAAGCTAAGGATAAAGCTGGAAACGAAGCAGAAGAGCAGAAGCTTCATTTTACAGTCGATAATGTAAAACCTGAAGTCAAGGTCACTGGCGTAACTGACGGCAAGTACTACAATGGCAGCCGTGATGTTAATATCGCAGTCGAAGAACGGAATTTCGCGAATAACAAGGTGGATTTGAAAGTTACGCGCAAGGTTGAAGTGGATGGAGTGAAGATGAACTACTCCATTGGCGAATGGAAAAATGTCGCGAAACGATCAGAATTGGGATATAAATTCGAGAAGGACGGCGATTACGAAATCACTGTAAGCTCGAAGGATGCTGCAGGCAATGAAGCAGCTGAGCAAAAAATTCTTTTCACGATCGACCAGGTAGAACCGGAACTGAGCATCACCGGCGTGGAAGATGACCATAACTACCGGAAAGACAAACCGGTGAATATCAAGATTTCTGACCGCAATGTAGATCTGTCGCAAACGAATTTACGTGTGAGCCGAAATGGCAAGACATACAGCATCGGCGCACCAGAGCTGTCAGGGAAAACGGCTGCAGTCAAGAATTTTACATTCAAGGAAGAAGGCAGCTATGTCATCAATCTAAATACGGCTGATAAGGCAGGCAATAAAAAGAAACATGACCAGATTGCCTTCATTATCGATAAGACGAACCCGGTAGTCAAGATCGATGGGGTTGAAGACAACTCATTCAACCCATCTGGTAAAAATGTAACCATTTCTATTGATGAGCTTAATTTTGCCACAAACAATGTGGATGTCTCAGCAACAAAAGATGGTTCGAACTTCAAAATCGGCACCTGGAAAAACAGCGGCAAGCTTTCGAAGCTGGGCTACAATTTTACCCAGGATGGCTTGTACACAATCCTGGCGACAGCTACGGATAAAGCAGGCAATGGCCCTGTTACGAAGAAAATGACATTCACAGTCGACAAGGTAAAGCCAGCGATTGAAATTAAAGGTGTCGAGAATAATGCTTATTATAATGTTGATAAACCGGTCAGCGTCGCCATCAGGGACGTCAATCTGGATATCAACAAGATCACTGTCACAAGGAATGGAGCTGGATACGGAGTTGGCGGCTTCTCAGTGAGAAATGGCGTCGCATCACTAAGTCATAACTTCAGCAAGGAAGGCGATTATTCAATCCTTGTGGAGGCGACTGACAAGGCGGGCAACAGCTTCAGCAGCACGATGAAATTCACGATCGACAAGACTAAACCGATAATCACGCCGAGATTCAAAGGCGAAAACCGTGTGATCAAGAACGGTGAGTTCATCAATAAAGTGTTCACTCCAGAGTTTGCGCTTGATGAGTCAGAGGACATGATTGTCTCTGCTACATTGAACAATGGTCCGAACCTGGGACGTAATGTTCCGGTTGCTGCCAGAGAAATGAAATACACATACAAGGTCCTGGCCCGCGATAAGGCAGGCAATGAAACATCGCTCGAAATCAGCTTCACACTTGATACAACAAAACCGAAGCTCGATATTTCCGGCGTGCTCGATGGGTTCTTCAACAAAGACATCGCGCCAAAAGTGACGTATTCGGATATTCATTTAGACTCTAGCAAAACATCTGTCACTCTGAACGGCAAGCCATTTAAAAATGGAACGAAGCTCGAGTATGAACAGGATTATATCCTTAAAGCTGTAGTCACAGATTTGGCAGAAAACGTGACAACAAGGACAATCGTCTTTACGATCGACAAAACGTCACCTGTCATCAAGTTCAAAGAGCCAATCTCGAACAAGTACTTCAATACAGACTTGCTGCCACAGCTGCTGATCGAGGATATGAGCGCCTATGACATCATTGCGATGATGCTTGATGGAAAGCCATATGAAGCCGGCGATCACATCAAGGAAGAAGGTAAGCACGTCATGTTCTTCGAGGTAAAAGACAAGGCAGGCAACATCCAGCAGCTGAGCGTGGAGTTCATCATCGACAAAACAGCGCCGAAAGTTGTTGTTGAAGGGGTAAAAGAAAAAGAGAAATACTACGATCCAGTAGAAATCACCATCCGCCTGGATAATCCAAATGACACCCTGAAATCAGTCGAGATTAACGGCGAGCTGTTCAAAGGCGATGTCATCGAAGAAAACGGCTACCAGGTGATCAAAACAAAACTGGCAGAAATCAAGCCATACAAAATCAAAGTAACGGCCTATGACGATGCAGGAAATGAGAAAAGCAAAGTCATTTCATTTGAGATCGTCAAAAAAGGCGCGCTCGTAAAGTTTGTTGAAAACAAACCTCTACTGGGAGGCACACTGGCAGGAGCCATTGGCCTGATCGCGGCTGCAGCAACTGTTTTGGTTCGCAGACGCAAGGTGAAGGTTGAGGAAGAATAAGGTTGATGTGAAAGGCCCGGGAGAGATCTCGGGTTCTTTTATTGGGTAGGCCCTTCTGCTTGGTAACTTATATGTGACAAATTTAAACAAATTGTTGCAAATTTTTTTGTTGGAAGTTACTTATTTAATATTGTTGTGATAAAATAAACAATTAGGGTAGAATATGGTTCGCAGATTGCGGCAGCGTCTGTGTAATCTCGGACATCGCGATCTATTTTTACATAGATGAGGGGTTTCGACAGCTGAGATAACGAGGCTAAATCAGCCGCAGCCAGCGCATTTGTCAAGGAGGAAAAAAGAAGAATGTTTGCTAGGGATATCGGGATTGACCTTGGTACTGCCAATGTGTTGATCCATGTTAAAGGCCGTGGAATTGTCTTGAATGAACCGTCTGTTGTGGCGATTGATAAGAATACGAATAAGGTTTTGGCTGTTGGGGAAGAGGCGCGCCAAATGGTTGGGCGTACACCTGGCAATATCGTAGCGATTCGACCGTTGAAAGATGGAGTAATCGCAGATTTCGATGTAACGGAGTCTATGCTTAAGCATTTCATCAATAAATTGAATGTAAAAGGCTTCCTTTCTAAGCCGCGCATCCTGATTTGCTGCCCGACGAATATTACAAGCGTTGAGCAAAAGGCGATTAAGGAAGCTGCTGAAAAGAGTGGCGGCAAGAAGGTCTATCTTGAAGAAGAGCCAAAGGTTGCGGCAATCGGCGCTGGCATGGATATCTTCCAGCCTAGTGGCAACATGGTTGTGGATATCGGTGGCGGGACGACTGATGTAGCTGTCCTGTCAATGGGCGATATTGTTACATCACAGTCCATTAAAATGGCCGGCGACAAGTTTGACGCTGAAATTTTAAATTACATTAAACGTGAATATAAGCTGTTGATTGGTGAGAGAACAGCTGAAAATATCAAGATTCAAATTGGAACTGTCTTCCCAGGCAGCCGCAGTGAGGAAATGGACATCCGCGGACGCGATATGGTATCCGGACTTCCTCGCACAATTTCCGTTCGCTCTGAGGAGATAGAAAAAGCATTGAGGGAATCAGTCGCTGTAATCGTTCAGGCGGCAAAAACAGTGTTGGAGAAGACTCCACCTGAATTGTCCGCAGATATCATTGACCGCGGCGTCATTTTGACGGGCGGCGGCGCATTGCTTCATGGCATCGATCAACTTATGCAGGAAGAACTAAAGGTGCCGGTTTTAATCGCTGATAATCCAATGGATTGCGTTGCTATAGGTACTGGAATCATGCTAGATAATATCGACCGGATTGCAGGCCGTCGCAGAATCGTATAAAAATAAAATCTGGAATTGCTTCGGTAGTGAATACGAAGGATTCCAGATTTTTTTGCTTTTTCACCAATATTTCTGGAATAAAACCCAAAATCCTACATTTTCCTGCAAATTTTTAATGTTTCTTGCCGATATATTTCTTATAATAGAAAGTAGTGAAAAAATTTCCTGAGAAGTTAGGGATTTTTCCAATAGAGGTGGAAGTATGTTTAAAGGTTTTTACACTGTAGCTTCCGGTATGCTTGCACAGCAGCGCAGGACGGAAATGCTGACAAATAATATGTCTAATGCCAATACGCCGGGGTATAAAGCGGATCAGGCAGGGATGCGGGCTTTCCCCGACATGCTGCTTCAACGCTTTGATAAGCAGCAAATCCCGACTGAAAAGGGCTTGAATTTGCCGTTTGCTAAGGAAATCGGCACAATCAATACAGGGGTTTATATGCAAGAAGCGATTCCGAAATTCATCCAGGGTGATCTGCGAGAAACCGGGCGGAAGACGGATGTTGCCTTGCAAGATATAAATATGCCTGAAAATGGTTCGGTGTTTTTTACAGTGCGCAACACAGATGGCACAGTTCGATATACAAGGAATGGGAATTTCACGATAGATGCGCAGGGTAATTTAACAACAGGGAGCGGCCATTATGTTTTGAATTCAGCTGGCCAGCAAATCCAGCTCTCGAGCGATCGTTTTACAGTAAATGAAGGCGGTGTACTAATCGGCGAAAATGGCGAGGAAGCAACTCTTGGGGTGGCTTATGCGAACAATCCGCTGCGCTTGATTAAAGAAGGAGATGGCCTGTTCCGTACGGAAGATGGCGGCGAACTGCCAACTGCTGTTGGAAATGCAGGCGTCCAATTCAGGATGCAGCAGGGTTTCCTTGAACAATCTAACGTCGATATCAGCAGGACGATGACCGACATGATGTCAGCCTACCGGGCATTCGAAGCGAACCAGAAGATTCTCCAGGCTTATGATAAAAGCATGGATAAGGCTGCGAACGAAATCGGAAGGCTATAATTATTCTGCGTTGAATTTTAGAAGGAAAATCGAAAGAATAAGAATTCTGGATCAAATTTTAAAAGGAATCGCTCACCTATACAGGAAGCGTATTGAGGTATAAAATATGAACAGAACAATGATCACCGCAACCAATACATTATCCCAGCTGCAAAAGCAGATGGACATGATCAGCCACAACCTTGCCAATATCGATACAGCAGGATACAAGCGCCGTGAAGCTTCTTTTACCGACCTGCTTGTTCAGGAATACAGGAATCAGCCGAATAATGCGCTTGAGCCGCAGAACCGGATGACACCATTTAATATCCGTCAGGGTACGGGTGCGAGGCTTGGCCAAATCCAGCTGATCCTGTCACAGGGCAGTTTGAAATCAACTGGACGTGAGCTTGATACGGCATTTACGGCAGAAGGGCAATTTTACAGGGTGATGGTCCAGAATGAAGACGGAAGTTCAGCGATGCGTTTGACACGCAATGGTGCACTCTATCTATCACCGCTGTCTGATAATGAGTCAATGCTTGTCAATAGCGACGGGCATGCGATACTAGATGAGAATAACCAGCCAATTACAATCGCGGGCAAAGTGAAAAATTTCAGGATTAACGAAACGGGCGGTTTTAAGGCTGAAATGTATGATGGGACAAGCGAAGAATTCAATCTTGGTGTAGTATTGGTTGAGAAGCCGCAATTTTTGGAGCAAAAAGGCGGAAATCTGCTTGGATTGCCAGACAACCTGGCTGAACTTGGAGTAGACGAAGGAGACATCCTTACTAATCTGACTGGCCAATTGCGCGATCGTGTATCGATCGAGCAGCGTGTCCTGGAGCAATCGAATGTAGAAATGAGCAAAGAAATGACGGATTTAATCAATGTACAGAGGAGCTATCAGTTCCACTCGAAATCGATTACACTGGCTGATCAAATGCTCGGACTAGTGAATGGAATCCGTTAAGAGGGGAAGAACAATCAATATGGCTTTGAACAAGAATAATCAAGAAGCATTAACGCGTGAAGAAGTGAAAAAAGAGAAGAAGCAAACACGCGAGAAAAAGAAAAGAATCCGGGTTCGCCTTATTCCGATCTGGCTTCGGATTATTATTGTGCTCGTTCTTTTCGCAGCAAGCATTACGCTTGGCGCCATGTTCGGCTACGGTGTCATGGGAAGCGGCAAAGCGAAGGATGTTTTTGAGAAGTCAACCTGGACTCATATTATTGATTTGGTAAATAGAGAATAATTTTTTGAAGGAAGGGAGGTTTCCCTTCCTTTTTAGTTAGGTTTTTTAGTACAATGGTTAGTAAGTATTAGTAGGAGGTACTAAATTATGATGGACATCACTCAAATCAAAGAAATCATCCCGCACCGCTATCCATTTCTGCTTGTTGATAAAATTATTGAAATCGAAGACGGAAAAAGGGCAGTCGGCATTAAAAATGTGACTGCTAATGAGGAGTTCTTCAACGGACATTTCCCAGATTACCCGGTCATGCCAGGAGTGCTGATTGTTGAGGCCTTGGCTCAGGTTGGAGCAGTTGCTGTTTTGAAGCTAGAAGAAAACCGCGGCAAAATCGGCTTTTTCGCTGGTATCGACAACTGCCGTTTTAAAAGGCAGGTAAAACCAGGCGACCAGCTCAGACTGGAAGTAGAGATGATCAAGCTGCGCGGACCGATTGGAAAAGGAAAAGCGGTCGCTACAGTTGATGGCGAATTGGCTTGTGAAGCGGAGATTACATTTGCGATTAAATAGATTTTTGATGGAACCCAATGCGTTGTGTTGGGTTCTTTTTTTACATAATTAGGAAGACGGTGCAATTGTGCGATTTGTTGGTGTAATTAATGGTGATGACGGTGCAATTAATCGTGATATTGGTGCAATTAGGCTGGAGAACGGTGCAATTATCAAGCTGAACTAACAGAATAATACTTCCAGCGAGGCTCTTTTGATGCTCGTCATTTACATAATTAGGAAGACGGTGCAATTAATCGTGATATTGATGCAATTAGGCTGGAGAACGGTGCAATTATCACTCCGAACTAAGAGAATAATTTTTCCAGCACTTAAATTTGGCTCTATTGAACACTATTCTTGTGCAATTTATAGGTTTTTAGCTTCCGGTGTAGTGAATAGCTGAGGAATTACTGGTTTTTTACTCTAAGTTCAGCTTTTTTCGTAAAAAGCAAGCTGGGTTTTGCTTTTTGCTTGGAAGACTGTGTTGCACATACATCGTTTAACCATAAAAATCTTTTCCACACAATTTTTTTACAAAATAATGCAAGTTTTTTTCATTGGTGGGCAATCTAACTGCAGACCCGTGCAACAGGTCTCAAAAATACCTATTAATGAAAGGGGCTTTTACTCATGAAGAAAAAGCTATTAATGTTAATCGGTGGCTCTTTGCTATCGGCTATGTTCCTTGCTGGCTGTGCGAATGACCAGGATCCTCCTGCGGAAGACGATGTGGATATCGAGAATCCGGCAGATGACAATGGCAATGTCGACGATGATGGCATGATTGATGACAACAATGGCAACAACGGAGAAAACAACGACATCAACACCGAAAACGATGGCGACATGATGGAAGACAACAATGAACCTGGCGAAGATGCTGTTGAAGACAACCTTGATATGAACGACGAGGACAATAACGATCAATAATGCAAAAAGGGCAGGTGTGCAAATTCCTGCCCATTTATTTTGGTTTGGAAAGCCAGTTCAATAACCTTGCGAAAAATCCTCCACAAAAAAACTCCAGCTAGTCAGCGGGAGTTTCGTTACACCTTTTTCGGCTGCAAAATCTGCGGTCTTGTGATGATCTTTTCCTTGAATTCTGCAAGCAGTTCTTCGCCTTTATAGCCTTTATCCATTAAATATTCCAGCAATTTTTCCGGGTAATCGCTCTTCGGCTTGGTGAGCTTTCCGGTTAAAAGGATGCTGGCATGCGTACTTAGCTCCTTCACACAGCAAACTTTTGTTAAAAATGCTGCCGGGTCGTTCTCTCGTTTGGTGATGACGACTTGGACGATGATTTCTTTGTCGTTGTCGCATGCATCCTGGAAATAAGGGATGTATTTATGATCGGCAAAAACCTCGACGAGCCAGGTCCCTTTTTCATCCTCTTTATTGATAATCAGGCCGTCTTCCATTTCGATATCCACTAAAGCATCATCATCAGCAAGCTGCATTGAAATCAACTTAAACGTCTTCATGTCAACCACCTCCCGTAATTCTTGTCCAAATTATAACACAGTATGAATCGAAAACGAAAAAAAGCCCATTTGTCGAAAGAAAAATTTCTGAATTGCTAAAATTCATTTTTGAGAGTATCAGGTGTGTGGAAAACTCAAATTTCCAGAGCTAACTTGATGGTTTGACGCAGTTTTTGCAGACAAAAACACGATTTTCGACATTTTACCACAGCTCTAAAAAGGATTATCATCGGGGTATCAAGAAGAAAGGAGATGAAAAGGTGATCAATCAAGTAACGCTAGTCGGCCGGCTGACGAAAGATCCGGAACTCAGGTTTACACCTGACGGCAAAGCGGTGTCGAATATCACGCTTGCGGTAAACCGGCATTATAAAAACGCCAGCGGCGAAATTGAGGCTGATTTTGTCCACTGCATCCTCTGGGGCAAAACGGCAGAAAACACAGCGAATTACTGTAAAAAAGGAGCAGTGCTCGGTGTGACCGGACGAATCCAGACCCGTAATTACGATAACCAGGAAGGCAAACGTGTTTATGTGACAGAAGTGGTTGCTGAGGGAGTGCGATTTTTAAGTTCGAAGCCGGCAGGTACGCGGGAAACTCAGCATACATCGCAGGCCTCCATGCAGCCTCAGCCTGTTCCGATACAAAGGGAGGAGCTTCCATTTGTATAGCGAAACCGATTCAATCGAAAAGCTGCTTGTCAGCTTGATTAAAATGGTTGGAAAAAGCAATGAGAAGGTCGACGAACTCACCAAGCGTGTCCGCCAGCTCGAAATCGCCTCCAAAGAACTGCAGATTAACCGCGTCTACTCCTTCATAGCCGAGCCGCCAAGACCAAATTCCAGCAGAAAAGAATATGTCAGGAAGTAAGTGATTTTTGTAAAGAGAATAGAATTCAACACTAACGAATTTTCCTCGAAAACCCTCACATAGGACCTTTGAGAGAGAAATTCAATAAACGGATCTCCAATAAACCCTCTAATTTTGATGCCGGCTGATTTAGCCGGTCTTTTTGCGTCAAAAGGATTTTCTTTAAAAATCTGTAAGTTTAAAATAGATAGTAAAACCATAATTTGGTTTATATTACATTTTATTATAATCGTATATAATCTTGGGAGATGGTATGCATTTTTTAACGAGAGAGGAAAGTGTGTGTGAAGAAGTTTTTTGCGGGTGTTGGATTTTTGGTTGTCTTGTTTTTGGGATTGCAGCAGGCCGGTGCTGAGACGATTCAGGGTAATATCACGGCTGATACGACATGGACAAAGGAGGGTTCTCCATACAGAGTTGGAATCATTACGATTGATCCTGGAGTGACGTTGACGGTTGAGCCTGGTGTAGAAATCATCAATTCTGGGAGTCCTTCCTGGATTGATGTAAAAGGCAAATTGAATGTTAAGGGTACGTCCGAGGAGAAAGTCATCATTAAGGATGTTCTGCTAAAAGGCTTCGATTTCACAGGCAGTTCTATCAATATTGAACATGCGAATATCAGAAGGACGAACAGAGGCTTTCTCATTACCTCGTTGTACAGGGAAGTCATCCTCCGCAACAATGAGTTTACAGGCGGGGATGTCTCGATCGGATCGCCTACTATGAGCATTCTAATTGAAAATAACCTTTTCCAGGACAATGCGTGGCTTGACTTGAATAATGGATTAGCGAATGTACTGGTCCATCGGAATACTTTTTTTAATAAAGAAGACTATTATCCGTCAATCCGGATGTCTTGCAGCGATCCTAACTGTAAATCTCCTAATATCACAATCTCGGAGAATAACTTCTTCGGCTTTCCATCCTTTTTTATAGAAGTTGAAAAGGGCAGGGGTCTTATATACAACGGAACTAATAATTACTGGAGCACAACCGATACGGCGCAGATGAAGCGGAGAATCCTTGACGGAGCGAGGGACGACCGGCTTTCATCAGCCATCCTCGGTTTCAGCCCGATTGCCTATAAACCTATTAATAACGGGCTGCCATTCGGCAATCTTGAAGCACCGACAGTCCATCAAGTCGGTGATGGGGAAACAATTGTTACCGGTCTGACTGATGGTGATTCCACTGTAAAAATTTTTAAGGATGACGTGTTGGTTGGGGAAGGGCAGTCGAACACAGAGGGAGCTTTCTCTGTAAGTATTCCCCCTCAGCATGGCGGAAGTGTGCTGACGGTTACTTCTGTTGACAGCTATGGCAGGATCAGTCCGGAGACAACCATTATGGTAAGCGATACGTCAGCGCCGGAACCGCCGCAGGTCAATAAGGTGAACGACCAGGCAACGAAGGTTGAAGGCAGTACCGAGCCAGGCGCGGCTGTAATTGTAAAAGTGGCTGGTGCTGAAAAACGGACGACTGCCGACGACAATGGTAATTTTTCCGTAGAGATAAATCCGCAGATAGCGGGAACAGTCATTGAAGTCCAGGCGCTTGATGCTGCTGGCAACCTGAGTGGAATCACAACGGTTACTGTCGTGGATGAGCAGGCGCCTGCCAGACCGGTGGTCACATCTGGTGAAGTGACAGACCAGTCAACATCTTTGCAGGGAACGGCAGAACCTCATTCGAAGGTAAAATTACTGCAGGATGATCAAGTGATTCTTTCTGCGTTTGCAGACAGTAATGGCAACTTTTCAATAACATTTAGTAATCGATTCAAGGGTGATTCCGTCATTAAAATAGTCGCTGAAGATCTTGCCGGGAATGTCAGCGAGCCGGCAATCATTACAGTAAAAGACGTAACTCCGCCTTATGTGGATATCAACAGGTGGGAATATGTCAACGAGAAGTCATCAGAGGTTAAAGGTTTCGCGGAGCCAGGGGCTTTTGTAGAAATTTTGAAAAATGGTACAGCTATCGGATCAGGTACAGCGCTTGCTGACGGAACATTCACGATTTCTATTCCTGTTCAGCCTGGCGGTACCGAGCTGGTCATTAGGGCGACTGATAAAGCAGGGAACTTTGGCAGTGTTAAGGTGAACGTCATTGACTTGCCAGATCCGCTTCCGTTAACGGTCGAGCCTATCAATACGCTTAGCACCATTTTAAAAGGAAAAACAGCTACAAATGTGTTCGTGAACATTGAAATCGATGGTGTACTCCACGTGGTGCAGGCGGATGGGAATGGATATTTTGAATTGAAGATCTCACCGCTAAAAGAAGGGACCTTGGTGTCATTCCTGGCCAATAATGACGAAGGGCACTATAGCGAAGAAGTTGTAGTGTCGGTATCCTGGAAAGCTCCGAGCGGCTGGTATAAGGCTGCAGATGGCTTCTGGTATTTCTACGATCCGGTGACAGGCAGCCTGAAGACTGGCTGGCTGAAATGGAATAACAAATGGTACTATTTCGAAGCAGACGGAAAGATGAAGGTTGGCTGGAAGCAGCTAGGCAGCACCTGGTATTATCTGAACTCAGATGGCACGATGCGTGTCGGCTGGCTCAGCTATGGAGGCAAGTGGTACTACTTCCCTTCGAGCGGGGCGATGCAAACAGGTCTCGCGGCTGTGGGGGGCAAGTGGTATTATTTCAGCAGCGGCGGCATGATGCAGACCGGCTGGCAAAAAATCAATCAAAAATGGTACTACTTCAATTCTGGCGGCGCAGGGCAAATTGGCTGGGTAAAGTTAAGCAGTAAATGGTACTATTTTAACACCAGTGCCATCATGCAAACTGGCTGGCAGAAAATCGGCGGCAAGTGGTACTACTTCAACAGCGGCGGTGCGATGGTAACCAGCTGGAATACGATTGGAAATAAACGATACTACTTCAATTCCAGTGGAGTATGGCTATATTAGAGAGTTATTTTAACCTTGTTCATTCATTGAACAAGGTTTTTTTGTGCGTTTAGAAGGTGATTTGTAAATAAATGGAGAATATCTATACTAAAGAACTATTTTATCTGGAGGGTTATGATGAATAAAAAAATCTTGTTCAGCTTTTTAGGAGTTCTGGTGGTGTTATTGTCGGTGGCAGGTTACAAGCAGGTGATTGAGGCAAAGGAAAAAGAGTTGGATATGCAGTACCTCAACCATATCCCTACAGTGCTTTATGATGATTTGCAATTGGAATTGTATGAATACGGTCAGTGCAAAGAGGATACCAGAGAGGATCGCGAAAAAGAACCGTCTGTGGTAGAACCGAGTTCTTGTGAAACCGTAACGATGGAAGAAGCGCTCGCTGGAAAACAGGCCGATACCTTCGATTCAGGTAAAACACTGACGGTCAAAAGCCGGAAGCCATCCGGCGAATTAGAAGATAACAAAGGGCCTGCAGACGGCGTAAGAAGGACATCCAGCGGTGGATTTACAAAGGATGGTGCCAGCCTTGGACCTGATGATGTAAAAATCACGGATCTGGTATCGGAAGACCAGATCGTAAGTACTGTCGTTCTTCCCGATGCCCCGGGATACTATACAGGCAATATGGATATTAGTACACCATCAGGTACCAAACAATTTGTGTATCATTTTAATTTAAAATAAGGCACTTTTTTCATCCATTGTTGATTTTCGTATAGATGTGTGAATTCTTAAGCGGATAGGCTCCGTCTATTGTATGTGGAGGACCTTTTGAAACTGATATTAAGGGGAGAAATTCCGTCTATTGTACATGGAGAACCCTTTTTATACCGATATAAGCGGAGAGATTCCGGTTAACGTCTATAAAAAGCACAAAATTCATCAATTGGGATGAAATAAACGGAAAAATGACCCTTATTTTTAAGAAAATAAGGGTCGTTTCCAATTTAAGCGGAGTTTGTCTGTTTATTTTTCAAACACTGTGACAGCAATAAATTAATGAGTACCCAGCCCAGCGCTTCCTTTGTTAAAGGGTACGTCCCTTTAATTCTTTAAGGAAATACACAAGATTTTTTAATCGATTTACAGGAAATTGTAAAATTATGGAGTATATTGTAGTGGAAATCAATTAGTAGTCGAAACTGCATTTTAGCCAAATTGGGGGAAAAGCTAATGCTGAATAAAATCTTATCTTGGAAACTAACACCATCTTTATGCCTTGGGATTATGTTCGGATCAATAATTGCTAATATGGGGAATTTTTTTAGTGCGATAATATTTAGTGTTTCTGGATTAATATTTTTGAAGGTAGTGATTGATAGAATAGAAACTCTGAAAGCAGAGTTAAAGAAAAGAGACATTAACCTTTAAATGAGGACGCACCCCATGTTTCCTTCGTTTCGCTAAACAAAAGGAGCAAAGGGTCCGGCCCCTCGCTCCTTCGGCTTATGACAAAAACACCAAATCATGCAATTCATCAGTCGACAGTTCGGTGATCCAGCTGTCGCTCTGGATGATCTGGTCGTTCAGCGACTGCTTTTTCTCGAGCATGGCATCAATTTTTTCCTCCAGCGTGCCGGTGCTGATCAGCTTGTGCACGTGCACGAAGCGGCTCTGGCCGATGCGGTAGGCGCGGTCAGTCGCCTGGTTTTCGACAGCCGGATTCCACCAGCGGTCGTAGTGGACCACATGGTTTGCCGCAGTCAGGTTCAACCCGGTTCCGCCAGCCTTCAGCGACAGCAGGAACACAGGGAATTCGCGGTTCTGGAATTTTGTGATCAATTCATCACGCTTTGTCTTCGGCAGGCTGCCGTTCAGGAACGGAACATCAATGCCGAACTTCTTTTTCAGCGCGGCCTGGATCATTTCACCCATTCCGATATACTGGGTAAAAATGATGCAGCTTTCTTCCTGGTCGAGGACAGCGCTCACCAGTTCGATCATTTTCTCCATCTTCGCGGACCGGTCGATCAGCTGCTTCGGATTTTCCTCTTTCAAATATAGAGCAGGGTGGTTGCACAGCTGCTTCAGCCTGCTTAGCATTTGTAAAATCAGGCCTTTGCGCTCAAAGCTCGATAGTGTTTCGATCTGGGCGAAGGTATCTTTTACAAGCTGCTCATATAATGAAGCCTGCTCCACAGACAGCGGGCAGTATTCCTTCTGTTCAACCTTGTCAGGCAGGTTCAGCGCCACATCTTCATCCTTCTTCGTCCGTCTCAAGAGGAACGGCTTGATCAGCGACTGAAGCTGGCTGATTTTCTCCTTCTTGTCTTCTTTTTCAATCGGCAGGATGAACTGCTTCTGGAACTGTCCGGCGCTGCCAAGATAGCCGCGATTCGTGAAATCAAAAATCGACCACAGCTCAGACAGGCGGTTTTCCATCGGCGTCCCGGTCAGGGCGATATGGTGCTTGCCCTTCAGCTTCCTCACCGCACGCGACTGCTTCGTATCGGCATTCTTGATATTTTGCGCCTCGTCAATCGCGATGCTGCTCCATTCAATGCTTTCAAGATCTTCGAAATCGAGGTGTGTCAGTCCATAAGATGTCAACACGATATCTGAGCCTGTTGCTTCTTCGGCAAAAGCACTGCCCTTCAGGCGGTTCGGCCCATAATGAAGATGGACGCGCAAATCAGGAGCAAAGCGCTCGATCTCTTTCTGCCAGTTTCCGAGAACAGAAGTCGGACAGATGATCAACGCCGGGTGATCATCGTTTTCCTGCTCTTTTACCGACAGGATATAAGAAATCAGCTGAATCGTCTTCCCGAGGCCCATGTCATCGGCAAGCAAGGCGCCAAATCCATACTTCCGCAGGAACAGCAGCCAGTTCATGCCGAGCTTCTGGTACGGACGCAGCTCGCCATGCAATCCAGCTGGAACCGGCATATCCGGGATTTCCTTGGTTTCTGACAGCTGCTTCATCATCTGCTTCCAGTGGCGGTTCAGCTCGATCTGGATTTTAGCGAATGCCCTTGGGTCCTCGAGACCTTCACCGTCTTCTTCCTCATCCGAAAGCTCCTGCTGCAGCAGGTCGCGGATGTGGAGACCTTCCTTATCAGCCTTCTTCATCAAATCCTGGATCTGGCGGATGAATCCATGGTCAAGCTTGATCCAGCGGCCTTTCAGATAGACAAGCCTGCGCTTCTCATTCACAAGGCGCTGGAAATCATCCTCGCTCAGGTCAACACCGTTCATCGAAAAACGCCAGTCGTAATCGAGCATTGCATTCAAGCCGACAAATGAGCGGCGATAGCCAGTCTGGCCCTTCAAACGCGCCTTTACCTTGAGGTTCGCGTTCTTGATCGCTTCCCACCAGGAAGGCAGGAGAATTTCGATGCCGAGTGCAATCAGCGTTTCGCTTGCCTCGGTCAAAAACATCCACGCTTCGTCTTCAGAGAGAGTAGATTTCAGGCGGCCGTCTTCCTCAATCCATGGAAAAATCGCAGCAAGCCGCTTTTCTTCATCCTCAACTTTATCGCTATATAAGTCCCAGCCGGCAGGATAGCTTTCATAATCGCGGGCTTCAATCAGCATAGGCTCTTCTTTTCCGCGCAAAAATAACCCAAGCTTCCAGTCACCAAGATCATCCAGTGGTTCCTCAAGGCGCATTCCAATCGAAAACGGTGCCGGATTTTCCTTAAGGCCAATCCACTCAAGCCAGCGGTCCTCGTCAAAATAAGCAGCCAGCTGTGAAGAGGATAGCTGCTTTTTCCGCAAAACATCAAGCTTGTCGCCAAGCAGATACTTCATCGTCTCATTTTCGTGGAAGTAGGACTCCAGACCATGATGGAACAGATTCGCTACGAAATCACGCACGGCTAGTTGGTCATCATTTACCTTGAGAGTTTCCTCCCAGAATGGCTCATGGAACTCATCAAGCACGCTCACCGGAAGCTTCCAGCGAAAATCCTCGCCATCTAGCTGGGTAAAATCAGGATGCCATTCCTTCGCAAGGATCGCATCATAAATCGCGTGGGCTGTCGACAGGCAGATATCGCCAAGGTCATCCCATTCCCACTCGACAAGCCGATTGAAGCTTTCCTCGCCAAACAACGTCACCAGCTGCCAGGCGCTCAAGGTCACACCCTCGGCAGAACCCCATTTGTCAGCCTCCAGCATCGTTCCATAATAACTCTCCTTATGGCGGAAAAAGAGCAGCTTCTTCCATTCAGAGGTCTTAAGGTCAAAACCATCAAAATCCTCAGCACTTAAAAAATACCGCCCGCCAGCAACAGGCATTACATCTATATGAAACTGCTTAATCTCAAGCATCAAAAGCACCTCCTTGGCGAGACATGGGGACGGTTATCCTGTCTCTTTCTCACATTAAACTGCACCATACGCTTCCTTCGTAAAGGAGCAAAAACTAAGTCCCTATGCTTCCTCCACCTCAATCAACTTGTTCCTTGTACATTCTTCATGGAAAGCCCTCAATCGTTTCGTCCTCACGAGCAGCTTTCCGAAAAATTCTTCCCATTCCGGCACACGTTTCAGTTTTTTATAAACCGTCCGCAACTTTTTGAGCAAGCGTGCGGCCTGCTTGTAGCTGCTGCGGTTTTTCATTTCAACTAAATCGCCGATCATCTGGTGATACAGCGGAATCAGGACTTCAGGAGCTTCTTTCTGTAAAACTTTAATCCGCTCGCTTGAAATCGAATTATATTCAAAGCCGAAGTAGGACTGCAATTCGCCCCATTGTTCGTATTGCTGTTTTTCAAATAAGGAATCTTCATATTCGTAAAAGCTGTATGGCATTGCCTGTGCCAGCGCCCGGTCATACAGCTCGCCGCGGCCGATTTCACGAGTATACGTGCCGACAAGCTTCAAGGCGTAGCGGGTGAATTTTTTACAAGCATAATAATCACTCAGGTGCTTCAGGTAATTCCGCAGCTGCTGGACTAGGTATTCGATGAAAGGACCCATCCGGTTCCATTCGCGCTGCACGCGGAAGCCGTCGAGCCAATAAAACATATATGGAAGCGAACCGATGGAAAGAGAAGTGAATACCTTCAACGCTTCTCCGTCTTGCTTCGCTAAAACAAGCTGATGAATCAATGCGATTTCCTCGACCAGATCCCGCTTATCATCGCCAAACGCCTCCAGACGAGCCCGTTCGGCATCACGCCAGCTGCCATTTTTAAAAAGTTTTTCCCATAACAGCCGATACAAATCAATCCGGTCATAACCAACAGACGCATCGGGCACCGTCAATCCGACTGTTTCATCCTTTAGCCGTTCCAAAAACGTATCAAACGAAAACGGCATTGTCCCATAGGCAAGGCGCTCGACGTATTCCTCTGCATCATTGAACAGATCCTCGAACAGCGGCCGGTAATAACGGTCCATTGTCGGCATATCATCGTGCCCCATTTCGCCGGCCAGTTCAGTGAGCAAATTGAAGGAATGGACACAAGCTGCAATCATATAAAGGTTTTTCCAAACAGCCTCCAGCGGTGCAGAAACCTCAACGCGACGAATATAGGAACGGAACAATCCGGGCAGAACATAGGCTTTAGGTTCGCCCTGGCCTTTGACGATCTCCTCGAAGCTCTCACGAAAGGAAGCGGCCCAGCTATCATAATCATGACCCGTCCGAGTATCCTTTTTAACAAGATCCTTGGCACGCTGCAAGCCCCATTTTTCCGCATTCAGCTGTTCCTTGGCAGGCTTGCGCCAGGCTTCGACCCAGTCAGAGACACTCGCGACATCGCTGTACGCCTGAAAAAACGCAGCCAAACGATGGCGGCAGAAGGAATGAGCAGGGCAGGTACAGCTGCTCTCCTCAGGATCTGACACATTTATGTACACACGAACCGGCGTTACGTCCTGCACCGTCGCCCAGATCGACTTCACCATATACTTCAGATGGTGGACCGTCCCCTGGCGATAGAGCATCAGCCCTTTTTGAACAAGACGCGCGTCCTCCTCGACCTCCGATTTGAGCATCCTATTCAATTTTTCAGCAGCTTCTTTAAAAATCGGTGCCTGGTTATCAGGTATGACAGCCACAGCGATTCCCCCGTTCATGCAGCATCAATTCTTCACTTTTTGCAAAATCCTGTCAGAATTCGACAAGCCTATTGGATAGGCAATGCTAAAATCGTGTCATAAGTAACTTTTAATCCATTCGAAAAAAACATATTCTTCTATTATAACCAAAAATGAGCCATTAGAGGAGAGGTGATGTGGGTTTTTGCAAATTGATGAAACAATGCGGCAGGAATGTTCGTCCAAAGAGTAGATGTCATCCTGATATTATTTTAATAATTGGAATTTTTCATATAGAATAGAAAATACAAAGACTAACCTGGGGGACAAACGATGAATAACCGAGTAGAAGTGTTTCGCGGCTTGTTTAATTATAAATATTTTACATACAAATTAAGGGATTCTGAGTATGTTCCCGGTGTCTGGAAAAATACATTCCTGCTCATCCTGCTAAGCGGCCTGGTATTCGGGATCAGTGCTTATTTCGGGATTGGCTCGGAATATCTGTCAAAAAAATTGACATCGATTTCCCGGGAAGAATACGAGATGCAAAAGCTTCTGTTCATGGCTGGCCAGACAATCCTTGGCATCGTTTTCGGCGCCATCATGATTTTCCTGCCGGCATTATTCTTTTGGACACTGTCCGATGTGGACCTTAAGAAGCTGCTGACAGTCCAATTTTTCGTTCTGCCAATCTTCCTTTTTGAAAAAATAATCGGGATCCCGCTCGCGCTTTCACTTGGCCTGACTCAGGTTTCCTCGCCGTTCGCACTTGGCACGGTTGCACAATACATAACCGGAAATGATTTCGTCATCTATTTCCTGGCTTCTATATCGATTTTTAAAGTATGGGCTATTTTCATAGAATACAAGTATTTGAAAATGCTGACAGGTAAAAACCCGAAGATCGTCCTGCTGATGGTCATTGGCATCAATCTCATCATCTGGCTGTTTGCGGCACTCGTTTCATTCATCCAATTCGATAAGATTCTATAAGGGAGGTGCACCAGTTGAAGAAAAAGACAGCGATTCTACTATCCGCCGGCGCTATTTTTGTGTCCGGAAATCTATATTTGGCTTTGAAGGATGACAGCAAGGCGCTGCGCTCATCGTATATCAATAAATGGGCTGCCGTTGGGAAGGACAACCTTACCGAGACGCTCCACGCATCCGGTGTCATCACCCCTGAGGAAGAGCATCAGGTTTACTATAATGACGAAGATGGCGATTTTAAGGGCTTCCTTGTAAAAGAAGGCGATAAGATCGACAGTGGAACGCCACTGTACGAATACTCTTCAAACAACATCGATGAGGACCTGGCGAGGCTGAAGGCGGAAAAAAGCCAGCTCGTCACCGAAGCTAATTTGATTGATGACCAAATCAAGCAGCTGAACTACTTGCAGAGTGTCTCGGCCTCGACATCATCGGCCAGTACCCCGGTCTTCGGGGACGGCTCCAGCACGAGGGATGATTCGAATGAACTGATGAATGTCTCGCTTGAAAAAGAAATCTATGACAAGCAGCGTGAAAAGGGCCGGGTCGAAGCGGAAATCGAGAAATATGAAGATTTGATTGATTCCTATGATGGCACCGATGAGCTTGGCAAGAACAGTGAAGTATCAGGCACAGTGAAACAGGTCAACTACGAATTGAAAAATCCGATCGTCACCATTATTTCGGACAAGCCGAAGGTAGAAGGCAAGTTCAGTGAGCGCGACTTGAAGGCTGTAGAAGAAGGTATGGAGGTGTACGTGCAATCCGACCTGCTCAAAGGGAAGGTCGAGGGTACATTGACCAAGATTGCCGAATACCCAGAAGCAGATCCATCTGTGGATGCAGAGAGCCACTATCCCTTCGAAATCACGCTTAGTGAAGAAACAGAAGAACAAATTCTAAAAGGCTCGCATGTCGATGTCAGCGTCATCACAGAAAAGGTGCTAAACGCAACAACAGTTCCAGAGAAAGCCATCGAAAAGGGCAAGAAGAACAGCTATATTTACGTCCTGAATGAAAAAGGCATCGTCGAAAAGCGCAAAATTAGCAAAGGCCTGCAGCTAAGCGGCAAAACACAACTCAAAAAAGGCGCCAAACCAGGCGAACTAATCGTCCAGAAACCAGAAAACGTCCAACAAGAAAACAACCCATTCTTCAGCAAACTCAACACCGACTCATTAAAGAAAAAAACCTTCAAAGAAGAAGGCAAACGCAACATCTTCAAACAAATCATGGTCGGGTTCTTTAAATGACAGGTGCCTGTCATCACCCGAAATTCGGCCAAGTGCCTGTCACCACCCGAAATTTGTCGAAAGAACCAGGACTGCGATGAAACAATGAGGAATATAGATTTCAAGAGGAACGTCAACCAGACGTTCCTTTTTGGTGTCTATGGAAAGGTGCCATTCATTCGGACAGGTGCCGACGACAGGTGCCTGTCACCACCCGAATTTTGTCGAAGTAATTTATTTGCTTAAGCAAGCCTTACTTAAAAGGAATTGGCGGAGAAACGGAGAATACTAGATTGATTGCAGATAGATTATTTATGGTGAAGGCAGGGATTGTTTGGTGGGTGCACTTGGGTTTGCGGCGTTTTTGTTCTTTTCTTTGCTCTTATTTATATTGGTGAGGAATAAGGAACTTATTAAAAAAATAAATTTGAAACATAAAGTAATAGTGGTCATTATATTTGTTGTTTTATTGTTTATCTCCACATCGACCATCTACTATGCAGGAAACTGGCTTGCAGAGTTTATTGATCATGAAAATCTTAAATTTGCATTCCGTATTATATGGACACTAATCATCATCTCGATCAGCTCAAGGATTTGGGAATCAATGCTGAGAAAAGTCAGACGTGATTCGGGGATTGTTTAACAGGTGCCTGTCACCACCTGAATTTTGTCGAATGAAGAGGCGAAGGCCCTCCCGCCAGGGAGGGCCTTCGCCTTTTTAATTGGTTTCTGTATATTTGACCAGGCGTCAATCGGTCTTTATGGTGATTGACTCTACTTTCCATACACCTTCTGCTTTCTTATAGGTGACAACCAGGGTTTCGGGTGCTTTGTTCTTGGTTGCCTGTATCTGGGTCAGCTGATATTCATCTTCTGAAATGTGGGCTAGATTATACTCTGTCCCTGGCCAAAAGCTAGGTACTGGATCTATTGGGATAATATAAATTCCGTCTGCTTTTTCACCTAGGCGAAATTTAAAGGTTTTTTCCACCAATTCATAAGACATAAAGTCTAGGAAGAGCTGGTAAAATTCTTCTTTTGTTTTTAAGTCAGGGAACTTCCCGCCAGGCCGGGTATCTGCCTCCTGATAAACGGACTTCCAAATATAATCGTACCTTGCCAGCATTTCTACAGCTGCCTTCTCATCGAGGGCAACCACCGGCTCCATTTTCAACCTGAGTAGATCAAACGTCGGCTCGTATCCCTTTGCTTTTATAATCGCTTCGGCAATCTTGTTAAATTCGCCTACGGTCAGACTTCCTTTACGCTCAACAATTTGATACATACCTTCATCCTGCCAGGTAAGGAAGAGATGCTCTTCTGAAATCTTGTTGATCTTGCCAACCAGGCCATCTGCCAATTCAACAGTGATGTCAGGAACAGGGTATTCAGGTTTTTCCTCTCGCATGATATAGGCAAAATACTCTGCTTCATTCTGTTCCTTCATATACATATGTTCATAAACATCTTCATTCGTGTGAGTATGCTTGAATGCATATCCGTCTGGCACATACGGCGGTACAATCAACTCAGGCTTTTCGTCATCTGGTGCTTCAGCGACTGGCGACTCTTCCTTGGCAGGAGGCGTGTCTCCGAGGTCCTTGGAATAATCTGATTCAATCACCCAATAAATCCCCAAGCTAAAAATAGCCAAAAAGGCCAAACTCAAACCCGCCGGAACCATTCTGCGAATAAATTCACCTCCGGGCTTCCTGCTCTCCGCAAACCGCCTGGATACATTCCGCTTCATTCCCGCATCAAACTCAAAGCCATCCAGTTCATCCTTCAGACCTGATTTCAGTTTCTTCAGCTGATCTTCCATAGTCCACACCCCTTTCTTGTAAAATGGCTTTCAATAATTCTTTGGCGCGTGTCAGTCTTGATTTGACGGTATTAATGTTCAAGTTACATATTGCAGCTACTTCCTTCAATGAACACTCCTGGTAATAATATAAAAAGATAATTTCGCGATATTTTAACGGCAGCTTGAACATTGCATCAACAAGCTCCTGGTTCTCCGCATTCTGGATCAATTGTTTTTCCGGTCCAGCTTCCTGGCCGCCGAGTTTGGACGAGATATAGCCGCTGACAAGAACCTTCCGGTGGTGCCAGCTTTTTAAATAATCCTTGCAATGATTCGAGGCCACCCGGTATAGCCAGGTTTGCAGCTGCGCTTCACCCTCGAAAGTCTCGTATTTCTGAAAGCACTTAAGGAAGATTTCCTGCGCCAGATCTTCCGCCGTCTGCCGGTTCCGCACGTATGAATAGGCAAGGTGAAGCACCTTCGTTCCATACTCATCCATCAGCTCCTCAATCACTTTATCCCTTCGCATTTTTTCACCTCCGTTTTCGTTTTTAAGCTTTAGACGATTCTATTAGGAAAAAAGTTGAGTGGATTTCCCAATAATTAACTCTATATCTATGTGTAAAGTTTACTAGATTGATATTGTATAATTAAGACGAATTTTGTAAAATAAATCATGCATACCACATTCTGGAACAGGATCCATCCTGCTCCTGAGAAAATAACAGATACATAGGAGGGGAAATTTTGAGCAAAAAACTATCGGTCTTATTTCTTGGTTTTGTAATGTTGCTATCAGTGCTCGCGCCTAAGGCGTCGTTTGCTGATACTTCAATTTATGATTTTGTCGTGACGATTGCTGGAAAAGAGTATGTCGTTGCTCCAGATGAAGATTCAATGGAATTCAATGTAGATGACTTCATTTCCGAGGTAGGTCTACAAGAAACGGATAAAGTGGAAAAATTCACTGTATTCACACCAGATGGTGTCGAATCTGTAACATTTGAATTCATGACTTTAAATCCTTTCTTCCCTGACGCTACGATTCAAGTAGCAGACGGCAAAGCAGAGTACGTAGTTTCAGAAGTACTTGGCGATCTTGATAAGCAAAGCGATGGCGTATCAATCCAGCTTCTGCGTCAGCTGATGTACCCTGTAAACTATCAGGCATGGGTAACAGCAACAGCTGATTATGGAAATGGTGATTTTGACGTCCTTGACGTTCTTTTCACTTCCAACGATTCATTGGAAGTTCCTGCATCTAACGCAGTTGAACTAGATGGCATTACGTTGATTACGAACAATGGTCCAGTTACACTTGAAAAAGTAGCTAGCAACCAATTCT
Source organism: Mesobacillus sp. LC4 (assembly GCF_053543455.1). NCBI lineage: Bacteria > Bacillati > Bacillota > Bacilli > Caryophanales > Bacillaceae > Mesobacillus > Mesobacillus sp. LC4. Next base: position 330,236 of record NZ_JBGCUB010000002.1, read on the forward strand.
ATCTTGACCTTGCTGGTAAAGATGGGGATGTTCAAGTAACAGCTGTTGAGTTCTACTCAGACAATGCTAGCACTCTATCAACTTTCTCAAATGATTCAGCTCTTTATAGAGATGAAACAGATATTAAGTTTGTAGATGGCGTAGCAACAATGAATGTTGAAAAATTAAAGCTATCTGAACTTGCTGAGATTATTGGAGAAGGTACAGATTACCTGACGACATTCCAGGAAATGCGATACATGGTCGCAAGCCTTGGACAAGATACTTTCAACGCTTATGTAGCGGATGCGAATGGTTCACAGTCTCCATTCCAGGTTGTTGTGGGAATTGAAGGCTGGACTTATGAAAAAGGCAAATGGTATTACATTGATTTTGAAGGCGAGCATGTAACTGGCTGGCTGGAAGATGGTGGAGACTGGTATTATCTTGACCCTGAAGCTAATGGTGCCATGAAAACTGGCTGGTTGAAGTGGAATGGCGAATGGTATTACCTGAACCTGAGTTCCGGTGTAATGGAGACAGGTTTCGAAAGAATCAAAGGTAAAACCTATTACTTCCATGAAGATGGAGTAATGGCAAAAGGTCTTACTAAAATAGGTTCATACTGGTATTACTTCGATGAAGACACGAAAAATGATAATGAAGGCGCACTAGTTACTGGCTGGAAAAAAGTTAACAACAACTGGTACTTCTTCAATAAGAGCACTGGCGCAGCTGAAACTGGCTGGGAAAAAATCGGCAACAAGTGGTTCTACTTCAATGCTGATGGCGTAATGCAAAGCGGCTGGGAATTCATCAAAGGCAAGTGGTATTTCTTCAACTACAATGGAGAAATGCAAACTGGCTGGTTCAAGCAAGGTACTAAGTGGTACTACCTTGATGCAGTAGATGGTGACATGAAGACAGGCTGGTTGTATAACGGCTATAAGTGGTACTATCTTGATAAAACTGACGGTTTCATGAAAACTGGCTGGGTCAAGGACGGCACCAAGTGGTATTTCCTTGATAACGGCGGAGTGATGAAGTCAGGCTGGATCAAGGATGGCGGAAAGTGGTACTTCCTGAACAAAGGCGGCGACATGAAGACTGGTTGGTTAAAGTACAACTACAAGTGGTACTACCTCGATAACGGCGGAGTCATGAAGACTGGCTGGGTAAAGGTAGGCACTAAGTGGTACTACATGTACAACAGCGGTGTCATGGCAGCCAACACAACAATTGGCGGCTACCGTCTAGGCAGCGATGGTGCCTGGATTAAATAATAAGTAAAGATGCTGGACCGTTCTTGATGGGCGGTTCAGCTTTCATTTTATTTGACACAAAAATGAAAATTTAACCAATTTTACTTTGAGAATTGTCTAGCTCCAGCGCCTAGACCCTCGAGTCGTTTCGGTCCGCCCAATGAAGCCAAAGAGCGACTTCACTGGTCGGCCCTCCAACGCTTGTCGGGGCTGACCAAGGCGCATGCGTTTTTCTTGTAAAAAGAGAAATTTTTCCTTTTTGCTTACAGCCAGAGTGAACATACTCATTACTAGAGGTGGTTATTTATGAAAAAGTGGAAAATCTTCCTTGCAGTCATCTCCGTCATGTTATTGGCTGGAGCAGGAACACTTTATTATCTATTGGAAGTAAAGACATATGAAACGCAAGATGAAGTAGTAAAAGATGTAGTCGCGGAGGAGTATGATATCGCGCTTCCTGGTGAAGAAGGTATTGATGATTCAGCTGCTGAAGAGAGTGGCGAGGACGTAGCTACTAGCGATTCCGCGGGTGAAAATACTTCTGCAGGAAGTGCAACGGAAGAGAGTGAAGAAGGTGATTCTGGGGAAACAACGGTAGCCTCCACCACTGGTTCAACAGCATCTTCAAAAACAAACGCTGGTTCTAAAAGCCAGTCTGCAACAAGCACAGACAAGAAGGTTTCTTCCCAAGCAGGAGCAACCGAAAGCAGTTCCAATAAAGGCAGCAGCAAACCAAAGCCAACTGCTGAGCAGATCGCTGCGAAGTACGAGCCGAGCTTCCTTGAGCTTGAAGCACAGGCAAATGGAAAAATTGATGCTTTGGTAGGACATGCGATCGGTGAATATGTGGCGAAAAAGAAAAATGGAGAGGAAGTATCCTACTTCTACTTCTATTCCAAATACAACACTGCCGGCAAAATCCTCGAACGCAACACAGACGGCGCATTCAACTACGTCTACAAAGCACTCGTAAAAGAACTGAAAGACAACGGCTACAACTCATCAGCCGCACAACAATACAAAACAGCCTACGAAACAGCCAAAAAACAAAGAAGAGCAGCACTCATCAACAAAGCAAAAGCAGCATTATAGGTGCCTGTCACCACCCGAAATATGTCGAATTCAGGCCGGACGCAGTCCGGCCTGTTTTTATTTGTGTTCGGGTGGTGACAGGCACGCCCCGAGCTTTGTCGAAAAATTATTTTTATATTACAAAATGGTGTTTTATTTGTAAATTCCCGGGGGATATATACTAGTCAGATGGATGTTGAATCCAGATAATCAAGACTATCTCCCTAGGTAAATTGATAACTCTTCCAGACGTTGTAACAATACGGTTAAAACCGCCCAGAAAAGGGAAATGCTGACTAATGACACGTCAGGAGAAGCTTGCTATTATATTAAAAAATCCCATCACGAGGAGCGATCTGGATGTTAACGTACAAGAGCCATTATCTTCCGGATGTCATCAAGGGCATTCTGGTAAGTGCTAAATACTCTCTTAAAAATCCATTCAGTGTTCCGGTTTACTGTGGAAGGGGACATTTATTCAAAAAAGATAAAACCGCCAAGGTCATCATCAATGGCCGTCTATCAATTGGCCGCCCGGTTTCGGAACTTAGCGAAGCCAAAGCGGTCATGCGGGTCAGAAAGAATGCTACCCTTGAGATCAACGGCAAGGTGAATCTCGGCCGTGGTGTTGTCGCCATTGTAAACGATGGTGCGAGACTGAAAATCGGCAACAATACCTATGTAGCAGCAGACAGCAAAATCTACGCCAGCCAAGAAATCGTGATCGGTGCAGACTGCGCTCTATCATGGGATTTAACAATTATAGATAGCGATTTCCACGAGCTTGAATATAACGATGTAACACCGCCAATGACCGCTCCAATCCATATAGGCAACCATGTCTGGATAGGATGCAAAGTAACCATCCTTAAAGGAGTAACCATCGGCGACGGAGCGATCATCGCAGCAGGATCGGTTGTAACAAATGATATCCCCCCAGGCTGCCTGGTAGCAGGAAACCCCGCCAGAGTCATCAAGGAAAACGTCAGCTGGGATTAGACAGGTGCCTGTCACCACCCGAAATTTGTCGAAAATGAAAGGCCGGACGCTGTCCGGCCTTGTTTGCTTTTATTCGGTTTATAACAGATAAATCCCTAATTCAGCTATCTGAATCCAAACACCATATACCCCATATACCCAACGAAAAGGATGGAGATAATCAGTATTGGGATGGAAATCATGATTTTCTTCCACATCTTTATAGAATCGAAGCGCTTATATAGCTTGGATTGAAGTAGTAAGATGAGGAAGACAACAGGTATACCAATAAGGATGGCAATCGTATCCACCCTCGTAAATGGATCACTGACATAATGGTCGAAAATGATATTCAACACAAAAAACGTGCAAAACAGGATAAATTGGTAGAAAGAGTAACGGAAATATTCCATGATAGATTCCTCTCTTATGATCTCATACAGCACATTTCGCCACTAACCAATAGATTTCCTCCTATTCTTCATTACCCACCAAATAATCATTTTCTGGATATCCTTCCAATCATTCGGCCTATTTTCACTCTTCAACCCCCGACTTTCAAAAAGAGTACCCGAACGGTGTACATGGAATCTATCAGTCTGTATTTTTAGTAAAATTTACATGTAAACATTTTACAGGCGAAACTGCTAATATAGTAGAATAAGAGGAAAAGAATGTAATAGGGGGAAATTATGAGGAAATTCGTCATATTGTTGGTAGCCTTTGTCATTGCAGCGTCATCCCTGGCCTTGCCAAACGCCAAAGCTTCGGGCACAGAGCCGATTCTAAACGTCAAGCTCAGCTATTATCTGGGTGAACATAAGGAGTTAACACTGAAGGTCAAGGGGAAGTATATATTGGATCAGGCAGCTGATACAGTCCTTTCCGAAGGCAGAATCTATACATTGAAAGCTGCAGGTACCACCGAGGTTCACCTTTATGAGGGATCAAAGAAGCTAGGTTCTGGCAGTGCGCTTGCGCTTGCACCTCTAAAAGCCGGCAGCTTCATCTACCTGAACAACATCGCTTATAACGGCAAGTTCACATTCAGCAATAATAATGGTGTGGTCAAGCCTGTCAACTCGATCTTCATGGAAGACTACATCAAAGGTGTCGTCCCTAAAGAAATGTACGCGAACTGGCATGTGGAAGCGCTAAAGTCACAGGCGGCAGCGGCACGTACATACGCAATCAGGAGGCAGAATTACGAGATTGTAGATGGAACCTCCAACCAGGCGTACGGCGGCTATTTCTGGGCTCAGGAACTTGATCCGACCGGCACGACCTATGCAAATGCTAGGACGGCAGGCCAAGCTACTGCAGGCGAATATATCACATATAACGGCGCGGCAATCGATGCGGTCTACTCTTCTTCAAACGGAGGGCATACTGAATCAAACCTGGATTATTGGGGAACGTCCCAGTATCCATACTTGATTGCGAAGCCTGATGAATTCGATGGTCTGGACGCTAAAATAAACCACACGATCCAGGTACGAGATCAGCAAATCGATGCATCCAGACTGGACCTTGCGAACCCTGAAGCATGGTGGGCCAAAACAATAGAACTGGATAAAGAGTTCACGAACAAAGTGAAAAGCAAGTTCCTTTCTGCCACCAACCCAGAAAACTATAAAATCGTCGACATCGAAAAAATCGATTTCCACACACTAACTTCCGGCGGACGTGTGAAAGCAGGGGACCTGACATTCACTTACTTTGACAAAAATGCTGCAAAGGACGCTGAGGGTAAAATCGTCCTTAAGACTGCAGAAAAGAAAAGCGTCACAGAAGCTGATTTCAGCTACCTGTTCGGCTATAAAATGAAAAACATCTATATCAAAGAAGTCTCCAACGCAAATGGATTCTTCACAATTACAGGTGCGGGCTTCGGCCATGGCGTCGGCATGAGCCAGCATGGTGCACAGAACCGGGCAATGAATGGCCACACATACAAAAATATTCTATCATTCTATTACCCTGGTACTGTTCTTTCAAAACGCTACACAACACTGGCAGACCGCAATTCGATGCTCGCATCTCTAAAAGGCTGGGTCATCGAAAATGGAGTCCGCTCATATTACGATCCAGCAACAAGCACCAAGATTCAATCCGGCTGGAAGCTGATCGACAGCAAATGGTACTACTTCGAGGGTGGCGCAGCCCAAACTGGCTGGGTCTACTATAAGTACAAGTGGTACTTCCTCGACAACAACGGTAAAATGATGACTGGCTGGGCCTATGACACTGGCAAATGGTACTACATGAACTCAGAAGGCATCATGCAGACAGGCTGGATCAAGGACAGCAACAAATGGTACTACATGCAAAAGAGCGGAGCCATGCACAAAGGCTGGCTGACAGACGGCGGAGTCAAGTACTTCATGAAGTCAGACGGCTCAATGGCAACAGGCTGGCTGAAAATCGGCACAAGCTGGTATTACTTCCACAGCTCCGGCGCAATGGATACCGGCTGGCTAAAATGGAACAACCAATGGTACTACATGAATACAGAAGGCATCATGCAGACCGGCTGGGTTAAAGTAGGAACCAAATGGTACTACATGTATTCCAGCGGCGTAATGGCAGCCAACACAACAATCGACGGCTACCGCCTCGGCAGTGACGGTGCGTGGATTCAATAAAAATAAAGCTAAAAAAGAAGGACCGGCGAATTTACGTCGGTCCTTCTTCTTGTTCGACAAAATCCGGGTTGTGCCTGTCACCACCCGATTGCGCATTCTTTCATAAGATGCATTGATACAAAGCCATTCGACAAAATCCGGGTGGTGACAGGCACCTCAAAAAAGTCTGTAAGTAATTTACAATAATATAGTAGAATGATAGGTAGAGATTATTAGAGGAGGAAAATGATGAGGAAATTAGTTGCGGTTGTTGTGTTGTTTATTGCGATATTTGCTCTTTCAGCACCCGGTGTAAAGGCTGAGGGGACAGAACCGATTGTTAAGGTTAAATTATCGCATTTCATTGGCCAAAAAGATCAATTGCCTTTGAGTATTAAAGGAAAATATGTGATTGAGGGTATAGAAGATAGAATTATTCTTTCTGAAGGAAGATCCTATACCATTTCTACCACAGCAGGGGGACCGGTTTGCCTGCTTGAAGGAAGCGCTGAGCTTGCATGCGGGACATCATTAGACTTGAAGCCGGTCACATCAGGAAGTTTCATTTATCTGAACAAAAAAGCCTATAATGGCTTATTTAACTTCACTAGTGAAGCGGGAAAAATAAAGCCAGTCAATTCCATATACATGGAAGACTATGTAAAGGGTGTTGTACCAGAGGAAATGCTTTCATATTGGCACCCGGAAGCACTTAAAGCACAGGCACTAGCCGCTAGAACATATGCAGTAGAGAAAAAGGAGAATATCTTAAGTGATACGACTTCCAAACAAGTATATGGCGGATATCTATGGGCAAAAGAAATCGACAGAGCCGGTTATTATGTGAATTCCAGCGCCGCCGTCGAGGCAACGGCTGGAGAGTATATCACTTTCGGAGGCAAACCGATTGACGCGGTCTACTCCTCTTCAAACGGAGGCCTCACGGAATTGAACTCTAATTATTGGACTACATCAGATCCTTATCCGTATCTTACTGTAAAGCCAGACCCACACGACGGACTGGCAAAGGATGAGTACGTGACGAACTGGAAAGTCCTGCTCCAGAAACAGCAAATAGCAAGCAGTGAATTGGAAAAACCACAGCCAGAAGTATGGTGGGAAACTATCAAGGAAGCAGACGAGCAGTTTGCCAGCAGAGTGAAGGGAAATTTGCTTGCTCAGCAAGGTGAAAACCCTGATAACTTTAAGGTAGTCAGCGTAGAACTATTCAACCTGCACACCTTCACATCAGGCGAACGCTTTACACAAGGCGACCTGCATGTAAAATTCATCCGTAAAAATTCGAAAGATGCAGACGGAAGGTACAATATTGACCTTTTCAGGGGCACAATACCGGCGTGGGAAGCAGCCTATCTGCTTGGCGAGGATGCTGTCGGCATTCCTAAACTAAGAAGCCGCTATGTAAAAGATGTCATCGAAGCAGACGGCGTCTATATCATCACAGGATCAGGCTTCGGCCACGGGGTCGGCATGAGTCAGTATGGCGCACAGAACAGGGCAAGGTATGAAGGGCAGTCATACCGTGAGATTCTCTCGTTCTATTATACTGGCACGGAAATAACCAAAAGCTACACAAAAATGGCAGACCGCAATTCTTATCTTGCCAATGTCAATGGCTGGGTCATCGAAGACGGCATCCGCACTTACTACGACGGAGCCACAAGAGCAAAAGCAACAGGCTGGAAGCAGATCGACAATAACTGGTACTACTTCGAGGAAGGACAGCAGTTCACTGGCTGGCTCTTATGGAACAATAAAAAGTACTATCTAAACAGTGAAGGTATCATGCAGACAGGCTGGCTGGAACTCGACGGGAAAAAATATTACCTGAACCAGGATGGCTCCATGCAAATCGGATGGCTAACACTTGGCGATAAAAAATACTACTTCAACCAGGAAGGCATCATGCAAACCGGCGTGGTTACAATCGATGGCACCCAGTTTACTTTCGGTGAGGACGGTGCTCTTGAAAAACTAGCAGGCTGGATTGTCGAAAACGGCAAACGTTCATATTACGACCCTTCCACTGGCCAAAAAATAAACTCAGGCTGGAAGTTGATCGATAACGCTTGGTATTTCTTCGAAAACGGCGCAGCAAAAACGGGCTGGGTATATTGGAAATACAAATGGTACTATCTGGACGCTGGCACAGGCAAAATGCTGACCGGCTGGATCAATGACGGAAGCAAACGCTATTACCTCAACAGCGAAGGCATCATGCAGACAGGCTGGCTGAAATATAACAATAAGTGGTACTTCCTTGCGAAAAGTGGTGCCATGCATAAGGGCTGGCTTACGGATGGCGGCAAGAAATACTACCTGAAATCAGACGGCATTATGGCCACAGGGTGGATGAAAATCGGCACAAGCTGGTATTACTTCCACAGCTCAGGCGAGATGGACACTGGCTGGCTGAAGTGGAATAACAAATGGTACTACATGAACAGCTACGGAATCATGCAGACCGGATGGGAAAAAGTTGGTACGAAGTGGTATTACCTTGCCTCTGGCGGCGAGATGAAAACAGGCTGGCTGAAAGACGGCACGAAATGGTACTACCTGGATTCAAGCGGCATCATGCAGACAGGCTGGGTAAAGGTCGGAACCAAATGGTACTACCTATACTCCAGTGGCGCCATGGCAGCCAACACAACAATCGGCGGCTACCGCCTCGGCAGTGACGGCGCGTGGATCCTATAAAAAAACAAACGAAAGCTGGATCACAATTAATCGGTGATCCAGCTTTTTCTTTCGACAAAATTCGGGTGGTGCCTGTCACCACCCGAACTGTGGCACTACCCGGACCAGCCCGAACTTTAATTGGGCGCAGTAATGTTTAACTCTAGAGATCATTTCGTCATAGGATATATAGAATTTCCAATCCGGAGGGTTAAATGTTGAAATCATGGGTAAATAAAGATTCAAGTCATTAATAAACCTATAAGAACAATGAATATATATTTATATGGAAAAATATTTACAAATCTACCAATTTAGAATAGAATCGAATTTAGCGGAAAATATGGAGGTAACAAGGATGAATGTCGAATCACAAGGAAATCAGACAATTCAACAAGAGCAGATGTTCCATCTGATCAAAAAGACGTACGAGAGCGGCAACATGGAGAAAATGACAATCAGCGAGCTGATGGAGCAGCTGAAAATAGATTTGCAGGGCGTCCTTGCGAAATAAAAATGGCGGCGGAACATCCGATGCCATTTTTATTTTGTCTTTCTTTATTTGTCAAAATACAACTTCTAGTAATTTATGGTATATACAAAAAATACCTACAAAATTACATAAAATAGGTTTAAATTATAATAAGCAGGGAATATTGTAAAGTTTGTAAAAAAAATGACACATGGCCGCCAAAAATCGCCAATTTCTGTGCTATAATACTGTTTGGATTTTACTTTTCGAATATCGGAGGATTGTACGTTGGAAGAAACAATAAGTTTAAAAGAATTGCTGGATACACTAAAAAAACGTCTATGGCTAATCCTTTCAATCACGTTTGCGGCAGTGCTGGCTAGCGGGATTGTAAGCTACTTCTTTTTAACCCCGATCTATCAGGCTTCGACACAAATTCTAGTCAACCAAAAGCAGAGCGATCAAGCTGTCTATAACCCTAGTGTTGTTCAGACAAATCTTCAGTTGATCAATACATACAACGGAATTATTAAGAGCAATCGAATTCTCGACATTGTCATCAAGGATATGGATCTAAATATGACTGCTGAGCAGTTGAAAGGCAGCATCACAGTCGGAAGTGAATCAGAATCGCAAATTGTCAATATTTCAGTTCAAAATGCGGACAAAGAGCTGGCAGTGGATATTGCCAACACGATTGCGAAAGTGTTCAAGAAAGAAGTTGTCGAAATCATGAATGTCGACAATGTCAGCGTCCTAGCTGAAGCAACCGATGTTCAGACACAATCACCAATCAAGCCGAAACCGCCGCTTAACATCGCAATCGCATTGGTTGTCGGATTGATGGCAGGAGTAGGACTAGCTTTCCTTCTGGAGTATATGGACAATACGGTAAAAAGCGCGCAGGATATTGAAAAACAATTGGGGATGCCTGTTCTGGGCGTCATCTCTGTTATTGATGAAAACCAGATGGCAGCAAGAAAATTAAAACGGGATCAAAGGCAAATGGAGAGAGGTGAGAGCGGTGTTTAAGAAAAATACAAAAGCTTTGGGCAACTCGCAGCGCAGCCTCGTCACATTGCATGATCCTAAATCACCGATTTCAGAACAATACCGGACAATCCGGACGAATATCCAGTTCTCTGCTGTCGACGAAGAAATCAAGACGCTGATGGTCACTTCACCTGGTCCAGCGGAAGGTAAATCAACAACTGTCGCAAACCTGGCTGTCGTGTTCGCGCAGCAGGAAAAAAAGGTGCTGCTCGTCGACACGGATTTAAGGAAGCCAACGGTGCATTATACTTTTAACCTGAACAACACTTACGGACTATCTTCAATTCTATCAAAACAGCGGACACTGGCTGATGCGGTCAATAAAACAGATCAAAACAATTTGTCCATCCTGACAAGCGGCCCAATCCCGCCAAACCCGGCTGAGTTATTAGGTTCACATGCGATGGGGCAATTCCTCGAGGATGCCAAACAGGAATACGATGTAATCCTGTTCGATACACCGCCGGTGCTTGCGGTAACAGATGCACAGATCCTTGCCAACAAATGTGACGGTGCCTTGCTGGTTGTCTACTCCGGTAAGACAGAGATGGAAGAAGCGGCTAAGTCAAAAGAGTTGCTGACAGCAGCAAAAGGTAAGCTACTGGGAACAGTCCTCAACCATAAAAAGCTGCAAAGCTCAGACTATTATTATTACTATGGAAACAAATAACAGTCATTCGACAAGGATTCGACAAAATTCACCTGTTTACCCATAAGGGGTATAAATGGTAATATTAGAAAAGAACTATAAATGTGGCAAAATTTTGGAAGTGAGGGTGCGCAATGATAGATTTACATTGTCATATACTAGCAGGAATAGACGATGGCGCACAAACGATGGCAGAAAGCATCGAAATGGCGCGGGCTGCGGTTAATGAAGGAATCGACACGATCATTGCGACCCCTCACCATAAAAACGGACGCTATGAAAATAGTAAGCAAGACATCATCCAAAAGACGGATGAACTCAATGAAGTGTTGAAAGCGGAGAATATCCCTATGACCATACTCCCTGGCCAGGAACCAGCGATACATGGAGAACTGCTGAAGGGAATCACACTTGGGGAAGTTAGTACGCTGAACAACACACAATACATATTCATCGAGCTGCCGGCCGGCCATGTGCCGCGGTATACCGATAAGCTATTGTATGATCTGCAGATGGAAGGCAAAATCCCGGTCATCGTTCATCCGGAACGGAACCAGGAAATCATCGAGCGTCCGGAGATCCTTTATCAATTGATCAAGAATGGGGCTTTATCGCAAGTAACCGCCTCTAGTATTTGCGGAATATTCGGAAAAAAGATCAAGAGCTTCTCTGAGCAGCTGATCGAAGCCAATCTTGTGCATTTCATAGCTTCAGATGCACACAACACAAATAAACGTGGCTTCCGAATGGCGCACGCTTACGACAGTATCAATACCCTTTATGGTGTGGATATGATGTATTTCTTGAAAGAAAATGCCGAGTTGCTAATCAGTGATCAAAACGTATACAAAGAAGTGCCACAGCGCGTAAAAAAGAAAAAGTTCCTTGGACTCTTCTAATCTCAACTAGGTTCAATATACAACATTGTCAGGAAGAACTGACCGGCGATGCCTCCTACCCGTTACCCATGGAGGCACTCGATCATGCTGTGGGATGCTGGGAAAGCAGTCCTTAGACACGTGAGTTGTCGATAGCATGGTGTGAGGGCGGGTTAGATGCCCATTAATTATTATCAATAAACCTTATAAATATCTAATGAAAATCCATGTCATGACACGTGTGTTTTCATTAGATATTTATTTTATGACCAAAATTATTATTTAGAAATAGCAATTGAATGTAATAGGGGGATATGGATGAGCTACCACAAACGTTTATTATTACTAGCCGGCCTTGATTCACTGATCGTGTTTGCAGCAGTATACATCAGTTATATACCACTGCATCCATCAATTGAAACTTTAATCTTTGAAAATGTTTTTATGAGTGCAATCGTCCTCCTGCTTTGCCACCATGTGTTCGCCTCGATGTTCTTGCTTTACAACAAAGCGTGGGAGTACGCCAGTGTCGGTGAGTTGATCGGAATAACAAAGTCAGTAACTCTTTCAATCCTGATGCTGACCTTATACCAATACATAATGGACTACCATGTGTACGGCCGTGTGCTGTTCAGCGCATGGACACTGCTGATCCTGATGATTGGCGGCAGCCGCTTCTGGTGGCGAATTACTCGGGATAAGTTCCTGAAGCCCGATAAAAACATGACACAGGTACTGATTGTCGGTGCCGGACAAGCAGGCACGCTCGTAGCAAGACAATTGAAGAACAACCGCGAATTAGGATTGATGCCGGCAGCGTTCATTGATGACGATCCAAAGAAGTACAAGCTGCATATCCTTGGTATCCCGGTAGCAGGTACAAGTAAGGATATCGCCGCAGCAGTCGAAAAATACAAAATCGATAAAATCGTCATTGCGATTCCTTCTTTAGAAAAGGAAGAACTGACGAGAATTTTTGAAGAGTGTACAAAGACCAAAATCAAGCCGCAGATCATGCCAAAGATTGAAGATGTCATGCTTGGAAAAGTAGCCGTCAATAGCTTTCGCGATGTAGAAGTAGAAGACTTGTTAGGGCGTGAGCCGATCAAGTTGGATATCGAAGGAATTTCGGAGTATGTCTCTGGTAAAACTGTCCTCGTGACAGGAGCTGGTGGATCAATAGGGTCTGAGATTTGCCGACAGATTTGCAAGTTTGATCCAGGAAAATTAGTGCTTGTTGGACATGGAGAAAACAGCATTTATTCGATTGATATGGAACTAAGGAATAAGTACGGACAGCAAATTGAGATTGAGCCGGTCATCGGGGATGTACAAGACCGGGAGCGGATGTTCGAGATTATGGAAGAGCATGCTCCCGATGTTGTCTATCACGCAGCGGCTCATAAGCATGTACCGTTGATGGAATACAATCCTAGGGAAGCTGTTAAGAATAATGTGTTTGGGACTAAGAATGTTGCTGAGGCTGCGGACACATTTGGTGTTGGGACATTCGTTCTAGTCTCGACTGATAAAGCCGTGAATCCGACGAACGTAATGGGGTCGACAAAGCGGATTGCTGAGATGATAATTCAGAAGCTTGATCAGGAAAGTCAGACGAAGTTTGTCGCAGTACGGTTTGGGAATGTACTTGGCAGTCGGGGGAGTGTTATTCCACTCTTTAAAAAGCAAATCCAGGCAGGCGGACCGGTTACGGTTACCCATCCGGATATGACACGTTATTTTATGACCATTCCCGAGGCGTCAAGGTTGGTTATCCAAGCTGGGTCACTTGCTCGTGGAGGAGAAATCTTTGTGCTGGATATGGGTGAGCCGGTTAAGATTGTAGATCTTGCTAAAAATCTTATAACCCTTTCAGGTTATTCTACTGATGAAATTCCTATTCGTTTTTCTGGGCTGCGTCCTGGGGAGAAGATGTTTGAAGAATTATTGAATGAGAAGGAGATTCATCCTGAGCCAGTGTTTCCTAAGATTTTTATTGGGAAGGCTGTTTTGGAGCAGGAGGAGGAGGTTGAATATCTTCTTCAGCAGTTTGAGAGCTTTAATGCGGTTCAGCTTAAGGAGTATGTGATCAACTTGGCAAATCGTAAGAAGAACCGTGTGTTTTTGGTGGCGAAGTAGGTTAACGGTATAAACACTATATATAATAGAAGGAACTTGGTTTGGTTTTTTGTGGATTGATAGATTTTTCATATGAAAACCTTTCAGTATTCATTGGGGGATACTAAGTTAGAAGGTTTGCTTGTTACTTAGCAGAATTTCAGTTTTGAGATTAGGCGAAAAAGGAGGAGTTTTGATTGAAGAAGGTGCGGAAGGCGATAATCCCTGCTGCGGGATTAGGTACTAGGTTCTTGCCGGCTACTAAGGCGATGCCGAAGGAAATGCTGCCAATTGTTGATAAGCCGACTATCCAGTATATAGTAGAAGAGGCGATTGCTTCTGGTATTGAGGATATTATCATTGTTACTGGTAAGGGAAAGCGAGCGATCGAGGATCATTTTGATTTTGCCCATGAGCTTGAGCAGAATCTATTGGAAAAGGGTAAGTTGGATATCCTTGAAAGAGTCCGGTATTCTACTAATCTGGCGGATATTCATTATATCAGGCAAAAGGAGCCGAAGGGATTGGGGCATGCGGTTTGGTGTGCGCGTAACTTTATTGGGGACGAACCGTTTGCAGTGCTGCTAGGTGATGATATTGTGCAGAGTGAGACGCCGGGCCTTCGTCAGTTGATTGACCAGTATGAGCAGACGCATTCTTCTGTGATTGGTGTGCAAACAGTGGCGGATGAGGAGACACATCGTTATGGAATTGTTGAACCTTCGGTACAGAGTGGAAGAAGGTATCAGGTTGAGAATTTTGTAGAGAAGCCTGCACCTGGGACTGCGCCTTCTAATCTTGCGATTATGGGGAGATATATTCTTACTCCTGAGATTTTTATGTTCCTTGATCAGATGGAGACTGGTGCTGGTGGCGAGATTCAGTTGACGGATGCGATTCAGAAGCTGAATCAGATTCAGCGTGTGTTTGCTTATGATTTTGAGGGCCAGCGATATGATGTTGGTGAGAAGATTGGATTTGTGAAGACCACTGTGGAGTTTGCGCTTCAGAATGAAGAGTTGAGAGCTGATTTGCTTGCTTATCTTGATGAGGTTATGGCTAAGGAAAAAGTTAAATAACAAAACACTTTACCCGGGTTCATATTGAGTATGTCATGGACCTGGGGTGTTTTTTTGAGGTTTGGACTCCTGAGAATTTGCCTAATAAAAATAAGAGAATTCGGTGAGGGAGTGTGATAGTTTGTTTAATTCAAAAGGCTATACATTGGTAGAATTGTTAGCTGTTATTGTGATTATGGGGATATTGGTTGCGAGTGCTGTTCCTGTTTATGGTCATTTCATGGATGAGTATAAAGAAGATTTATGGGAGGTTAATCGGGTTGAGATGGCTAGGTTGTATGGGGAGTATTTGAATATTGAACAAGTTGAGCATAGTTCGGCTGTTTTTACTCAGTTTTCTCACTCTATGCTTGATGGGGATGTCTGTCCGGTTGGTGGAGAGCTTTATTATGTAGATGGCGAAGTTGAGTGTAGTGTGCATGGTGATCATGAAAGCGGAGATGGAGAGGAAGAAACTGATGGTGGTGGGGTTCCTTTTCTTTGAGAATTAGTAGGTGGACTGGCTCACTTTATTGGATGGATGAGGGTCTGGGGTAGAGATGTTCGTATTTATCAGGCCTTACGGCCCTTTAAAATGCAGCTAAGGAGGTGAAGGGGAACTGACTATCGAGCTTAGATAACCTGCTGAAATCCTTGCGGAATAAGGGTTTGAGGCGTTTTTAGTGAGTATTATAGATTGATTGAATGGTATATATAATAGGAAGAAACACGGTTTAGGGTGATAAATCCAAGAATATCTATTTCGTATTTGCTAGGTAGATTGAATAGATATTACGAGGTGGCTATCAGTAGTAGATAACAATTTTAGTGGTTTAGTAGTTGGTTGGAATGGAAGAATAACAGATTCTAATTAAGTCCTAATCTACTAAAAGTTATTAAAAGAAGAATGGATACTAAAAATTAAGCGAGGTAAATGATATGTCATATTTAGTTGTTATTGCACATCCAGATGATGAAGTTTTAGGAGCAGGAGCTACTATGTATAAATTAGCACAGGAAGGCCATTCCGTAAATGTCTGCATCCTTTCAGGTGATGTTAATGCTAGAAACTTCAGACCGAGCACGGAAGAGTTAAATGAAGATGTAAATAGTTCTATGAATATTCTAGGTGTTGATAGAGTCATTACAGGAGAATTTCCAAACATTGAATTCAACATGGCCCCACATTTAAAACTTGTACAGTTTATCGAAAATGCAATTATTGAAACTGGTGCGGATGTAATTTTCACACACCATCCAGCGGATTTAAATAACGATCACCTACACACTTCTCTGGCTTGCCAAGCAGCATCGAGGCTATTCCAACGAAGAAGTGATGTTAAACCTTTAAAAGAACTACTCTTCATGGAAGTTCCATCATCTACGGAATGGGGATTAAACAAAACGATGAATCAATTTTCACCTAACACCTTTATAGAAGTTGGTGAAAAGAGTGTTGATAAAAAGATAGAGGCTCTAGCTCAGTATCGTGGTGTAATGAGAGATTACCCTCATCCTAGAAGTAATGAGGCAATCAAAGGATTAGCAGCATACCGTGGTGGCCAAGCTGGAATGGTTTATGCTGAGGCCTTTGAAAGTGTATTTAGACGTGGATTCTAGATAAAGAGAGGATGAGATAAATTGAAGAAAAAAATAGCTTTTGCTACTTGTGTACAATTAGGTTTGAGCTGTATTGAAGAAATATATCGCATTGGTGGGAGTCTTGATTTACTCATCACTCTTAAAGATGAAAAAGCGAAGAATAAGTCTGGAAGAATTTATTTAGATGAGATTGCAAATGAACATAATGCACCCCTCTTGAAGATTGATAACATCAACGACCAAGAGGTTCTTAGTACTTTAAAAGAACACCAAATTGATTGGTTGTTTATTATTGGTTGGTCCCAAATAGCAAAGAAAGATGTTCTTGAAGCACCTACGTATGGTTGTATCGGAATGCATCCTACATTATTACCAGTCGGTAGAGGAAGAGCAGCAATACCGTGGGCAATTATTAAAGGTTTAAAAGAAACTGGTGTAACTATGTTTAAGTTGGATGAAGGTGTAGACACAGGAGATATTATTGGTCAAGGCGTTATTAAGCTAGATCAGAATACAACAGCAACAGAACTTTATCAAAAAGTGGACGATATGCACATTACCCTTATTGCAAAGTATTGGGACGAAATCGTTAATAACAATATTACACTTACAAAGCAAAACGATGCAGTTGCTACAGAATGGCCGGGAAGAAAGCCAGAAGATGGCGAGATATTAAATAGAATGACTATGGATGAAGTTGATAAGTTGGTGAGAGCTGTTACACATCCGTATCCAGGAGCTTTCTATAAAGATAGAGATAAAACAATGAGAATATGGTCAGCTAAAACGGATAAAAACGATGGTGGAATAAAACTTAGTGATGGGTATTTAATTCCTATTGATTATGAAGTTGAGGGATTGTAATGGAAGGTAAAAAGTTTCAAAGGTTTATAAAACGTTTAATTGATATTGCGGTTTCATTGATAGTACTTTTAGTATTTTTACCACTGTGGGTAATAGTATCTGTATTAATTAAGACCACTTCAAAAGGACCTGTATTTTTCTTGCAAGATCGACCGGGATTAAACAAACAAATCTTTAAAGTTTATAAATTTCGCACGATGAAACCGGGATCGGACAAAATGGTTAAGGGCCAAGAAGTAATGAAAGACGATGACCGGGTCACTGCAATTGGTAAGCTGCTTAGAAGAACGAAGATAGATGAAATTCCTCAAGTATTAAATGTATTGAAGGGTGAAATGAGTTTAGTTGGGCCAAGACCTGAAAGAATTGCATCCCTTGCAGACTATAATGATGAAATTTCAAAAAGACTTAACATGAGTCCGGGGATGACAGGATTAGCACAAGTGAGCGGTAACATCTACCTTTCCTTAGAAGATAGATACAAGTTTGATGTTTATTATGTTGAGAATTTTAGTGTGTGGCTAGATATAAAGATAATATTTAGAACTGTTGGCGTTGTTTTATTAGGAGAAGATAGATACATTAACAAGTGCTTAGTTGAAATTAACCCAGGAGCTAAAGAGGTAGCTGCTACTAAAGAGGAGACTGTTTCAAAATGAAAAAAGTACTTGTAACTGGTGTTAATAGTTATATAGGTACGTCTTTTAAAAAATGGGTTTCGCAATATCCGGTTAAATATTTAGTAGAAACAATTAGTTTGAGAGACGATGGCTGGAAAGAACACTCATTTAAAGATTATGATGTAGTGTTCCACACTGCAGCGATTGTTCATGTTAAAGAAAATAATACAGATCAGTATTTTAAAGTGAATAGGGATTTAACTTTAGATTTGGCTAAAAAAGCTAAAAAAGATGGAGTAAAACAATTCATACTTCTAAGTACAATGGGGGTTTATGGTACGGAGACAGGACACATAACAAATAATACTATTCCTGAACCAAAGACACCTTATGCAAAGTCAAAATATGAAGCTGAACAACTCCTTGAAGAACTAGGGGATCATGACTTTCAAATTGCAATCTTAAGGCCACCAATTGTATATGGAAGGGATTGCCCTGGGAACTATAGCAGACTTGCAACATTGGCTTTAAAAGCACCATTCTTTCCTAATATAGATAATGAGCGTAGCATGATCTATATTGATAATTTATCTGAATTTGTAAGATTAATAATTGATCACGAAGTTAGTGGTTTGTACTTTCCGCAAAATAAGGATTATGTAAATACGACCGAGTTAGTAAAAGTTATTGCAGAAGCTCATGGGAAAGCCTTAAAAGTTACAAGCATTTTCAATTGGGCTGTTTCAATAGTCCTTAAAAAGTCAGAGACAATCAGGAAGGTCTTTGGCTCTTTTTTTTATGATAAAGAGATGCCTGGTAGCCCAGGGACTTTGCTGAATAGTCAGAGTATAGATTACGAGACTGCATCATTTAAGGACACTATTATAAGTACTGAAGGTAGGGAGCAATGAAATGAATAAAAAGAAAGATATTTTATTTTTATGTCAGTATTTTTATCCTGAATATGTTTCTTCTGCTACACTACCTTTTGATACTGCAGAGGCTCTTAAGAAAGCTGGGTTTTCAGTCGGAGCGTTATCAGGTTATCCAAAAGAATATAGTTTAAATGATGAAGTACCGTTGAAAGAAACTTATAAGGGTATTGAGATAAGAAGGTTAAAATATATTCAACTTAAACGAAGTAACATTATTGGAAGGCTAATTAACTACTTTTCTTTCACTTTTTTTGTTGCTTTACGTATCAATGAGTTAAGAAAGTATAGGGTAGTAATTGTTTATTCTAATCCACCAGTATTACCATTAGTTGCAGCACTAGCTTCAAAATTTTTTAACACTAAAGTTATTTTCGTAAGCTATGATATTTATCCTGAGATGGCTCATATAACAAATAGTATTTCAGAAGATAGCATTATAAGCAAAATGATGAAAATAGTTAATAAGAGTGTTTTCAAACATGTAAATAAAGTAGTAGCTTTATCGAATGAGATGAAAGCATATCTACTTAACCATAGATCAAAGTTATCTGAAGAACAGGTTGAAGTAATTCCTAATTGGTATGAAGATAAAGGAATAATTGAAGATAAAGATGCATCAAAAAATAAATTATTTCGTTCGATAAAAGAAGATGACAACCTTATAGTCTCCTATTTTGGAAACATGGGAATATGTCAGGATCTTGATACGCTAGTCGATGCAATTCGTCAATTCAAAGATGATAGTAAAGTTCAATTTGTATTTGCTGGACATGGAAATAAAATGGATACATTAAAAAAAATAGTAGAAAAAGAAAAACTAGATAATGTAAATATTTTTGATTTTTTACATGGTCAAGACTTCCAGGATGCACTTAATATCAGTGATTGTTTCATCGTAAGTTTAGCTGAAGGTTTAACTGGGCTAGCTGTACCAAGTAAAACCTACAGTTACATGATGGCAAGCAAACCTGTAATTGCCATTATGGGAGAAGAATCTGATATAGCTAAGGATTTAACAGAAAATAATGCAGGCTATGCAATGGAAGTTGGAGAAAGTTTAAAATTGGTAAATTCAATTAAAGAACTTCGTGATGATAAAGAGAAATGTAGAAATATGGGCGAGAATTGCAGGAGTGTTTTCCTTAAAAAGTACACTAAAGAACAGTGTACTCAACAATATGTGAATATGATGCAGAAAATACTGGAGGATTAATATGTTTAAAGACAAGACTTTGCTAATAACTGGTGGTACAGGTTCGTTTGGGAATGCTGTTATGAAGAGGTTTTTGGATTCAAATATAAAAGAGATTCGAATTTTTTCACGTGATGAGAAGAAACAAGATGATATGCGAAAACAATATAAAAACGACAAACTAAAATTCTACTTGGGTGATGTAAGAGATCTGGCTAGTGTAAAAAATGCTATGCATGGCGTTGATTACATTTTCCATGCAGCAGCACTAAAACAAGTCCCATCTTGTGAGTTCTTCCCACTAGAAGCTGTGAAAACAAATGTTTTAGGAACAGAGAATGTACTTACTGCAGCTACGGAATATGGTGTGGAAAAAGTTATTTGTTTGTCTACAGATAAAGCTGCATACCCTATTAATGCAATGGGGATCTCTAAGGCAATGATGGAAAAGGTGTTCGTAGCAAAGGCAAAGACAGTAGACCCAGATAGAACGTTGATCTGTGGTACACGTTATGGAAATGTAATGGCTTCAAGAGGATCTGTAATTCCTCTATTTATCGAACAAATAAAAAGTGGACAACCATTAACGGTAACCGACCCAAATATGACAAGGTTTCTAATGAGTCTTGAGGATGCCGTTGAACTTGTAGTCTTTGCTTTCGAAAATGCTGAAGCTGGAGATATCATGGTTCAAAAATCACCTGCGTCTACAATTGCTGATTTGGCACAAGCAATTAAGGAATTGTTTAATGCTGATAATGAAATAAAAATTATTGGTACTCGTCATGGCGAAAAGCTATATGAAACACTCCTTACAAGAGAGGAACATGTTGTAGCACAAGACATGGGTGGCTTTTATAGAGTACCTGCTGATACACGAGATCTTAACTATGATAAATATTTTGTCGAAGGTGACCAAAAGTTATCAACGGAAGAAGAGTACAACTCTCATAATACAGAAAGGTTAAATATCGAGCAGATTAAAGATAAATTGTTAATGCTTGATTACGTTCGAGAGGAATTGAAAGGTTGGAATCAATGATGAAAATCCTAGTTACAGGTGCAAAGGGGTTTGTTGGTAAAAATCTGATAGCTGAATTAAGAAATAGAAATTTTACTGATATATTAGAGTGTAGTAGAAAAACTGACCAAACTTTACTAGATAAATATTGTAAAGAAGCTGAGTTTGTGTTTCACCTTGCTGGTGTTAATCGTCCTAAGGACCAGTCTGAATTCATGGATGGTAATTATGGATTTACTTCAACACTTCTAGAAACGCTGAAAAAGCACCAAAATACATGTCCAATATTGACTTCTTCTTCCATTCAAGCTGAACTTGATAACCCATATGGTATAAGTAAAAAAGCAGGGGAAGACTTGCTTTTTGAATATAGTAAAGAAACTGGTGCAAAAGTACTTGTCTATCGTTTACCAAATGTTTTTGGGAAATGGTGTAAACCAAATTACAATAGTGTAGTAGCAACATTTTGTCATAACGTAGCACAAGGTTTACCGATTAATGTGAATGATCCTACTGTAGTGATGAACTTAGTTTATATAGATGATGTATTAGGTGAATTTATCAATGCTTTAAATGGTAAAGAAAACATAATGGGAGATTTTTGTGAAGTTCCAATTGTTCATACGACTGCTCTTGGTGAAATAGTTGAATTGATATATTCATTTAAGAAAAGTCGTGAAGAACGTGCTATTCCAAATATGTCTCAACCATTTATTAAAAAATTATATAGTACTTACTTGAGCTATTTGCCGGAAGACCAGTTTAGTTATGGTCTTAAGATGAATACTGACAACAGAGGCTCTTTTACAGAGTTTATTAAGACTCCTGAAAGAGGACAAGTTTCTGTTAATATTTCTAAACCTGGTATAACTAAAGGGAACCATTGGCACCACACAAAGAATGAAAAGTTTCTTGTGGTAAGTGGTAAAGGAGTTATCCGCTTTAGAAAAATTGACTCAGATGAAATCGTTGAATACTTTGTTAGTGGTGACAAAATGGAAGTAGTTGATATACCTACTGGCTACACGCATAATATTGAAAACTTAGGCGATACAGATATGGTCACTGTTATGTGGGCAAATGAGTACTTTGATCCAGAAAAGCCAGACACATACTACTTGGAGGTATAATTAATGAAAAAGTTAAAAGTAATGACAGTCGTAGGGACTAGACCAGAGATCATCAGGCTGTCGGCAGTTATTAATAAATTAGAAGAATCAACTGCAATTGATCATACACTTGTTCACACAGGACAAAACTATGATTATGAACTAAATGAAGTGTTCTTTAATGATTTTAATTTAAAAAAACCAGATTATTTTCTTAATGCAGCTACAGGAACTGCAGTAGAAACGATAGGAAATATTCTAGTTAAGATTGATCCAATTATGGAGGAAGTAAAACCGGATGCCTTTTTAGTTCTTGGAGATACAAATAGTTGTTTATGTGCCATTGCAGCAAAAAGAAGACATATTCCGATATTCCATATGGAAGCTGGAAATAGATGCTTTGATCAAAGGGTACCAGAAGAAACCAATAGAAAAATTGTTGACCATACTGCTGATATAAATTTAACTTATAGCGACATTGCAAGAGAATATTTATTAAGAGAAGGATTGCCTGCTGATAGAATTATTAAAACAGGAAGCCCGATGTTTGAAGTTCTTAATTCAAGAAAGAAAGATATAGAGAAATCAGATGTACTTGAAAAACTGGAGCTTAAAGAAGGAGAATATTTTGTAATATCAGCTCATAGAGAAGAGAATATAAATTCTGAAACTAATTTTCAAGATTTAGTAGATAGTCTTAATGCATTAGCTGATAAATATAATTTACCTATCATAGTGAGTACACATCCTAGGACAAAAAATATGATTGAGGCTAAAGGAATAGAGTTTAATCCGTTAGTTAAAACAATGAAACCTTTAGGATTTAATGATTATGTAAAACTTCAACTTAAAGCCAAAGCCGTTCTTAGCGATAGTGGAACAATTAGTGAGGAATCCTCGATTCTGGGGTTTAGAGCTCTTAATATTAGACAAGCTCATGAAAGGCCAGAAGCAATGGAAGAGGCATCGGTTATGATGGTAGGTCTTAAGAAGGAAAGAGTGTTACAAGGACTAGAAATTTTAGAAACACAAGAACAAGGTATATTAAGGCTTGTTAATGATTATAGTATGCCTAATGTTTCAGATAAAGTAGTTAGAATCATATTATCATATACAGATTATGTAAATAGAGTTGTTTGGAATAAGTAGAAATATAATATTTAATAAATTCTGATAGTTGGTGAGGGTATGAACATATCAGTAGCAATGGCCACTTATAATGGTGAAAAGTTTATATTAGATCAGGTAAATTCAATAATTAAACAGCTGAATTCAAATGACGAAATAATAATTTGCGATGATGGTTCTGTAGATAATACAGTTAAAATTATAGAGGATCTAATGCGTACTGAAAAAAGGATAAAATTGTTTAGAAATCAACATAAAGGTGTTGTAAAGAATTTTGAAGATGCAATAAGACAATGTAATAATGAGATTATTTTTCTTTCCGATCAGGATGATATCTGGGAGGAACCGAAAGTAAGGATAATTAGGAATATTTTTGAACATAGTGACAAATTGTTAATTCTTCATAATGCAATTGATTTTTCAGAAGAGCAATCAAATTTAAAAAAGGAATTAATTCCTGACATGTACCATGGGGTTTATAGGAATATATATAAAAGTTGTTATTGGGGCTGTTGTATGGCTTTTAAAAGGGAACTTGTTAATTATATACTTCCATTCCCAGAAAATCTTGTCTCTCATGACCAGTGGATTGGAATAATTGCAGAATCAAGCCAGGACAGCGAGTTTGTTAATGAACCATTGATAAAACATCGTAGGCATAGTAGTAATGTTACTAAGAATTTGTCACTAAATAAAAAAATTCAGTTTAGACTCAATTTACTTTTAAGATATCTTAAATACAAATATAAACTGATACATTAATTTAATGAAATGAGTTGAAAGAAGTGAAAGTTTCTCATGTATGCCTTTGCGGACCTGTTACTGATAACTGGTCATATCAAGATAACTTATTAACAAAGTATCATAAGAAGTTGGGGTTTGATGTTAGTATTATCACATCTAAGTATGTTTGGAATAATTCAGGTGAAATTGTAATTGATGAACGTGATGAGTATATTAATGAAAATGGAATTAAAACAATAAGGATTGACTCAGTTTATAATACAAATATAAATTCTAAATTTAAAAAATATAAAGATTTATATAAAACAATTGCGAAAGAAAATCCAGACATACTTTTCGTTCATGGTGTTCAATTTATCGATTTAAAATATGTAACTAAGTATGCGAAAGAGAACCCGAATGTGAGAATATATGTAGATAACCATGCTGATTTTTCAAATAGTGCCACGAATTGGTTATCTAAAAACATTTTGCATAAAGTTATTTGGAAACATTTCGCTCAACAAATAGAACCATACGTTGAGAAGTTTTATGGTGTATTACCAGCAAGAGCGGATTTCTTAAAAAACATTTATAAAATTCCAGAAAGAAAAGTTGAATTGTTGGTCATGGGAGCAGACGATGATAAGGTTAAAGAAGCTAAAGATGAAAATGTAATAAAAGAAGTAAGAGAAAAATATAACATTGAATCAAACGATTTTTTAATTATAACAGGTGGTAAAATTGATAATGCAAAAAAGCAAACTTTAGATTTAATGAAAGCTGTTAAGCAAATTGAAAATAAAAATGTAAAACTTTTAGTATTTGGATCCGTCATTAATGAATTGAAAAATGAAGTGAATTGTTTAGCAGATGGCAATAGAATCCAATATATTGGTTGGGTAGAACCGGATGAGAGTTATAAGTATTTTGCAGCTTCTGACTTAGTAGTTTTTCCGGGAAGGCACTCAGTTTTTTGGGAACAAGTTGTAGGCTTAGGAAAACCCATGATTGTGAAGTATTGGAAAGGTACAACGCACGTTGATTTAGGTGGAAACGTTGAGTTTCTATATGATGATTCAATTGAAGAAATAGGTACTAAAATTAATAACTTAGTTAATGATAAGTTGAAATTTAGTAATATGCAAGAAGTTGCTAATAAGCAAGGAATAGAATACTTTACTTATAGTAAAATTGCAAAGAAATCTATTAGTGAATGAAAAAGCTGTATTTTGGGAGGATGAAAGATTATATGAAAGCAAGATTTATTGCAATTTATTTGCCACAATATCATCCAATACCAGAGAATGATAAATGGTATGGTCCAGGATTTACAGAATGGACGAATGTTGCAAAAGCTAAACCATTATTTAGAGGACATTATCAACCGCATATCCCAGCAGATTTAGGTTTTTATGATTTGCGATTAAGAGAAACGAGAGTAGCTCAAGTTGAATTAGCAAAAGAGTATGGAATAGAAGGTTTTTGTTACTGGCATTATTGGTTTGGAAATGGTAAACGTCTTTTAGATATGCCATTTAATGAAGTTGTAAAGGATAAAGAACTAGATTTTCCATTTTGTCTTGCATGGGCTAATCATTCTTGGGAAAAGAAAATGTGGGATAATCAAAAAAATAATGAGCTAATTGTTAAACAAAATTACAATGGGGAACAAGACTATAGAGAACATTTTGAAGCTTTATTGCCTGCATTTAAAGATAAGAGGTATATAACAGTAGACGATAAATTACTTTTCTTTATATACAATCCGTTTGGTTCTGATGAGATCCCTAAAATGATGAAACTTTGGAATGAACTAGCACTTGAAAACGGATTAAAGGGATTTTACTTTGTTGGGAAAACATTTTTTAATGAGAAAAAGGAGCAATTACTTACACTTGGTTTTGATAGTGTATATAACGAAACAATGTTGAGTATACATCATAATTTAAGTTTAGCTCAAAAGGTTAAATTAATGATAAAGAGAAAAGTATTTAAAATGCCTACGGTATTCCCTTATAAACAAGCATCAAAATTGTTAGTAACTGATGATGCTTATTCAGATTCGACCATACCTGTTATTGTACCGAATTGGGACCACTCTCCGAGATCAGGGTCTAATGGATTTATTTTCACTGATTCGGAACCAAAATATTTTAAAGAAGTTGTAAAAGATGCTATAAATAGTGTTGAAAAAAAACCAGATGATAAAAAGATTGTGTTGATAAAATCATGGAATGAGTGGGGCGAAGGGAATCATTTAGAACCTGATTTAAAATATGGTACTGGATACTTAGAAGCAATCAGAGAAGCTGTTAATGAGAAAAAAAATAGTTAAAAAGGGGTAGGTGGTTATGGGAAAATTAAATAATACCCCACTAGTGTCGGTTGTAGTCCCTGTTTTTAATGCCGAACAATATTTGGGAAAAACATTAGAATGTATATCTAACCAAACTTACGAAAATTATGAATTTCTATTTGTTGATGATCATTCAACGGATAGTTCAGCAGATGTTTTAAAAATAGCTTCTAAAAAAAATAATAGAATAAAATTTATTGAACGTGATAGATTACCAAAAGGGGCTCCCACTTGTCGCAATATTGGTTTATCTAAAGCGAAAGGAAAATATATAATTTATATAGATTGTGATGATATATTTTCAAAGACATTCTTGGAAGACAGAGTGAACTTCATGGAAGCTCATACTTATTGTGATTATGCTACTTTTCGTGGGAGTACGGTAATTCAAAACGAAAATCAATTCAAATATGGTGGGAAAATATGGGGAGAACCAGTTTCAAATGATACATTATGGGACTTTTTATCTGTCAATTACCCATTTTCAATTTGGAATAATATATATCGGTTAGATATATTTAGGGATGTTTTATGGGATGAAAAGCTAAAAGTTTACCAAGATTTCGACTTTGCTGTTATGGTGATCTTAAAAAATTATAAGCATGAGTTTGTGCATAACAGTAAGTTTGATTATTATTATAGGATCGGACTTAAAAATAATTTAAGTGCAGAATTTATTTCGGAAGGTAAATTTGAATCTACCAAATATTTATTTAATAAAATTTGGCTTCAAATTTCAAACTTGTCAGATAGTGATAAATATAAGAAAGCATTCACTAAATTTTTTATATTACAGTATACCAGGTTGTTGCATAATGGTACGGGAGTTCAACAGAGAGATTATTTGAAATTTTGTGAAAAACATTTAAACAAAATCATATTAAAGAAAATGAAGGTTACTCTCAAAATGTATACTGTATTTTCAAATGTTAGTAATAATAAGCAGTTAATTGCAAAGTTAATAATTGCATTGTTTTATTATCCTAAAAACATTGCTTCTTCAGTTTTAAATAAGGTTATTGTTAATAAGAAAAGTGGGTAAATGAGACTGGGTAAATGTGATAATCTGAATAAAATCACTACTCGCGAATTTTTTATTTTATTAACACTTTCTTTTATTTAAGCGAAACTTATAGTTTTTAGTTTTTATGAATGATTAACCTAGTGATCTAAAATTAGAACATTTTAGAACTAAAACGTTCGAGGCAAAAAATTTCCTCTTCATTTGACCATAATATAGTTGCGTGAAGTGAAGGCATATATTCTAATATATGACTAGGACGTAAATGTCCGAATTATACAGAAAATGTCTAAGAACATATTAAAAATAACTATTATGGATTTAGAACACAAGAAAGGTAAATTATTATATGGAAAGCGCAGTATTTTATTCTGTAATTCTTTTAGGAAGTATCTTGTTAAGTTTAATAATCAATAGATCAAAAAGTAATGATACATCACTCGGATTAATGTTACTAACTGTATACTTTGTTATTAGTATATTTTCTATAATTATAGTAAAAAACAATCTTATGTATTTACCCGAAATAACATTCTTTCCGTTCATAATATTATTGCTTTCATATTCAATAACTTTCTTGCCATTTTTTAATAGTAAAAATAATCTTAAAGTAAATAATGTTGAAATTACTTATTATAAAGTATATAACTATCTAATATTTTTATATATAGGATTTTCAATTATTTCGATTTTTATATACTTGCCTCATGTAGCAGAGTTAATTACTGAAAATAATTGGGCATTACAACGAAATATGTATTATGACGATCTAGCAGATAGGCCTTATAATAACTTTTTAGAACGAGTTGCATTAAACTATACAAGTTATTTTAGAACTTTTGCTATGCTAATATTTTTTATTTTTCTTAAATATGATTACAATCCAAAGTTAAGATCATTACTATTAATCACCATTGTAGCTGAGATTTCATTGACAGCGATGCAGAATGTCTCTAGAGGGATGATTTTTGACTTTTTTATTCTTTTTATTGCGATGTATATATTCTTTCGTAAATCACTTTCCCAAAAGAATAAACGTCAGATAAGAGTATTTTTTCTTACACTTGGTAGTATTTTTTTATTGTATTCTATTGTAGTTACAATAAGTAGATTTTCTGAATCTACTAGTTTTGACGTTAATTCTATGCGTTCGTTAATTGAATACTTTGGTCAATCACCGCTTGTTTTTAATTATGGTGTATTTCCTATTTCAATGCATACCTATGGCATTTATTCATTTGGAAGGATATTTGAGTTATTTGGTGCAGATATTTCATACCCACAAGCTTCTATTGGTGGAAGCTGGGGGAGTGGTTTTTATACCTATGTTGGTTTAGTTTTTATAGATTTTGGTATTATGGGAGTAATAATTCATGCATTATTTATAAATTTTGTTCTAACTTACCTTTTTAGAAGAAATAAATTTAAGGTAAGTCATTTATTTTTAATATTTACTATATATCAATACTTACTTAAAGGTGCTTTTGTTATTGGTAGAAACTATATAATTTCTCTTGTAGTCTATATTTGTATCTTTATTTTCCTCTATTTATTAGAAAGGGTTAAACTTGATAATGGTATAAAGCCTTATATAGATTTATCTAAAAAGCGTAATAGCAAAATAAAAATTAAATGATGAAAAAAAATTTAAGTAAGGCAGCTTCTAAAAGTTAAGGTATAATTTAAATTCTTCTAAATTCAGCTTTTGGAAAAGTTATAGGAAGCTAGATTGAAGAGGATACTTAGGAGACCTAGACATTTTTCATCGTCAATATGTTGAGTGTAAACATTGGATGAATGCACTTAGTTCAACTTAGTGATTTCTACAAATTGAATTTAAATATTTCTGAGTTTTAATTTAAGATTGAAGAAGTGAATATGAACAAGTGTGAGAGGGCGGGTACTTATTAACAGGAAGAGAAAATTATATTTCAATATAATAACCACATTAGGGGGACGATTAGTTGCAATACTGAGTGGCTTTATCTTACCCGGTTTATATTTAAGTCATTATGGTTCTACTACGTATGGTTTAGTAGTATCCATAATGGCATTTTTAAGTTTTGTAGCATTATTAGATTTTGGGATAGGTGCAGTAGTACAATCCTCTCTTTATAAACCATTAGCAGAAAAAGATACTAAGCAAGTTAGTGAAATCTATAGAAGTGCTTCTAAATTTTTCACAAAAATAGCTATTGTATTTATTGCATATTTATCCATCTTAATTTTGGTTTATCCTAAACTGATTTCGGACCATTCGTTTTGGTTTATAGCATCACTTATTTTTATAATAGCTTTTAGTACAATTGCTCAATATTTTTTTGGTATAGTAAACAAACTACTGCTAATAGCAGATCAAAAAAGTTATATTACGCAAATAGTTGATTTGCTAGTAATTATATTAAATGTAGTTTTTATTGCTATATTTATCCTCAAGGGATTCTCAATTCATTTTGTTCTAATGATTTCAACTTTAGTTAATATTTTAAGACCGTTGTTATTAATGCTGTATGTTAATTCAAATTATACAATAAATAAAAAAATAACATATAGTGAAGAGCCAATTAAACAAAAGTGGAATGGAATAGCTCAACATTTAGCATACTTTGTTGTAAATAATACAGATGTTATGGTTTTAACTGTTTTTTCAAAAACATCATTAATTAGTGTCTCAATATATTCCATATATTATATGATAACAAATGGTTTAAAAGTACTTTTCGAATCTGTTGTTTCAGGAGGTTTTGCCTCGTATTTTGGAAATATGCTTGCAAATAGGGAAACTAATGTTACTATGCAATTTTTACGGTTTGAATGGTTAATTCATACTATAGTAACATTAATCTTCTCTTGCTGTGGCTTGTTAATAGTAAAATTTGTTATGATTTATACTGATGGGGTTAACGATGCGAACTATTTTCAACCTATTTTTGGCTATTTAATCACTTTAGCCATGGCCTCGTTTTGTTTAAGACTACCTTATAACGCGTTAGTTAGGGCTGCTGGACATTATAAGGAAACACAAACAAGTGCATTTATTGAAATGTTAATTAATATTGGAGTATCAATCATCTTAGTACTAAAATATGATATTGTTGGTGTGGCTATTGGAACTTTATTAGCGATGACATATCGTACACTTTATTTCGCTAATTATCTAAAAAATATAATAAAGGGTTATTCATTTAAGTTTTTTATTAAACATATATGTATAGATTTATTATCTGTAATATTAATTGTATTAATCTCTCGATTTGTCCCTGATTTTGAACTCAGTTTTATTGGCTGGACATTAAACGCAATTATTATATTTGTTATTGCACTAACTATTATAATAATTATCAATATTATATTTTATACAGAAAACATGCTATATATTTATAAAAAGTTTAGATTACGTATATAGTTTTTTCTATATTAAATAGAGAACGTTATTTTATGTTAGAAGGAGTCCGAATATGATTAATACGATAGTTAACAAAATAACACATGGGGTAAACTTGTGGATTTCTAAGAGGAATTGGAGAAAGAACAATAAACATAACTTCACTATTGTTGCCAATTTATTTCCACTAGAAAAAGTATCAGTCGGTAAAAAAACATATGGTAGATTAAATATTAAGACATACGGCAACATTCATGAACAACTTATTATCGGGTCATACTGTTCCATTGCAGAGGATGTGAAATTTCTTTTAGGAGGAGAGCACCCATATAATGGATTATCTACTTACCCTTTCAAAAGATATATTTGTGGACAAAAAGAGGAGACAATAACTAAAGGTACAATTTATATAGAAGATGATGTATGGATTGGAGAAAATTCTTTGATATTATCTGGGGTTACTATTGGGCAAGGTGCTGTAATTGCTGCAGGATCTATTGTAGCTAAAGATATTCCACCATATGCAATATTTGCTGGTGGTGAGATAAAAAAATATAGATTCTCTCAGGAAGTGATTGAGCAGCTTTTAGAGGTTGACTTTTCTAAGTTGGATGACGAAATGATTAAGAATCAGATTGACTATCTTTATAGTAAATTAGATTCTAATACATTACGTGATGATTTATCAAAACTGTTTAAGCAATCAGGAGTGTAATAAGTGTATAGTTAAGAATATTCTTTTATTTAACAAATTGATCCATCCTTAACATTTTTCTATAAACGTATCATTATTGTAATTTATTTCGGTTAGTGGAAGTTGTGTTTATTGTCTATGCACAATAAATTCATTTTTAGCTTTATCAACATAAGATCATTTATAAAATAAATTTTGAGAGGGGATTTAGTTCTATGAAAGGAATTGTGTTAGCAGGTGGAAGTGGTACTCGTCTATATCCATTAACAATGGTAACGAGCAAACAACTTCTTCCAATCTATGATAAACCCATGATATATTACCCACTATCAACATTAATGCTTGCAGGAATAAAAGACATATTAATTATTTCAACACCAGAAGATACCCCGCGTTTTGAATCCTTACTAGGAGATGGATCACAATTCGGTATAAATCTTGAGTATAAAATACAGCCGAGCCCAGATGGATTAGCTCAGGCTTTTTTAATTGGTGAGGAATTTATTGGTGGAGATTCAGTTGCCATGGTATTAGGAGATAATATCTATTACGGTAGTGGTATGAGAAAAATACTTAAAAGGGCAGCTGCCAAAGAAAGTGGAGCTACAGTATTTGGTTATCATGTACAGGACCCAAAACGATTCGGTGTAGTAGAGTTCGATGAAAATGGCAAGGTAATTAGTGTAGAAGAAAAACCAGAAGTTCCAAAATCTAATTATGCAATAACTGGACTATATTTTTATGATAGTCGCGTTGTTGAAGTTGCGAAAAATGTAAAACCATCTACACGTGGAGAACTAGAGATTACTTCTATAAATGAAGCATATTTAAAGCTGGGTGAGCTAGAAGTAGAATTGTTAGGACGTGGGTTTACATGGCTGGATACTGGAACACATCAAAGTTTAGTAGAAGCAACAAATTTTGTGAAGACAGTAGAGGAACATCAAGGAATAAAGATTGCTGCACCTGAAGAGATCGCCTATATTAATGGTTGGATTACTCAAGAACAATTATGGGATTGTGGTGAAAAACTTAGCAAAACAGGATATGGACAATATTTAATGAAGGTAGCTAATGGACAAATTCAATATTAATTGAAAGAAGTGAGGTAGAAATGAAGTTTACTAAAACAAATTTAGATGGTGTAATAATTGTTGAACCAACTGTGTTTGGTGATCATCGTGGCTGGTTTATGGAAACATATAATGAAAAAAGTTTTTTGGAATGTGGAATTGATATAAAATTTATACAAGATAACCAATCATTTTCAGCTACAAAAGGTACTTTAAGAGGATTGCATTATCAATTAAATCCTAAATCACAGACAAAGTTAATACGATGTACAAGAGGGGCAATTTATGATGTAGCTGTTGATATTCGCAAAGGAAGTCCTAGTTTTGGAAAATGGTTTGGAATTGAATTGGATGCTGAAAATAAAAAGCAATTATTAGTTCCAAAAGGTTATGCACATGGGTTCATCACGTTAGCGGAAAATACAGAAGTTCAATATAAAGTGGACGAGCTTTATGCTCCAGAGCTTGATCGGGGGATAATTTGGAATGATCCTCAGATTGAAATTGATTGGCCGATGGATATTAAGCCTATATTATCTGAAAAAGATCAATTGGCACCTCTATTAAAGAGTGCTGAGAACAACTTCAGGTATGGAGAGTAATGCTATGAGGATATTAGTTACAGGCTCTACGGGTCAACTCGGTTATGATGTAGTTAAAGAGGGATTTAAACGTGGATTAAACATGGTAGGTGTAGGTTCAAATGAATTAGACATTACAAATAAAGCGGAAGTTCTTGATTATGTAAATAAATTGAAACCAGATGCAATTATTCACTGTGCTGCATATACAGCTGTTGATAAAGCTGAAGATGATAGAAGTATATGTTGGAATGTGAATGTTGAAGGGACATATAACTTAGCAAAGGTTGCTAATGATATTAATGCAAAGTTTATGTATATTAGCACAGACTATGTATTTAGTGGAAAAGGAGCAACGCCATTTAACGAAACTGATGAACCCAATCCAATCGGATACTATGGAGAAACGAAATATCATGGTGAGCAGAAAGTTCAATCATTATTAGATAAATGGTTTATTATTCGTATTTCTTGGGTTTTTGGAACAAATGGTAATAATTTTGTTAAGACAATGCTAAGGTTGGCAGAATCCCGAAATGAATTGAATGTAGTTGGTGACCAAGTTGGTTCTCCTACTTATACATTTGATTTAGCACGCCTTTTAATAGATATGGTTCAAAGTGATAAATATGGAATTTACCATGTAACTAATGAAGGTTATTGTAGTTGGGCTGAATTTGCTAAGGAAATTTTTAGACAAGCTGGTCATGGAGTAAAGGTACACTCTATTTCTTCAGAAGAATACCCAACAAAGGCAATTCGTCCTCAGAATTCTCGATTGTCAAAACAAAAACTGGTCGACAATGGTTTTCGTCCATTACCCAAATGGCAAGATGCACTTGAACATTATTTAAATGAAATTAAAAAAGAGGTGAAATAAGTGTCAAGAAAGAAAATTCTCGTAACAGGTGGAGCCGGTTTTATTGGAGGGAATTTTGTTCAATTTATGGTGGATAAATACCCTCAATATGACATTTATAATTTGGATTTATTAACTTATGCAGGGGACTTGACAAAGCACAAGCATTTAGAAAAGAAAGACAATTATATCTTTGTAAAAGCGGACATAGCTGACCGTGAAACTATATCGGCACTTTTTGAAAAAGAAAAATTTGACTACGTTGTTCACTTTGCTGCTGAAAGCCATGTAGATCGTTCAATTACTGACCCAGGAATTTTTGTTCAAACGAATGTACTTGGAACACAAGTTTTGTTAGATGCATCAAAAGCAGTAGGAGTAACGAAATTTGTACATGTATCGACGGATGAAGTATATGGTGAATTGGATTTTGATCCAACAACATTTTTTACAGAAGAAACACCTTTACAGCCCAATAGCCCTTATAGTGCTAGCAAGGCGTCATCTGATTTATTAGTTCGGGCATATCATGAAACATTTGGGTTGGCTGTGAATATTACTCGTTGTTCTAATAATTATGGACCATATCATTTTCCAGAAAAATTGATTCCATTAACAATTTCTCGGGTCTTAAATGATCAAAATGTGCCTGTCTATGGTGATGGGAAAAACATTCGTGATTGGTTACACGTATATGACCATTGCGCTGCGATTGATATAGTTATGCATGAAGGTGTTAATGGGGAAGTTTATAATGTTGGTGGTCACAATGAACGAACAAACTTAGAGGTTGTTAAGACGATTATCAAAACACTAGGGAAATCAGAGACGTTGATAGAGTTTGTCAAGGACCGCTTAGGACATGATAAACGTTATGCAATTGACCCCACTAAGTTAGAAAATCTAGGCTGGATTCCTACTTATACATTTGAAAGCGGAATTGCACAAACTATTCAATGGTATATTGACAACAAAGAATGGTGGGAGCAAATAATTAGTGGTGATTACCAGAAGTATTTTGAGAATCAATATAGTATTAATTAAACAGAGTATTTTAAATGAATAAATTTGGAAAGAGTTAATTTAAGTAATAGCAATTGAAAATTTGGAAGAGGTAATGTGCAGATGAAAATTACAATCGCAGGAACAGGTTATGTGGGTTTATCAAATGCTATATTATTAGCTCAACACAACGAAGTAATTGCATTAGATATCATCCAGGAAAAAGTAGAAATGATAAATCATAAAAGGTCTCCAATAATAGATAATGAGATAGAAGAATTTCTAGCATCAAAAGAATTGAACCTGACCGCAACAACAGACAACTATAAAGCATTTAAGGATGCGGAATACGTAATAATCTCTACGCCTACCAATTATGATCCGGAAAAAAATTACTTTAATACACGAACAGTAGAAGCTGTTATTGCGAACGTTTTATCTATTAACCCAGATGCAGTGATGGTTATTAAATCTACAGTACCAGTAGGTTATACAGAAGCAGTCCGTGAAAAATTTGAGACAGAAAATATTATCTTTTCTCCAGAGTTTTTAAGAGAAGGTAAAGCTTTATATGATAACTTATATCCATCGAGAATTGTTGTAGGTGAACAGTCTGAAAGAGCTAAAGTTTTTGCTGATTTGTTAGTAGAGGGTGCCCTTAAAGAAAAGATTGATGTCTTATTTACTAATTCAACAGAAGCTGAAGCAATTAAACTATTTGCAAATACTTATCTAGCAATGAGAGTTGCTTTCTTCAATGAGCTAGACTCTTATGCAGAGATCAGAGGTTTGAATACTAAACAAATAATTGATGGTGTTGGTTTAGATACTCGTATAGGTAACCATTACAATAATCCTTCATTTGGTTATGGAGGATACTGTCTGCCTAAAGATACTAAGCAATTATTGGCTAACTATGAGGATGTACCGAATAATATCATGGGAGCAATAGTAGATGCAAATAGAACAAGGAAAGATCATATTGCAGACATGATAATAAATAGAAATCCTAAGGT
Source organism: Mesobacillus sp. LC4 (assembly GCF_053543455.1). Lineage (NCBI taxonomy): Bacteria > Bacillati > Bacillota > Bacilli > Caryophanales > Bacillaceae > Mesobacillus > Mesobacillus sp. LC4. Next base: position 366,262 of record NZ_JBGCUB010000002.1, read on the forward strand.
TGTTGGAGTCTATAGACTTACGATGAAGATGGATTCAGACAATTTTAGACAGTCGGCAATACAAGGTGTTATGAAACGAATTAAAGCTAAGGGAATCGAAGTAGTTGTGTATGAGCCAGCACTTCATGAGGAGACATTCTATAATTCTAGGATTATAAATAATTTTGAAGAGTTTAAGAAAGTTTCCGATGTAATAGTAGCGAATCGATTATCAGAAGATTTACGTGAAGTAGAAGATAAGGTTTATACAAGGGATTTGTTTAGTAGAGATTAAAAGATTAACCCGCTGGGCCTTTGGCTTGGCGGGCTTTTTTTATTTACCTTGTACTCACACTGTTTTTAATACAAAAAATATCTGTTTAGTATTATTATCCTACTGTTGTATTCTAACCTATAAAAACAATATCATCTTTTTAAAATTTTCACACAACCCAGCATCTGTAAAGATAGTTTTAGTCTATGATGTCAACTTTTGTTTAATGTTACTAAATTATTTATATTACAAATAATTTTTATGAAAGGGTTTTTTTGAGTGGGATTTTATATTTCTTTATTTCTAAATGTTATAACCATAACTATCTTAGTTTTTTTAACAAATCATTATAGCTTGGTTGATAAGATCTTAAATAGAGTTGAGAATGTTATTTCGAATGATAGTGAACCTTTATATTTACTAAATCATCAATATTTGGTTCAACTTAGTAAGTATGATGTATATGAAACTAAGCAGTCAGATGTTGTAATGCTGGGTGACTCAATAACTTATAGTGTTAATTGGGAAGAGTTAATGGGAAGAAAGGGAATAGTTAATAGAGGAATAGGAGGTGATATAACGCTAGGTTTTGTTGAAAGATTAGACTATGTTTATAAACTTAATCCCAATAAGGTTTTTATAATGGGAGGAATAAATGACATTGAAAAGGGATTAGATGTACAGACTATTTTTAAAAATTATAAACATATTATTGATGAATTAGATTCAAGAAAAATTGTACCTATAATACAATCCACTCTATTTGTTTCTCCAAAAGAGAAAGATTATAAGGATAAAAACAAAAAAGTTAGGGAATTAAATCAGCTTTTAAAGGACTATGCAATACAAAAAAACATAATTTTTGTAGATTTAAATATTCCATTAGCTCCAAATGGTGTACTTTTATATAATTATACATATGATGGGATTCATTTAAATGGGTATGGCTATAAAATTTGGAGAGATGAGATTAAAAATATTATAAACTAAAAAATTAGTATTTGGAGAGATGAATATTAGCCTCTCAGTTTTCAGCAGTATTTTTAGGCACCGTGGGCACGGATCATATAGTGGGCAGGACTAATTTTAATTTAGCAGTTACAACTTACAGTAAGATTAGCAACTATCACTACAAAGTAACACTCCTACTACGGTAAAGGATAACATAAGGTATCCAAATAATATTTAAACCGACTTTATAACCAATTAGACTTTAATACGTAATAAATAATATAACTACTAAGTATGACGCTGAATACAGTGATTTAGCCCTCTGAGCTATATAAGTTCGGAGGGTTTATTTTTTTTGACTCTATACAGAACATACGTTCTTGTGTGAAATATTAATATTGAAATAACAAATAATTATAAAAAGCTTCAATACAGTTGGGAGGATACAAATGATAAGAGAAGCTAAGGTTATGCGAGTTGAATGTCCTGCTTGTGGTTACAGGCTGCTGGATAAAGGGAATGAAGCTGCTGGTACCGTACAAACGAAGTGTGCTAGATGTAAGCGGGTTTGGGAAGTTGAACTCGCAACAGGTGAATTTAAAAAAGTTAGTGGAAAACCAATAACGAGACTAAAAGGAGTTAGCGATTCGCCATGAGTTGCAATTTAATTCTACCTTAAGGTCCGGGAAATCAGTAAAACTGATGTACCTGGGCCTTTTTAATTTTTACCAAAAGTTCATACCACGATAATACCGAGCGAGGAATCGTATGCATTACCCATGCCGGATGATCTGATGTTTTGAGAAGAAATGATCATCTAGCAAGTGAATGCACATTGAATCAAAAATAATCGGTACCGAGCAATGGAGTCGTGGTGTGAACTACCTATAAGCCGGACATAGTACGCCCTGCAAATTAATGCAGTTTGGGCGTTCTGTGTCCGGCTTATTTTTTTGTCTCTTTTTCCCCTACGGCTCCCTGCCGTGCCACGGGAGGAAAAGAGAATGAGCGAGTTTTTTATCAAAATCGGCAAAGAGCAGGTCGCAGTAAGCGAAGAGATTTACAAAGAGTATTACCGAATGGATCGGCGTCAAAGGTACCTGGAACAGGATATAAAGGTTGGACGGATTGCTGTTGACCATGAAGCAGAAACGGTTGATTTTATCCCAAGCAAAGAAGATTCAATCAATCGTTTGATTGAACTAGGATCTGATTTTGAAGATGACCAAATGATAGAAGATATTCTCTGTGATAAAGCAACAATGTTGATTTTACAAGAAGCGATGGATGACTTGAATGAAAAGGAACAAGAGCTCATTAAGGCTCTCGGAGAGACACAGGGACGCGGGGACGGTTCTCGTGTCTCTTCGGGAGTCGGGCGAGACGTGGGGACGGTTCTTGCGTCTCATTCGGGAGTCGAAAGAGGGACACGGGGACGGTTCTCTTGTTGCGCGAAAAAAGGCACGATGAGCGGTGTTAACTGCTCATCGTGCCTTTTGATTTTATGTTCTTCCTCCAAACGCAAAATTTTTGATTGCCGGAGAAGAATTAAGTCAGCGGTTTTGGCCTATGGGGTTTCAATCTGATTACGGCCATTCAAATGTACCATCCGAGCCATCTTTTTTACCACACGATAACAGGGGATTTACCACCGAATGCCAAGGCCTTTACCAATACAAATTTCATTAGAATTCCCCTGCCTATTTGACCAGTTGCAGGGGAATTCTATTAATCTTAGAAGCTTTATTTTAAGGAAGATAACTTTTGTCTTAGTATTTTGTTTTCCTTCTCTTACTGTACAATTCTATCCTTAATCTCTTTGTTCTCCTGAATTAGTGCCTACTTATCTTTGTTTCATCACATATTCCAATTTTATATTAGCTGCCTTTCCAAAGTAATTCGAGGAATTCCAATTATGTAAACTCTATTTTCATGCTTCGCTTTTATTTTCCCCTCTATAGCCCATTTCTTTACTTCATGGAACTGACATGACATTCTATTCCGCAAGATTGTAAGATTGCGGTGGCTTCCCGAATCGTTAATAGCTCCGTCATCCTACACCTCTCAATGAGACATGGGCACGGTTCTTGCGTCTCAAAAATCGAAAGTTTATTACAGATTTTGATACAGAAGAACCGCCCCTGCGTCTCACCAGAAAGGATAGAAACTCAGCAGTTCCCCTCCCTCATAACATATTTTGACTCTCAAATATTAAAAACAAGAACTATTAATATACTCTTCACAAAAATAAAAATAGTAATAGATTAGAGTTATTAACATCTCATTTTGACCCTTAAAGGTATATAGGAAATGTTTCCATGGATTCTATTTAAGATATGTCTTAATTATTTTTTGTATCAACATCGAATACTCGGCTATTTCACCATTTTCAGGATCACTAATTACCATTTTTTTTAACTCTCGTTTATAAAATTCATCGTCAACCGGACTTTCTGTTTTTTGAATCTGCAAAATGTATCCCATAGCTCTATTTTTAACTCTTTTTCTAGCCCTTACTAATTTTTGCCGATTTAATTTGACGTGATTAATTGTTGTAATGCCCCTTGCTGAATCTGCTAATGGATTAACCTCACAAGTAGATAAATCAAAATCTAAATGTTGTCCTGGATCATCAATACAGGGATCTAATATTGGAGCCTCATCATTCCACTGATCTAATTTTTTGTGATTACAAATTTGGCAACCCCAATGTAGGTTATCCCAATTAAAACTATAATGATGGAATTTTTCTAAGCCCTTAGGTTTTAAGTGTTCAATATGTTCATAGCTTGCTACGCCAATTATTGTTTCACAATAACAACACTTTTCACCATACATCCTTTCTAATGTTTCCTTAACATCCTCTTGCTTATAGCGTTCTTTATAAGTTGAGGTTACTTTAGAATAACTACCCTTTAGTTTAATTTGATTCAAGAGATCTTCAGTCCATTGCTCAGCATTATCTTGAAGACTTTTTGGTATTTTTTTTCGTTGTACTTTAATCATCGACTCGTTCCTTTGCCAATTTTCCTATTGCATCTATTCTTGCTAAAGTTACTGCAGGATCTCCTTCTGGTAAAAGAGTCAATAACTTTTTGGCTTTCTCCTTAAGTGAATTTATTTGATCGGAATCTAATTTTCCTAAAGCCTTTAGACTATATAATTCTTCTAGTTCGTCTATTTCTTTCTGAACTTCAGGGCTCCTAGAATAGGTGTCCATAATATCTGTTAGAGTATCTTCTACTTGCCAGCCGTATGGATTAGATTCTTTTGAGCTTTCAATATGATTATTTTCTTCATGTAAGTTAATAATTTCTATGTCACTACATGAGGAAATTATGATTGGAGCATGTGTTGTTGCAATAAATTGGACCTTGGGAAATGTTCTTTTTAAATCTTCCACGATCTTCCATTGCCACCTAGGATGCAGGTGAAGATCTAATTCATCAATTACAATTACCCCTGGAGTCTCTTTAATGGCATCTTCCCTTAACTGCGGATTTAGTATTGCCATACGATAAGCAATATCCGCAACCATTCCAATTATACTCCTATAGCCTGAACTCATCATTCTTAACGGTATTCTTTGTTCTCCAAATTCAACCATTACTTCCTCTTCTTCGAAATCATACTCTATGCTTACTTCTTCATTTTCTTCAACTAAACCTCTCATAAACTCTTCAACTGCATTTAAAACTGCATCTAATTCACCGATTTTTTTTCTCTTCTGTAGTTGAATTGTTGTCATTCTTCTTAGCCAGTTTACAAATAATTTAATATTAGACTCAGATTCAAGGCAATCAGTATATCCAATAAACCTTGACATATCTTCTCGTTTAAATGGATCCACCCATTTATTTTTCTTTTGTGAAAATAGTCTCCCTGCGCTTTGATACGATATAACGGGCAAAATAATAGAATGATCTTTATTTTTCACAATCGCCTGTTGCATTTCTTTTGCTGTTTGTATTATATCTTTTGCTTGAGATCTCGTCGTTTTACCTTTAATGGAGTCCTTAGTTCTTTTCCATATAATACATTTATCAGCTAAAGTTCCTTCACATTTAATTACTACTGGGATTTGAGGTTCTTTTGTTATGGTCGCATCCCCTGGTTTGTCCCACTCTTTTCTGATTTCATCATAAATAATATTTCTAGTTTGTACTCCATCTAAACCAGCTAAATAACCTCCCAATCCAACTGTTAGTGCTTCTAAAATACTAGTTTTACCAGTTCCGTTATTCCCAATAATTAAAGTGAACTGATCATTAAAATTGAGTTTTTTTTCTTTAAAAAGCTTAAAGTTTTCTATATGGAGAGTAGAAATTCTCATTAATATAGCCTCCTCTCTAGATTTTATTACTGTATATTCATTACCTTCTATTATAACCAAAATGTGTAATTTAAAGAATAAATAAATGATTTAAAGTAACTTCCTATTTAGCCTTACTACAGATCAGACCCGAGATACAGGGAGACACAGTGACGGGTTCTCGCGTCTCATTCGGGGGTGGAATAGTTTGGTTATGGTCTGGGGTTTCATGCTGACTTATTGGTATTTATACTGATTATTAATAGTCTATTGAATATATTTTATAGTCCTGGATTATAATAAGTGCTTATTTTTAATGTTTGGTTTATGATAGATTTGATGGTTGTTATCCACTTTGTCATTCTCCTCTTGTGAGTTGTTCTTCTGCTTTTCATCCTTCTTTTTCTATGAGACTTTCTCCAAATATAAACTACTTCTTTCGTCTCTCTTTATGATTTCTACGATTTCTCTTCTTTAATTTTGCTTTTACCCTATAAATTATCAAAAATATTAAACCGTCTGGAGGTATGTCTATGTCTGTAAAGGTTGCAAGTATCGGTTTGAAAGGTCTTGAGGGTTATCGTGTTGATGTAGAGGTACAGGTGAAGGAAGGGTTCGAGTCAATTGTGATTGTCGGGCTGCCTGATGCTTCGGTGAAGGAGTCGAAGGAGAGGGTGACGGCGGCGTTGCACACTCTCGGTTTTCCACTGGTTGATAAGAAAGTAATCATCAACCTGTCGCCAGCTGAGCAGAAGAAGAATGGGCCTTTGTTTGATCTTGCGATTGCGATTGGCATTCTTAAGAGTGGTGGTTTTATACAGGATCCAATTCCGATGGATGCTGGTTTTTTCGGTGCTTTATCTCTGGATGGGACGGTTCATCCTGTAGAGGGAATGATTGCTGCTATTTTGGCAGCCAGGAAGCTGATGTTAAAGCGTCTAATCCTGCCTTTTGATCCAACGATACCGAGAATTGAAATCGATGACTTGGAACTTGTCTATGTTGAAAGCCTTCAGGATGTGATGAATATTTTAGCGGGACAGCAGTTGTTGCCCTTGCTGCCGGAAATGGAAATGATTGAGGAATCCATGGTGTCCACAAGGGATTTCAATCAGATCATTGGGCATGATTTTGCCAAGCGAGCGCTTGAGATTGCAGCGAGCGGCGGCCATTATGTACTGATGGATGGGCCGCCAGGATGCGGAAAGAGTCTTTTGGCTGAGACATTCCCGACTATTTTGCCTTCCCTTTCGAAAGAGTCACTGCTTGAAAAAACAAGCCTCTATCAGCTGGTTGGTGCTCCCTACTCCTCACTGACTTTTCCTCCATATCGCCATCCCCATCCCCATCATTCTGCATCGGCCGTCTCAATTAACGGAGGTGGCACCAACCCCAAACCAGGTGAAGTTTCCCTGGTCCACCGCGGCGTCCTTTTCAAGATGAATTGGACGAGTTCTCGAAAAAGACACTTGATATGCTCCGCCAGCCTTTTGAGAATGAAAAAGTGACCATCAGCCTCATTCACTCTACTTTAACTTATCCCTTTCTATTCAAAACCATTTCTATTTGAGACGTCAGAAGCGTCCCTGCGTCTCTTCCGTTTCTTCCCCAAAACAATGAAACCGTTTACAAAAATCAGAACCTAAAGAAACATATCGAAAAAGGATAAAATTAAGTGTGGTACTGATAAATAATCCCATAATAAGAAAATAAATGCGCCGACATCCTTTAGATTAATTAAAACGACTTCAACTAATTCACTTGATTAGTAGATATTGTTTTAGAACTTCTTTATTTTCTTGCTTGGGTAAAGGAGGAAATCAGCATAGGGCCAAAAGGCACCGTACTAGACTAGCAAAAGGGTTAAAAACGAAGGAGGAAAAAGTTTGAATAAGACATTTACTATTCTATTAACGCTTTTATTAGCATTTCAAAGTTTAGGACTTGCAATTACCCCTACGATCAAACCGGAAGCAGCGACAAATTCAACAAATGATTCAGATTGGACACTTTTTTGGTCGGATGAGTTTGATAGTACCGAAATTGATAAATCGAAGTGGTCATATGATATCGGAAACTGGATTGTCGATGGAGATGGAAATGGAGTAGCTCGAGGGTGGGGAAATAACGAACTAGAGTATTATACCGACTCCCCTGAAAATTCCTATATTCAAGATGGGAATCTAGTAATTGAAGCCAAGAAAGAAGAAACCACGGATGAGTTTGGCTCATATGACTATACTTCTGCCAAGCTCAAAACAAAAGGTTTGTTCAGCAAAAGGTACGGGAAGTTCGAAGCCAGAATGAAGCTTCCAAGTGGCCAAGGATACTGGCCAGCATTTTGGATGTTACCTGAGAATGATGTTTATGGCGGCTGGGCAGCTTCAGGTGAAATTGACATCATGGAAGCAGCAGGAAAAAATGCAAAAGAAGTTGGCGGGGCCCTTCACTTTGGTCAAGTAGCTCCTAACAATGTTCATACAGCAGAAGCATACCACTTCCCTGAGGGAGAATCTAATACAGATTTCCATACATATTCAATAGAATGGGAGCCTGGCGAGATTCGCTGGTATGTTGACGGAAATCTCTATCAAACTTCGAATAACTGGTATAGCAAAGATAAAAACAATACCGAAAAGTACTCTTTCCCTGCCCCATTTGATCAAGAATTCTATCTTGTTTTGAATCTTGCAGTTGGCGGCTGGTATGGCGGCGATCCAGATGCGACAACTACTTTTCCTGGTAAAATGGAAGTAGATTATGTACGTGTTTACGAATTGACAGGAAGAGACTATAAAACACCGGTTGAACCATCTGTTGAGAAAGTAGAATTGCCAGCAGATGCAAAGATGCCGCAAGCAGATGGCAATCTTATTTATGACAATGATTATATTAAGGGTTTTACAGATATTTCAGCTGAAACACAAATTATGGATCCCCTATACTGGAACTTTCTGCACCTGCCAAGCTTTGGTGGTGACGGAGGGATAACAACTGACACCATTAATGGAGAGGCATTTGCCAAGGTAGAGGTTAAAAATCCAGGAAATGCACTATGGTCGTTGCAAAAGATTCAATTACTTTCAATTGCAAGTGGCGGCAAGTATAAAGTTAGCTTTGATGCCAAGTCCACTAGTAATCGGAATATGATGGTCAAAGTATCAGGTGGTGCTGACCGTGGCTGGGCAAAGTATTCCAATGAAGAAATCATTGAATTAACAAGTGAAGTCCAATCATATGAATTCTCCTTTGATATGATTCAGGACACGGACTTGGCGGCAAGGTTAGAGTTCAATATGGGAGCCAACGGGAACAATCCAATTTGGATTGGGAATGTTAGAGTGGAAGATATTACAGGAGTCCAACAGGATTATTCTGCTAAGGAACCTCTGTTAAATGGCAACCATGTTTATAATGGTACGTTCGACCAAGGAACAATGGACCGCATGACTTTTTGGAATTTTAATCAAAATGACGGTTCAGCCACAGGGAATGTTAGTGAAGCAACCAGGGAATTCAAGGCCGCCATTGCTGATGGAGGAAGCAGCTCAACTGCTATCCAGTTAACGCAAAAGGGTATGAATTTACTCGAAGGTAAAGATTACGAATTGACCTTCAATGCAAGAGCAGATCAACCAAGAGATATTCAAGTAGATTTCTTAAGCAAGGATGGAACAGTTGTTTACTCAACAAATACTGTCAACTTATCTGAAGAAATGAACAAGAAAACGATTGAGTTCACAATGCCTGGTGAAGTGACGGACACCCAGGGCCAGTTAGTATTCAACTTGGGTGGAAATAGTTCAGATGTTTATATTGATGATGTTATGCTGCTGAATCTATCAGGGAATCTGGTGATACCATCGTTAGTCAATGGTGATTTTAGCAATGGACTAGAACCGTGGTCACAATACATTCACTATGATGCGCAGGCACAAATAACAGAAGCAAACGGTGAAGCGAAAGCAGCGATTACAAATCCTGGTGGAGAAGAGTGGGGTGTTCTTCTTGAGCAAAAAGGCTTGAAATTTGGCCAGGGACAAAAATATACTGTCTCTTTTGATGCAAGATCAACAACGGACCGACCAATCGTTGTCTCCTTGGAAAATGCCGAGTACAAAAGGTATCTCTCCGAAGTTACTGAATTAACGAATGAAATGAAAAGCTTTACCTATGACGTTGATATGACAGCGAATGACACACTAAGCTTGAAGTTCCAAATGGGCAAGTACGGTTTGGATGCACATGATATTTTTATTGATAATGTAAAGATTATCACAGCAGGTGCATCACAACCAGAAGAACCTACAACTCCAGAACCTACACCAGAGCTAGACAACGGTACTTTTGAGGCAGGAATGGCTGGATGGGTCTCATGGTGGGGAGACCAGTGGAGCGGAGTTGCTGAAGGAACAGCTGATGTAGAAAACGGAGAATTAAAGGTCGATATTACGATGGTAGGCGGTGCTTCGTACTCACCACAAATTTTTCAGAAGGGAATTACTTTTGAAAAAGGAAAAACCTATAACGTAACTTTTGATGCACGAGCAAACGATGCCCGTAAAGTCAACGTGAACATCGGAAAAGAACTGACAGAAGATCCTTGGTTCATTCCATATGCGCCAACACAAACTTTTGATTTAACAAACGAAATGCAAACCTTTACCTATTCATTTGAAATGACCGAAGATACCTTCAACGATGGAAAAATGGTCTTTGAGCTCGGAAACATTCAAGACGGAAATGCTGCAACAACTGTTTTTCTGGATAATGTATCGATTACAGTGGATGGTCCCGGAAGTGTTATTGACCAGGAGGCACCCGTGATTTCTGGGGCTGAGGACCAAACGGTAAAATTAGGGGATGCTTTCGATCCTCTATATGGTGTTAAAGCAACAGACAACGCTGATGGGGATGTAACTAGTTCAATTATCGTTAACGGCACAGTAAATACATCCGTGGCAGGAAGCTATACGCTGACCTATATCAGTACAGATTCATCAGGCAACACAGCCAAGGTTGAGCGAAAAATCACTGTCATAAAATCAGGCTGGTTGAAAGAGAATGGATACTGGTTCTACTATGATCCTGGTACGGGGATCATAAAAACAGGCTGGCTGCAGGATGGTTCGAAATGGTACTATCTCGATGGCAATGGAGTTATGAAGACAGGGTGGATTTTATCAGGAGGCAAGTGGTACTTGCTTGAAGAAAGTGGAGCAATGAAGACTGGCTGGGTCAAGTCTGGAACAAAGTGGTACTACCTCGAGAGCAGTGGAGCCATGAAAACTGGCTGGCTGAAAGACGGAGGGAAATGGTACTACCTTGAAAGCAGCGGAGCGATGAAAACAGGCTGGCTGAAATCAGGAGGCAAGTGGTACTACCTTGAGGGCAGTGGTGTCATGAAGACCGGCTGGCTCAAGTCAGAAGGCAAGTGGTACTACCTTGAGAATAGTGGAGCCATGAAAACCGGCTGGGTCAAGTCTGGAACAAAGTGGTATTACCTCGAGAGCAGTGGAGCCATGAAAACAGGCTGGATCAAAAGCGGCAGCAAATGGTACTACCTCTACAGCAGCGGGGCCATGGCCTATAACACAACCATAGGCGGATACAAACTAGGAGCAGATGGAGCGTGGATTCAGTAGATTTGTAGGTGCCTTTTCGACAGGTGCCTTCAGAAACGTGGACTTTAAATTTTATATGGCTTTAATAAAGAAATTATCAATCCATCTCATGATAGGAGAGGTAATAAATATTAATGTAAGAAATACTCCAACACCCCATATAAAAGCTGTTTTGTGAGAAAAGGCACGATGAGCGGTTTTAACTGCTTATCGTGCCTTTTTTAATTCTTAGTTCTATCATGCATTATTTTGATTGTTAGAGAAAAATGTTGTCTCATTCCTGTCCTATAGGATTTCAATCTATTGGTTTTCCCAAAAAGCAGGATATAAAGAGTGGATCCTGGATGAAACCATGGAACGTACAGGCTCTTTAAAGGTAATTGGAGGGGATCAACAGAAGTTTAGAGACCACTGAAAAGTACCTGCGTTCTTTTTAGGGCTTATTTCTCAATTTATCCGTAATCATGTCGATAAAAGATTTAGGCTGTAAAAAATTTGGCAGGATACCTTACTGAAAAGGAGTTTGTAAATGGGAGAAAGACCATATTATTTTGACCGGCAAGGAAAAATAAATCTATTAATAATGGAAGACCGCTTTGATATGTATTCTAGAAGAATTCAGCAGCAGACTGCTGATAGGGAAGATGCTGAGTTTGCTGAGGAGGATCTTCAGAAACTTTTTTCAGAAATGAAGGAATTTGTTGTAGAGGCATATAGCTATTCTCTTTTTGGGAAGAGTGCTTATTGGCATGACTATCTTCAACTGTTATCGAAAATCCTCTTTTCGATTGGTCAGTGTAAATTGGTTCTGGAAGAGTATGAGGAAGCGAATAAATGGATTTTTTTAGGTGCGGAAATCAGCCCTGGCTATGATACTAAGACAGCAATCTATTATGACTCTTTGCTCCATCAAGCCGCTCTTAAAACTAAAGAGCCGTGCAGGATGAGTTTATTAGAAAAAGCCAATTCTCTTAATCCAGACTATGAGCACAAATATCAAGTTCTAGTAGAATTTACATAAGATATGGAGGAGAACAATGAATTTATTGGCTACATATATCCATAGAGCGTTATACCGCCGGAATTTTCTATATGAAGAACATATTGAATACCTTGATGATGATTGCACCAAGTTTGTATCGCCTTTTACCATTTCTTACGGTGGGCCTTCCTATTTTGAAGAAAAGGAAATCTATATCCACTTATTCGTAGATGATAAGTTATCTTTAGTGGATGTCTATATCACTGACTATGTTTTTCTTAAGGATTCACTAGGCGATTTCCGCAAAGGGCTTTTATTCGACAAGATCAATGCAATGAACAGTGAGAATTCACTATGCAGATTTTTTATTGATGAAAATTGGGTCAAAGTTAAGCAAAGCTTCGATTTTATTCCAACGATCAACCTGGAAAAAAGTGCAGATAACATGATTAGCACGATCTTTGACAATATTGCCTATTATATGGCGGATCAAGCTATAATCCTAGAAGATTTAGTTGATTATTAAGGAGTTTTTCATGGAAACGTTAATGGAGCATTTCAAGGAGTATTTCAAAAAAATTGACATGCCAGTCGAATTCGAACAATTAGCAAATGATGAATACGACATTTATGGTCTTTTTAATTTACTAATCGATGTAAGAAATTGTGGGAACCTGTATCTAACCTGGGAAGTCCATGAGAATTACGTCAATATTACCGTTGATCATTTTATGGAAATCCCAAGCGAGGATGCGATCGGAGAATTTCTGGAGTTTTGTAATGAAATCAATGAAAAAAGCAGATACGCGACATTTTTTGTCGATGGTCATGTGGTCAAGCTAAAGCATACAGTGTTTCTGTTAGACTATGACAATATGGAAAATACCGCCCAACATGTCATTGATTATGTGACAAATAACCTTGTCATTTTAGCGGAAAAAACAATAGGGGAATTTCGTGACCTTGCAGAAAACTATTAAGACCAAAAATTATGATGTAAAGGCTGGAGGCTCAATACAATGATTGATTTTCAAAAGGCATATCACTATCTTGAAAACACATCTTCAAACGATATTTTCACTAGGATCGTTCCATACTATGTTTATTCATCCATAATCAATAAACCAATTAATCGATTCGCCCTATTGGTGGTTTTAGCATCACTAAAGGGTCCTTTTAAACCCGATGTATTTAAGGAACCTGAAGTGGAAGATTTTCTTGAACTAGGTAAATATCAAATGGAAGCTGATTGGTACCTTTATGTGGACCAATGGGCAGAAAGGTATGTGCACAACAGTACCGACACGACCTACTATCATAAAATGTGGGATGTGATCATGCAAAAGGATCAAAGCATATCCCAACTTATGATGAACCATGACTTCAAACATCGTGAATATTACATACCAGAACTGAGAGCATTCGGATTCATGGATGACCATTGGCCGAGAAAGTAGTGGGACGCAGGGACGCTTCTCGCGTTCCATCGGAATTCGAAGTAGTTTTGCTGGGCAGGTTGTCCGGGGTTTAATGGTGTTGAATGTCCCTTGTTATTAAGTGATAGCACTAGATTTTTGATAGGATGCTTTATCTTAAACCAGGTCGGAGTGGTGTTTCTGATCTGGTTTTTTTATATCTTATGGGGGCTTGTCATAAGCCTTTGGACTGCAACTTTTGTTATATTTTATGTAGGCGGCATCTATTATGAGGATGGGAAATCAGGATTCTTTCATTCTTCAAAAGGTTTCTCCTTTTATTTCCTTCTGCCTGCTTTTTAGGTCATTTCTGCTGTTTGTTTAAAACAGACCTCTATCAGCTTGCAGGCGCTCCTCACTCCTTGCTGATTTTTTCCATACCACTATCCTCATCAATCATTATCGCCCGTCTCGATGATCGGAAGTGACAACAACCCTCTAAATCAGGTGAAGTGTCCCTGGCCAGCCGCGGCGCCCTGTGCCTTGCATCCAGGCAGGCTGATGGATTGAAATACTGACTAGAAAAAGTTTTTAGTAGATTAGTTGACGGTTACAAGGTAGACATGAGACGTCAAAAATCGTCACGGCGTGTCATTATCTACGGTCTTTTGTTCATTTTTTAAAAGAAAATGTAGAAAATGAACATAAAAAAAGATAAAATGATAGATATTGGATAGGAGATGATACAGAAATGAACAAAGATGCCTTGAAAATAATTAGAGAATATAAAAAAAATAATAGACTAACGCAAAGGGATATTTCAGAAATCTGTGATTTTTCTTTAGGGAAAACAAATAAATTGCTGAACTTATTAATCCAGGAAGGTCTATTACTTAAATCCCCTAGTGGTTATTCACTGACAGATCAAGCAGATCATGTAATGGACCAGTATCGAGTTGATAATGCGATTATTCTGGCTGCGGGATTTGGCTCGCGTTTTGTCCCTCTTACTTATGAAACGCCAAAAGGTTTGTTGGAAGTACGCGGTGAGAGAATGATCGAGCGACAGATTGAACAATTGATTGAAATGTCCATTACTGATATTACGATTGTCGTTGGTTATCTTAAAGAGAAGTTTGAATATCTCATAGATAAATATGGTGTAAAGCTGATCTATAACAAGGAATATGACACTAAAAATAATTTATCGACTCTCCACCATGTACGTCACTTACTAAGGAACACCTACATTTTGTCTAGTGATAATTATATGACTAAGAATATCTTCAATACGTATGAGTTTGAAAGCTGGTACAGTGCCGTAAAGGCAGAAGGTGAAACAGCAGAGTGGTGTCTGACAGTTGATAGTAAAGACCGAATAAAGCGGGTGGAAGTAGGAGGAGTCAACTCGTGGCATATGTATGGTCCGGTATTTTTTTCGAAAGAGTTCTCTGATCAAATCGTGCCCTTGTTAGAAAAGACATATAAGCAGCCAGGATCAGAGGATTTTTATTGGGAAGATGTTTTTACGCGAAATCTAGATGTATTAGAAATGTATGTGAACCGACAGCCCGAACATACTGTTTATGAGTTTGAAAGTTTTGAAGAACTAAGGGTTTTTGATTCGACATACAGAGAAGACTCCAGGAATAAAGTGCTGTCATTAATTAGTTCGATCTTTAAAGTTAGCGAAGATGAAATCAAAGATATTAAACCATTGAAACTGGGTATGACGAATAAATCATTCTTATTCACTATTAATGAGAAAAAATATATTTGCCGGATCCCTGGAGAAGGTACAGAGCAGCTGATTAATAGAGATGAAGAATATGGCAGTATAAAAGCCGTTATACCTTTAAAAATCACTGAACACATTGTCTATATTGATTCGAAGAGCGGCATTAAAATATCAGAATTCGAATCAGGAGCCAGAAGCTTGAACATAAATAGCGATATGGAGCTATTTGAAAGCATGAAGACTCTTAATAGGCTTCACAATAGTAATATAACCGTACCTCATAGTTTTGATGTTGAGAAAAATATCTTATTTTATGAAGAATTATGCAATAAAAGCGGAGCTATTCTATTTGAAGATTATTCATCAGTAAGGACAAAGATGAGTGAACTTCTTTCAATCCTAAAGAAAATGGATCTCCCATCCGTATTTTGTCATATTGATGCTCACTTTGATAATTTTCTAGTCTTGCCGAATGGAGATCTGAAATTGATTGATTGGGAATATGCAGGTATGTGTGACCCAGTGATCGATCTTTCCATGTTTGCGCTATATGGTAATCTGGATCAAGATCAAATTGAGAAGCTGATGGACTATTATTTCGATAGAAGTCCAACTCAGGAAGAACGCCTTAGAGTATATATCTATATTGCACTTGGCGGGTTTTTATGGTCCATGTGGGCACAATATAAACAAGCATTGGGAGTGAAGTTTGGAGATTACACTCTCATTATGTACCGTTATGCAAAAAATTATTATAAAAAAAGTATGGAGATCTTAATGGGGGAAACAAAGTATGAACTTGCAAAAAAATAGAACTAAACAGGAAATAGACTGGACTTTAACTCTAGCTCCACTAATTCTAATCATATTCATGTCGGTAATTCTATTAGTCTATCCAAATGCTAGCAGTAATGCTATTGATTTTTTGAGAAGTATTTTTGTCGGTGATTTTGGTTCGTTTTACATGGTATTTGGCCTTGGCGTATTTTTAATCTCGATATGGTTGGCTTTCTCTCGTTACGGTCATGTGAAACTAGGTAATTTAGAAAAACCAAGGTTTAACACATTCGCATGGGGTGCAATGATCTTCACCTCAACCATGGCTGCGGATATCTTATATTGGTCACTGATTGAATGGGCTTATTATTTTGGTGCAACTCCATTTGGTATGGAAAATATGAGCCTGGCGCAGAAACAGGATTTTGCTTCAACTTATCCATTATTCCACTGGGGACCTATTCCATGGAGTTTTTATATCCTGCCTGCGGTTGCATACGGATATATGATGTATGTGAAGAAACGCAAAAGACAAACCCTTTCAGAAGCATGCCGTTCAACAATCGGACACCATGCTGATGGAGCGTTAGGTAAATTCATTGATATCTTCTCGATCGTTGGGTTGCTTGCAGGGACAGCAACTACGTTCTCCCTGGCAACACCATTACTATCTTTAGTCGTATCGACGATTTTTGGGATTCCTCAAAGTACAGCGTTGACGATCATCATCCTAGGGGTCATCGCATTAGTTTATACAATTGCTGTTACGTTAGGTTTGAAAGGGATTTCTAAGCTCGCGAATCTCTGCGTAATTATCTTTTTAGCACTTATAGCAATCTTTTTATTCTTTGGACCTACGAGGTTCATGATCGAAAGTGGAATTACGGGTATCGGAAAATTAGCAAATGATTTCTTTAGTATGTCAACATGGATGGATCCACTTCGAGTATCTGGAGAAGGTGGTTCAGGGTTCCCTCAAGACTGGACGGTATTCTATTGGGCATATTGGATTGCGTGGTTTGTTGCCACACCGTTCTTCATTGGTAAAATCTCTGAAGGAAGAACCATCAAACAAACTATTTTAGGCGGGTTTACATGTGGGTTATTAGGAACATTCACTTCCTTTATTGTGTTCGGCAACTTCGGACTCTTCCACCAAACACAGGGTAACGTAGATGCAGCCGGAATGCTCGCAGAAGGAGCCAGTCCATCTGAAGTCATCCTTCAGATTTTCCAACAGCTTCCTATAAGCAGTGTCGCGCTTGTCTTATTAGCAGTAGCGATGATCGCCTTTTACGCAAGCACATTCGATGCCATCACGCTTGTTGTAGCAGAATACTCATTGAAAAAATTAGAACCAGGCCAGGAGCCTCCTAAGTTTATCCGAGTATTTTGGGCACTAATCTTTATCATTTTACCGATCGCCCTTATCTTTAATGAGACTACCCTAACCATGCTTCAAACGATCTCCATTGTTGCGGCATTCCCGTTAGCCATCATAATGGGTATCATCATATATAGCTTTATAAAAGATTTGAAGAACGATAGTGAAACAGTGTAGGGGACATGGGGACGGTTCTTCCGTCTGAGTTCCTGAGGCAGGTATGTCCCTCTTTGATTGTTGATTTTAGACCATCCTTATATCTATTGAAACACAAATAACCCGGATCAGGACTTCATTCACATGAGTCCTATCCGGGTATTTTTCTGAGTTTTTGTCTTCCATGTTAAGAGCCCTGTGTAAGCCGACTCTAACCGTCAGCCTCTTTTTACTGAACTTTCGAGGCAGGCGTGGGCGAATTGTACGATTGCTTCGTATTTTGTTCCTTGAATTTCGCTATTTGCACCGGCTTTGAAGCCTTCTCTTTGGTCTAATTGTGCTGTGTACATTGGATACTGCGGGAGTTCCACAGGTGATCCCAGCATAAGCACGCAGTCTGATGCTTTGTAAAGGACAACCATTACGGTTCCATCATTCATGAATGAAGAGACTAGCGTATCAAGTTCATGAATTGTTTCGAATTTTTCAGACATATTGCTGTATGTCTCGCGCAAGCAATTCTTTAAAGCATCTATAATAAGCTGTTCTTCGTTTTGAGTTAATGTATGATTCATTGTTTTCCCACCTTTTAAAACTAGTTTGGTTGAAGTTTGAAGCTTCGGATCAGACCAGACATGAGCAATACTGCTTGGATATTCGTTTGATCCATCGTTTCCAAATGCTCCTCATTCAGGTAGTCACGGAAATCTTCCATATTCAAATAATGGCGTTCTGCTGCGAACAATGGGGTTTCGTGTAATTCAATTGATTCATTGTTTACTATGTTACATTGAGAGAATTGATAAACAGAGCCTTGTATGTACTCTCCGTTAATAGAGGCAACAAGAACTAGGTCGTATTTTTCCATGACATCAAGTGCCTGGCCAGTTGATAATGCTCGATTAATCGTATTCGTCACAAAACCCATGACTTCATTTATTTCGTATTGGGTTAGGGACCGGTCTTTTTTGGAGTTGAACATGAATACACCTCGAATTTTGTAGAATTTAACTGGAAATCACTATACAATTCTATTATACAGAAATGTAATGGGAAAAGTCGGAAAGTAGAGACTTTTTTATAAAATTGCTGAATATTGTCGAGGTGAGGGAATGACACAGCTTGTACGACTAGCCGGGGTGAAATTTGAGGGAAGACAAGAAGTGATAAACAGACTTTCGATTGATGATCACATCTATATGGAAAGGGATTACTTCAACCAGCATGACAGAAATGCGATTGGTGTTTTTAACGAATATGATGAAAGTATCGGTTGGATTCCGAGAGAAACTGCAGCCAAACTATCTCCGCTGATCGATGGTGGCCAAGAGTTCGAAGTGAGATTGAATCGGATTCTTGGAGGAGGCTTTGGTTTATTATTTGGTGTAGAAATTGCCATTACCAAGGTAGACCGGAAGCAGCAGGAAAGAGTCCATCAAGAAATTATTGATCTTCTTAATAATCAAACGGAAGAACAATCCAAACAAGCGATGGAGCAGTTTAATAAAAGTATGCGGGAAACACATGAGAGACATATCCTTGAAGGGAATGTGGAAGACCTGCTTGTGATTATCAATAATCATTGGTTGAGTCTTGAATCCATCCAGTCTTTTATAGAGTACAGCTTCCAAATGGGTAGATTTGAAGATTGCTTTAAAGCACTTCAGACCTTGGAGAACCTGGCAACTTTCTATCATAATCAAGAAATATTGAACTATTGTAAAGAAAATATTGAGGTCTATTTATCCTATGGATATGATCAACCATTACCCATTCCAAACCAGAAGAACTATCCCCAAAGTATGGAGCGCTTTGATGAAACGTATCCAGATTTGGACCGGATCCGCGAAGCTAGTACTCATGATAGGATAGATGAATTTCTTAAAGAGATAACTGCTGAAATGGAGAGCTCTCATGCTGAAATTAGAGCAGAAGCATCTTTCTTACTTGGAGAACTGTATTTTTTAAGTGGGAAAGTTCAAGAAGCTTTAGAATTATATATGCTGGCCATCAGGGATAATCCAAATAAAGCGTTGTACTGGGGATATACTGCCCAGGTGATGAATAGAAATCAAGTGGATGCTTTGATATGCAGCAGAGTGATAAGGCATGCTATTGATTTGGATCCAGCCAATCCCCGTTGGCATTTCTTGCAAGCTATTTTACTATTGCGGATCAGTCAGGCTGAAGAAATCGATCAGCTTATTGAAACATTCATTTATGAGATTACAACGGCGAGAGATTTATGCAGGGAAGATCAAACAGGATTGAAAGAAGCGATCATGTCATTAATTATTGAATGAGGGGAGGACAAGTATGGAGACCAACATCACATTCAAGCCGCCAGCCACACCGATTGCCAAGATAGCTAAGAGTGTAACGAGCCAAAGAATTGTGACTCCCCGCGACCCAGATGCTTATTATTTTCGCAGTTTAGAGAAAATTGGAATCTATTTAAATGAGAAACAAATTGAGGCGGTAAGAACGACAGATGGGCCGGTTTTGACTTTAGCAGGTGCTGGGAGCGGGAAGACAGCTGTGTTAACCGCCCGTGCTGGTTATCTCATGCTTATGAAAAATGTTAAACCACAGCAAATATTGATTGTCACGTTTACAAAAAAGGCAGCCATTGAAATGGCGGAGAGAATTTCAAGGATTCCAGGGATTACTTCCGAAATGATGGGGAATTTGCTTGTCGGGACATTCCATTCGATCTTCCTTCGGCTGTTAAGAAGTGTTGGATACACCCATAAGATTATCAATAATGATAAACATAGACAGTTTATCATCAAAAAGATTTTAAAGGATATGAACATTAGTGATGAGCCGGAAATCTTGCTGGCAAAGTTCAACTATATGGCCAATCATCTTATACTCCCTAAGACGGCGAAAGCAAACGCATTAGTAGATCAGGAAGTTCAAGAGGCGTTTCAGAGATTCATGGATTATAAGGAAGAAAATAATCTGATGGATTTTGATGATATTCTTTTTCACACCTATCAATTAATAGAGAAACAGCCGCCGATATTAAAAAATTTACAACGCCGCTTTACCTATATTGAGATCGATGAATACCAGGACACATCTGTTCTCCAGCATGTCATTATGAAAAAATTAGCCCTGCCTCAAAATAACCTATTTGTCGTAGGGGATGATAGTCAATCGATTTATCAGTTTCGCGCAGCAACAAATGACATTATTTTAGGTTTCCCTCAAGAATATTCTGGTTGCCGGAAAATCGTACTGGATATTAATTATCGTTCCAATCCATACATCGTGGGCCTGGGAAATGAAATCATTAAGCATAATAAAAAAAGGTTCGAGAAAAACTTGTATGCGGTCAACCAATCGGGAAAAGAGCCTGTTTACTCCACATATGAAACAGTGGAAGATGAGGCGAGACATATTATTCATTCCTTAAAAAGGTCTGACCGGGAATGGCGCGACCATGCCATTCTTTTTCGTACCCATGCTGTTAGCAGAGAAATAACTGACAGACTTGTTTTAGAGGAAATTCCGTTTGTTACATATGGGAAGGATGAGCTATTTTATGATAATCCAATTGTAAAACCCATTTTGGATTATTTAAGGCTATCCTGTGATCCAGGTCATTGGCCGGCTTTCAGGGGTATACTCCCTTCCTTATATCTGTCGGCTGATAAGGTTATAGATTATATTGGAATGAATCAGAAACCGGGAGATCTTTTATTGGAAAAGATCACAGATTTACCGTGGATCAGTTCCAATCATAGAGAGATTTTGACTGAGAAAGTTGCCTTTATTAAGCAATTGAAGGAACTACAACCCGTTGCAGCCATTCAAGAAATTAGGAATGGTAAAGGACAATATACCAGGTATTTATTAGATCGGACGAAGCCGGCCTCAACACTTTATGAAGAAATAGTAGAAGAAACCCTGGATGAATTGGAAAACTCCGCTAGAAATTTTTCTAGTGTTAAGGAGTATTTACAATTTATTGACCAAGTGATGTCCTATCATGAACAAATGGAAAAGCTAAGAAAGCAAAAGAATCCCAATGTTGTGAAGTTAATGACCATACACGGATCAAAAGGACTGGAATTCCAGGTTGTGTATTTGATAGGAGCCAGCGAATCGATCCTTCCGCACCAATCATCCTTACATGAAACCGATGATCGAATATCCATTTTATCCGGAGAAGACAAAATCAACGAAGCCATCGAAGAAGAAAGACGCCTTATGTACGTTGCTGTAACCAGAGCAAAAGAGGAACTCCACATCTCCTCCCTCCAAACCTACCGTAATAAAACCATAGGGGTGTCTAGGTTTATTTTGGAGGTGTTTGGGACATAGGGAGGGTTTTTGTGTCCGAATCGGGAGTCGAAGAATTTCAGTGGTGTTTAATTATAGAAGGAGCATGGGACGTTCCTATGCTCCATTTTTCAATTAATACAGGATTGGGCTTTTAAAATTGGAGGAAATTCCCTAAAGGAAAATTACCAAATTAGGCTAAATTACTTACTCGATTTGATAAAGTAGATTAGTATGGGCTTAAATTATAAAAGAGAGCGGCCTGTAAAAATACATATAAAAAGGGGTGGGGAAGATGAGGAGTTTTTCAAAGATTGTTAGTTTAACAGTTATCATTACTTTGCTGTTGAACTTTTTGCCTCGTCAACTTTTTCAAAACAACATAACTAGCATTCAGTCTGCAAATGCAGCTTTGCATTTGACAAGGGAGGATGCGAAAAAATATGAAGGGATTGTTGCAACAGAGACTTCACTGACAGTTGTACTGGTGGAGGATGGAACTGTTGTCGCAAGCTCCCCTCGAGGCAATAATGAAACAACACAATGGACGAATATTGCTGCTGTTGATTCTGGCAACCAGCATACGCTCGGTCTCAAAAAAGATGGGACAGCGGTTGCAACAGGTAATGATGCACACGGAAGGCTAAATGTCAGTGAGTGGAGCAACCTTGTGGATATTGCCGCAGGTGCTGAGCATAGCGTTGGTTTAAAAGCAGATGGAACGGTGGTTGCAGTTGGGAATGATAGGAATGGTCAGTTAGGCTTACACCATTGGGAAGGTATTGTCGAGATCGCTGCTGGAGCCAGGCATACCGTAGGTGTAAAATCAGATGGAACTGTGGTTGCGGTGGGAGATACGCAGAATAGACAAACACAGGTAGGAGACTGGACGGATATTGTATCTGTCGCAGCTGGATTTGCCCATACAGTTGGCCTCAAAAAGGACGGAACCGTTGTGGCGACAGGTTTGAATGATTATGGCCAGACAGATGTATCATCCTGGTCTGATATTGTCTCGATCGCTGCTGGTGAAAGCTTTACGGTCGGTTTAAAAGCAGACGGGACGGTAGTGGCGACTGGATATAATGAGGATGGACAAATTGATGTTGGTGAGTGGAAAGATGTTGTTGCGATTGCTGCAAGCGTCTGGCATACCGTTGGGTTGAAGGCGGATGGCACGCTGGTTGCAACCGGGGATAATTGGAATGGCCAAACAGATGTACAAGGCTGGCAGGATATTGTGGATATCACTGCGAATGGACAGTTTACTGTAGGGCTGAAAGCAGATGGAACGGTTATTGGAAAAGGCTATAATTGGAATGGTCAGCTGGATCATCTTGATGATTGGAAAGACATCAAAAAAGTCGAAGCAGGATATGACTTTACACTTGGCTTGAGAGCTGATGGAACCGTTATTGCAACTAATCCGAAAAGTTATAACAAAGGTCAAACTGAGGTTGCTGATTGGCGGGATATTATCGATATATCTGCAGGATATAAATTTACCGTTGGTTTGAAGAAAGATGGGACCGTCGTGGCAACAGGCGATAACTATTATGGCCAGATAAATGTTAATGAATGGACCAATATTGTTGCTATTTCTGCTGGATCTAACTATACCGTAGGGTTAAAAGCAGATGGAACCGTTATTACGACTGGTTATCCAGGA
This sequence comes from Mesobacillus sp. LC4, assembly GCF_053543455.1. NCBI lineage: Bacteria > Bacillati > Bacillota > Bacilli > Caryophanales > Bacillaceae > Mesobacillus > Mesobacillus sp. LC4. The sequence continues at coordinate 389,813 of NZ_JBGCUB010000002.1, forward strand.
TTTGCAATGTGGGATGTGAATAATTGGACAGATATCATTGCTATTTCTGCTGGTCCAAATCATACAATTGGATTGAAGTCAGATGGAACCGTGCTGACAGTCAAAGGACATGACTACGAGCTTGGTGATGTATCAGATTGGACAGATATCGTTTACATCTATGCAGGCGGCGGGAATACGCTCGGTATTAAGAAGGATGGCACCGTCGTTGGCACTGGAGAGTTCTGGGATGATGCAAGAACGACCTCCAATTGGAAAGATATCGTCGCTCTTACTGGACGCAGTTCAATTGTCGGGCTTAAGAAGGATGGTACCATTGTTGCGATCGGGCCGAATTCTGCTGGAGAAATAAGTGTGGTCCCATTAAGACATACGCTAGAGGGAATCGTTTCATCTTATGACATATCGAAATCGGTCGGAGCCTCTGGTGATACAATCACCATTGGGGTCCATTTTACAAAGAGTGTCAAAGCAGGAGTTAAAATCGCTTTGCGTGGCGCAATGGCTTCCACTCCTCAAACGATGACAGAAGTGGCTGGAAGTAACGGCAAGACATATGAGTATACATTTACAGTTCCTGAAAATGCATCTGGTAAAGTTCATTTCCATCTATCCGATATGATAGATGATGAATCAGGGTTTGTATATCAGGATCAATATGCCAATAACCTATTTGTGATAGATGGAGTTGCTCCAAGCTTTTATGGAATAGAAGATACTTCTATTAATGTTGATTCCGACTTTGATCCGATGGATGGAGTGAATGCCTACGATCTTATTGAAGGAAATCTTACAGCTAAAATTGAGCTGGAAGGAGATGTGGATCCATCAAAAATGGGTGATTATGTAGTCACTTATAAGGTCACGGACACATCTGGAAACACCTCCGAAAAATCAAGAACGATTACTGTATCCGACAAAGGCGAGCCTGTCTTAACGGGAGTGGAAGACGTGACACTAGAAGCTGTTGATTCTTTTGATGTCCTTGAAGGCGTTGCTGCAACGGATAATGTAGACGGTGAACTTACGGAGAGAATTGAAGTAACGGGCACTGTTGAACCTTTGCAGCCTGGTGTTTATGTCGTGCATTATTCGGTCACTGATGCAGCCGGGAACACAGCGACAGCTGAAAGGAAGATTACGGTTGTCGATACAGTTGGACCAGTGATTTCAGGAGCAGATGACAAGACAATCAATATGCACTCTGCTTTTGATCCATCTGAAGGAGTCGAGGCAATTGATGTTGTAGATGGCGATTTGACTAGCAATCTGAGAATCTACGGTACCGTAAAGCCTGATGTAAAAGGGAAGTATACCCTTACTTATATTGTTAACGACATAACCGGAAACGAGACGGAGCTGAATAGAACCATTACGGTTATAGATGCTATAAAACCAGTGATTTCTGGAGTGGAGGATCTGACCATTAAAATGGGAGCAGACTTTGATCCGCTGGCAGGAGTCAGGGCAACGGACAATGCAGACGGTGATCTGACCGAAGACATCCAGATTAATGGTGAAGTCGATACAAAGGTTAAGGGCACATACAGGTTAACATACACTGTGACAGATAACTCTGGTAATTCGGAATCTGTGACAAGAACGGTACACGTTATCGACCAGACAGCACCTGTGATTACTGGGGCTGCGGACCAAACGATAAAAGTAGGCACCGGCTTTAATCCCCTAAATGGTGTTAAAGCTACAGACAATGCTGATGGCGATATAACAAGCTCAATCATTGTTAACGGCACTGTGAATACATCCGTTGCGGGAAGCTATACGCTGACCTATACGAGTACAGATTCATCAGGCAACACAGCCAAGGTTGAGAGGGAAATCACTGTCATCAAATCAGGCTGGCTGAAAGAGAATGGATACTGGTTCTACTATGATTCTAAAACTGGAATCAAGAAAACAGGCTGGCTGCTGGATGGCTCCAAATGGTACTACCTCGATGCTAGTGGCGTGATGAAGACCGTTTGGATTTTGTCAGGAGGAAAGTGGTATTACCTTGAAGCAAGTGGGGCCATGAAGACTGGCTGGGTCAAAAGCGGCGGCAAATGGTACTTCCTTGAGAAGAGTGGGGCGATGAAGACCGGTTGGATTCAATCAGGAGGAAAGTGGTACTACCTCGCTGGCAGTGGAGCAATGCAAACAGGCTGGATCAAAAGCGGCGGCAAATGGTATTACCTCGAAACAAGCGGCGTCATGAAAACAGGCTGGATCCTCCTCGGAACAAAATGGTACTACCTCAACTCCGGAGGCGCCATGCAAACCGGCTGGGTATACATCAACAGCAAATGGTATTACTTCAATTCTGGTGGAGTTTGGGTGAAATAAAGTTGGCAGTTACCGCTTTCGACAGGTGCCCCTTTCGACAGGTGCCTGTCACCGCCCGAAATTTGTCGAATAAATTATTAATAGTAATAAGACATTTGAAGAGAGTAGAGGCTTGGTATGCGCAAAGTCTGGATTGTATATAACGCACTTGTTTTATTACTAATATCCTTATTTGTATTTTTGGATATAATAACCAATAATAATAGTTCTAACTATTCTATAAATATGATTAATGCTCAAATAGCGATGAACATAGTTGCTGTAGGTATTTTCTTAACCCCCATATGGATTATTTTGCTTATAGTATATAGGTCAAAGATGAATAAGAAGAGTTTTCTTATTGGTTTATTTTTGTGGGGATTGACCTTATTAGTTAGTGTTTATCCTATAATGTCGACAGTCGGGAGGGCATTTTTTTAGGAATCAATTGATTAATTGAGGTAGAAGTGTAGGAATTAGAACATAATACTTAACGCTCAGAGATAACCTCTGAGCGTTTTTGTATGTGGATATTTCGACAGGTGCCTGTCACCGCCCGAAATTTGTCGAATATATCGAAGAGCAAACTGTTTCCATTTTAAGTGAGTGTCTCTTTACTATGATATCAACTTCCTTTTTTTAGTATTATTCACTAGATTTGTCTAGTATAATTGTACTATTATAATCGTTTTAATAAGGTAGGTAATTATATGACAACAACGCTCGCATTGGATCTAGCGGAAGAAATTCCTCCAAACGGGGATTTACCTCCATCTCAATCACTGCTGCAACAGTATGAAAAGATGATTGTAACGACATTGATCCGTTCATTCGCACTTGATTTTATGTTCAAGGACCAAGATGGCGGAAATATCGATACTCCGGTTACGGCGCGTGAATTTGGCTTGAAGGATGAGGCGGCTCAAGCTCGCTATCAGAACCGTGGAGACTATCAAGATAAAAGAGTGAAGAATAAATACCATCAGCATGCGAACTACTCTAAACGAAATGCTGAGGCAAGCAGCCTTCGCAAAGATGGTAAACTGATAGATTCCTATACAAATCAGAAGATGTCCAGGAACGAAGCTCAGGATATGGATCATACGATTGCTGCCAGTACAATACATAATGATCCAGCTGTATATTTAACAAATTTAAACGGTGTTGATTTAGCCAATGCTGACACCAATTTGAATCATACGAACTTTTCTATTAACCGTTCAAAGAAGCACAAGGACATGAAGCAGTTCATTAATGAACTGGAGAAGAATCAGGCAGCAAGCGAGGCAAGGATAAATGTGCTGAAAAAGAAAGGCGATCTTTCTGACAAGGAACGCGGCGAGTTGAGAAAACTTGAAAATTTAAGCAAGGCCAATATTGAGATGATGGCGGAGGCAGATAAGAAAGCGAGAAAAGCATATGAAGGAACAATTCGCACAGCTTATTTAAAGGATAAAGAAACGTGGAAAAAACTCAAGACAGATGCGGTATCGCAGGGCATGAAGATGGGACTTCGCCAAGTTGTTGGCATGCTGCTTGCTGAGATGTGGATGATTGTGCGCAGAAAATTCCCGCAGATTGTTGCGAAAATGAAAGAAGAATTCTCGCTAAGCACTTTTCTAAAGCAGGTTGGTGAAACCTTTAAGGAAGCTTTTATGATGATAAAGGAAAAATTCTCGTCGTTGATTAAATCATTTGGCAATGGCGTGCTTGCCGGAATTATGGCTTCGCTTTCGACGTTCTTTGTCAACCTGTTTGCAGGTACAGCGAAAAATATCGTCAAGCTCATTCGCGAGTTTTGGGGCAGCATCACGGAAATCTTTAGTTTGCTTGTATTCAACCGAGATCAGTTGGCACCGGGTGACTTGATGAAAGCTGTATCAAAGATAATTGTCATGGCAGCATCGGTTGCTGCGGGAACATTTATTGGCGAAGCCTTCAGTAAACTTCCGATTGCTCAAATGCCAGTCATTGGCGAGCCGTTGACCATTTTTATCGGGGGAATGACGACAGGCATCCTGAGTATTTCGCTTCTGTATTTCATCGATCATTCCAAAGAGGTAGCAGAGTTAGTCAATTTCATAAACAAATTCGAGGATCAGCTAGTGCGTAAAATTGAATTTTACCAACAGCTGAATGTTGATCTGCAGGCGAAGGTAAGCGAACTTGCTGCTCTCTCATTGGATGAGTTGCATGCTCAAATCGAATTGGTCAATAAAATGTCTTCAGGTCTTGCGCTGGCAAAGAACCCGGATGAGGCAAATGAAGTAGTCACGCGCACTATACAGGAAATGCGCCTGGATTTGCCATATGAAGGCCGTGACCAGCTAAAGGAACTGCTGCGTGATAAGTCTGTAACGTTACATTTCGGTTAGGGAGTGAGAGGATGGGTTTCTTTTATAAGCTGCGTGACATGAAGGATACAATCAGCTATAAAATGGAAGATGTGAAGGATTTTGTCGTTGAAAAGGCAGTGGATGCCAGGGACCTAGTCAGTGATAAGGCATTCGATGCGAAATATGCAATTGAAGATAAGGTTAGCGATCTAAAGGATTTTGTGGAGGATACAGCTTATTTCGTGTCGGAAAAAGCCGAGGATACAAAAGATTTTATCTTAGACAAGGCTGCAGACACGAAGGATTTCGTGAGTGACAAGACGTTCGATGCGAAATATTATATTTCCGAGAAGATACAGAATAAATCTAGAGCAGATCTAGTGGAAATAGGTTCATACGTGCTTTTTCCTGCCCAAATTCCGCTTAAAGCAGTCATGTCAGCCGTGGGGAAGAATTCGGCATATGGTGTCCAGGAGAAGAGCGATTATTTAAATATGCGTATTGATATCCTTGAGAAGCAACAGGATCAGGGAAAAAACTTGAATGAAAAACTAACTGCGCAATTTGAGGATATCCGAAAAGTCAAAGAGCAATTACATACACAGCTTGAGTACTTTGCAGAGGTATTCGAGAAGATTCATAACCGTCCGACGTACAATATCAAATTTGATGGGCATGAGAGGACCTTTGATGAACTATTCCGCCATGCCAATATTGACTCGGATTTTGCCATGTTCGACTCGTATTTGCTGAAAATTTATGATGAGGATGCAGGGATTATCGATGGTCTCATGCGTTCGCCGGTATTTGCAGCCATTTTGAAATTCCGCGAGAGAGCCCTGAAAAATAAAATCGATCATGCGGTTTCAGAGGTCAACCAATGTATTGAAAATATGAAGGTGGTCAATGACTATCTTGCCAGCCTTTCATCCACCGCAGCAGTGTTGGCAAAGGAACTGCATGCAATAGAAGAAGTCTTTTGGGATTTCTTGTATGAGCTGTCAGAAACAGTTGATAATAAACCTGATTTCGAGAGATTTACCGAGGATGAAATTACACTGCTAGATACAAACATCAAGCTTGTCCGTGTGATTGTCGCGCTCTTAAATACCCATCTATTCGAGGAAACAGCACCAGATGCAAATGGATTGAAACCCATCAATCAACTAGGTGTTGAGAGAGTTGCGAAGGAATCTGAAGGGACATTGGGCGACATGGGGACGGTTCTTGTATCCCAGTGAGTCAAAACCAACGGATTTTAAGTTGTGATAAAATTCAAATTATTAAACAGAACTGTCTTTGATGCCTTATGCCAAGAAGGTATTCTTCAAACATAAAGAATTAATCGATCAGTTCTATTCTCGAAAAATGGCTAATCTCTTCTTACGCATGAAGTAAGAATGTTTAATAAATAGAAAAGAGAGAAAAACAAGTGATTGTTTTTCTCTCTTTTCTACTTCACTCAATCAAAATCTTTCTTCTCCCATTCATCCTCTGGCAGGTACATGTCGTCGCTTGAGAATCTTTCTTCTTTGAAAGGATCGGCGTTGTTGTGGAACCCGTTGCTTTCCCAGAAGCCGCTTTTATCTTCTTTCATGAATTCGAAACCTCGAACCCATTTTGCGCTTTTCCAGAAGTATAGTTTCGGAACGACAAGTCTCAGTGGCCAGCCGTGCTTTTTTGAAAGAGGCTTTCCATCATAGGAGTGGGCGAGCAGTACATCGTCGTCCAGCATCATTTCAAGTGGAAGGTTTGTTTCATAATCGTAGTCGCCGTGTACCATTACAAACTTTCCGTTCGGTTTAATCCCACAATGCTCGAATAGGTCTTTTACTTTCACACCGGTAAATTCAGTGTCGAATTTTGACCACCGCGTTACGCAATGGATATCACATTTAACCGTTGTCTGAGGCATTTTTAAAAGATCAGTATACGTCAGTACAATCTGTTCTTCTACCTCTCCGAAGATTTTAAAGTCCCATGTGTCCATTTCGTATTCAGGAACTTCTCCCTCATGCAATATTGGAAACCTCTCTGTCAGGACCTGGCCTGCTGGGAGTCTTCCCTTCAATTTCGGATCCACTTCTTTTACTTTCATCTTTTTTATGCGCTCTGCTTTTAACATCTCTTCCCCTCCCTGATTCAATATTCTGTTAAATTATGTTCGATTCTACCATTCTCACTCTTCTTATACAAATTTTATTTTGCTTTTGTTTGTTTCGTGTTTGTTTTTGAATAATAGGATTTTTTATAGAAAATAAAGATTTACTAGATTTAAAGGGGAAGATTTATAGTTCCATTGTAAATACATATGGAAAAATAGTTTCAAAAAAACCTGAAAACAACATAAAACAATAAAATTATGTGGGTTTCACGTCCGAAAACCAAATAAATTATAAACAATTCAAAAAAAACATTGTAGAAAGGTAGAATGTCATGATAAAATTTAACCAAACATGAAAGCGCTTCACAATAGATTCCTCTATCTATTAGGAATGACAGAGATACATATGGCTCGATAGACTGGAATCCAACAAAAATTTAGGGGGAAAAAAGATGAAGAAAAGAAATTTCTTTAAAACTGTTGCCGTTTCAGCTATGGCTATGAGCTTATTGTTGACGGGCTGCTCTTCGGGTGGGTCAGAGCCTGCGAAAGGGAACGAAAAAGTAAGCTTTGAAAACGTCCCTGAAGTGTTCAAAGATGGAAATGACATGAAGATCAAGGTAATCAGGAAGATCGGCGGCGACGATCATACTGCTCAATTCCTTGCTGGTGCTAAATCTGAAGGTGAAGCATTAGGCTTTAAAGTAGATGTGTTTACTGCAAATGGCGACACGGCGAAGTTCCATGATGCCATTGCACAAGGGCTTCAAGAAGACTATGACGGTTTCATCATTTCCCATGGTGATGATGCTGCTACTGTAGATGATGTAAAAAAATTGACTGAAGCTGGAAAGAGTGTCGTTACTTTCGACTCAAACGGCGACTTGATGAATGTTGACGGAGTTACGTTAACTTCTCAAGATGACGAAGCGCTTGCAAAGTTAGCTTTGGATCAGTTAGTTAAAGAAACAAATGGTGAAGGAAATATCGTGTACCTTTGGGTTGATGGATTCCCGCCAATGGTAAGACGTAACAATGTATATAAAGATGTTCTTGAAAAGAATCCTGGCCTAAAAGAAATCGAACGTTTCGGTGTAGCTGCTGCTGATACATCTGTTCAGACACAGAACGCTGTTGCTGCCATGCTTAACAAGCACAAGAAAGGTGAAATTGACGCAATCTTCGCTACTTGGGATGCGTTCGCGATTGGTGCAGCTCGTGCGATCAAGGAAGCTGGCAGAGATGAAATCAAGATTTACGGTATCGACGTTTCTAACGCTGACCTTCAATTGATGCAGGAAGAAGGAAGTCCATGGGCATATACAGCGGCTGTTGACCCTAAGCTGATTGGTGAAGTGAACATGAGAATTCTTGCAAAGAAGCTTGCTGATGAAGAAACTCCGCAAACATATGACCTAGAAGCTTCGCTGATTGACCAAAAGACGCTTCAATCTTCTGATTCTCCAGTGAACATGCAGACTCTTGCTGACATCATCGATGGATGGGGCAAATCTGATGCTTTCGAAGAGGATTGGATGAAGACTCTAAAGGATCACTATAAGAAATAAGTATCTTGATTCATTGAAGGTACATGGGAAGCGCACTCTCTTATGGACTTTAAGAGAGTGTTTGCTTTAGAAGTGCAATTGCCGGAAGGTGGGAAAGAACGTGACTAGAACGTTGCTGGAAATGAAGAATATCACAATTGAATTTCCAGGAGTAAAGGCCCTGGACGATGTTAGCTTCTCAACCGAAACTGGTACGACACATGCGCTGATCGGTGCGAATGGCGCTGGTAAATCAACTTTAATGAAGGTGCTTTCTGGTGCCTATAACCATTACACCGGTGAGATCTACCTTAATGGTGAGAAAATTGATATTCGCACACCGAAGGATTCTCAGGATTATGGAATCCAAATCGTCTATCAGGAAGTGGATACGGCATTGGTTCCGTATTTGACGGTTGGTGAGAATATCATGTTGAACGAAACCGTGAATGATATGGGCAAAAAGCAAATCGTCAGCTGGAAGGAAATTCATCGAAAAGCTGCTGAGATCCTTGCCAGTATGAATGTTAAGGTATCTACTAAAAAACTTGTCAGCGAACTGACGCTAGCTGAGAAGCAGATGGTCCTGATTGCCAGGTCTATTTTAAAAGATTGTAAGTTTCTGATTCTTGATGAGCCGACAGCTCCGTTAAGCCACTCTGAAACAAATGAGTTGTTCCGGATCGTCCGCGATCTCAAGCAGCGTAATGTTGGGGTCATCTTCATTTCCCACCGCTTGCCTGAGCTGTTTGAAATCTGTGATGAGATAACGGTTATGAGGAATGGACAATTTGTCATCAAGGAAAGAATTGCTGAAACAACACCAAACCGCGTAATCGAATATATGCTTGGGCAGAAACTTGATGATCAGTTCCCGAAAAAACAGGTGACGATAGGCGATACGCTCCTTGAAGTGAAAAATCTTCATGATGAAGGTGTGATCAAGGGGATTTCCATGCATGTAAGGGCAGGGGAAGTGCTCGGAGTCGCCGGGCTTGTCGGAGCCGGAAAAACGGAATTATGCAAAACGCTGTTCGGTGCAACCAGGAAAACGGCCGGGGATATCATCCTTAAAGGGAAAACATTGAGAATCAAGAACCCTCACCAAGCGGTTAAACAGGGGATCGCACTTGTCCCGGAAGAAAGAAGAAAAGAAGGGATCCTTGTTGCAGAGCCGGTGTCGAGCAATTTGAGTTCTGCCAACCTGAAGCGTTTCACTAAGTTCCTTGGCTTCCTCGATTTTAAAGGGGAGAAAATCAAGGCGCGGGAAATGATCGGCAGCCTGGGCATCAAAACTCCTTCTGAAGACACGAAGGTTCAGAATTTATCAGGCGGAAACCAGCAAAAAGTCGCAATCGGCAAATGGCTTCTCACGGATGCGGAAGTGTATATCTTCGATGAGCCGACAAAGGGAGTCGATGTTGGGGCGAAGAAAGATATATTCGAATTGATTTCCGGACTTGCCCAGCGTGGGAAAGCGGTCATTTATGCTTCGTGTGAACTATCCGAAATTGTCGGAATCACTGACCGTGTCTATGTCGTTTATGATGGGCAGATTTCAAAAGAGCTTGAAACGGCAAAGACCAACGAAGAAGAACTATTATTCTATTCAACAGGAGGCAAGTGAGATGAGCGTTCCAAATCCTGCTCCGTCCAAACAGCCAGTAAGAAAGACATTCGACTTTTTTGACTTTTTATATAAGTATGGGACGATTCTTACTATATTTGTGTTGATTGCAGTGTTTGCAATCTCGAATCCGAGTTTTTTACAGGCGAATAATATCATTAATATCCTGCGTTCCATTTCGATTGTAACGATTATCGCGATCGGTATCACGATTTCTTTGACCGTCGACGGCTTTGACCTGTCTGTCGGTTCAGTAGCATCCCTTTCGAATGCGGTCGTCATCTCGATGTTTGTATGGTTTTCACAAAATACCTTCATTGCGATCTTGTCAGCCATTGCCGCTGCATTGATTGTCGGTGGATTGAACTCGTTCATGATCGTGAAAATGAAGATTCCTGATATGCTGATGACTCTGGCGACAATGTTCATCATTCAGGGTATTGCCCTGACTTATACAAAAGGTGCAACCGTTTCACAGAACATGGTTATGCCTGATGGGACTTTCTCGGAAGGTACCATCAGCCCATTATTCGCAAAAATAGGGCAGGTACCGTGGATCATCTTGATAATGGTTGTAGTTGTCATATTGGTCCATATCCTTTTGACGTATACAAAGCACGGAAGATATATGTATGTAATTGGCGGGAATAAGGAAGCAGCAAGGCTCTCCGGTATTCCGGTCAATAAATATAAAATTGCAGCTTATCTACTATCAGCTACATTCGCAGCGATCGGCGGTATTGTCCTCGCTTCTCGTGTCATGACAGCTGAAATCAATGCTGGTGCTCCATATCTGATGGAATCGGTTGCCGCAGCATTCATCGGCTTCTCCGTCTTTGGAGCTGGAAAGCCGAACGCACTGGGTACATTTGTCGGAGCGGTCCTGATCGGGATCCTGGCGAATGGACTGGTCATGATGTCTGTTCCGTATTATGCAATGGATATTGTAAAAGGAACAGTATTGGCATTTGCATTGGCGCTTACTTACTATAAACAAAAGTAAAGTGGGGGAATAAAAGATGGCTATTTTTACAACTGAGTATTTTACAATGACAGAAGCAGATGCGATTGAATACGCTAAGACTCGACTCAACTTTTTTGACGAAGATGCTGAGCTTACGTGCAAGGAGATTGGCGACGGCAACCTCAACTATGTTTTCAGATTAGTAGATGAAAAGAATAATAAGTCTGTCATCGTTAAACAAGCCGGTCCAGTAGCGAGGATTTCGGATGAGTTCAAGCTTTCGCCTGACAGGAACAGGATCGAAAGTGAAATCCTTGAACTCCAGAACAAGCTTGCTCCTGGTTTTGTGCCGGAAATATACGGTTATGACCCAATCATGAATTGCTGTGCGATGGAAGACCTTTCAGATCATGAAATCATGCGTACGGCACTGATGAACCATAAGAAATTCCCGCTATTTGCAGACCACATCACTACATATATGGTCAATACACTATTGCTGACAACGGATGTTGTGATGGAGCACAAGGAAAAGAAAGAGCTGGTAAAAAGCTTCATGAATCCAGAGTTATGCGAAATTACTGAAGACCTTGTGTACACAGAGCCATTCTATGATTGTTCGCGCAACGATGCGTTCCCGGCTTCAAGAGACTTCGTCCAGGAAACGATCTGGAATGATAAAGCTCTTCAACTTGAAACTGCTAAGCTAAAGTTCGAATTCATGACAAATGCTCAATCGCTTCTGCATGGCGATCTTCATACAGGTTCAGTTTTTATAAAAGAAGACTCTACGAAAGTGATTGATCCTGAATTCGCATTCTATGGCCCAGCTGGATATGACGTAGGGAATGTCATTGCCAACCTCACTTTCGCGCTGGCGAATGCGAAGTACACAATTGAGGATGCGGAACAAAGGGAAGACCAAATCGAATATCTTCAAAATACGATTATCGATATTGTTGATCTTTTTAAAGAGAAGTTCGTTAAAGCATGGGATGAAAAAGTGACGGATCGTACGGCACATTACGAAGGCTTCAAAGAGTACTATTTGGATTCTGTCCTGCGAGATACAGCTGCTGTATCAGGGCTTGAGCTTTGCCGCCGGATCATCGGGCTTGCCCATGTAAAAGACATAACCTCCATTGAGGATGCAGAAAAACGTGCAGCTGCAGAGAAAGAGTGCCTGACAGCTGGTAAGCGATTCATCATGGAAAGAGGAACTTTGAAAACTGGTGAAGATTTTATCAAAGTCGTAAAAGAAAGTTTCAACAACATCTAGGAGGTAGTGCGAATGGAAAGACCAGTGGATGCAATTCAATCGGTCAGACTCGATGATGAGAAAGATATGCTCGTCTTGTTGGACCAGACACTTTTACCAAATGAAAAGAAATTTCTTGAATTGAAGGAACTGAAGGATATTTGGGATGCGATTTACTTTTTGAAAGTAAGGGGTGCTCCGGCAATCGGGATTGCGGCCGCGTACGGAGTTTATCTTGGCACGAAGAAATCCGGAGCGGACTCTTATGAAGAGCTGTATGAAGATTTTAAAAAGGCGAAGGATTATCTGGCGTCTTCACGTCCTACAGCTGTGAATCTTTTCTGGGCGCTTGACCGCATGGATGCCCGCTTTAAGAGAGAAGAAGGCAAGAGTGTGTCTGAAGTGAAGGCTGCATTAAAAGAGGAATCGGAATTAATCCGTGCTGAAGATGAGAAGGTGTGCGCTTCAATTGGCGAGTATGCTTTGTCATTGTTAGAGCCGGGCATGGGAATTCTCACGCATTGTAATGCTGGTACGATTGCCACTGCCAAGTATGGTACAGCGCTTGCGCCAATTTACCTTGGCCAGGAAAGAGGGTACGATTTCAAGGTTTTTGCTGATGAAACACGCCCGCTGCTTCAAGGTGCCCGTTTGACTGCCTGGGAGCTTCAGGAAGCAGGTGTTGATGTAACCTTGATCTGCGATAACATGGCATCCATTGTCATGAAAGAAGGGAAAGTCCAGGCGGTTCTTGTCGGATGTGACCGTGTTGCGGCGAACGGAGATTCAGCCAATAAAATCGGGACATCTGGTGTAGCCATCCTTGCGAAACACTACAACATTCCATTCTACGTGTGCGCACCGCTATCGACGGTCGACCTGGAATGCAAAACTGGCGACGACATCCATATCGAATTAAGACCAGCGGAAGAAATCACGACACAGTGGTACGAAAAGCCGATGGGGCCAAAAGATGTACAAACCTACAACCCAGCCTTTGATGTAACAGATCATAGCTTGATTGCAGGTATTGTCACAGAAAACGGAATCGCATATGCGCCATTTGCGGAGAGTCTTCCGAAGATGTTTAAGAAATAGTATTGAAGGAGCTGGCAGAGAGATCTGCCGGCTTATTTTTTTTGGGGTGGGGACATGTGCTTTGGTAATGTTACGGGAAAGGAAGAGTATTCGTGTATTAGAATTAATAGGCGGAGAATTTCCGGCTAATGTATATAGATGAAGTTTAAAAGGCAGATATAAGCGGAGGAATTCCGGTTAACTACCCTAAATAGGCCGAATTTTAAAGATTTTGTTTGTATAGGCGGAATATGTCCGCTTATTTTTAAGGAAATATTGATATTTCCCAATATAAACGGAATTTTTCCTCTTATTTTTTCAAACATCCTTCTCACAAAGCCAAAACCAGGTCACCCATAGGCGACCTGGTTTATGGTTTTCTTCACTCACACTCCACTAACTCGACGCCTTTGTCTCTTAGGAATTCATGCCATTCTCTTGGCAGGTTTTCGTCCACGATAACGGTGTTGATGTCCTCGAATCCGCAAATGGTAGTGAATGATGTTTTATCGAATTTAGTATAATCGGCAATCAGAAAAACTCTATTTGCGTGGTCGGCTGCAATTTTTCTAATGACTGCCTGCTGTTCGTTGGAGTCTGTGATTCCGTGTGCCTTGCTGACAGAACGGCAGGAGATGAAGGCGGTGTCGAAAAAGTAGTGCTCCATATTGGTTTCCGCATTCCGGCCTAGATTTGATAGAGAGGAACCTGCAAGAGTGCCTCCGATGACCACTAATTTAATGTTTGGGTTGCCCATCAATGTGGTGACTACCTTAATAGAGTTGGTTACTACGGTTAATTTTTGGTCGGAAATCAACCCTGCGATGACAAGGGATGTCGTGGAGGCGTCGAGAAAGATGGAATCACCGCTTTTTATATAGGAAAGTGCTTTGGCGGCAATCTTTTTCTTGCCTTCAACGTGGATGAATTCGCGCAAGTTCACATCAACGTCGTTTTGCACTCCTTCAGAAATATAAGCCCCGCCATAGGTACGGGTAAGGAGACCTTCATCCTCGAGTTGCTTCAGGTCACGCCGGATCGTTTCTTCCGTCACTTTGAACATTTTCGTCAGCTCGGAAACGGTAACGCTTTTCTTTTCGATAATCAATTCTTTTATCTTACTTTTACGGGTTACATGTAACATCGTATTCTCCTTAATGCCATTAGTTATTTTGTATTATACCACTTTTGTTTGGGTTTATATAGAAAAGAAGAATCCAGGGATGGTTATTATTTCATCAAACGAATCCTGCTGCATTTTGATAGATTATGAGTAGGGAATACAGGTGTGAGGCGGCTTTTAACTATAACCATAATAGACTTATTTATGGTCTGTTGTCTGTTTATGTGGTTTTTGGTGGGAAAATCACAACAAAACAGAAATAAACATTGACAAAACTAAGGTTAAGTAAGAATATTAGAGTAAGAAGATTGGGGTTTTTTAAGATTTATATTGTTTTACAAAACCCACTTGCAAGTGAATAGTTAGGAGATGTAATAGATGGTTACGAACAACAAGTATCTGTCTGATTTCGAGGCAAAGAAATTGATTTGTGAGATTGGCAGAAGAGTATACAACAAGAACTTTGTAGCAGCCAATGATGGCAATATTTCTGTGAAAGTTGGTCCGAATACGATTTGGACGACACCTACAGGAGTGAGCAAGGGATTCATGACACCGGACATGATGGTGAAAATGGACTTATCCGGAAAAGTGATTTCCGGCAAGTTAAAACCATCTTCAGAAGTGAAGATGCACTTGCGTGTCTATCATGAAAACCCAGATGTGAATGCGGTGGTCCATGCCCATCCACCTGTAGCCACTTCCTATGCAATTGCAGGGATCAGCCTGGATCAGCCGGTTTCCCCGGAAGCGGTCGTCATTTTAGGAACTGTACCAGTTGCTCCGTATGCTACACCTGGCACACAGGAAGTTCCGGATTCAATCGCTCCATATTGCAAGGATTATAATGCGGTTCTCCTTGCCAACCACGGTGCGCTTACGTGGGGAAGCGACCTTATGCAAGCATACTACCGCATGGAATCACTTGAACACTATGCGCTTATGCTCATGTATTCCAACAATATCATCAATAAGACGAATGAGCTGAATTGCGCGCAAATATCCGATTTGATCGACATCCGTGAAAAGATGGGCATCAAAACGGGTGGAGTGCCAACTTGTGATAATGGAGAAAGAGTGAAGACTGCTGAAAAAGCAGAGCCTACACAAAGCAATGACCAACTGATTGAATCTATCGTCAGGAAGGTTACTGAAGATGTGTTGAAAAAATATCTTAAGTAAGGGGGAAGCAATTTGAGCACCCAGATTTCTGAACAGGATATCAAAAAAATCGTTCAATCTGTCCTGCAAAATGTTGAAGCTGTGATGAAAGAGATGCCGCAGTCTGCTCATGCTCCTATGAAGATGAAGCAGGCTGTCCATCCTGAGCAGCAAAAAGCAACAGCGGCCAAGCAACAAATCTCTACGATTCAGCCGCAAGGGGAGCTTGGAGTATTCGCTTCGATGGAAGACGCAGTCGAGGCAGGCCACAAGGCGCAGCTTGAATTTATGAGGAGCTTCCAGCTGAAGGACCGGGAGAGAATTGTTTCTGCCATCCGGCAGGCGGTTTTGGCGGAAAAAGAAAACCTCGCCGATATGGTCCATGAGGAAACAAGGCTTGGCAATGTCGCCGATAAAGTTGCCAAGCATGAATTGACAGCTTTACATACACCAGGAACTGAAATCCTGAAAACAGAGGCGTTTTCAGGTGATGATGGTTTGACCATTGTTGAGGAAGCACCATTCGGCTTGATCGGGGCAGTGACGCCGGTGACAAATCCGACTGAAACCATCCTCAATAACTCAATTGGAATGCTCGCTGCCGGCAATGCAGTGGTGTTCAATGTCCATCCTTCTTCTAAAAATTCATGTGCCTATATGGTTCGATTGTTAAATAAGACAATCAAAGCTGCAGGAGGACCTGAAAATCTGATCACAATGGTTGGCAATCCTACCCTGGATACGATGCAGGTCTTAATTGATAGTCCGAAGGTTCGTATGTTAGTAGGAACGGGTGGCCCCGGTCTCGTGAAAACACTCCTTAAGTCTGGTAAAAAGGCGGTTGGAGCCGGAGCAGGCAACCCTCCGGTAATCGTGGATGATACAGCCGATTTGGAACATGCTGCAAAATCAATCATTGATGGAGCATCATTTGATAACAACATCCTGTGCATCGCTGAAAAAGAAGTATTTGTCCTCGACTCTGCTGCTGATGATCTGGTTTTTCATATGCTGAACAACGGAGCGTATATGCTTGATCAATATCAGCTAGAGAAAGTAATGAGCTTTGCTCTTGAAGAAAATGAAAAGCAAGTCGCGCAGGGATGTTCGCTAGATTCGAAGCGAGAATATCATGTTGCGAAAAAATGGGTAGGCCAGCCGGCGTCGGCTTTTCTAAAAGAATTGGGAGTTGTAACGAATGGTGAGGTCAGGCTGCTTATAGGTGATGTCGATTTTGACCATCCATTTGTCCAGCTGGAGCAAATGATGCCAGTCCTTCCAATCGTGCGGACTAAGTCACTGGATGAAGCAATTGATTTTGCAGTGAAGGCGGAGCATGGAAATCGTCATACGGCAATCATGCACTCCAAGAATGTTGATCATCTAACTCGATTTGCAAGAGCAGTCGAGACGACCATTTTTGTAAAAAATGCTTCATCACTAGCTGGAGTTGGGTTTGGTGGCGAAGGCTTTACAACGATGACAATCGCCGGGCCTACGGGTGAAGGAATCACTTCGGCGAAAACTTTTACAAGACAAAGGCGCTGTGTGTTAGCCGAAGGTGGATTTCGAATCATAGGGTAGGTGATGGAAGATGGCAAATGCAATTGGATTATTGGAAGTGCAAGGGTATAGTGTCGCCCTGGCTGCAATGAATCAGGCTTGCAAGGCGGCGAACATAAAGATCGAGGGAATGGATTGCAATAATCCTGCTGCCGGCGATCATGCACCAATACCGGTCGTAATCCAGGTGAAATTCACCGGATCGGTCTCGGATGTTAAAGTCGCGCTGGAAGCTGCAGAACATGAAGCCGCAAAGTATATAGATGTAGCGGATGTTTCTGCTCATATGATCTCTTCTGCATCGAAAGGAATCGAGAAACTTCTTCCGCTGGGAAAGGTCAAGATTAAGTCTTAAGTCATGGCGAGAGGTGAGACAGGTGAAGCATTCACTGGGAATCATTGAAGTCGTCGGAAATGTAAACGCTTTAACCTGCGCTGATAGAATGATCAAATCCGCATACATCGAGATTGCCAGCATAAAAAGGATTGGAACCGGAATGGTGTCCATCATCATCACCGGGGATTTGGCATCTGTCCAGCATGCAATCGAGGTGGGCCAGGAGACAGCAGCCGAACATGGGGAACTGATAGCGGCCAGGGTGATCCCAAGGCCATATGAAGGTTTGGAAAAGCTGACGGATTCAGCAGAAGGCGGTGAACAATGAACCGATACGAAGCAATAGGTGTCATAGAAACACAATATTTTACCATCGCATCCGAAATATTGGATGCTGTATGCAAAGGGGCAAACGTTGAATTTCTGACTTCAGAGAATTACCTTGGCGGCAGACTGGTCAGTTTGATTATCGGAGGCAGTGTCTCCGACATTAAAGCTGCAATCGAAATCGCAGGACAGGTCTGTGAAGGAAAGCCGGGCAATCCGCTAAAAATGGCCCTTGCCATCATGAATCCGCATGAAGAAATTATGAAATTCATTGTTCCAGCCCAATTGGCTGCAGATGCGGAGGAGACGGATACTGACGTGAAAAAAAGCAAGGATATGCTTGGCGAGGTTTATGAAGCAATGAAAGATGCTGACATAGATGACATTGATGTTGAGGAAATCATTGATGAAGTAAAAAGTCGTAAAGAATTTAACGAATCTGAGGAGGAAAAATGATGAATGAATCGATCGGTTTAATCGAAACAAGAGGTCTTACAGCAGCAATTGAAGCAGCAGATGCAATGTTGAAAGCAGCCAACGTTGAGATCGTAGGCAGCGAAAAAATCGGATCAGGATTAGTATCCGTTATCGTCAAGGGTGATGTAGGAGCAGTCAAGGCAGCAACAGAAGTCGGAGCAGAAGCAGCACAGCGCGTCGGAGAACTAGTGGCAGTCCATGTCATCCCAAGACCGCACGGTGATATCACAAAGCTACTGCCAAATTTGTAAGTAGGTAAAATTTTCAGGGCAAATAGACAAATTACTTCAAGTTCGGACAACTCTGGGAGAAAAAATCCTAAACTTGTCCGAAGTAAGTCCAAGTTCGGACAACTTTGGGAGAAAAGATCCTAAACCTGTCCGAAGTAAGCCCGAGTTCGGACAACTTTGCCAGAAAAGATGTCAAACCTGTCCGAAGTAAGCCTGAGTTCGGACAACTTTGTCAGAAAAGATCTCAAACCTGTCCGAAGTAAGGCCGAGTTCGGACAACTTTGGGAGAAAAGATATCAAACCTGTCCGAAGTAAGTCCGAGTTCGGACAACGTTGTCAGAAAAGATCTCAAACCTGTCCGAAGTAAGTCCGAGTTCGGACAACTTTGGGAGAAAAGATCCTAAACCTGTCCGAAGTAAGCCTGAGTTCGGACAACCTTGGTGGAAAAGATCCTAAACCTGTCCAAAGTAAGCCCGAGTTCGGACAACTT
Organism: Mesobacillus sp. LC4; assembly: GCF_053543455.1. Lineage (NCBI taxonomy): Bacteria > Bacillati > Bacillota > Bacilli > Caryophanales > Bacillaceae > Mesobacillus > Mesobacillus sp. LC4. The sequence continues at coordinate 408,756 of NZ_JBGCUB010000002.1, forward strand.
TGCCAGAAAAGATGTCAAACCTGTCCGAAGTAAGCCCGAGTTCGGACAACTTTGGCAGAGAAGATCTCAAACCTGTCCGAAGTAAGCCTGAGTTCGGACAACTTTGGCAGAAAAGATCTCAAACCTGTCCGAAGTAAGCCTGAGTTCGGACAACTTTGGCAGAGAAGATGTCAAACCTTTCCGAAGTAAGCCTGAGTTCGGTTGCAGTGAAGGAATCATGTAGTAACTCGTGCAGAAGTACTCAATTTCAGCAATTTCTATAACTTAGTAAGCAAAAATTATAAACAATTTCAGGAGGAATCATACATGAACGGATCATTAGGGATTATTGAAACAAGGGGTCTTACAGCGGCAATTGAAGCAGCGGACGCTATGCTGAAAGCAGCAAATGTTGAAATCGTTGGCAGTGAAAAAATTGGCTCTGGACTTGTATCTGTTATCGTGACTGGTGAAGTAGGAGCTGTAAAGGCGGCGACTGAAGTCGGTGCTGAAGCGGCTCAAAGAGTTGGAGAGCTTGTTGCAGTTCATGTCATTCCAAGACCGCATGGAGATGTAGCAAAATTATTGACTGGAATTAAATAATGATGAACATCAATCATCAAGAATTATTGTCTGAGATTACGAGATCCGTAGTTGAGGAGCTGAAGAAGCACAATCTTTTGGATCAACCGACACAAAAAGAATATGTCCCTGTCAGTGTATCCGCCAGGCATGTACACCTTCAGCAAGAACATGTCAGCCAGCTGTTTGGCGAAGGATACACTTTGACGAAGTTGAAAGAGATCTCTCAGCCGGGACAATTCGCCTGCAATGAGCAAGTAACGATAGAAGGTCCGAAAGGCAAAATCGAGAAGGTGCGGATTCTTGGGCCGCTAAGGAGTCAAACACAGGTGGAAATCGCGAGGACCGATGCCAGGAAACTCGGCCTCAACCCTCCTGTCCGCAACTCTGGCAATCTAGCAGGCTCTTCACCGATCTCGATTATCGGTCCTAAAGGGAAAGTGGTTTTACAGGAAGGATGTATCATTGCCGATCGCCACATCCACATGACCCCGAAAGACGCTGCACAGTTCGGCGTCCGCGATAAACAAAAGGTGTCTGTCCTAGTAGATGGAGAGAAGGCGGGTATCATGGGGCAGGTTATGATCCGGGTAAGAGAGAACTATGCACTGGATATGCATATCGATACAGATGATGCGAATGCATTTGGACTGGCAGGTAACGAGCTGCTAAAAATTATTCCCTAAAAGGGGGCGTGAAACATGATCATGGGCCGGGTAATCAGCAATGTCGTATCAACGAGAAAATATAATGAATTGCAAGGGTTCAAGCTCCTTGTCATCCAGCCTTATTTCGGGGATGTGGAGGATAGCTTCGTGGCGGCGGATGAAATTGGCGCTGGTATTGGAGAGCTAGTCCTTGTTTCCAGGGGCAGTGTGGTGGAAAACGGCCTGAGCAGGAAGGCACCGATCGATGCTGCTGTGATAGGCATCATCGATCATGAACCATTAAAAAAAGATTAAGATGACAGGTGGTGGAAACTCAAATGTTTTCAATCTTAAAAGTTCTCGCAGTCGGCGATCCTGCAGTCTATGCGTACACAGATCCTCGTTACTCCATCGTCGACACCTATAATAAAGCGAAGGAAATGCATGTCCATTTCAAGATTGTTCCGTGGGTGGATTATTATGGCATGATGATGGAAGCGCTTGAAGGAAAGAGTGACTTTGATATTGTGATGGTGGCCGGCCATCTGTGGCTGAAGGATTTTATAAAAAAGGGCCTTATCGCTGAAGTAAATTATACAAAACACCAATCCTACAATGAAGTCGACATAATGGAAGAAATCCGTACCGAAGTAACATTTGAAGGGAAACCATACCTGTACCCATCTTTTTGCGATGGGCATATTCTTTTATATCGAAAATCCCTGGCTGAACAAGCCTTTGGCGGCAAGCTTCCTGATGTGATAGATACAGATACAATCATTTCACTTGCGGAAAAACTGCACGGCCAGGATGGGATGGCTGGGATCAGCCTGAAGGCGCACGAAAGTGAAATCTTCCTTGATTTCCTTCCTTTTTTACGTAATGAAGGGATTGATGCATTCGACGGTAAATCGTTCCGCCCTTCTTTTAATCAAGAAAAAGGAGTACAGGCACTCGAAAAGTATCTTTCCCTCAGAAAGTTTGCTCCTGAAGATTCACATACATATGGCAATGACGAAGTGAGGAAAACGTTCCAGGAAAAGCGTGCAGCACTTGCGATTACATGGGGCGGGCAGCTTGGATTTGTCATGGATGACCGCTGCCTCGAGAAAGAAGATGTTGGTTTTGCGATCATTCCTACAGCGTGGACTGTGACCTGGGGATTTGCCGTCAACAAGAATTCGCCCAATAAAGAGCTTGCGAATGAATTCCTTCGTTACTTAACTGCTCCCCCCATAGACCGGGTGGTCGGCAGCTACTCGGGTGCTCCTATAAGGAAATCCTCTTATGAGGCAGGGCACCATGAGTGGTATCCAATTTTACAGGAATCCATTAACCGTTATGCAAAGCCTTTGCCGAAGATGGATGATGCTGGGGATAGAATGGCATCTTTATATACTCACATCCATCAAGCTTTTATTGGGAAAGAAAGTCCTGCCGAAGCTCTACAGGCAGCGGAGGATGAAATTTTAAAAATAATGTCCGGGAGAAATACATGATGAAGCTAATCGTAATTGGCGGAGTTGCAGCAGGAATGTCTGCAGCTTCCAAACTAAGCAGAATGGACAAGGATGCCCAAATCACTGTGTATGAGCGCGGCAGCTTTCTGTCGTATGGTGCTTGTGGACTTCCGTACTATGTTTCTGGAGAAAATGACGATTATACAAAAATGATCGCCCGGACAAAAGAACAATTTGAATCAATGGGTATGGAAATCCAATTAAGGCACGAGGTCGTCAAGGTCGTTCCGGAAAAAAAACAGGTCATGATCCGCGATTTAGAGAGTAAGCGAATGTTCCTCGACAGCTATGATAAGTTGATGATTGCCACTGGCACGCATCCAATCGTCCCGCCTTTCAGCGGCAGGGAATTGGAGAATATTCATGTGCTCAAGACGTTGGAGGATGGGATCAGGCTGCAGGAGATAGCCAGCAACCCAGAGGTGAGGAATGTGGTCATCGTCGGCGGGGGCTATATCGGTATCGAGGTAGCTGAAGCGATGGGCCATCTCGGCAAGAATATCCGAGTTATTGAACTGTCAGACAGGATCATGCGGACCTTCGATAAAGAAATAACCGACATGGCTGAAGATGAGCTTCGCAAGCAGGGAGTCCAGCTGAACCTGAATGAAAAGGTCCTGGGCTTCACCGGCGAAGGAAAGGTTGCGAAGGTTCAAACAGATCGTGGTGAATATGAAGCAGACCTGGTCCTTCTGTCCCTTGGCGTGAAGCCGGCAACTGGTTTCCTTGATGGCTCCGGAATTGCCCTTGCTGAGAATGGGGCGGTTGTGATTGACAGGGAAATGCGCACGAACATCGAGGATATTTATTCAGCCGGGGATTGCGCCCTTGTCTACAATAAAGTCATGGAAGAAAACAGCTATATCCCGCTTGGGACAAATGCCAATAAATGCGGCAGGCTGGCTGGTGCGAATATTGCTGGAGATCACCAGAAGTACGTCGGAACACTCGGCAGCGCGGCCATCAAGGTTTTTGACCTTGAGATGGCAAGGACGGGAATGTCAGAAGATGACGCGAAGAAATTGAACATGGATTATACAACTGTTTTTGTAAAAAGTGCGGACCATCCGGGTTACTATCCGAACCAAACTCCGATTTGGATTAAGCTGATCTGCGAAAAAAGGACACGGAGAATTCTTGGTGCACAGGCAATTGGCAACAAAGGCGTTGTATTAAGGATCGATATTTTCGCAGTCGCGATCCACGCGAATATGACAGCTGACGACCTGGGAATGGCAGACCTATGTTACGCGCCGCCCTTTGCAGGAGTTTGGGATGCGGTGCATATCGCCTGCAATGCAGTAAAGTGATGGTGGTGGATTTTTTATGAAGAAAGTGAAGAGTTTAGCAGAAGCAGCAGCTTATGTGAATAATGGGGATACAGTTGCGTTTGGAGGGAATGTCCTCCACCGCGCCCCGATGGCATTCGTCCGTGAAATTGCCAGACAGGGAAAAAAGGAGCTCAAAATTGTAAAAACAGCAGGAGCCCATGACATTGATCTTTTATGTGCGATGGGCAGTGTTGCGTCAGTGGATGCTGGCTTTGTCAGCTATGAGACCAAGTTCGGTCTTGCATCACATTACCGGAAAGCGGTGCAGGACGGCAGCGTTAAAGGGAACGAGCATGCTTGTTATACAGTAATTTGTGCCCTCCGCGGAGCCCAGATGAATGTACCTTTTATGCCGGTAAAAGGACTGGTTGCTGGCGAACTTCTGGAGAAAAATGATTATTTTATGGTCGTGGAGGATCCATTCAGCGGAAATCCCGTCACGCTTGTGAAAACAATTGTTCCTGACGTTGCTGTCATTCATGTCCAGGAATGCGACGCGCATGGGAATGCACGTATTTATGGACCAAAGTTTGAAGATGTGCTGATCAGCAGGGCAGCTAAGAAAGTCATTATCACCACTGAACAAATTGTTCCTGACAGTAAAATGAAGCTCAATGCAGAATACGTCGATATCCCTTCATTCTTGGTCAGCGCCGTCGTCCATGCGCCAAAAGGTGCAAGTCCGACTTCTTGTTATAAAAAGTATGACATTGATGAGAAATCACTGACGTCTTTTATCGGCATGAAAACAAAGGAAGAAATCCAGGGCTATCTATCAAGCTATACATCGAAAGATCATCAAGGGGAAAGGGTGGCTAACAGACTATGACACAATCTTATCGACCTGTTGATATCATGACATGTGCCATCTCCAATATGCTGAAGGACGGGGAAACGGTGTTCCATGGTGTCTCATCGCACCTGCCAATGGTCGCAATGAGCCTGGCCAAGCAAATGCATGCTCCAGACTTAGTTCACCTGAACATCCCGGGCGGGGTCAATCCCGGCTCCATCCGGCATGCATCCTACTCTTCTGCTGGTGCTGACTTGCTTGATAGCGGAGAAGCCTATTTCCCACTGGAAGAAGTGTTTGACCTCTCGATGCGAGGACGGCTGGATGTGGCATTCCTTGGAGGAATCCAGTTTGACATCAATGGAAATGTAAATGCATCGGTAATAGGTGACTACCATCGTCCGAAGCTTCGCCTGCCTGGTGGAGCAGGAAGCGCCGTGTTAATACCGACAGCGAAGAAAGCGATCATTTGGCGGACGAAGCACGACATCAGGACCTTCGTCGAACAAGTAGACTTCGTTACTACAAGAGGGAACCTATGGAAAATCGTGACTCCGCTCTGCGTATTCGAATTCAAAAACGGCAAACTGTATCTCGACACCATCCACCCAACCTCTTCACTTCAAGAGGTAAAAGACAATACCGGATTCGAACTGCTTTATGATGAAATTAAGTACACGGCAGAACCTACGAAAGAAGAACTTGTGATGCTGAAAAAGATAGACCCGTTTGATTATCGGGCGATAGAGTTTTAAGTGGGACGTAGGGACGGTTCTCGCGCCCCATTCGTCATTCTAAATAAATGAAGAGGAGGGACATGGGGACGGTTCTCATGTCCCTTCATTCATTTTTAGGTACATCAATCAAATGAGCGGGACATAGGGACGGTTCTCTTGTCCCGCTCGAAAGTCGAATGAGGGGTGCGAGGCTGAAGAGAGGTACAAATTAAATATGAAGGTCCTATCTCAAGTATTGTAAAGCAGTGACTTTTAAGAAGCCTAAAAGAACAAGGAAATGTTGATCAGATGACGTAAGATTGATTTCCTTATATGATGGTTTTAGATACCATCGAAAAGGGGCGGGGAACCAAATGAATACTGAGAAGCAGCTTATGAGTTTAATAAATGCTACTAAGGCTTTGACTTCTACCAGGGACCTTGATGAGGTTCTCCAATTGATTATAGAAGAGGTACTGAGTGTCTTCGATTGGGCGGACGCGAGTGTTCTATTCCTTTTGGATTCACAAAAGGAATACCTGAAGGCTAAGTCTGCTGTCGGTTTTAATATGGAATATATGGGGAAAGTGGCGCTTCAGCCTAATGAAGGAATGAGTGGCAAGACGCTTGTATTGAAGGAGCCGTTGTTGTTCACTTCTGGCACTGATACATATAAGGGGATGTCCGATCTCTCACCAACGAATATGGATTTCTACCAAAAATCGCTTGGGAAAGACCACCAGATACCGACAAGCACAATCTGTGCCCCGTTGATTACGGAAGGAAATTGCATCGGCGTGCTGACGATTGATAGCTTTTCAGAAAACGTCCAGTTTAATCAGGCAAACCTTATGCTTCTTCAGACCTTCGCTGCCCAGGCCGTAATTGCTATTGAAAATGCCACGCTGATTTCCAGGAATGAGCGTTCGAACCGCATTCACCGGGAATTAACAAAAGTGTATATGTCAAATCAGGATTTAGCTGTAATTACCAAGACACTATCAGAATTAATCAACAAAACGGTAGGCGTGTTTAATGAATTTTTTGATTTGCTAGCTTATACAGATAAGAAAATTGAGAAAATCAGTGATTTTATTAAAGAGGAAGGCTCGTGGAATGGTGAGCTGCCGCTTAATAAAAAGGTCTACATTGAAGGAGATGAATATCAGGTCTACTTCTTTTCGATCACAATCGATAAAGAGCTGGCAGGGGTGCTGATTGTGGCAGCTGAAAAGCATGAAGTGCTTGATTCCCTGGATATCTTTGCGATTGAGCAGGCAACGACTGTTTTTGCACTGGAAATCCAATCATTGAATCAGAATATCTCCAATCAGTTCAGTTATCAGCGTTCAATTATGAATGATATTTTAAAAAATCCCGATAAAGGCATGGATATCCTTAAAAAAAATGGCTTATATCGAAAGAATGATGTTTATGCTTTTTTGACAGTGGAACTAGCTGACAATTACGACCATAATGGCGGGATTGGGTTAAAACCAAGCTTTTCCCGGCAGCTTCACAGGAATCTGACCCTTGTTCCGGAGGTAACCCTGGTTTATGAAGACGGCTTTCGCTTTTCTATTTTATTTTCCCTAAGGGAGACGGTAGTTGAGGCTGACTTTCATAAAAAGATTCGTGATTTCGTGTCCAGCCTGGCAGAACGATTCCCGCTCCACGCTGGAGTAGGCAGGATTTTTAGTGCTTTTTCCGACATTCATTATTCCTTACAGGACTCTTTAGTTTGTGTAGATTATATAAAGCAGATTGACCATCCTGGCTCATATTTTATGACGTATAAGGAGCTTGGGATGTACCGGCTATTTCTAGGTATGGATCAAAAAGAACTTGAAGGCTTCTTGAGAATGGACCTCTATAAAATACTAGAATATGATTACCAGCATAACACTGAACTTGCAGCAACATTGGAATGCTATCTTGCCAATAGCCAGAGTACCAAGAAAACGGCCGAAATGATGTTTCTTCATGAGAATACAGTGAAATACCGGATCAATAGAATCAAAAAGATTCTGGAAATTGACGATTTGGTTGGAGAATTGGGACTAGAACTTTATCTGGCGTTAAAAATCAATCAATATCTAAATAAGCCGACTTTGTCTTAATGAGACAAAGTCGGCTTGTTTACTTTGTCTGATTCAGACATATAATTAAATTTCAGAATTTTATATAATTATCAGTAAATTAATTGGAAGGGGACATGATGATGGCATTCTGGATTGCAGCAAGTATTTTGTTGTTTGTAATTGTAATCGTTTCCACTTTTGGACCAATGGTCGGTCTTTATGGGGAAATGGAATACACGAGCAAAAAGGAGGAGGTAGGACAGGATGAGCGATCTTTGGGTTAATATACTTGTTATTCTGGCACTGGGAGCAGCCTTCATCGTAACTAGCTGGTACATTTCGAGGAAGGTTTCCACCGCTGATGATTATATTTCAGGAAATGGTAAGCTCGGTGTCGCCTTTGGAACTACTTCCCTCCTTGCCTTCTGGGTAACAGGCAACACCATCATGGCAGCTCCTGAAGCAGCATACGGCATGGGGGCTATCGGAGCAATTGCCTATTCCTTTTTGGGCGGCGTGGCTGTAGTCGCATTCTCACCACTCGGCAAAAGGATTCACGCCATCATTCCAAATGGAAAGACAATCGGCGACTTTTACAAGAACCGATTCGACAAAAAGAACTATTATTTCTTTTTACTCATGGTATTCATCTATATTTTCGGTTTGCTGATGACCCAGGGAATCGGGGGCGGCCTCCTGCTCGAGCAGACTTTCCATATTCCTTATGAGCTTGCTGTAGTGCTGACTTTCCTGATCGTCATTATCTATGCTTCGATGGGCGGCTTCTCGTCTGTCACAGGAATTGCTTTCTTCCAGGTTATGCTCATATTCGTTGTAGTTATTGTCGTTCCGCCGATTGTGTACTTTACTACTGGCGTAGCGCCTGTATATGAGGGGATACAAAAGCTGGCACCGGAAAAACTCGATTTGCTGCTGCCGTCTGGAATCCTATTCATGTTTGCCGGAGCGATGATGGGCATTGGCGAGGTTTTCATGGATAACACATTCTGGCAAAGGGCATATGCAGTCCGGAAAGAAAAATTGATGAGCATCTTCTCACTTGCCGGGATTGGCTGGTTCTTCGTTCCGCTTGCCACAGCTACCCTTGCTTTCGTAGCGATCGGTACCGGTCAGGCGCCAGAACAGGTAAACCAGGTAGCACCATATATTGCCGAGATTTATGGCGGCGAATTTGTTAGCTGGGTCTTCCTTGTCGGAGTATGGTCTGCCCTTGCTTCTACTATCGCGGCGATTCTTAACTCATTGGTTTCGCTAATTTTAAATGATGTGTATAAATCAATTAATCCAAATGCGGATAATAAAAAACTGCTTAAAATGGCAAAGGGCCTGACGGTGGTCATTGGAATTCTGGCACTTCTCATCAGCTTGCCGAAATTCCTGACTATGCTGCAGATGCTCATTTTCCTTGGTGTTATCAACGCGGCATTTGTCTTCCCAATCATTTATGGCCTGTTCTGGAAAAAGCTGAATGCCGATGTTAGTTTCTGGGCAGCTATCCTTGCCGTCATTGGTGGATATATTGCTTACTATACAATTGGTTCGCTACAGGGTGTAGTTGTAAGCGGATGGATTTCCTTCCTCGTCTGCTGGGTTGGCAGCATGGTGAAACCTGCAAATTATGATTGGGAACAACTATATCGGGTCGGAACTATACCGGAGGTGACACGCAAATGATCATTTCACCAGAAGCATTCAATATACTGATTTGGGTAAGTATTGTCGGATCAGGCGGACTGATGTTTTATATCTTTGGTTATTTCCTTTATGAACTGAAGAGGAAGAAAATTTGGTGAGAATTTTTAAATGCAACGGGGTGAAAGCATGCAGGATACAACAGCAATAGAAACTTTTTATGTAAGACTGATGGATGGTTATAACCAGGAGCTAAGCCACTCGGGCGTAAGTGGGGATCGGATTGCGAGCAGGCTTAGCGAACTTTCAAGAATTGGTTTGCAGGAAAGCGGCGGGGTGACCCGCCCAGGTTATTCTTTGTTTGAAAAACAGGCGAAGGAATTGGTCATAAAATGGATGGAGGACGCAGGCCTTTCTGTCACGGTTGATGGTGCTGGAAATGTGTTCGGGAAGCTGCCAGGCAAAAATGACGGACCTTCCGTTGTTTCCGGATCGCATCTCGACAGCGTGCCCAACGGCGGCCATTTTGACGGGCCGCTTGGTGTTATTTCGGCATTGGAGATAGCCCAGTCCTGGAAGGAACAGGGCTATGTACCTGAAAAACCATATGAAGTTGTCATTTTTTCCGATGAGGAAGGATCACGATTCAAAAGCGGACTGACAGGAAGCCGCGCTTTCATGGGCCAGATTAGCCCGGAGGAATTAAAGGGACTATATGACGAAAACGGAATGACGTTTGATGAAGTAATCACTGAATATGGAAGTAGTTTTGACAAGTATATTGAAGCAAGGAACCATGGCAGGGAAATTGAGCTGTTTGTCGAAGTTCATATTGAACAGGGAAAGGTCCTTGAAAGAGAGGATGAACCTGTCGGAATCGTCAGTGGCATTGCAGGGCCCGCCTGGCTGGAAGTCACTTTTACTGGGGAAGCCGGTCACGCGGGAAATACGCCAATGGTTGGACGCAAAGATCCGCTAGTGGTTGCGGGAATGTTCCTTCAGGAAATTGAAGGGCTTCCAGAGAAGGTTTCCGGAACAGCGGTCGCAACTGTGGGAAGAGTCAATGTTTCTCCAAACGGAATTAATGTAATCCCTCAGGAAGTGCAAATGATTGCCGATATCCGTGATATCCATGAAGACACCCGAGACCAGCTGGTGGAGCTGATTAAGGAAAATGCAGAAAGAATAGCAGCTGAGAGGGGCATCGAGGTCAGGACAAGCTCCAATACAAAAATCAAGCCGATGCCAATTGCCCAACACCTTCAGAGCAAGTTAGTTACAGCAGTGGGGAAAAACGGAATAAAGCCTGTTTTCATTCCCAGTGGAGCTGGCCATGACGCGATGATTGTAGGAGAAAAGTATCCAGCGGCGATGTTATTTGTCAGGAGCAAGAACGGCATCAGTCACAACCCGCTTGAATGGACCTCACTGAATGACTGCGTTTATGGGGTACATGCTTTAAAAACGTTTATCGAAGATGTTATGGGTAGTAGATTAGAATTTTAATAGATTTAGAAAGGGGAGGACTTGAAAATGACTTTTTCAATTACAGCAAGATGTGAAGAAACCGGACAATTTGGTGTTGCTGTGACAACGAGGGTGCCGGCTGTCGGAACCCTGTGCCCGTTCGTAGAAGCTGGTGTTGGTGGGATTGCTACCCAATCTTTTGTTAACCCTTATATCGGTATCAACGGCCTTAAATATTTGAAGGAAGGACTATCTGCTGAGGAAGTAAAGGAGCGAATTCTCGAGGAAGATCCTGAACCGGCAATCCGACAGTTTGTCATTGTCGACAATACCGGGAAGGCGGTTGCCTTCACTGGCGAAAAGTGTGATGGTTGGAACGGCCAGGTTGTCGGCGAAAACTACGGTGTCGCAGGAAATATGCTTGTCGGGGAAGACACGATTCTCGAAACCGCCAAGGCATTCGAGAACAGCAAGGGGAAGTCGCTTGCAGAAAGGCTGATCATTGCCCTTCAGGCTGGACAGGATGCCGGCGGCGACAAGCGTGGCAGACAATCCGCCGCGGTAAAAGTAGTCAGTACCGAGGAATATCCATTGGTGGACCTGCGAGTCGATGAGCATCCTGACCCGGTAAAGGAACTAGGCAGGGTTTACGAAGTAGCCCAAAAAGAACTATTTCCTTTCGTAGAAATGCTCCCAACCAAAGCCAACCCAAAAGGCAATTTTAATTTTGAATCGTCAAGGGAAATGGGGTTGCTGCAGGATAGTAAATGACGGGACGAGGGGAAGGTTCTCTTGGCCACATTTGGGAGTTGAAATTATGCGGGAGGCGATAAATACCTCCCATTATGGTCTGTGGATGCCAGAAGTTTACTGGTGTCCACACCCTTATACCAGATTAGATAGAGTATCAGATCTGTTAAAACTTAGGTGATCTTGTCGTTAGATTAATGAGAGTTTTAGATTCGTATGTATAAACCTAATGATTTAGAACTTTTTGTGAATTTAATAATTTTATTTAATTCTTGAATTGACAAAGGATAGATATTAAAATATTATAAAAATTGTAAGGGATTACATTTGGTTAATCGTTTTCCCAAGTTTGTTTAAATCTTTTAAACTGTGGAAAATCGTTAGTCGATATCATTTTTGGTTAATCGATTTTCCACAATCAAAAATTTTCAAGGGGGGATATACTTTTTAAGCAATAGGAAAAAGAAGGTTAATTGTTATTATATTAATCAAGTGAATAAAAATCATATGCTTTGATCTTACATCTTACGCAGTGGTTAATCGTTTAACCAAACCTAGTAGTTTACGAAGATTTTAGATTAATGGTAATGTTTTATAATTTATTTCTAAAAACCTAAAAGGAGCAATCTCGATGAAAAAATTTAAGATTTTCCCTATTGTATTTATGGTTTTTGCTTTATTACTTGCTGGATGTAATGCTGGTCCGACAGGAGGAAAAGAAGCAACAGATGAAAAGGCTGAAGGATCTGGAGATGAGAAAGTTAAAGTTGCCATGATATTGAAAACGCTATCAAGTCCATTTTGGGTTGCTATGGAAGAAGGAATTAAAGAAGAAGCAGAAAAGCTTGGTGTAGAGGTTGAAATCCTTGCTGCACAGTCCGAAGATGACCTTCAAGGGCAACTTAGAATTTTTGAAGACTTATTGATCAAAGATTATGACGGTATCGGTTTTGCTCCATTATCTCCAGTAAACCTTATTCAACCGGCTGTAAACGCATACAAGGATGGAATTCCTACCGTTAATATCGATGAAAAAGTGGACATGGATGAATTGAAAAATGCAGGCGGGAATGTCAATGCATTTGTAACTACTGATAATGTGAAGGTTGGAGAGCAGGCTGGCCAATTCATCGTAGACGCAATTAAAGAAGGAAAAGTGGCGATTGTTGAAGGTAAATCTGGAAATGCTTCTGGGGAAGCAAGACGACAGGGGGCAGCAAATGCTTTTGAAGCAGCTGAGGGTATTGAACTAGTTGCTAGTCAACCAGCTGATTGGGATCGCAATAAAGCACTTGATGTAGTGTCAAACATGATTCAAAGATACCCGGACTTGAAAGCGATTTATGCTGCAAATGATACGATGGCTCTTGGTGCACTTCAAGCTGTTCAAAATGCTGGTAAACAAGATCAAATCATTGTTGTTGGTACAGATGGCCAGCCAGAAGCGATTGAATCTGTGAAAAATGGCGGTTTAACTGCAACAGTCGCGCAGGATTCAGCTGAAATCGGCCGTGAAAGTTTAAGGTTACTTGTGGAGGCTGTGAAAGAAAATAAGGTTATTACGGAAGGTGTAGAACCGGAAATCGTTACAGTCCCTTCATATATTGTTAGCGAATAATAGAAAAGAGTAGGAAGTGTGTGATATGAACGCCCTGGTAAAGATGGAGAAAATAACGAAGAGATTCGCTGGTGTAACAGCATTGAAAGATGTAGATTTCTCTCTTGTCCCTGGAGAAGTGCATGTTTTATTGGGTGAAAACGGAGCGGGTAAATCTACACTAATGAAAATTCTTTGTGGAGTGTACGAACCGACAGAAGGAAGTATTCAAATCGGAGATCGTCAATTTTCCAACTTATCTCCAAAGGAAGCTGCGGAACATGGGATCAGTATCATTTATCAGGAGCTTAGTGTTATCAATGACTTATCTATCGCTGAAAACATCTTTGTAGGCAAATGGCCTACAAAGAAGGTTTTCGGTATTGAGGTAGTTGATAAAGACTATATGCAAAAAGTGACAGTCGATCTCCTGGAGCGTGTGGGACTAAAACGTAAGCCATCTGAACTTGTTGGTGATCTATCTATTTCGGAAAAACAGCAGGTTGAGATTGCAAAAGCACTTGCATCTGAGGCGAAGGTTCTGATCATGGATGAGCCGACTTCATCCTTAACAGATGGAGAAATTGAAAAGCTGTTTAAAGTAATCCGACAACTAAAGAGTGAAGGCGTTGGAATTGTCTACATCTCTCATAAACTGAAAGAAATTAAAATCATAGGTGACCGGATTACGATTTTAAAAGATGGCACATATGTAACAACACGAGAGCTTGCAACAACCGAAACCAATGAGCTCATTACGTTGATGGTTGGGCGTGAGCTGCAATCAAAATATACTGGCAGCCACGAACACCAAGGAACCAATGAAGTTATTTTTGAAGTGAAGAATTTAACGAGAAAAGATGGGAAGGTAAAAGATATTAACTTTGAGCTATACAAGGGTGAAATATTAGGGTTTGCAGGACTGATTGGATCAGGTAGAACGGAGCTTATGAATTCAATCGTTGCATCTGAACCAATTAGCTCGGGAGAAATCAACCTGAATGGTAAAAAGCTAAAACTGAAGAATCCGTATGATGCCGTTAAAAACAATATTGCCTATATTACTGAGAATAGAAGAGAGACAGGATTCTTTCCTAACTTTGAAATCTGGAAAAACATCTCCATTTCTTCTCTGGCTAGTGATTCCAAATTTGGTGGACTGTATGGGCTTGTAAACACGAAGAAGGAGTTAGAATGGGCTGAAAAACAAAAAGAGGCCATGTCTATCCGGTGTTCTTCAGTTCACCAAAACATCACCGAATTATCGGGGGGAAACCAGCAAAAGGTCATTATCGGAAGATGGCTTGCAGCAGGCTCTGATTTGTTTATTTTTGATGAACCGACTAGAGGAATTGATGTAGGTGCCAAGAGTGAAATCTATAAGATCATGCGCCAACTCGCAGATAGTGGTAAAGGTGTATTGGTTGTTTCATCCGAACTTCCAGAACTACTGAGTATTTGTGATCGTATTGCGGTCTTTAATGATGGCCGGCTAAACGGAATCCTCTCAAGCGAGGAAGCAACAGAAGAGAGAATTATGGAAAAGGCAACATCTTAAGGAGAGTATGAATATGAGAGAAAAGGTTAAGATTATCTGGCAAAAATACGGTACTTTCGGAATCCTGGTTCTACTGGTTTTAATAATGGGGATCCTTTCTCCAACTTACTTCTTTAATATATCAAACCTTACACAGGTCATCCTGCAAAGTTCCATTAATATCATTGTAGGTGTGGGGGAATTCTTTCCTATTCTGATAGCTGGTATTGATTTATCGGTAGGATCAATTATGGCTTTGACAGGAATGATTACAGCGAAATTGCTCGTTATGGGTGTACCGGTCATTTTAGCGGTCATTTTAGGTGGAGTTATTTTAGGGGCAGTATTAGGTTTTGTTAATGGGTTCCTAATTGTTAAGACAAAATTGCATCCTTTTATCATTACATTGGGTACTCTTTCCATTTTTAGAGGATTAACACTAATAATTTCAGATGCGCGCCCCGTATATGGGTTGCCTCAGGAATTTACCCTAGGTGTTGCTGGCTGGCTTTGGTTCGTTCCCATTCCAGTTATTATCGCACTTGGGTTAGCTGGCACCTTAATCTTTATTACAAACAAAACCAAAATGGGAAGAAATATTTATGCATTGGGTGGGAATAAACAAGCTGCATGGTTCTCAGGAATCAACGTGGGACTTCACACAATCATCGTATTTATGATTTCTGGCATGGCTGCTGGAATTGGTGGTGTCGTTTTGACAGCCCGTCTTGGTGCGGCTGAACCACTAGCAGGAACTGGCTTTGAGTTATTTGCAATCGCAGCCGCAATCATTGGAGGAACAAGCTTTTTCGGTGGTAAGGGAAAAATTACAGGGGTCATCATGGGGGCATTGATTATCGGTGTCATCAATAATGGTCTAAATATCCTTAATGTATCTACTTACTACCAGCAAATTGTAATGGGAGCTCTAATTATCGGGGCAGTTGCATTGGATAGCTTTATCGCAGGTAAAAAAGAATAAATTAATAACAAATTTGAAAGGCGGATAAAACGATGTCAAAATTTTCACCATCCTTAATGTGTATGGACTTATCAAAATTCAAAGAGCAGGTTGAGGCATTAAATCAAAAGGCTGATTTTTACCATGTCGATATAATGGACGGTCATTACGTAAAGAATATTACTCTATCACCATTTTTCATTGAACAATTAAAGAAGATCTCTACATTGCCGATTGATGCTCACCTTATGGTCGAAAATCCAGCTGACTTTGTCGATATGACGATTGATGCAGGAGCAGATTATATCAGTCTTCATGCTGAAACTATTAATGGTGATGCTTTCAGGCTGATTAACCATATTAAATCCAGAGGTAAAAAATTCGGTGTGGTTTTAAATCCGGCTACTCCAATCGAAACAATCAGACACTATATTCATCATGTTGATAAATTAACTATCATGACAGTTGATCCTGGGTTTGCGGGTCAGAAGTTTGTTACTGAGATGGTAGATAAAATCAAGGAAGCTAAAGAGTTGAAAGAGAAGAACCAGTATAAATACCTTATTACGATTGATGGTTCATGTAATGAAAGAACGTTTAAAACGCTTGTTGAAGCAGGAGCAGAAGTATTGATTGTTGGTACTTCAGGGTTGTTCAATCTTGATGAAGATGTATCTAAGGCATGGGAATTAATGATGGAAACCTACGAGAGCGAAGTAAAGAAGATTGCTAGTTTGTAAAGAGTGGTTAGGTTCATCCTTTGCTAACCGAATCTCTCTAGGATGCCCGCTGCTTAAAAGAAAATGAAGTGAGGAAGCGCCAAAATGGAAACAAACAAAATGAAATACGTCATTGGTGTTGATATTGGGGGAACGCATTTAAGAGTTGGAGCGGTTACTCCTGACAAAGAGCTACATTTCTTTGAAAAAAAGAAAATTGCTGATATTTTGGATAACCTCCATCCAGTTGAATCCTTAATTCAATTTCTAGATGGATTTATTCAGGCAAACCTGGGAAACAGTGATGTATTAGGAATTGGAATGGGATTTCCATCCGTAGTCAGCAAAGACAAGAAAAGAGTACTAGCTACAACAAACTTAAACATTAATGATATAAATATCGCAGATCCTATCCAGAATTATTTTCGAGTTCCAGTTGTCATAGAAAATGATGTGAATCATTTGCTTCATTTTGAAATATCACAACGAAAAGTATTAAATGATGAAATTATTCTTGGATTTTACATTGGGACAGGATTTGGCAACTCTATCTATATAAATAATAGGTTTCTAGATGGGAAAAATGGGGCTGCTGGTGAACTTGGCCATATCCCGGTTTTAGGAGACGAAGCTGTTTGTCAATGTGGCAATACAGGATGTATTGAAACCTATGCTTCGGGTAAGACATTGGTACTTCTTCATCAAGAATATTTTTCAGATGTACCATTTGAGGATGTTTTTACAAAATACGCTAATAGTGAGCATATTGTTAAATTTATTAAATCCCTTGCTGTGCCAATTGCAACAGAGATCAACATCTTCGACCCACATTTAGTAATGATTGGCGGAGGAGTAGTTGGTATGAAGGATTTTCCAAAAAGCCAATTAGAAAATGAGATCATCCGCTATTGCAGAAAACCTTATCCAGCCAATGGGCTTGTGATTGAATATGCAGAAGATACAAATGCGGCAGGTGTCTTAGGTGCAGCAACGAATCTGTATGACAATTATATTGGAAAATCGATTTTCACTAGGTAACAGGATTTATAAGGACAAACTGGTTTACAGCTCCAATTGCTGATATCTAACTATTCATAAAAGGAAGTATAGTTGTGTTATACTTTTTGTAGACAAATAGAAAGTTGGAAGATGTTAAATGAAGAAGCTAACAATAAAGGAAATAGCGGAATTAACAGGGGTTTCAACGGCTACTGTCTCAAAAGTTCTGAACAATACTGGGCGATATTCGGAGGAAACAAGGAAGAAAATTCTTGATGTTGTTCAAGAATATGATTATCGGCCAAATGCTGTCGCCAAGAGTCTGAGAACAAGACGATCTAAAACAATTGGCGTAATTGTTCCTGATATTACAAATGAATTTTTTGCGCAAATTGTATTAGCGATTGAAAAATATTGTGGACCTAAAGGATATTCTGTATTTATCTGTAATACAGATGAAAATGGAGAAAAAGAGCTACAGTATATAAAAGAGCTAGAGTTAAAGGGAGTTGACGGTTTAATTCACCTTATAGGTAGTGATGAACTGTTCAATGTTGAAACCAATTTGCCAGTCGTTTGTATTGACAGAAAGCCGATGGCTCATAATGCAGCCTTCATTACCTCTGATAATTTTCAGGGCGGCTATCTTGCCGCAAGGGAATTGATTGATAAGGGATGCAAAAAGATCCTGCTAATAAGGGATTACCGTGTAGGTCACCCTACATTGGAGCGGCAAAAGGGTTTTAAGTCTGCGTTAAAAGAGAAGAAAATTCCGTTTGACGAAGAAGAACAAGTTCTAAATGTAGAGGTTGGAATTGAACAAGGTAAAAAGGCTGTCCAAGAGTTAATTAAAAATGGGAATTTCGATTTTGATGGAGTTTTTGCCACCACTGATTGGTTAGCTTTCGGGGCGAAATTGGCGTTAGAAGAGAATGGAATTAAGATTCCTGAAGAGGTAAAAATTATAGGTTTTGATAATATCAATTTAGCTAAATACTCTTCTGTCTCTTCAATTCATCAGGATAAAGAAGCAATGGGTCAGAAAGCTGCTGAAAATTTGATCAACCGAATTGAACTTAATATCCATACAAATGATGTTATTAAGCTGCCAGTAACATTAGTTAGCAGGAACTCAACCAGTGTTTAACTTTTGGAAAAAGACACAATAGGCTATTGATTATAGTACTGCTTTTTGGTTAATCGATTAACCATAACCGGGAGGACACTGAATATGAAGGTTGCTATTGCATGTGATCATACAGCATTACCAATGAAAGAAGAAATTAAGAAGGAACTTGAAGAGCTGGGTATTGAATATCAAGATTTGGGTGCCTATACAGAAGAGAGAGTCGACTATCCTGACTATGCTTTAAAAGTGTGTGAACAAGTGGCCAACAAGTCTGTCGATAAAGGTATCCTGATATGTGGAACTGGAATTGGCATGTCCATTATGGCAAATAAAGTGAGAGGGATTCGTTGTGCACTTGCACACGATACCTTCAGTGCTAAGTATACTCGCTTGCATAACAACAGCAATGTCCTGGCAATGGGACAAAGGGTCATTGGTCACGGTCTTGCGAGAGAAGTGGTAAAGGTTTGGCTTGAAACGGAATATGAGGGCGGTCGTCATGAGAGACGTGTAGTAAAAATCACTGATTATGAGAATAACTTTTCGTCAAAGTAAAATCTCTGTGGTTGCTGTTCTATTGATGCTCTGCTTAGTCTTAAAAGAAGAAAGTCTGGATGGTGCTGGCGGGATATTTGTTCTGCCGAATCATTATCCAACTTGTTGAAACGCTACAGTCAAATTTTAAGATTGCCTATATAGTAAAGGGGATTTTAGGAATGGATTCAATAAGTTTACAAGCAATTAATACGATACGTACGTTGAGCATGGATATGATTCAGAAAGCAAACTCCGGACATCCAGGCTTACCAATGGGCGCGGCGCCTATGGCCTATACATTATGGGCGAAAGAAATGAACTTTAATCCTTCTAATCCTGATTGGTTGAACCGTGACCGGTTTATTTTATCTGCCGGTCATGGATCTGCTCTTCTTTATAGCTTGCTTCATTTATTTGGTTATGATGTTTCAATGGAAGATTTAAAAAGCTTCCGGCAGTTTGGAAGTAAAACACCGGGGCACCCTGAATTTGGACACACGGCTGGTGTCGAGGCTACCACAGGTCCGCTAGGTCAAGGAATTGCGATGGCTGTTGGAATGGCAATGGCCGAACGACATCTTGCTGAGAGTTATAATCGAGAGGACTTTCAAATAATTGACCATTATTCCTATAGTCTTTGCGGAGACGGTGATTTAATGGAAGGTGTTTCTGCAGAAGCTGCTTCTCTTGCTGGTCACTTGAAATTAGGAAGACTAATTGTATTATATGATTCAAATGACATCTCCTTGGATGGAGATTTAAGTCAATCATTCTCCGAAAATGTTCAAGGTCGATTCAAGGCTCATGGCTGGCAGGTTCTTCGAGTGGAAGATGGAAACGATGTTGTTGCCATACAAAAGGCCTTGCAGGAAGCAAAGGCGGATCAGGAGCGTCCAACATTAATTGAAGTAAAAACAACCATCGGTTATGGGTCCCCAAATAAAGCTGGTTCTTCAGCTAGTCACGGCGCACCCCTTGGGGAAACGGAAATTAAATTAACAAAAGAAGTTTACGGTTGGGAATATGAAGAACCATTTTATATTCCTGAAGAAGTAAAGCTTCATTTTAGTAGCGTGCTTGAAGAAGGGAAAGCAAAAGAACTAGCCTGGTATGAACAGTTCATTGCTTATAAAGCAGCTTACCCAGTACTTGCTTCGCAATTGGAAACCGCTGTGAAAGGGGACCTGCCTAACAATTGGCAAGAGGCTCTTCCTGAATTTGTTCCTGGGGAAAAACTTGCAACAAGATCATCATCTGGTCAAACATTGAATGCGGCAGCAAAGGTCTTTCCACAACTTATTGGAGGCTCAGCCGATCTCGCTAGCTCCAATAAAACGATGCTTTCAGCTGAAAAGGACTTTGGTCTGGATGGGTATGCCGGACGAAATATCTGGTTTGGTGTACGAGAATTTGCTATGGGTGCTGCACTTAACGGAATGGCCCTTCATGGGGGCGTAAAAGTATTTGGGGCTACATTCTTTGTATTCTCAGATTACCTCCGCCCAGCGATTCGACTTGCTGCATTGATGAAGTTGCCTGTCACTCATGTATTTACACACGATAGCATTGCGGTCGGGGAGGATGGACCAACACACCAACCAGTAGAACAGTTGGCATCTTTACGCGCAATGCCTGGTTTGTCAGTCATCAGACCGGCAGAGGCGAAAGAAACAGTGGCTGCGTGGCGTTTAGCACTTGAAAGCCAGGACCATCCAACTGCGCTGGTTTTAACCCGCCAAGACTTGCCAACACTTTGGTTGGATCAAGAAGAAGTATTTGAAGGTGTGAAAAAAGGAGCGTATGTCGTTTCTGAAGCGAAAGGTGAAATTGCAGGTCTATTGCTGGCAACAGGTTCTGAAGTTGCTTTAGCACTAGAAGCACAAACTGAACTTGCAAACGAAGGCATTCACGTTTCTGTTATAAGCATGCCAAGCTGGGATTTATTCCAAAAACAATCCAGTGAATACAAAGAAAGCGTGCTACCAAGCCGTATAACAGCTCGTTTAGCTATCGAATTAGGATCTTCCCTTGGTTGGAGAGAATATATCGGAGCTCATGGAGAAACCATTACCATTGATGAGTTTGGCGCATCAGGTCCAGCGGATAAGCTTTTAGAAGAAAGTGGGTTTACCGTTAAGCATGTGGTTTCGAGGTTTAAACAATTGATGAAGAAAAATGATAGTCTGGTGAGAAATTAAATATTTTTGGAACGATGTGACGGTACGAGACCATTGAAAGAGCGCATATTCCAAAAAAAGAAAACTCCATTTCTAGGCTTCTTCTAGAAATGGAGTTTTTTGTTTGGTGTCTTAAATAAAGTGCTTTTAATCGTATAGGTATCCATTTGGATTAAAAGAATAAGAAAAACAAACTCGAAAAGTTCGATGCAAAGCCGACAGCGAGAGCTTCGGTGCGATGACAAAATTTCAATCTCGAAATTAAATAAACTAGGAGATTAGTTGAAAAACATATTGAAAGAAAGTAGTAACCGCTCTTGTATTGAAGGAGGAGGGACATGTGAAGAAGCATGAAACGTCCCTTCCACAGTCCTAATTATAATACTTTCCCAAGAAACGCCTTAGTACGTTCATGCTTAGGATTACCAAATAACTCGCCTGGTACATCCTCTTCAACGATATATCCGCCGTCCATGAAGATGACGCGATCTCCGACTTCACGGGCGAACCCCATTTCGTGAGTCACGACGACCATTGTCATGCCTTCGCGGGCGAGGTCTTTCATAACCTCGAGGACTTCTCCAATCATCTCGGGGTCGAGGGCAGAGGTAGGTTCATCGAACAGCATGACCTTTGGTTCCATGGCAAGTGCCCTTGCAATGGCGACACGCTGCTTCTGTCCGCCTGATAATTCTCCGGGATAGCTGTCTGCCTTTTCCTCGAGGCCTACTTTTCTGAGAAGTTCGAGGGCTGTCTGTCTTGCAGCATCTTTGTCGACACCCTTGGCTTTGATCGGTGCCAGCGTAATATTTTGCAGCACCGTTTTATGAGGGAAGAGGTTGAAGTGCTGGAACACCATCCCTACTTCCTGGCGAATTTTATTGATGTTGATTTTAGGGTCGGTGATATCATTTCCATTCACGATGACATGGCCATCTGTGATATCCTCGAGTCTATTCAAGCATCGCAGGAAGGTGCTTTTTCCAGAACCGGAAGGACCTACGACACAGACCACTTCCTGCTCTTTCACCTCTGTACTGATATCTTTTAAGACTTCAAGTTCCCCAAAGGATTTTTTAAGATTATTGACCTGGATCACACTCATCGCAGTTCATACCTCCTCTCTATAAAGTCGCCGAGTTTGGTCAGCAAGTAAATCAATATGAAGTACATGAGTGCCACCATCCCCCATACTTTAAAAGGTTCATAGGTTGCCGATACGACGACTTGCCCTCTTTGTGTCAGTTCAGCGATTCCGATGACAGACAGGAGCGAGGTGTCCTTCAGGCTGATGATTGCCTGGTTTACGAATGTCGGCAGCATTCTTCTTAACGCCTGCGGCAGGATGATATAACGCATTGTCTGCGCACTCGTCAGTCCCAATGTTCGTGCAGCTTCTGTCTGTCCTTTATCGATGGACTGGATGCCGGCTCGGACAATTTCCGCTATATAGGCACCTGCATTGATAGCAATCCCAATGATCCCAGCTGTTACAGGTTGGAATGAAATAAAGGAAAGTGAATTCAATCCGAAGTAAATAAAGAATAATTGAACTAGGAAAGGTGTTCCGCGTACAAAGTTAATGAACCAAATCGCAATCCACCTTAGAGGCGGAATCGGTGACAGGCGGAATAGCGCTGTAATCAAACCAATGATGAACCCAAACATCAAGCCGAGAAGTGTTATATACGCTGTCAGTTTTATCCCGGCCCATAGGACGGGAAGGGCTTCCTGAAAAATCTCCATATTCTAGCTCCTTTCAAGTTTTAGAAAAAGACAGCGCGCTTTTCGGGAGCGCGCTGAGAAAATTCCTACTCTTCAAGATAAGTGTTCAAGATTTCGTCGTACTTGCCATTATCCTTGATTTTTTTCAGGCCGCTATTGATCTTTTCAAGCAGTTCCTGGTTCTCGCCTTTTTTTACAGCGATGCCGTACTGGTCGCCATTCAGGCGTTCCCCGACAGTCTTCAGGTCAAGGTTGCTTGTTTTAATCGCATACGCGATAACCGGGTAGTCTTCAATCAATACATCTGCGTTCCCGTTTGCAACTTCCTGGAACATGGACGGGCTATCATTGAATTGGCGTACTTCTTTAATGCCATATTCATCTTTAATTTTCTCGGCATGGTCAGCACCTGTTGTACCATTCTTAACGGCGACAACTTTACCTTTCAAGTCATCAACGCTGGTAATGTCGTTGTTATCTTCTGAAACAACAAGTGTTAATCCGGCATCAAAGTATGGATCTGAAAAATCGACTTTTTCTTTTCGGTCATCCGTGATACTCATGCCGGCAATGGCTACGTCCAGCTGATCAGCAAGGATTGCCGGGATGATGCCGCCGAAGTCCATTGGCTTCAATTCGATCTCAAAGCCTTCTTCCTCTGCAATGGCATTGATGATATCGATATCGATTCCTTTATACTCGCCGCCATCTTCAAATTCGAACGGAGGATAAGTCGTATCCGTACCAACAGTGTAGGTATTGCCACCGTCTTCACCAGAGCCTTCATCCCCACCGCTGTTTGCACCGTCCGATCCGCATGCAGCTAAAACCAGCATCACTGCCATCATTAAAAAACCAAATATCTTTATTTTTTTCATCCAACCCCTCCAAATATTTTTAGATAATTCAGTACATTGTTTAGGTTAACAAACATTTTTAGTCCAATGCAAAAGAAAAGGCTTTTGGGACTTTTGTTGCGATAGGGAGAGGGTCAGGTTTTTGGCTGCTATAACTTACTTGTCTTAGTACAGATGAAGACCCACTGCTTATTAACCATTATGGACACGTCCTAAATGTGGATTATGCAACCATTGCCATTACGAGTGGAAAGCCTATCATGCCAGGTTAAAACGAATAATATAAATGTTATAATAGTACAATCGGATTAATCTGGGACTGCATGAATCATTCGCAGGATTTATCAAATACACTAGAAAGCAGCGTGATAATAATGGATTCCATAAGGCAGTTTATGGAGGACCATTTGCATGAGATTTTAGATGATATCAAGTTTCTGGTCGAATGTGATTCTCCATCAATGAATAAAAAACTCGTCGACCAGTGCGGAGAGAGGATTCAGGAGCTTTTATATCGCGATTTTGGTAAACGGGCAGAAGTGTTGGAAGAAGAGAAATACGGAAATCACCTAAAATTTGAATTCGGGGAAGGAGACGAAACTATCTTAATCCTTTCCCATTTTGATACGGTTTGGGAGCCTGGCGATTTAGAGTTTAAAATCGAAGGCAATCGTGCCTATGGACCTGGCATCCTGGATATGAAGGGTGGCTTGGTACAAGCTATTTGGGCAATAAAAGCCATTAAGGAATTGAATATCCCGTTCTCAAAGAAAATTGTATTCCTTTTTACCAGTGAAGAAGAGGTGGGTAGTCCGACATCGCGCTATGTCATTGAAGAAATAGCGAAGGATTGCGATTATGCGTTGGTTACAGAACCACCCGTTGTTAAGACGGGTGCTTTAAAAACGGCAAGAAAGGGTTCAGCGCGTTATTATATCGATATTACCGGTAAGGCTGCCCACGCTGGCAACAACCATCATGAAGGAGCAAGTGCCATTCAAGAGGCTGCCAAGGTCATCGATTTTTTAGAATCCTTAACAGATTATGAGGTTGGAACCACCGTCAATGTTGGATTTGTTAAGGGCGGAGGCAAGCTCAATGTCGTGGCTGACTTTGCAGAGATTGGCATCGATGTCCGAGCGAAAACCAGTGAGGAACAAGAAAATATTGATGAAGTAATATGTGGGCTGACACCCTTCACAGAGGGAACAAGTATTGACGTTCGAGGAGGCATTTCACGCCCACCGATGGAACGAAATCAAGATACAAAAGATTTATTCCAGACCGCTAAAGAAGCAGCAAAAGAAGAAGGCTTCAAGTTAAAAGAAGCATCGGTTGGAGGAGGAAGCGACGGAAACCTCACAGCCAGCATGGGAATCCCAACCTTGGATGGACTCGGTACCATCGGAGACGGAATCCACGCAAGAAACGAACACATCATCATCAGCCAAATCCCAGAACGAGCAGCATTTTTCACTAACCTGCTGATTAGTATCGGGACAGAAGATGGGGAGTAGGAATGGTATTGTACACCATGAACAAGCACACCATTTTGCGCAGAAGACGAAAAGGGCAGGTTGAGCTGTTAAAATTGCTCATCCTGCCCTTTGTTATGGTGCCTGTCACCACCCGAAATTTGTCGAATTGATTTTGGGATGGAGATTAATGCTTTACTGTCTTCTTTCTAGTTATTTTACATTTTTTAGGTTTAATAAAAAAATAAATCATTAACGACGTCCCATCTCAGAATTTACTACTGGGAAAGGATATTAAGGTATTTTACATATACGAAAAAAAAATGACCACCCATAAGATAGTCATTCCAGATACTTATTATTTTCAACTCTGCTCCCCATCTTACACATAACTATCCGGGTGGAGGTTTTTGGCCAAAGCTATACAGATAGTTTCTGAGCTGTGATAGGCTCAAATTTAAGCCGATTTATTAAAGAGATTTTTAGGGTTCGGACCATACTTGTTGTCGTTTGCGTCGCTATCCAAACAAGTGAACACTAGTAAGATAATCCCCCCGACCAACGGTATGAAATTAACTAAGTACATCCAGCCGCTGTATCCGATATCGTGCAGTCTGCGAACGGTGACAGAAAGGTATGGAATCAACGTTAAGAAATAATAAATTAATATGACTACAAACAAAAGAAGTGACTCCACAGCGGATCCTGCAAGATAGAGTGTACCCATTATAAGAATGTGAAATAAATTAAAAAACCAGTATTCTTTCCGTCTCGCTCTGCCTTTAAAATTAGCGTAATTCTTTATTGCCTCTAAATACCACTGCATGTAATTGACCTCACTTTTAAAATGTTTATTTTTGCTTTACTAATGCCGTTTCCCAAGCTAGATTTTACGACTGTATGTCTCTGTATTATTTGGTACAAGAGACCCTCCACCAGGACGGTTTGTTTTTAGCCCAAACAGAACCCTTAGAATATTAACTCTTCTAATGATCAACTCGTATAATCCCATAATGATTAAAAATGCAGCAGATACTAAAAAGATCAATTTTACCGGTACAATCCATTCAAGGTTATAGATGGAAAAACCTAGTAAAATAATGACAGGTTGATGAAGTACGTAGAACGGCATGGAGGCTTCACTTGAATATTTCAATGCCCTGTTGGAAACGTTCAAATATTTATCACCGACGTATAGGATAAAGAAAATCATGTTCCACACCAATAGGACACGGATCATCATGAATACTGCCCAACCCCATGAAATCTCCATCGGGAATCCATAGAGAAATACCCAGGATATATAGGCAGCGGTACTTAGTATACTTAAAGCACCAGCTAGAGGCCCTATTTTACGGACAAATGCCCTTAATGATTCTCGAGCGAAAAAATAAAATCCAAAAACATATAATAATAGATAAAAGATTATTCCCCAGCTTGCTAAATTTACGACATTGTTGACGGTCAAAGCAGCGATTGTAAGAGGGATAGGAATGGATAAATAATGGATCATACTAAATTCCTTACCAGTCGCGATTTCTTTAGTTTTTATGAAAAAAGGCAATGTCAGGACTGAAAATATCAGTAACATTAAAAGATACCAGAGATGATGTCCAAAGAATGCGAAGTTCCCTGTACCGCCCATTTCCAGATAAAATCCGTCAAAGTAATGAGGAAAGAACTCCAGGAAAGAGCCTTCAAATTGATGGTTCGTGATTCTCTCAATATACACTTGCGGAGGTGACAACAGGAAAATCCCCAACAGTAATGGCAGCCCAAGCCGTAAAAGCCTTTCTTTTATAAAGCTTTTTGAATTTCTTTTGCTCAGTGCATAGTAAGTAGCCATTCCTGACAATACAAAGAAGACGGGCATGATCCAGTTCCCCACCAAGAGGGAGAAAAACTCGATATATGTATGATCAATGGAGTTGTTTTTAATGTGCCAATCAAACGAATTGAAAAACATCGAACAGTGATAAAGGAAGACGAGCAGCGTGGCCAATACCTTTATCCAGTCCAAATCATAATGTCTACCTAGTCGGCCTGCTTTTTCCATAAATTACCCCCTATGAGATAAATATACATTCTTATGGGATAAAAATACATATATTTTTAAGTCTAACGTCCTATGAATTTCGCTTTTTTTAGATTGGTGATTTAAATGATTGGTTCGCGTTTCTTTTGAGCTTCTGTTATTGCTAAATAGTGGAGAGATAGGATGGTCTCAAGTTTTTGCCTTCTTTCACATTTCTCTCACATTTTAAATTTTCAGTAGATTCTTTTTGCTTTAATGAATTGAAGTTTCTTTGAATCTATTGTAATATTGAGAGGAAAACTTGTTGCAAGCGTTTGCATTAATCGAGGCATAATTTTTTTACCTATTTGTGCAAACGATTTCATTTAGTAGAGCAAGGAGAAATAGTTAACAATAACTCTTCTCTATCACTCTACAAACATTATAAAAAGGGGGAAGAAATGTTAATGAGAAAGAACACTAAGCGTAATTTCTCGATCTTCATGACTGCAATCATGCTGTTGAGCCTGTGGCTGCCTTTTGTGCCTGCTCCTAAAGCATTTGCAGAAGATACTGGCACTGCTGTAGAGTCGACTGACCGCACAGTCCGTGTTCATTACATTCGTGAAGATCAGCAGTATGACGGCTGGAATATTTGGGTCTGGAATACTGGCAGACAAAATGACCAGATTGATTTTCAGTCTTATGAAAACGGCATGGCAACAGCTGATATTGCAGTTGCTCCTGAAACCGCTAATATCGGACTTGTAATCCGCAGCACAGATAATTGGGACACAGCGGTAAAAGAATTCGATAAAGACCGCATCATTCCGGTCAATAAAAATGATTCAATCACTAAGGCCTTCATCACGAGCGGCGTTGAGCAAATGCGAATCGTCCCTGATGGATCTGCTCCTGTAATTGACCAGGGAAATGCGACTTTCTTCTATCGTAACAAAGAGCTTTTTGCTAACGACGCAATGGACACGATTGAAAAAGTAGAATTGAAGTTTAATGGCGAAATCATTCCAATGACGTATGAGTCTGAGAATGAGAGATTCACAGCTACTTACGAAAACATTCCTAATGGCACAACTGCTTACACTTATGTTGTAACCATGAAGGACGGCACTACGACTGAAGTTCAGGATCCATACAATCCATCTTCAGAAATCGTCTTCCAAAAGGGCGAGCTGACTGTTTCAGGCACAGTCGCACCAGCTGCGATCGATTACAACCAGAACGCAGTGTTATCTCTTGATGTACAAGGAATGACTGATGGATTAACCATCAGCAAAATTACAGCTGACGTTTCGGCGCTTGGCGGATCCAAGCAGCTGGAAATCGACGCTGCATTAAAAGAAGTAACCATTGCAGTGGATGACAATGTAACAGCTGGAACAAAAGAAATTCCGCTAACTGTTGTAGACTCTTTCGGAAACCCTTACAACGGTACTGCTACTGTAGAAGTTAAAACAAGACAAGCTGTCGGTGAAAATGATTTTGACTGGGATGAGTCGATCATTTACTTCATGCTGACTGACCGTTTCTTTGACGGTGATGATACGAACAACGATCCTTACAACCAGAATTACGATGCAAAGAATGACCGCGGTACATACCAGGGCGGTGACTTTAAAGGAATCACACAAAAATTAGATTACCTTGATGATCTAGGAGTAAACACAATCTGGATCAGCCCGGTTGTAGAAAACATCAAGCATGATGTGCGCTACGACAATGAGGAAGGCCACTCATACTATGCATACCATGGCTATTGGGCTAGTAATTTTGGCAACTTGAACCCTCACTTCGGTTCTATGGAAGATTTCCACAACCTGATTGACGCTGCACATGAGCGCGGCATCAAAATCATGGTCGATGTGGTCCTTAACCACACAGGTTATGGCTTGAAAGAAATTGATGGAAGCATCACAAACCCTCCTGCCGGCTTCCCGACAGATGAAGAGCGCGCTACATTCAGCAGCCTGCTTCGTCAGGGAGAAGTAGGAACAGATGAGGTTCGCGGTGAACTGGCTGGACTTCCAGATTTCAAGACAGAAGACCCAGCAGTCCGTGATGCAATTGTTCAATGGCAAACGGACTGGATTGAAAAAGCAAAAACAGCAAAAGGCAACACGATTGACTACTTCCGTGTAGACACAGTCAAGCATGTTGAAGATACAACATGGATGGCGTTCAAGAACGCAATCACTGAAAAAATGCCGGAACATAAAATGATCGGTGAAGCTTGGGGAGCCAGCGCAACAAACCAGTTGGGCTATCTTGAAACAGGAATGATGGACTCCCTGCTTGACTTTGATTTTAAAAATATCGCGAAAAACTTTGCGAATGGAAAGCTTAAGGCAGCAAATGATGCCCTGATTTCCCGCAATGGAAAAATTGACAACACGGCTACACTTGGCCAGTTCCTGGGCAGCCATGATGAAGATGGATTCCTGCATGCTGTCGGCAATGACGAAGGCAAGCTGAAAATTGCTGCTTCCCTGCAGGCAACAGCAAAAGGCCAGCCGGTCATTTATTACGGTGAAGAGCTTGGCCAAACAGGAGCGAATAACTATCCGCAATACGACAACCGTTATGACCTTGCCTGGAATCAGGTAGAAGGCAATGACATTCTTGACCACTATAAGAAAATCCTGAATTTCCGCGGCGATCACTCGAAGGTTTTCGCTAAAGGTGAACGTACGGCAATCGGCGGTACAGACACTGATAAGTTCATGGTTTTTGCCAGAACTTATGGGAATGAAGCTGCATATGTCGGCTTGAACGTTGCTGACGCAGCAAAAGAAGTGAAATTGACAGTTGATGCCGGAGCGGTTGTTACAGATCATTACTCTAGCAAAACTTACACTGCTTCAGAAGCGGGAGAGGTTGTTTTAACAATCCCTGCAAAAGCTGATGGCGGTACTGTTTTACTGACAGTTGATGGCGGTGCGATTACGGCTGCTGAAGCTGCGGGTACTGGAGATGGCGACGGAGATGGAACCGTTGAGCCAATCCCTGCAAACCATGTCCGTATTCACTACAAGCGCGATGATAACAACTATGAAAACTTCGGTGCATGGCTGTGGAACGATGTAGCATCCCCATCCGCAGGCTGGCCGACTGGCGCTACAATGTTTGAAAAGAAAGACAGCTATGGCGCTTATATCGATGTAGAACTTATCGAGGGCGCGAAGAACATTGGCTTCCTCGTTATGGACGTAACAAAAGGTGACGCTGGTAAGGACGGCGGAGACAAAGGCTTTACGATCACATCACCTGAAATGAATGAAATTTTTATCAAGCAAGGCGACGATACGGTTTATAAATATGAGCCTGTCAACCTGCCTGAAAACACAGTCCGTGTTCACTATGTGCGTGACAATGCTGACTATGAAGACTTTGGACTTTGGTTCTGGGGAGATGTTACATCCGCTCCTGTAAACTGGACTGCAGACGCTCCAAGCTTCGAAAATACAGACCGATATGGTGCGTATGTCGATATTGAGCTGAAAGAAGATGCAAAAGAAATCGGCATGATCACCCTGAACAAAGTTACTCAAGAAAAGGATGGCGGGGACAAGAAGTTCAACCTCCTGGACAAATACAATCACGTATGGGTAAAACAGGGCGATGACAATGTCTATGTTTCTCCATACTGGGAACAGGCGACAGGTCTTGTATCTGCTGAGGTTCTCAATGAAAAGACGATTCTATTAGGCTTCACGATGACTGACGGTCTAACAGCCGATTCTCTAAAAGAAGCTCTTGCAATCAAAGATGCAGATGGTGCTGACGTGACAATCGACGGTGTCGAAATCACTGGTGCTACTTCTGTAAAAGTTACAGCACAATTCGCATTAGACAAGCTTCCATTGTCTGTCACATATGCAGGCAGAACGGTTTCAGCTGCTTCTGGCTGGAGAATGCTTGATGATATGTATGCTTATGATGGAAATGACCTTGGTGCAACTTACAAGGATGGCGGAGCAACATTGAAGCTTTGGGCTCCAAAAGCAAGCAAGGTTGTTGCAAACTTCTTCAATAAAGACGATGCAGCTGAAAAAATTGGCAGCATTGAATTGGAGAAGGGTGACAAGGGAGTCTGGTCTGTTGTGGCTGCTCCTGGAGACCTTAATGTAAATGATCTTGAGGGTTATTTTTACCAATATGATGTTACAAATGATGGAGTGACTCGTCAGGTTCTTGACCCTTATGCAAAATCAATGGCGGCTTTCACAGTGAATACGGAAGGCGAAGCTGGTCCAGATGGTGACACCGTTGGTAAGGCAGCGATCGTTGACCTTAGCGATACAGACCCTGAAGGATTCAGCCACGCAAAAATCGATGGCTATGAAAAGCGTGAAGATGCAGTCATCTACGAGGTCCATGTACGTGACTTCACTTCCGATCCTTCAATTGAAGGTGATTTGAACGCAAGATGGGGTTCTTATGAAGCGTTTGCTGACAAGCTTGATTACATTAAGTCTCTTGGCGTAACACATGTCCAATTGCTTCCTGTCATGGCTTGGTATTATGGCGATGAAACAAAGATGGGACAAAGAGAGCTTGATTACTCTGCTGGCGGAAACGAGTACAACTGGGGCTATGACCCGCACAGCTACTTCTCGCCGGATGGAGCATATTCAGAGGATGCGACTGATCCTGAATTACGTGTAAAAGAATTGAAAGAAATGATCGATGCAATTCATGATGCTGGAATGGGTGTTGTCCTTGATGTTGTTTACACTCATATGGCTAAAGCTAGCCAGCTGAATGATATTGTTCCAGATTACTATGCGTTCCAGGACGCTCAGGGCAACTTCCTTGGCGGCTTCGGAAACAACCTGGCAACTAGCCATACAATGGCTGAAAAGCTGATGGTCGATTCCGTGAAATACTGGTTCGAAGAGTACAAGATTGATGGTATGCGCTTCGATATGATGGGTGACGCAACTTATCCATCTGTTCAAAACGCATATGACGCAGCAGCACAAGTAAATCCTGACGCATTGTTCATCGGTGAAGGCTGGAGAACATTCGCTGGCCACGTCGCTGAGCCAGAATTAGCTGGCATGGGTGCTGACCAGGATTGGATGAACAAGACAGATGACGTTGGCGTATTCTCTGACGAAATCCGTAACGAATTGAAGTCAGGCTTCGGTTCTGAAGGTGAACCTCGTTTCATCACAGGCGGAGCAAGAGACATCAACACAATTTTCAAGAACATCAAAGGTCAGCCAGGCAATACAGCTTGGGATGATCCGGGCGATATGGTACAGTACATCGCAGCGCATGATAACCTGCCGCTTCACGATGTCATTGCACAATCGATCAAGAAGGATCCGTCAGTAGCTGAAAATGAGTTAGAAATCCATAAGCGTATCCGCATTGGAAACTCGATTATTTTAACATCACAAGGAACAGCATTCCTGCACGCTGGCCAGGAATATGGCAGAACGAAGCAGTGGAAAGGCGAAGGCGTTCCTGAGCAGAAGTACCACGAACTGAAGGATGCACAGGGACAATCGTTTGGATACTTCATTCACGATTCTTATGATTCTTCCGATGCAATCAATATGTTCGATTGGGAAAAAGCAACAAACAAAGAAGAATACGAAGTGAACACGACAACACAAGCCTTCACAAAAGGTTTGATCGAGTTAAGAAAGTCAACAAACGCGTTCCGCCTCGGCGAAACGGAATTGGTTGACCAAAACGTAACATTGCTCGATATCCCTGAAATTAAGGATACAGACCTTGTGATCGCATACGAAAACGTATCAACTGACAAGACTGGCAACTACTATGTGTTCGTGAACGCTGATACTAAAGCACGCACATTGACGCTTGGCGATTACAACTTCGCTGACGGAGAAGTACTTGTCGACAGTGATGAAGCTGGTGCGAAGCCGGTAGTGGAACTGTCTGGTGTAGAATTAACGGACGAAACCATTACAATCGATCCACTGACGACAGTCGTCATCAAGCTTGATCGTAAAGCGACAGACAGCCCATCTGAGGAAGAAGAACCAGCATTATCTGGCTGGGTACAAAAAGATGGCAACTGGTACTATTATGTTGATGGCGTCATGGAAACTGGCTGGGTCCAGGACGGCGGAGAATGGTACTTCCTTGCAGACAGCGGAGCGATGGAAACAGGCTGGATCAAGGATGGCAGTAAGTGGTACTTCCTTGCAGACAGCGGAGCGATGAAAACGGGCTGGATCAAGGAAGCGGGCAAGTGGTACTTCCTTGCAGATAGCGGAGCAATGAAAACAGGCTGGGTCAAGGACGGAGGCAAATGGTACTTCCTTGCAGACAGCGGAGCAATGAAAACGGGCTGGATCAAGGGTGGAGACAAGTGGTACTTCCTTGCAGACAGCGGAGCAATGAAAACGGGCTGGATCAAGGACGCAGGCAAGTGGTACTTCCTGTCTGACAGCGGAGCGATGAAAACCGGCTGGGTTAAAGACAGCGGCAAATGGTACTTCCTAGCTAAATCCGGCGCTATGAAGACAGGCTGGGTCAAAGATGGCGCAAGCTGGTACTTCCTGTCTGACAGCGGAGCGATGAAAACTGGCTGGGTAAAATCAGGAACCAAGTGGTACTATCTGTACAGTAATGGAAAGATGGCCTACAATACGAAAATTGGTAAGTACAAATTAGGTCCAGATGGAGCTTGGATTCAATAAACAAAGAAAGAAGCGAGGGCGACCTCGCTTCTTTTTTGCGGTTAATTTAAGTTTTCTTTCGCGAATTCAATTTCTTCTTCATCCTGGAAGCCGATGAAGAAGACTTTTTCGATTTGGTCATGGTTGAAGAGGTACATATATTCTTCGTTTAGGTTCCCTTCTGGATAGAGGCAGGCGATATAATCCCATACTTTGTCGGAATTTAATTCCTTTTGCTTCCTTCCGTAGATCATGATTCTTTTTGATCCGCCATTAAGCAATACTACCGAGCCAATTGGCAAGTATTTATCCATCATTTCGATTCTCCTTTTTAATGCGTAACATGCTCATTCCTAAGACTGCAGCTGGGAAAAGGGTGAATACTGAAGCCATAAAGAACTGATAAGAAGTCTTTACGGATTCTTGATGTGTGAAGGCTGCTTCTTTTATTAGTGTTAAAGCTGCAAACATTAGAGCGATCATCCCGACAGCCAAAAGAGAACCGATTACATATGCCTTGCTGCTATTCAACTTCCTTAATTTCGGAGAAGAGATGAATAGAGACAATATAAGCAGAATGACAGCACCTGCAAGATATAGGAGAAGGGTTAACTGGGAGTAGTTTACTTCCTCAATGATCAGTCCGTCCCTGACTCCGGTCGTATACATCGCACTTGATGTTAGAAAGAGTTGGATGCTAAGAACCATAAGGTAAAAGAATAAATAGCGGCCAGCCTTGGTCCAAGTTTTATACTTTTTGGAAAGTGATAATCCATAGCCAAAAAGTGTAGCCGAAGAGACTAGCAATATAATAAAACTTATGTTCATCCAAATTGGCAGGATAGAGAAATGCTGCAAATTAATTAGTGAAATGAACATAGTCATGATAAAAAATGCTATATTCACCAACTTAATATTTTTTTGCATTTCTTTAGGGTTGGTGTAGACAGGTTGAGTTCTGACAGTTTTCATTGTATTCCCCTCTCTAACTAGTTAACAACAAAGGCAAGTTGCCTAACTGGGTCTCTCTTAATATGACCTTGTCACCTGAAGCTGAATAGACTGTGGTTGCTGTTTTTATTTTACCAGAATCATTTGCTGCTACGGTCATTTTCGTTTCTCTATGACGAAGGTTCTCTGTTAAGTAGACTGTAGTATTTTGCGAGTGAACAGCAGATAAAATGGTTGATATTGATTTTGCAGGAAGATTCATATTTTCACAGTATGTAAAAAGAGCATCCGTCCCTTGTTCAGAGAAAATCTCTAATAATTTTTCAAAGTCATCAAGAGTTAATTCTAATTGGAATTCATTCAGTTGGTTCATCCCATTATTCGTGTCGGTCGCCGCAGACAGCAATTCACTATGAAGGCCTCGAGAGGTGACAAAGGATAGTGAATAGTGTTCGGGATATACCTTTACGACAATATTCTTTTCGGTTTTTTCACCAGTATAGATAATAGTTCGGATTTCTTCATTTTCGATAACTGAAATGACTTGTTCTGCTGTGAAAATTCCTGCAAGGTGTTCCATTAAATGATCAGTAATATATGGATTTCCTTCTTCATTCAATTTTAATAGTCCTTTTGAAAAGGAGCTTTCGCAAAAACTGATCCATTCTTTCTCCATTTTTTCAGGGGAATAGTCAGCGAATGGGTCTTCGATGAAGAGAGGAAATGGCTGTTCAATGATCACGCATAAAAATCCTATATCAGTTGTTGATAAATGAAATGTCATTTAAAGGTCTCCTTTTCTCATCTAGCCAGGTGACACTGCACCAGTCTTGGGCTTGGAATTAAATAGACCGCCAACCCATTCAGCCGCACCTTTTACAGCACTTCCAACAGCTTCTACACCATCGCCAACGACGTCCTGAACAACGCCCAATGTCGATTTCTTATTCTTTCCGTTGCCCCAAATTTCAGCTTTGAGAAGTTTATCCCCTACATAAGCTGATAGGACACCTACACCAGCGCCGATGACTGCGCCAGCAACCGTTCCAACTCCCGGTGCGATAAAGGTGCCGACAGCTGCCCCGAT
Source organism: Mesobacillus sp. LC4 (assembly GCF_053543455.1). Classification (NCBI taxonomy): domain Bacteria; kingdom Bacillati; phylum Bacillota; class Bacilli; order Caryophanales; family Bacillaceae; genus Mesobacillus; species Mesobacillus sp. LC4. The sequence continues at coordinate 444,720 of NZ_JBGCUB010000002.1, forward strand.
TTTTGCACCAGCAACACCCACACCAACGGAGGCTCCGCCGGCTATCACAGCATTGCTGACTTTTCTTTCTACAGAGATTTTCTTTTCAGTAGTCAGTTCATTATATGCCTCTGCACCACCCGAAAGCCAAGGGGCGACTTTCGATACTACATTTATCCCTTTAACCCACTTAGAGATATTATAAAGCTTCGTTGCATGAGGGTATTTGTTGTTTTTGATGTTCTCAATTGTATATCTTCGTGCTAAACCGTGTCCGCCATGGTATGTCTCACTGTTTAATACCTTTAAGTACTTACCGTCAACAATGAACCTTGGCAGATGGTAGTAAGCGGGCAGTCCAGATAACGGCAACTCGACCAACATATCACGGATTAGGTTGATTTCATTATGAGTCAAAAAGTCAGCCAGCCCTTGATCCCAGCGGGCTGCATTGGTGGATTTGACCTTATCAGGAGTTTTTCCATTACCAGGAATCTTGCAAACTTCTAATGTTTGAGCTTTTTCACCGGCGATTTTCAACATATGTTGAGCGCGCTTCTCGATATTTTTCTCCGCATTTTCATACTTTTGCGTCGCAACATTTATAAAGGACTTAAGTGCTTTTACATTATTTTCTAATTCTCGAATCTGTCGATTAGATAGCCATAAAGAAGAGTTAATTCCTTTACGAGCTTTAATCCGGGAATCAACAGCATTATTCAATGAGAAAAGCTGTGATTCTAGTTGAACCAATTTAGAGGAAATGGTATGGAGACTTGCATTCGAATCCCTTACCCTGTCGATATTTACCTTAATCATTCTGCAAACCCGCCTCCTTTGCTGTCCTTTTTAGGAGTTAACACATCTATCAAGATGTTATAACATATCAATGGTTTTAACAATATTTAACAACCGTTTTAGTACTAAAGGAGGATGTGTTTTGTCTCTGTTTGCGGATTTTCGTGAACGCATGGGAATGCTTCCGGTTATTTTTTAACACCCTGAGTTCAACTTTTAGTTATAGCCAATTACTCCTGAGCTCTCAAAATACTAAGGATAAATTATCCAATATTTAGTTAAAATCCACTCTATTTTTCCGATATAAAGAATGTGAGTTAGTTTATTGAATAGTAAGTTAATTTATACTCCATCACACTTAAGGAAAAAGGAGTTTGGGATTATGAAAGGCTCTTTGGAAGTGAAATCTGTTTCTAAGCTTAGTAAAACAGGAGGCATGAAGCACATTGTTTCAATAGCTAACCTGCCGATCAATAAGCTTCAACTAGTGAATGGTAAGTACTCTTATACAATTAATGGCCAAGATGGTAATCATGAAGTGAAAATAAAATTAATTTTTAGTAAAAAAATAGTTGATAAACGAAAAAGCCAAGGGGTTGATATTGGTTATATTGAATTTGCTTCTGATTTTGTCACCATCAACTTAAGCAGGGTGATCTCCCTAAAGCGTATTTATAAATCTGGTAACAGCTATCAAACCAGCTACAGTAATATTAACAGTCAGAACCCTATCATCTATGAGGTTAGTCTTACATACAAGAAGGGTTATTTTGAATCTACAATATCGTCTAAAATTAACAAAACATCAGCCAGCCAGACACAAGCGACAAGGGATCGTACTATTAATCAAACGAAACGCGTGTCTCAAAAGCCCGTGAGTAAAACTAAAACAAAACAGCCGGTATTTTTAAGCTTCCCGACAGAGTGAAGATAGGGAGTTCCTCAAACCCATATGCAGGGGGAAGAGGACTTTCGCCAGATGATCTCCGCCATAGGGATATTTGCCGGGCCGATTCAGACCCTTATAATTATTCTCCTAATTCTGATAGTATACGGCCCAGGAATGAGTTCTTGGGAGGTACCGGGTCGAATATGCATAGATAAGGAGAGTGGCGTGCTTTTTTGCCGTCCAGTAGATATATAGTGACTTGCGATTTAGAATACAGCGTTGTATGCCATTACGAGTTGCCATCAATACTGCAGCACATATAGCTCCTCAAAATAACGTTCTTGAAACTTCTTATTCAGAATCCCTGTGTAATATGCAATGGGATTCTTTACTTTTATCTTCGATTTTAGCTTCCGAACAAGTTGTGTGAAGGAGTCTAATGACAAGGAAAGCAGGAGGTCTGCTTCTTTTTCATAATTGTTACGGTAGGAAGAGATCTTGCTCATCCGCCAGAACTCTTCGATCGCCTTTGCAGTTGGGAAGAAGTATTTTACTAGATTCACGAAAGCACCTGGGATTGAGTCGCTGACAAATAGATGGTCTTCTGGTGCACTTTCGGAAGCCGGCTGGGTTTCGATGTTTTTTTCATTTGCAGCCTTATCTTCACGTTTATTCTTTTCTTTCATGTTAGTTTGAGAAGGAATGATAGTTTTATTTTGGTGGCTCAATTGACCGCCCTCTGGTAGTTCGTTCATCGGGAAACGATTGAAAACATACAGATTGCTGGACTGAGAACCATTTTTACGCGCTGTTTCATAGACGGTGAAAATGCCAATCTTGCTCGCCTTCAGGATCATCCTTTTAAAAGTAGAACGGGAGATTCCCATCTCCCCATATTCCTCATAAATCGCCTTCAAAACAGTGCCGATCTTGGCATTGGCCACCCCAGGCACCTTCGCAGCAAAACGCGCCATCCTCTTCAACCCAATCAATTCTCCCTTACTGAAAAAACGCTTCTTATCCGCCATCCACATCTCAAAATGATTGTTGAACTCCTTCAGAGAACCAAACTGTGAATATCCCTCAAAACTCTCAATCCCCGCCGATTTAATTGACATGCTAATGCACCACCCTTTCACCGTCTATATACAAAGAGATAGAAGAAAAGGACAGGGTGGGGAGGGAGAAATTTTTCGACAGGTGCCTGTCACCACCCGAAATTTGTCGAATGCTATGTTTCTAAAGAACTTTTGTTTGGTGGCCGATATTACGGGTGGGGGATTATTTTTTGAGAGAGGGTTTAGGTCATCATGGGTTTCATCATTGGTTTTTTTAGGGTTTTGAAGGATGTATTTTTATTTATTTTAGGGCTTATGTTCTTGGCTTTGTTTTTCTTTAGGGTGGTTGAGTGGGGGCTGGAGTATAAAGTCGTTCAGCCTAAGGCTGACAAGATGGCTTATGAGCTAACTTCTTTTGCTGAAGCGAATGAGGTGGTTTTTACGGATGATTTGCTTAGCAAGTTCGTCAAGTCATGGAAAAAAAGCGGTTGGATTAAAGATAATGAAGAGATTACCATTCAATATGTTCAATTTGGCAATGATAAGAGGTTTAGAGTTAATGTCACGTTGATTGCAGACTACTGGGATCATAGTGTAAGACCAACAGGAAGCTCTGAAATGCATGGAATCAATTGGGGAGAGCCTCCGAGAGAAACGGTAAGAGGGGAATATCCGCTCTTAGAAGAGGCCAAAGAAGCTGAAAAACAGGTAGCTGAACAAAAGACTGAATCTGAGGAAGCAAATCAGGAGGATGCAAGCGTAATAACTGCAGATGAAAAAACGACTCAGATAGAGAAGATCAGTCACAATAGTATCACTGCATTTATATCGCATTATGTGTCTGCAGGGATTTCGGCTATTGATCAAAACGATTTTTCATTGGTTCAAGATTTGCTTGATCCAGCAGGGAAAGCTTATAAAGAAAGTAAGAATTACATAAAGCATATGAATGAAAAGGGAATGCAGCAAGAATTGTTGGAAATGGACGTTACAAAAATTGTCCCATATAACTCAGACGGATTTAAGGTATTTACTACTGAGGAGTATAGAGTCATAGACAGTAATGAGACAATTAAAATAAAACGTTATCAATCTGAATATTACCTAGTTTTATTGAATGATGGGAAACTTGCTTTGAGAGAGCTGATTGAAACAAATCTCTTATCTAGCGCTGAAGTGGATCGAGCAATTTATAATAATCACGACGGAAACACCGATTTCTACGACATGGAAGAAGAAGACACAGTACATGCAGAACCATACTATATTTATGAACAGGCTTGTGCCTCCTGCCATGGCGGGAATTTTGAAGGTGGGGTAGGACCGGAACTATATTCGATTGGATATCGCATGGACATATATGAAATACAAAATATCATTTTGTATGGACAAGGCAGCATGCCAGTTGGATTGCTAGATGAACGCGAAGCAGAGGCAATGGCTGCGTATTTGCTTGAATTGCAGCAGGAGTGAGGAAGGAGCCTTCATTCTTGGGTAAAAAAATAAAGAAAGGACTAAATCGAATGAGGCTTGTTTCGTGGAATTGCAGATTGAATAGTAAGGATAGACGCGAAAAATTGATTGAGGTTCTTCCGGATCTTGCTGTCATTCAGGAGAGTCTTCATCCAGATTATATTGCCAATGACCTTTCATTTGAAGATGCAATTTGGGTCGGTCAGGACAAGATTAGTGGACTGGGTGTTTCAGTCCTTTCTTTTTCCAAAGACTATCAATTGTCCCTGCTTGTAGATGAAGTGAAATATGAATGGGTTGTGCCGATAAAGGTATCGGGAAAGGAGGATTTCACTTTAATTGCAGTCTGGGCTAAACGAATGCCTGGTGCTTCTTATGGAAAGGTGCTTTATTCTGCTTTGCAGGAGTATGAGAAATACATCCAGGACGGACCCGTTATCATCATCGGTGATTTTAACCTTGATAAAAAAGTACGGTCTAGTTATACAGGCATTGGCTATGAGAAAATCATGGAACTGTTTGAAAACTATGATTTGAAAAGCTGCTATCACACTATTGAAAAAGAGGAATTCAGTACAGAAAGTAAAGCCACCTACTATCATTACGGGAAGTTTGAAAAGCCATTTCATGTTGACTATTGTTTTGGTTCCAAGGAAGTTCTTGAGGGGATGCATAGCTTTACCACTGGCACCGCTGAGGAGTATCTTCCCTATAGTCATCACGTCCCGCTTATTCTTGATTTCAGCCTCCAAATGCCAACAGCTGAAACCGAGAAAACAATCATTACACCAGAAATCCTAAAACAAGAATATCTTCTTTCAATTGACAGCACTTTTGCCACAGTGGAAGAACTTGAGGAAGCTATTAAGTATATAAGAGCACTACGGATCATGGGCGGTATAGAATAGTTTGTGAGGAAGAAGTTATTTCTTCCTCTTTTTAGTGTTCTGAAAAATTCATTGCGGATATTCAAAGTTGTGATTACTTACAAAAAAAGCATATGAACGGTTGCCATGTAAGAGGTACCGACCATATGCAAGAAATGTGATATCTATTTTATCCAGGCTCCAGCTGGAATGTCACTTTAAATACCATAAAATAAAATAATTACCCAGAATAAAAAGTCGCGACACCGAGTGCGATTAAAGCCAATAAAACACCTAGAGATAAATAAAGTGCTACTTTTATATTTCTACTCATAGTATCCCATCTTTCTGTAAGTTCCTACACCTATCAAAATGTTAATAGAATTCCGGTCTTATCATCAGCGATTTTTAATCTTGGATAATTTAAGCATAATAGATCATTCATCTCAAGGTCATTCATTTTCTTTAATAAAGGTTCCAGTCCATTGTCAAATGCAAACCCCGCTGTTTCTTCCCAACTGGAGGAAGGAATTTGAAGGCCATCAGATAATAGCAAGATTTTATGAACCCTGTTCAGTGAAATGATTCCATACTCTATGAACTGGTTTGCATCTTCACTTCCATCAAGAATTCCATAGCCTCCCAATGTATTTAGCTTGGCTCTATTTTCACGTAATAAATCCAGAATTGCTGTTCTTTCTCGGTCGAGTAGTTCTTTTGCTTGTTCAATTGAAACATCGGCTAAATCCGATAGATTCATTTTTAACAATCGCTCGAATTCAGTAATGGCAATGGAATCTAACGGAGAGATATGATCTTTAGTCAAGGATCTAATTGAACCATCTACATATTGAATGAATAGCATACAGTCTCCGGCATGGATGTACTCCATCTTACTCTGATCCATATTTATTTTGACTGCTGCAATCCCACATGAGCTTCGTTGCTCTTTGGGTAGGTGCAATATTGGTTCATTATTCGTAAGCTCGACGGTTCTTTCCCCGAGGAGCCTATTGGCAAATTCTGCTTTTTCAAGCAATGTTCCTTGATTTTGATCATCAAGCAAACCTTCCTTGATTGTACTGGATGCTATTTTGCCTGATAAGCCTCCAAGACCGGTTGCACCGTCAATTACAGCAAAGATATTGTTGTTTGAATCAAGAATAAAATCGTCTTCATTAAATTTATTTATTCCAATTTCATAGACCTTTTCTATTTTTTTATACATAGCTGCCTCCTACAATAAGAAATGCACTCCGAATCCAAGGCCGATTAACAGGGCTCCTAGTAAAAATGCATATAAGATTTTAGTTCTGTTCTTTTTTATATCAGAGAACAACACACTAAATGCCACATAACTAATTGTAAGGCATCCTGATAAAATAAATAGCAGAAAAACTGTGTCCATAACTGATTCTTGTTTCGTAAGATTAAATGATCCTATTGTAAAGGTAATAATTGCAACAAAGAATCCAAGCATCTGAAGATTTTCTGTTTTCGATTTTTCAAGGGATTCTGACATAGCCTCTTTAGAAGCCTGTAAATCTTGTATAGATTCTTCCAATTTTGCGTTTAACTGCTGATTTCGGATGGCAGCCAATTGTGTTTGGTACTCATTGATTCTTAATACATAATCCTTTTTGCTGGAGTCCTCAAGGTCAATTGCCTTTAAAATTGCTTCATTTGCACGTTTATATTGTTTCTTTAAAGACAAGATTCTTCCTTTTGTATAATGAAACTTTGCGTACTTTGGAGATAGACTGATTGCACGGTTGAGCAGTTCCTCTGCTTTTTCTAAAAGGTTTGAGTTGATACCATAGCCTTCTTCTAGAGCAATGACAATAGTCTCTGCATAATTATGTAAAACTCCCTCCTGGCTAGGCAGTCGGATTACAGCTTCTTCTGCATAAAGAATAGCTGACTGATAGCTTTCTTCATTCTTCTTTTCCTTGTACATCATTGAACAAAAATGAGGATAGAGTTCAAAAGTGGAGAACAAATCCCCATAATGATTTATTATTGCCTCATACTTTGAGGTTTCTTTTAATCTTCTAAAGCTTATGCATAGTGCTAAAAAAGCAACAAACCGGATATGCATTTCATTTTCATGAATAATAGGAGATTGACCCTTAACCAAAGAATAAAGCATCTCCTGCTTATCTAGACCATACTCAATACTCCAGTCAGCGATGCTTGTCTCGAATTTTCTCGTTCTTACAGCGGGAAGAGACTCACAAAAATCTATAAAATCCTGATCAACATCTAAATCCAAATCCTTTACCGTCATTTTACACCTTCCAACATAAGATACTTCTAATATACCAAATTAAGGAGAATATTGGGAATCTAGTATTGTAAGCAACCGAGCTAATAGATAAGGCGGTTTGCAATTTTTGGGACATGTTGTGTCCTTAGATACTAAAGTTCAGCAGCCTTTATATGGCTGCTGGACTTTTTGTGTTGTTGGGTCTTTTTTGACAAAGACATGGAAAAAGTTACTAGCTAACCGATATTAATGTAAGTGATTGTTATATTTACTGGAAAAAACTAAGTGAGGAAACTGATCTATGGTCTACCTAGAAATGTGCATCGAACATCTTATTTATGCTAAAGAAGAGCTCGAGAATTCAAGAACGCCGTTTTATCTGGAAAAAGTGAAGGAAGCGCTGACGAGAATCCTCATATTGGAGAATGATATTGATAATTTTCACTCAAATATGCAAAACGTGCCAAATCTATCACTTGTAGATAGAAACCCGCCAAAGGCACAAAAAAAGTTTGCGGATTTTAATTATGTTTCAATGCAGATTGAAGGAGCGTTGATTGAATTAGGTAATCAAGAAGATTGTTGGGAAGAGGAATGGTTTTGGTTAAATGAAGAAACTTTTGAAGTTATTCATATGTTAAGCGATCTTCAAGATGATATAGAGGCAGTCAAGAAGTTAATTGATGTCTTGACATCATTTGATTTCACACCAGACTTGTATGATTTTTTAGTTTATTATAAGCCAAAATTTAAAGAGATTATTGAAAAGTTAAAGCAACTCCAACATCCGGTTGAGAGCTACTTTTATATTGCTGATCCCAGACAAAAAGAGCTGCCCCGGCCAAAAAGAGGTTCGTATCGAAAAGGCAGGCAGAATTTTACAACATTCGCCACTGGTTCAAATGCCATGCTGATACTGCAAGGTACTGGTTTAAAGGCAGATAGGTGGCATTTATCTGATAAGAAAACACGCAAATAGTGATTTATTAACAGTTAAGTCGTCGCCCTTATCTTAATGTGCTAGTTGCATAGACTAAAAGGAGAATCTAAATGATTGAAAAAACATGCCCGCGTTGTGGGTCGAATTTAATAGAAGAAGTTTACGAGAGAGAACACGAAACTGATGACGGCGGCATGCTCATTGATGTTCATCCAATCAATTTGTGTACGGACCAGCATTGTGGCTATATGGAGCGTTATGAACCGTTGCCAGAAATCAAGTACCAGCAGGGTGAAGATCGATTGTTGCTGGTATATCCAGATGAGAAAGGCAGGATTCTTGAGTTGAGGGATATGGTGATCTGGCCGCCGACTCATTACCTTTCCATTCTTGGAAGGGGGGACTGGGAGGAATATCGTGGCAATCATGATGTTGAGGTCTTGCTTGAGAATGCTCGTGACAATGATGCTTATGGTAAAATGCAGCCAAATCTATTTGAGTTTGCCACAAGCGAACTATCACAGGATGCTTTTTTATGCTGGCTGCTGGCATGGAGCCAGGATGATTTTCGTTCTATCAATAAACCGCTGCATCGGGCTGCGCTTGACTTTGTGTCGACGATTTTTAATGTCCATGGAGAGCCGGTGCCATTAATTAAAAAAATCGAAATCGAAAAGCAATACAAAGGACTTGATGTCCTGGCCGTTGTAAATGATCGATATGCGATTTTAATAGAAGACAAGACATTCACAAAGAACCACTCAGACCAGTTAAGGCGCTATTCTGAAGCAGTTTATATTAGGAACCCTGAATGGATTCAACTGCCGATCTATTATAAAACTGCTGATCAAAGTCACTATCAATCCGTTACGGCTGCGCAATATTTTCCTTTCACACGGAAGCGGATGATTCAGATTTTAAGGCGTGGTCGTGAAAATGGCGTAACCCATGATGTATTTCTAGATTATTTATCCCGGCTTGAGTGGTTGAGTGAGCAGTATGAAGCATTCAAGCATGTGCCAGTCAAAGAATGGGATAACTTTGCATGGCAAGGATTTTTTATCGAACTGCAAAAAGTGATTGACGGCAATTGGGGATATGTTTCAAACAGAAAGGGGGGTTTCTGGGGATTTTGGTGGAAGCCGAAACGATTCGGTGACAAAAGCTATTACCTCCAGCTTGAGGAGAACAGACTATGCGTAAAACTTGAAGCAGCTGAAGGAGTTGTTTTACTGGAGAGTGCTCGTACTATCCTGGAATCAGTTTTGGCTGAGTCAGGCCAAAAGGGTCTATCAATGAGTAAACCTAAACAACTGCGCACCGGTAAAACCATGACAATTGCCTACCGTCCTGATATTATTCAGGTTACAGAAACTGGAACTATTGATATGGAGAGTACGATTGAGGAATTGCGGAAGTGGGAATAGTGAAAGAGGAATCTGACATGGCTGGCTATATATAAATCTAAAAATGGAAGAGTCTCCTCAAGAAAGTTTAGGAATCTGAAGGCATTGATTGGCTTTTAGTTTGCATTGAAAAAGCGGAGGCTTCGGCCCTCCGCTTTTTTTCATACTCTTATAAACTTGGTGAATAAGCAGTTTGCGGAATGTTATCATATTCATCCGCGTCCAGCGTCTCTACTGATCCATCCACAACACCGTTAAGGATTCCATATAGTCCGGTTTCTACTGCTTTGACCAGCTGGCCTTTTTTCTTTTGTCCCAACGAGTGTGATTGGCCTCTTACTTCGAAAAGGACTGTGCCGCTTCCGTTTAGTGCGAAGCTTCCAAGCGCTGTTCCAGGAAGGTCCAGGTTTTGCTGATAAAGAGTGATATTGTTGAATGGTGAGTTTTCACCGAGAGACTGAAGTGCATTGTATGCAGCAAGATTCAATTGCTTGGAATACTGGAAATTATAGTTGTCCTTATACTCAGCATATTTGGCGCCTGCTGCTGTATTCGGATCTGGAACGAAGTCTGCTGATAGGGACATTGTGACAAGGTCGTCTGTGCCTTCAACATAATATTGGCCCTGGTGGTGAAGGTCGATGAAGACATCTACTTTGCCGAACTCGGCTTGAAGCTTTTTATACACATCGCGCACGGTTTGTGATTCTGGCGTGATGTACCAGCCAGCTTTACTTGAGGTGCCAGGGAAATCTTCTGCTTTTGGAACATAATTAAGGTCCGGATTGAAGTCACGGTTCACATCAAATCCAGGTCTGCCGTTGTAGTCTCTGTCCTGGATAATGCGGTTGTTATAGTAATTCCAGGCAGGCTTAGCTGCATCTGCAAGCTGAGGGAAATCCTCGACGACCTCTTCCCATGACATATCATTGCCGCGGCGGTCAAGCTCTGATGCATCAGGATTCATTTTTGGCAAAGTGACGAGAGTGATTTCATCGCGGATCTTTTGTGCTTCAGGTGAATTGCTGGATCCCAGGAATTGGAGCATGCTGAGCAGGGCTTCGGTTCCTGTGTTCTCATTTCCATGGATTTCACTTTCGATTAAGACGACTTTATCTCCAGTGCCTACTCTCGCCTGGTAAATATCCCTTCCCTGGTTAGATTGGCCGACAACCTCCAAAGCAACTTTCCCCTGGCTATTCGCTTTGATTTGCTGCAGTCGTTTGACCATTTCCGCATAATCAGTATATCCATTGACTGAATAAACCTGGTTTTCATTGTAGAGTTTCCCGTTTGGCGAGTTTGTTGCCAGTGTTGGCGAGGCAAGGGCAGTACATAATGCCAATACACTTAGTCCGGTGATTACTTTGTTTTTCTTCATCGACGATCACTCCTTAAACTAGTAAAAGTAATTTCCTAGCTATTTTAATAAGGATAATAGGGAAATGTTGCTGCAATTTGTCGAATATTTCGGTTATCGAAATAAATGAGAGGATGGGACTAGAATGCCTTGGTAGATTGGTAGTTTTGATTTAGAAATAGAAGAGTAGGAGGGTCTATCTAATTTCCTGAATTTTTGTATTGGAGCAACAAATTGAAAAGTAAAGCTACCTTCACTACACTGATTCCCCTGGAGCGATGATGTGGTGAGATGAGATGTTTTGCGCTCCTATATAATTTAATTCTGCATTTTAAAAGTAGTTCTTTAATGAGAGTTCTCCATGAGTGTCTCTTGATTATGGACCCTTATGGTTAGGCTTGATGGCTTTGCTGTGGGACGACACTAAGTTTCGGATTGGGGGACTACCTCTTTGTCGTTGCGCTTTTCTTACAGGTATGCTATTTATGAAGGTAAGGAAAGAACGGGTGATTATATATGATTAAGGTGTTGTTTATTGCGCCATATCCTGCGATGGCTGTATTGATAGATGAATGTAAAGCAGAGGCGGAAGATTTGGATGTTACTGTAAAGGTCGGCAACTTGGGCTCTGCAGTCCCGTTGGCTAAACGGGCGGAACAGGACGGTTTTGATGTAATCATAAGTCGCGGCGGAACGGCTAAGTCGATTGAAGAAGTGACCAATTTGCCGGTTATTGATATCCATGTTTCTGGTTATGATATGCTGCGTGTACTAACGCTCGCGAATGAGTTTCCCGGCAAGAAGGCGATCGTTGGTTTTTCGAATATCACATTAGGAGCAGAAACGATCACTGATATATTGGAGTTTCCAATTGAAGTCTTTACAGTTGAGAGAGCTGAAGAAGTCGGACCGCTTATAAAGGACCTCAAGGATCAAGGATACAGCGTTATTATGGGTGATGTCGTTACTGTCCATAATGCTGATCGGTACGGAATGGAAGGAATCTTGATTCAGTCAGGTCGAGAGGCGATTTTTGATGCATTCCAGCGAACCAGAACGATCTATTCCTTTTACCAGAAGAAACAGACAGAAATCGATTTGATGAAGGCCATGCTGGAATCAGCAGCAAATGACTTTATCGTCCTTGATCATGATGGTGAAATTGCTTACGAACAATGGAAATCAATCTCACCATCTTTAATAGATGTATCTGAACTATCCAAAGACGGAGTGTTAAATTCACAGGCGGTTATCAAGGTTGGCGATGAAGTATACAAAGTGAAGCCATCTGTGCTGACAAATGGGAGCAGGAAATACTATTTATATTCTTTTTCAAAGCTTGGACAATCCATTGATGAATCATTGATAAAAGTTGAGCATGTATCCCAGCTTCCTTTAATCATTCAGGAAAGCGAGCAAATGAGGAATTGTATTTCCTCGATAGGAGCAAATATTAAAAAGTCCAAATGGGCGTTGATTGGTGAAAATGGTACTGGAAAGGGTTTGATTGCAAGGTACATCCATTATTTGAAGCTTGAGGGTGATGGACTTTTTGCAGTCGCGATGGCCAGGGACTTTCTAGGGAATTCAGAAGTTGATAAGGACATCAAGACGATTTACCTTCAGGGTATCGATACTTTGGACTTTCATGAACAACAGAGACTAGAGCAGGTGGCTGATTATTGTTGCAGCATCGGAATCAACATTATATATTCGGTTCTTACGGAAAATGAAGGGTTGTTTGATTCAGATGTAGCACGAATCTATTTGCCGTCTTTACGTAATCGCAATGGTGACATAAGGGCGCTGGCAGCTTATTTCATAGCCGATTCGAATCAGAGCTTTGGTACTTCGCCGATAAAGATTAAAGAGGAAGCTCTCGACCTTTTGGAAAATTACCATTGGCCGGGCAATGTAGCAGAGTTAAAAGCTGTTCTGCATGACGCAGCTGCTGCGGAAAAGGGATATGTTTTAAGTACAGAAGTGATGGGCCCTTTGCTGGAATCCAAAGTTTCAAGTGGGTTTTCAATTCAGGATGATTTTTTACAGGGAACTTTAGAAGAAATCGAGAAGAGGATCATCCTTGCTGTGATGGAACAAGAGGATGGGAATCAGACAAGAGTCGCAAATAGGCTGAATATCAATCGTTCCACATTATGGAGAAAGCTGAAGAATTAGTTCTTCAGCTTTTTAAGTTGTTTAAAAATGCAACAATTAGTTAGGTGGGATTATTTAATGTGAATAATTTGTGAAAAAACTATTGCAAAAATAAAACGTTTTCATTAAAATGAAACATGTAAGCGATTACTAAATCGTTTAAATTTGAAACAATATAAAAGGGGATGCTAGAATATGAGAATAAAGGCAGGTTTAGAAAGAATTCCTGGTGGAATGATGGTTGTTCCGTTGCTTATTGCAGCAACATTGAACACATTTGCACCAAACTTGCTTCGTATTGGTAACTTTACAGAGGCACTGTTTGTAAATGGCGCAGGTACTTTGATTGCACTTTTCCTATTGGCGACTGGTGCGCAAATAAATGTAAAATCATTCGGTGTTTCGGTTGGTAAAGGCGCGACATTGCTTGGAATCAAATGGATTGTCGGTGCCGCAGTTGGACTTATTGCATACTTATTCGCTGGTGATAACGGATTATGGTTGGGGCTTGCTCCAATTGCGATCATCGCTGCAATGACAAACAGCAATGGCGGTTTGTTCGTTGCTCTTGTAGGTCAATACGGAAGTAAAGAAGACCGTGCTTCTTACTCATTACTTGCTTTGAATGATGGGCCATTCCTAACAATGGTGGCACTATCAATCTTCGGTGCAATGGGCTTTGTTGACGGAATGTTCTCCATCCAGTCATTCATCGCTGTATTGCTGCCAATCCTTGTTGGTATGGTTTTAGGTAATCTAGATGAAGACATGCGTGAATTCCTTGATAACGGAAGTTCCATGCTGATTCCATTCTTCGCTTTCGCGCTTGGTATGGGAATTGATTTCGGAGCGATCGTTGCAGGTGGATTAACAGGAGTTCTATTAGGGATAATGACGGTTCTATTCACAGGTACAGCAGGTTATTTTGTTTTCAAAGCGTTCAAATGGAATCCAATTGTCGGAGCTGCAGAAGGCTCGACAGCTGGTAATGCAGTTGCGACGCCTGCCGCGATTGCTGCGGCAAACGCTAGCTTCTCTCAATATGCTGAACTGGCGACTGTCCAGGTAGCTGCATCGACTGTTACAACAGCAATTCTACTGCCGTTGTTCATCGCTTTCCTTGTTAAACGACTTGAGAAAAAGGGGTACGCGTTCAAGCAAGGAAATGTCATAAAAGTGGATAGTTAAGGGTGTGTTCATATGGGTGAAAAAATCGGAATCATCGCAGACGACTTAACAGGTGCCAATGATTCAGGTGTTCAATTGGCGAAAAGAGGATTTTCTTCAACCGTAGTGTTCAATCTAGAAGGTATTAAAGAAGCAGGCTCAACCCCTGATGTTCTGGTTGTCGATACTGACAGCCGGGCAGTTCCTGGGGAGAAAGCACATGAAGCAGTGGTTAAAGCTGCTTCTCTTCTTTTTCAGCATGGGTATTCACATGTATACAAGAAAATTGATTCTACCTTACGGGGAAATGGTGCGGTTGAAATTGCTGCCGCCGCCAGCGTTTTTAAGCCTGAAGCAGTTGTAATCGTGCCAGCTTTTCCAAAGGTGAACAGGACAACTGTAAAAGGACTTCATTATGTAAATGGCACACTGATTACGGAAACGGAGTTTGGGCGCGATCCGAAGACTCCAGTTACAGAAGGGTTTATCCCTGATTTGCTGAAGAAATCTGTGGATGAAGATATTGCTTTGATTGATCTTGATCTGATTCGAGGATCCGAGGATCAGTTAGCATCATTCGTTGAGAAAACAATAGACGGCGGGCAATCCTGGTTTGTTTGTGACAGCGAGACAGAAGAGGACCTAATGGCAATCGCAGCATTTTTTGCGAAGCTTGGCAAAAAAATCGTTTGGGCAGGCTCTGGCGGTTTAATTGAGTATCTTCCCGCTGAATTGGAGATTTTTCCACAGTCAGGCCAAGATATGAAGAAAACTGCCATCGACCGGACTCTTACCGTATCCGGGAGTCTTTCTCAAGTGACGAAAAAGCAGCTTGAAAGCCTAAAAGGAATAAAAGAAGTCGAGTTTATAGAAATAAATCCAGTTCAATTGGTTGAAGATACACTTGAGACAAGTAGCTTGGCAGTAAACAGGAAAGCCAATCATTATGTCCTTTATGTTGATTCTTCCGAAGCAAACAGAGTGGCTGCGCGTGAAGCGGGTGACAGATTAGGCTATAACAGCAACCAGGTGAGTGAGGCAATTGCTTTCGGACTGGCGAAGGCTGCAAAAGTTTTCCTTGAACAGGTCCAGGATATCGGCGGACTTGTTTTAACAGGTGGTGACACTGCAAAAGCCGTTTGCGGTGAATTAGGTGTGAATGAAATGGAACTCCACTCTGAGGTCGAATCCGGACTGCCGTTTGGCATGATCAGGAGCGGGGAAAAGAACTTCTGGGCAATTACAAAGGCCGGTGGTTTCGGGAACGAAGGCTCGCTTGTAAAAGCGGTGGAATACATGACAGGAAAGGTTGGGCAATATGAAACAAACTAAACCAGTGGTCGGAATAACTATGGGTGACGCAGCAGGTGTCGGCCCGGAAATCATTTTAAAGACGCTTGCAAATGAAGAAATCTATAAAATCAGCAATCCTTTTGTCATCGGTGACAGCAAGATTCTTGAACGGGCTAAAAGCTTTGTCGGCAGTGAGTTGGAGATTCAATCTGTTACTGCTGAAGGGTTAGAGGAGATTGAATATAAGCTTGGCACTGTTCATTGTCTAGACTTGAATCTTCTGCCTGCTGACCTGCCAGTAGGTGAAGTCTCTCCCGATGCTGGACATGCAGCTTTTGAATACTTGCGTACAGCAATCGAGCTTGCGAATGAACAGAAGATTGATGCGATCTGTACGGCTCCTTTGAATAAAGAAGCACTGCAAAAAGGTGGGCATAAATATCCTGGTCATACAGAGATTTTAGCAGACTTGACTGGCACTCAGGATTATTCCATGATGCTTTCTGCGCCGAATTTACGTGTTATCCATGTTACGACGCATGTAGGAATCATCGATGCTGTTAAAATGATTAATCCAGAGCGCGTATACCATGTCATCAAGCTTGCACATGATACATTGCGCAAAGCAGGAATTGAAGCTCCGAAAATCGCTGTTTGCGGCATCAATCCGCACGCTGGTGAGAATGGCTTATTTGGTTACGGTGAAGAAGATGAAAAGGTCGTTCCGGGTGTAGAAAAAGCTCAGGGAGAAGGAATCGATGCAGTAGGTCCGCTTCCTGCTGATACTTTATTCTTCCGTGCGGTTCGTGGAGACTTTGATATTGTCGTTGCCATGTACCATGACCAGGGACACGGTCCGGTAAAAGTGCTAGGACTGGACGCTGGTGTCAACATTACTGTCGGACTGCCGATCATTCGTACTAGCGTTGATCATGGCACAGCTTTTGACATCGCTGGAAAAGGCATTGCTGACGAAAAGAGCTTGATTGAAGCAATGAGACAGGCTGTTGAACTTGCGCCGATACGGTAAAAGTACTTTCTATTAAAGGTATTTCCTTCAGGGGAAATACCTTTTTTAGTAGGGTATAAAAGGAGATTTTCCGTTGGTAAAAGTGATTTCATAGAATCTTAGTCAATCGAATAGACAAACGGAAGTGCCGATTGCTAAGATTAAGGTGAATTAAGATAGATCTAGAGTATTGCTTTTATAATGGTTTGGATTAGAGGTGTTTGCCATTGAAGTGGCTGCACTTTGTTTATTGCTATCATCCTTTATAGCTTTAAAGAAATTCTCAAGACTGTACTTCGGGAGGAACGCTTCATGAAAAAAATAAATTGGGGAATTTTAAGTACCGCAAACATTGCGCAGACACAAGTCATTCCTGCCATTCAAAGATCGACTTTAGCAGAGGTTGAGGCGATTGCCAGCTCTAGCGGTAAAGCGGCAGAGGTGGCTGCGAAGCTGAATATTCCTAGAGTATATGATACTTACGAAGAGCTACTGCAAGACCCGGAAATCGATGCGGTCTATATTCCTTTGCCTAACAGTCTCCATCGCAAATGGGTTCTCGAAGCAGCCAAACACGGGAAGCACATTCTGTGTGAAAAGCCTGCGGCGTTAACAGCACAGGAAATGATTGAGATGAACAGGTACTGCAAGGAGCAGCATGTCTTATTCATGGAGGCCTTTATGTACCAATTCCATCCTCAGCATAAGCTTGTTAAGGAAATCATCTCGTCTGGAGAAATCGGCGAGGTAAAGCTGATGCGAAGCAGCTTCTCCTATTACATGGAGGACCGTGAGACGAACATCCGCATGGATAAAAGCCTTGGCGGAGGCAGTATTTATGATGTTGGCAGCTATTGCATCCATAGCATGCGGAATATCTTAGGAGCTGAACCGGTGAAAGTCAAAGCACATGGAAAACTCGATCCAGAGACGGACGTAGATGTTTCGGCTGTGGCCTATTTGGAATTCGAACGGGGCATTCAGGGTGTTTTTGATTGCAGCTTCGAAGCATCCTTCAGACAGGAATATGAGATAGTGGGAACTAGAGGGAGGATTCAGGTACCCAGAGCTTTCCGTCCGGACGTGTCCGGTGGCGTTGGACTGGTCACGGTTGAGACTAATGGCCAGCAAAGAACTGAGAAGGTGGAAGGGGATATCTATTTACTTCAAGTAGACCATCTTTCCGAAGCAATCCTCGAAAAGAAATCCCTGATTTATCCGGCGGAAAAGACAATCGCGAATATGCATGTCATAGATGCCTGCTATGCCTCTTTAGAAAAGAAAGAAGAAGTTACAATTTAAGCAATTAAAACGAGAGCGTTACTTGGGACAAGTGACCGTCCTTTTGACGTCACAAGAAAAGTTAGTTTAATCGGTATACAAAGTAGATAGACTTCGTTTATAATTTGAATAGATCTTAATATGAACTTGGAGGTTATCAGTGTGAAAAATTCTAAGCAGAATGAACCTTTGGTTACGCATATTTTTACGGCAGATCCTTCCGCGCATGTTTTTGAAGGGAAGCTTTATATTTATCCTTCACATGATCTTGATCATGATGAGCCTTCGAATGATAATGGGGACCAGTATAAAATGGAGGATTATCATGTCCTTTCGATGGAAGATGCTGATGCTCCATGTATTGACCATGGGGAAGTGCTTCATCTGAAAGATATCCCTTGGGCAAGCAAGCAGCTGTGGGCTCCAGATGCTGCTTATAAAAACAATACCTATTATTTATTTTTCCCTGCACGGGACCATGATGGAATCTTTAGAATTGGCGTGGCGACGAGCGAAAGTCCTGCAGGGCCGTTCAAACCTGAGCCTAATTATATTCCTGGGAGCTTCAGCATAGATCCAGCGGTGTTTGTGGATGAGGACGACAGAGCTTATGTTTATTTTGGCGGACTTTGGGGAGGACAGCTTGAAAAGTGGCAGACAGGGGAGTTCATTCCAGATGCTGAAGGCCCGGCAGCGACTGCACCTGCTTTAGGACCAATCGTTGCTGAACTAACCGATGATATGCTGAACTTCAAAGGGGAACCTCAGGAAATCTCCATTGTCGATGAAGATGGCAATCCGATCCTAGCTGGTGATGAGGACCGCAGATATTTTGAGGGGCCATGGGTCCATAAGTACAATGGTCTTTACTACCTTTCTTATTCAACCGGCACGACTCATAAAATTGTATATGCTGTCAGTGAAAATCCACAGGGGCCATTTGTATATAAAGGGACGATCCTTACACCTGTCAGTGGCTGGACAACCCACCATTCGATTGTTGAATTCAAAGATAAGTGGTATTTGTTCTATCATGACTGCTCGATGTCTGGCGGCGTGAACCATAAACGTTCTGTGAAGTTCACTGAGCTAAAATATAATGAAGATGGAACGATTCAAACGATCGATCCTTATGGTGATAAATAAATTTCAACAAAGTTAAACCCGATTCAAAGACTGAATCGGGTTTTTGCTTTTTAAAATTATGCTTCTCCAGCTTTTATAAAATGGTCAACGACAAAAGCCGAGACACCTAAAGCAGTTGAATACTTCCCAAGCTTTGAAAACTCCAGCTTCATCTCCTTTTGGTGGTATACAAGTGTATGATTTTCAATCGTCGAAAGGATTGGCTCCTCGATCCATTCTCTTATCGATGCTAAACGGTTTCCGATAATCACCTGGTCAGGATTGAAGGTATTGATGATGTTATTGATCCCAAATCCTAAATATTGCCCAATCTTTTCAAAAAGCTCGATTGCTGTTTTTTCTCCGTTTTTAGCCTGCTCAATCAAGGACTCCAATGAGTCAATATTTTCTCCGGCCATCTCCAGAAGGGCGTTTTCAGAGGCATAGGCTTCCCAGCACCCTCTGCTGCCGCAGTTACAGCGTTTTCCGTTCAATTCAATAATCATATGGCCCATTTCGCCTGAAAATCCGCTTTTCCCCTGATACAGTTCTTTGTTTAAAATAATCCCTACACCGATCCCGATTCCTGCACTGACATAAAGGATATTTTCATAATCCTGGCCTGCCCCAAACTGCTGCTCGCCGACAGCGCCGGCATTTGCTTCATTTTCGATGATGATTGGCACGTTAAAAGTTTTTTCCAGGTCCTCTTTTAATTGAATGTTAGTCCAGCCTAGATTTGGAGCAAGCAGGACGGATCCTTCTTTGTTCACAATTCCAGGGACACCTACTCCTATTCCGACAATGCCATACCTGCTGTTAGGCATCTCATCCATCAATGATTGGATCATCGTTTGGACAGTACTGATTATGGAAGAATAGGAGGTCCGGTTCACATTTTGGCTTTTTTCTACAATAATCTTCCCTTTTAAATCCGTTAACACTGCCAGGACATAGTTGACACCGATATCAACACCGATCGCATAGCCAGTATTCCTGTTGAAATGAAGGATGACCGGTCGCCGGCCGCCGCTTGAGATCCCGGGACCAGATTCGTAAATCAGTTCATCCTCTAGTAATTCTGTGACTAAAGAAGAAACGGTCGTCTTATTCAAGCCTGTTACATTGGCAATGTCTGCTCTGGAAATCGTCTCTTTTTCGATGATCAAGCTCAGGACAAGTGCTTTATTATTTTTCTTTACAACATGCTGATTCCACGTTAAGGTTCCCACTTATTTATAGCTCCTTATTCAATAGTAATTTTATTTTATCATAATCTTAGTTTGCCAAACATACAAACTTCGGAAGATAAGGTAAAAACCGTAGCAGGTAAAACAGAAGTTTAAGTAAGTGATTTGGGTTCCTACAGGAATCATCTCTATAATAACTTAAAGTTTTCTTAAAATTATCTTAGTTTATCAGATAGACAAACTAAGTATGTGGTGCTATAATTTGATTTGTAACAGAATAAAGGATATTTTATAAAACATATTTTTGTAAGCATTTACATGAATGATACTTAAACAAAAACAGGGAGGAATTAAGGCATGGCTTATTTTGAATCAGTGAACAAAATCCAATTTGAAGGTCCACGCTCCAACAATCCTTTTGCATTTAAATATTATAATCCTGAAGAAAAAATCAATGGAAAAACAATGGAGGAAATTCTTCGTTTCTCGGTAGCATACTGGCATACTTTTACGGCTGATGGTTCTGATCCATTCGGTGTTGGTACGGCTATCCGTTCATGGGACCGTTTCCAGGGCATGGATCTGGCAAAAGCACGTGTTGAGGCTGCATTTGAACTTTTTGAAAAATTGAATGTACCTTTCTTTGCTTTTCACGATGTGGACATCGCGCCTGAAGGCAGCACTTTAAAAGAAACAAATGAAAACCAGGACGCGATTGTTTCCATGATTAAAGATTACATGAAGACAAGCAAGACGAAATTACTCTGGAACACGGCAAATATGTTCACGAATCCAAGATATACTCATGGTGCCGCGACTTCTCCAAATGCTGATGTTTTTGCATACTCTGCAGCAAAGGTGAAAAAAGGCCTTGAAGTAGCGAAAGAACTTGGAGCAGAAAACTATGTATTCTGGGGTGGCCGTGAAGGCTATGAAACACTTCTGAATACGGACATGAAGCTTGAGCAGGACAACCTGGCGCGTTTCTTCCATATGGCAGTTGATTATGCGAAAGAAATCGGCCTGAATGTACCATTCCTGATTGAGCCAAAACCAAAAGAGCCTACTAAACACCAATACGACTTTGATGTTGCTACTGGTCTGGGATTCTTGCAGAAATACGATCTGACAGACTACTTCAAGTTCAATATTGAAGCGAACCACGCAACACTTGCCGGCCACACTTTTGAGCACGAACTAAGAACGGCACGCATTAACGGAATGCTTGGTTCAGTAGATGCAAACCAGGGTGATACATTGCTTGGCTGGGATACAGATGAATTCCCAACAGATTTGTATACTAATACTCTAGCAATGTATGAAATTCTGAAAAATGGCGGCTTGGGAAGCGGCGGCTTGAACTTCGATGCTAAAGTAAGAAGAGGTTCTTTCGAGCCGGAAGATCTTTTCCACGCACATATTGCGGGTATGGATGCATTTGCAATCGGCCTGAAAGTTGCAAATAAATTAATTGAAGATAAAGTGCTTGATAGCTTCGTAGAAGAACGCTACAGCAGCTATACAACTGGCATTGGCCTAAAAATCGCAGAAGGCAAGACAAACTTCCGCGAACTTGAAGAATACGCTCTTCAGTTAACTGAGATTAAGAACCAGTCTGGCAGAACTGAACGCTTAAAAGGTGTAATCAATCAATACCTTCTGGAAACACTTTAATTCGTAAAAGTATAATTAAAACATAAGCATTGGGGTTGTCTAAAAAGAGATGTGGTAAGTCCTCGCAGTGAGGACCAGCCCTGTTAGACAGCCCCATTTCTATAGAATAGGAGGATCTCGGGTGAAATACGTCATCGGTGTGGATCTTGGCACAAGTGCCGTTAAAATACTGCTGGTCAATCAAAATGGAGAAGTGTGTAAGGAAGTTTCTAAATCTTATCCGCTTATCATTGAGAAGTCAGGTTACAGTGAGCAGAACCCTGAAGAATGGGTTGAAAAAACTACTGAGGGCCTTGCTGAACTTTTAGAGCAATTTGATGGAGATGTCAATGAAATTGAAGGCCTCAGTTTTTCCGGGCAAATGCACGGGCTTGTCTTATTGGACGAAAACCATCAGGTATTAAGGAATGCGATTTTATGGAATGATACAAGAACAACGAAGCAATGTGAAGAGATTTACAGTGTTGTTGGCAAGGAGAGGCTATTAGAGGTAACGAAGAATCCTGCATTGGAAGGATTCACTTTGCCAAAGATCCTCTGGGTAAAAGAAAACGAGCCGCAGTTATTTGAACGTGCCCGCACTTTTTTGCTGCCTAAGGATTATTTGCGTTATCGTATTACCGGGGAAGTTCAGATGGAATACTCGGATGCTGCCGGGACTTTGTTGTTGAACGTTGCTGAGCGCCAATGGAGCCAGGAAATTTTAAAGGCATTTGATCTGTCTCTTGAGTTTTGTCCGCCATTGGTGGAATCCCATGATTTCGTTGGTACCATTGCGGCTGGGTTTGCTGAGGCAACTAGGTTGACGGAAGGAACAAAAGTGTTTGCTGGCGGAGCAGATAATGCATGCGGTGCGATCGGCTCCGGGATTTTAACGGAAGGAAAAAGCTTATGCAGCATCGGCACCTCTGGTGTTGTGCTATCTTATGAAGAAAGAAATGACCTCGACTTTGCAGGAAAGGTTCATTATTTTAACCATGGGGAAGAGAATGCTTACTACACAATGGGTGTGACGCTGGCAGCAGGTTACAGCTTAAGCTGGTTCAAAGATACCTTTGCAAAACAGGAAGCTTTTGACCAGTTTTTAGCGGGAGTGGACGAGGTATCAGCGGGCAGCGATGGGCTGTTATTTACTCCTTATATCGTCGGTGAAAGAACGCCGCATGCAGACTCTGCAATCCGAGGAAGCTTTATTGGAATCGATGCTTCACATGAAAGGAAGCACTTTGCACGAGCGGTGCTTGAGGGAATCACATTCTCCCTGAATGAGTCGATTGAGATTTTCAGAAGCAGTGGAAAGACGATTGATTCCATCATCACCATCGGCGGCGGAGCCAAAAACGAAACATGGCTGCAAATGCAGGCAGATATTTTCAATGCGAAAATCGAAAAGCTGGCAAGTGAACAGGGACCTGGAATGGGAGCGGCAATGCTCGCTGCATACGGCTGCGGCTGGTTTTCATCACTGAAGGATTGCGCAAAGGCATTCATCCAAGTCTCTAAAACCTATGAGCCTATTCCGGAAAATGTTGAACAATATAAGAAGCTCTTTTCAATCTATCAGGATGTATACACACAGACAAAGACGCTTAATGACCAGTTAAGAGAATTCAGGAAATAACCTTCCCCACTTTATGTGGGGCTTTCTTTTAAAAAAGAGAGGAGGATCTGCATGGAAGTATTGAAAGAGAAATTCGGCCAGATTGGCAGCCAGTGTGTGCATTCCTTTACTTTGAGAAATGAGCTTGGCATGGAAGTGACGGCGATTAATTATGGCTGTACCATCACAAAAATAAATGTTCCCGATCGAGATGGGGAATTTGAAAATATTGTTCTTGGCCATGACACACTTGATGAATATCTGAACGACCCGTACTTCCTCGGTGCTGTTGTCGGGAGGGTGGCAGGACGCCTCAAAGGCGGCAGTTTTGAACTGGATGGTAAGCATTTCACACTGGCTCAAAATGATAACAGCAACCATCTCCATGGCGGATTGAAGGGCTTCGACAAGGTGGTATGGGATGCGATGGTCATTGACGACGGTGTTCTGTTTTCCTATTTGAGCAAGGATGGCGAGGAAGGCTATCCGGGAAATCTGTACATAGAGGTAACTTACAGGCTGAATAACGAAAATGAATTATCAATTCAATACCGGGCGCAGACGGACCAAAAGACGCTGCTTACTGTTACCAATCACTCTTATTTCAATTTGAGCGGCAATCTGAAACGGGATGTTTTAAATCATTCCTTACAGCTGAAAAGTTCGCGTTTTCTTGAGCTGGATGAGGAATTCCTGCCGACTGGCAGTATCTTGGATGTCAAACATACACCATTTGATTTTACAAAAGGTGGTATGGTAAAAACGGGAGCTGAATCGAATCACCACCAAAATGTTCTCGTGGGACATGGATATGACCATCCATTTCTATTAGATGAAAGTCATGATGACGAGATTGTTCTGAAGGATTCTGAAAGCGGACGTATCCTTACGGTCGAAACAGATGAACCTGCTGTTGTCGTGTACTCGGGGAATTCGCTAAAAGAGGAAGGGAACTTCAGAGGCGTTTCTTCCAGAAAGTATTTGGGAATTTGTCTCGAAACACAAAACTATCCTGATAGCATTCATCACCCTCATTTTCCATCGATCGTTCTGGACAAAGGGGAGATGTACGCGTCTATCACAAAGTATAAATTTGGATTGGAATAAGGAGATGAAGAAATGAATTACCGTGAATTAGGAAATACCGGGATCAAAATCAGTGAAGTGAGCTTTGGGACATGGGCCATCGGCGGGTCATGGGGCAAGACCAATGATCAAGAAGCATTAAGATCCCTGGAGTACGCGATTGACCAGGGCGTCAACTTTTTCGATACAGCCGATGTGTATGGTGACGGCCATAGTGAAGAGTTGTTAGCGAAGGCGACCAAAGGCAAGGAAGATCAGATTTATATTGCAACAAAGTTCTGCCGCCAGGGTGACATATTCGATCCGAAAAACTACAGCTATGAAACAGTCAGGTCTTATTGCGAAGATAGTCTCCGCCGTTTAAATAGGGAAGCAATTGATTTGTACCAGATCCATTGCCCAGCTACAGAGATTTTGAGGGATGGCAGCGTTTTTGAAGTGCTTGACCGTCTCCAGGAAGAGGGCAAAATCCGTCACTATGGTGTCAGTGTCGAAACGGTTGAAGAAGGGCTGATCAGCATAGAAAACCCAAATGTCAAAAGCCTGCAGATCATCTTTAATATGTTTCGCCAAAAGCCGCTGGAAACATTGATTCCCCAGGCTTATCAAAAAGGAGTAGGACTGCTGGTGAGACTGCCGCTTGCAAGCGGGCTGCTGACTGGTAAGTTTTCGGCAGGGCATGTGTTTGAAGAAGATGACCACCGCCGTTTCAATGAAAATGGAGAGGCGTTTAATGTCGGAGAAACATTTGCCGGCCTTGGGTTCAAGAATGGTGTTGAACTGGCCGATCAACTGAAGTGGATTGCAGAAGACCGCCAATCAATGGCAAGTGCAGCTCTGCGCTGGATACTGGACCAAAAGGAGATCACTTGCATCATTCCTGGGTTTAAAAATATGAATCAAGTGAAGGATAATCTCGGAGCATTGGAAACAAAACCATTCTCAGAAGAAGAACTGCAGACTATCCAGCGTTTTTATCAGGAGAATGTGAAGGATTTTATCAGGGGGCCTTACTAAATGATAACGTATTGAAGCACAAATGAATTTTTGTGCCTTCTTTTTTGATTTTGTGCGGTGGATGCTTATTCAAACTGTTTTATAATAGTAGCAAGGAATTATTAAGGACAAAAAAGTAATCTGGTTTTAGCCGATTTTCTAAGTTGGTACCGTTTAAAAAAGGGATATTAGATTGTAATGACCTGCTAAGGTTTTTGGGTGGAGGGATATGATGAATACATTGGCAAACCGGGCTTTTGCAGCTACGGAATGGATTACGAAATTTGCCTACATAAATCTTTTGTGGATCGGGTTCTCACTCGCTGGTCTCATTGTCTTGGGGTATTTCCCGGCGACGATTGCAATGTTCACGATCATTCGCAAGTGGCTGAAAGGGGAAACGGAAATACCGATTTTTCGGACCTTTTGGACAACCTGGAAATCGGAGTTTTTCCGCAGCAATGGGTTAGGATTGCTCGTAGCCACAGTCGTCGGGCTTATTGTCTTTAACCTCGTCTTCGTAGAGAGGTCAGGAGACGGTTTTACAAGTGTCATTCAGATCCCAATCTATCTGTTTATGTTCGCTGCCATCATGACTATACTCTATCTATTCCCGGTATATGTACATTTTGAGTTAAAGTGGTTCCAGATTGTTAAAAACTCATTCCTGATCATGTTGATCAGCCCAATTGAAAACATCGTGATGATCGCAGGAATCGTAGCCGTACTATTCGTCGTAAAATTCATTCCCGCATTAGGCTTCTTTTTCGGCGGCAGCCTCATAGCAGCCATCACCATGTCCGCTGCCTATCTCGTTTTCGGCAAGATGGACAGGAAAAGAAGGGTAATTGAATAAAAAATAATAAAGAAAAAGGCCCAATGGGACTGTTTGCTGAATGTTTGTGAACAGTGTTATTGGGTTTAGCAATGAGAAGTTAGGGGACAGAATTTTTGCGTATATAAGTCTATTTATTAATAAGAATATATACTCCACCCCGAAAAGTTAAGAAGTCCTGTTGATTGGAGTGGAAGGCGCGAAGACTCCTGCGGGCTCCAGCTGGACAGGTGAGACCCCGCAGACGCCAACGGCGGTGAGGAGGCTCACCGCCAGCCCCGCGGAAAGCGAAGCGCCTGGAACGGAAATCAACAGCCCCATTTACCCTCAATCCAAAATAAAGACTGTAGACAAGCTCAAGTTCATCGAGTGTGTCTACAGTCTATTTTACTTCTTATCAAGAATTCTTCTGTTATCCCATATCAACCCTTAACAGATCCAGCTGCCATCCCCTCAACAATCTTGTCACTCAAGAACAAGAAAGCCAGCAGGATTGGAACGATACTAATTACTAGAGTTGCTCCGATCGCGCCCCAGTCTGTTAAATATTGTCCTACGAAGTTGTTGATCCCAACCGTCAGCGTCTTCCAGTTGTCCGAACTGATGAAGGTGTTCACAAACACAAACTCATTCCAGTTGTAGATCATATTGATGATGGCGGTTGTTGATAGGACAGGTACGGTCATTGGCAGGGTAATCTGGAAGAAAATCCTGTGGACCGAGCATCCATCCATGACCGCGGCTTCTTCAATCTCACGCGGGAAGGTTCGATAAAATCCGAGCAAGATCATAATCGTTAAAGGCAGATTGAATGCTGTATACGATAAGACAATCGATACAGGGCTATCAATTAAGTTAGCGTTGTTGTACATATTAAACAAAGGTATGATCGTCGAATGCAATGGAATCATATAAGCGACCAGGAATAACCCAAGAACAAGGCCGCTAAGCTTCCAGCTCATACGTGTAACAGCAAATGTCACGAAGCTGGCCAGGATGATTGTAAGGGCAACAGATAAAACGGTGATCCATACACTGTTGAAGAAATAGACCCCAATATTGCCTGAAGTCCAGGCCTTGGTGTAGTTGCCCCATTGCGGGTCTTGCGGCAGCGAGAAAGGTGACATCCCGAATACTTCCTGATTGGTTTTTAATGAAAAGAACAACAGCCATACCAATGGGTAAATTTGAATGACAGCAAATAACCCTAATATTAGATAAAGAAATCCAAATCCGATTTTGTTCAAGTAAGATTTCTTTGTTTTTTGGGGTGCGGAAAGGGTCGTTGCTGCTGGTTGTGTGCTAACCTCGCTCATTATGTTTCACTCCCTTAAAATTGAACATCGTCTTTAGATTTCGTTAGTTTCGAAATTAGCCAGGTCATGAAGAGTGCAATCACCAATAGTCCAAAACCGATGGCACTGCCATAACCGAAATTATTCAATTTAAATGCTTCTTTATACATATAAGAAGCCATTACTTCACTGGCCCCGTTCGGCCCTCCGCCGGTCATGACATAAATCAAATCAAAATATTTCAGTGAACCAACTACTGCGAGCATGATTGTCACTTTAAAAATTCCCGAAATCAGAGGCAGTTTTATCTTATAGGCAATTTGGAATGAGCTTGCTCCATCAATTTTTGCTGCTTCGATGATTTCATCTGGTACATTTTTTAATGCCGCATAATAAATCAAAATGTAAAATCCTGCAAATTGCCAAATAATCGGAATGAAAATTGCATATAATGCGATTTCTGGGTCTGCAAGCCAAATGGGTGTATTTTCCACACCGAACATTTCGAGTAATTTATTGGCCATTCCGTTCGTTGGATCGAAAATCTTCATCCAGAGCTGGGCAATGGCAACAGAGGATAATAGCATTGGGATTAAATAAATCTTCCTTAATAGATCAGAACCCTTGATTTTACTGGCTAAAATCAGGGAAATAACAAGGTACAGCAGCAAGCTCGCTGTAGAGAAAATGGCTAAAAGAAAAGAATGATAGGTACTTGTCCAGAACATTTTATCCTGTACGAGGGTGATATAGTTATCCAGCCCAATAAACGTCATCTCACCGATTCCGTCCCAGTCCATTAAACCGTAATAGCCTGATAAAGCGATGGGAATATAGATAAGGGTGAGGATGAGAAGTAGCGCTGGAAGCGTATAAAGGGCGATTACGTATTTATTCGACATAACATTTTTCATGTTGGTTAGCCGCCTTCCTTTCCTATAAAGAAGAGGACATATTCATCAGCAATATGCCCTCTTTCTAAGCAAGTATTATTTCTCAGCAGCAAGTGCTTCTTCTTGGGTTTTTGCAAACTTTTCAGGAGTTGTCTGTCCGCCGAATAATGCTTGAATCTGGTTCAAGTGAACATCTGCTACGCCGGCAGACATCTGAACATCTGCATATAGAGTCAGGTTCGTCGCGTTTCCTAAGTCATTCAGGATGTCAATGTACATTGGGTGAAGTTCACCATTTGATGTATCAACGACTGTAGCCGGAATGACTCCAGCGTCAACAACAGAACGCTTGCCCCATTCTTCAACGAGGTAGGAGACAAATTCTTTTGCTTCGTCTTTCACCTTTGATTGTTCAGATACGAACAGTCCAACACCAGGTCCGCCTACATAGCTGTCGATATCGCCTTTTCCGCCTTCATAGGTAGGGAACTTGAAGTAACCAACTTTGTCCTTGAATTCCTGGGAAACATCAGGAGTTGTAGTATAGTTTGGAAGCTCCCATGTTGCCATCAAGTACATAGCAGCTTGTTCATTCATAAAGTAACCTTTTGCTTCATCGTTGGAAAGGCCGTTGTAGCCTTTGACGAATGCGTCCATCTTAACAAGCTTTTCAATTTCTTCAGCTGCCTGGACAAGAGCTGGATCTTCAAAGCTTCCAGAACGGTTGATTGCATTGTTCAAAGCTTCAGGTCCGCCAATGCGGTCAGCAAGGTACATATACCACATGGATCCAGTCCAGCGGTCTTTGTTTCCTAAAGTGATTGGAGTCACTCCGTTATCAGCAAGTGTTTCAACGACATTCAGGAACTCATCATATGTCTTTGGAGCTTCTAAGTTATATTTCTTAAAAATTTCTTTGTTGTAATATACCGGGGTGATGTTCAATTCAAGAGGTACAGCGTATGGCTTTTCGTCAACTGAGAAAGCATCAAGCGTACCAGCAACGAAATTGTCTTCTTTGGCAATGTCATCTAATGGAGCAAACATTTTTCCATCAACAAAAGGTTTCATGTACCCTGCTGCCCAGGTGATTCCAACATCAGGCAGTTCATTTGAAGCAGATAATACTTTGATCTTCTCTTTGTACTGCTCATTGCCTAGAATCTCGGTCTGGATGTCTACATCAGGATGTTCCTTTTCATATGCATTGATAATGTCATCCACAATTGTGTATTGCGCATTTGAACTTCCTTCTGGCCATAGATGCATCATTTTCACGACAGTTTTATCTCCGCTGGACGCCTTCTCATCGCCTGAAGAACCAGTAGAGGAAGAGCAGCCTCCCAAAATCAGTCCGCCTGCCAATGCTAAGGTCATCACAGAGGAAAACGCTTTCTTTTTCATCAATCCAAAACCCCCTCAATTGTTTGTTTGTCTATGCCTTACATTTAAAGTCTAACACCAGGGGGGAGACCAAAAAAGGCAACGATGATTAGGAAAAATACTACTATTTTTAGAAAGCCCTTTCATTTCCTGTTTTTCGATAAGCGCTTGGTGTCATACCCTCTATTTCTTTGAAGATCTTAATGAAGTACTTGGCGGTTTTATAGCCGACTTCCTCTGCTATTTCATTGATAGGGAGGGTAGTTGAAAGGACCAATTCCTTTGCGCGCTGGACCCTTCTTCTGGTTACATATTCACTGAAATTCAGGTCGACTTGCTCCTTGAACAATACGCTAAAATAACTCGGATTCAAATGGACATGGGCAGCAACATCTTTCAATGTGAATTCTTCCTTCAGATTTCGGTCTATGTAAATGATAGCCTTTCGGATAGTGTCCTTGGTTGAAGCCATCTTGTTGCTGGCAACAACTATTTTCTCGTCGACCACTTTTTCGATCAATCCGGCCCTTTCTTGTTTCTCCATGACCTTCACAGCATCTTCGACAGCTTCTAACAGCTTCTTTTTACCAATGGGTTTTAAAAGATAATTGATGACACCGAGCTTTAAAGCTTGCTGTGCATACTCGAATTCGGAATAGGCCGATATGACAATCACTACAGGCTTCATTCCTTTTTCCTTCAGTGTCTTTAGTAACTGCAGCCCTGTCATTTCCGGCATCCGGATATCGGATAGTAAAATATGAATCTTCTTTTCCTGTGCAATGCGCAGGACATCCTCACCGCTTTCGGCAGTGAGGATGGTGTATTCACCGTTGTTCCAGCTTTCCAGTGTTCTTTGCAAGCCTTGTCTCGTTCTTGGCTCATCATCCACAATCAAAATATTCTTAGACAACATTCTTTTCGCCTCCTTCAATCGGTAGATCGAACGTAATTCGAGTTCCCTGGTCTAACTCACTCTCTATCAAAAGGTCTGTGTGTGAAATGCCCTGGTAATATAGTTTTAAGCGCTTATAGACATTTGAAATGGCCATCCCTTTTCCGCTCGCAGAAGATGTGCCGCCATCTTCAATGGACTGGATAATTTGTGAAAGCCTCTCTGGGTCCATTCCGGATCCATCATCTTTTACGATGATACGAATCCGATCTTGATTTTCATGTTTTACGGGTTCAACGATTACAGAAATCAGGCAGTTGCCTGTTTTATTTCCAGCTCCATGGAGGGCAGCATTTTCCACGAGCGGCTGTATGATTAGTTTAGGGATCCTGACATGCTCATATTTTTCCGGAAGTGAGACATGCCATTTCAGCCTGTTGCCAAAACGCATTTTCATGATTTCCATATAGTCGCTGATGTGTTTGATTTCGTCTTTCAGGTACACCCAATCATCATCGGTTTCTTTCGTAATCGTATAACGGAATAAATCAGACATCGCTACAACTAGTTCTGCAAGCTCTTCTTCATCTTTTTCATCCAGTGACCAATGAAGCGCATCCAATGTATTGAATAGGAAATGTGGATTGATTTGCGCCTGAAGCGCTTTCAATTCACTTTGGCTTCTTAAAATCTCCTTTTGATAAACCATCTGCATCAAATGGTTCGTTTCTTTTACCAGCTGGTTATAGGTACTGTTCAATTCATTGATTTCGTTAACAGAGTACACTTCAGGATTCAATGTTAATGATCCATCTCCGGCTCGCTGCATCGTTTTTGTCAGTCTCAATATCGGGCTTGTAATCATGGTTGACAGAAAGAAGGAACTGATGGAAAAAATGATGAGACCGACCACCCCGGACAAAATGATGCCGTTCCGAATCCAGGACATTCCTTCTGTCAGTTCACTGACAGGAGTTAAAATCAATACAGTCCACCCTGTAAGGCTTGATGTTTGCTTTGTTACGATATAATCTCGCTCATTGAGCTGTAAGACGTTTTCATTGCTTTTGATAATACGATTGATATCACCATCATAATTTTGGATGATTGGATTTTGGTCTTGATCCAAAAGAATCGAGTACTGGTCGTTCTCATACTTTTCATTCGCAAAGTGAAAATGGTCCCGGTTAATGCTGATTAAAAGATAACCGCCACTTCTAAATTGTCGTTCCATTAGATTAACTCTCCGGATGGCAAGGAAGTAATTTTTATCATTTGGATCTTCGCCGATCCAGACCATCCGTCCTTTTGCCTGATTCGCTTCCTCAATCCACTTTTTCCCGATGCGGTTTTTCAACTCATCCTCGTCGAGGGGGAGGACCCGCTGCCTTTTTTCTGAAAAAAGTTGAAAGGAAAAAATGCCGTCTGTATTCCCGATGATCCTGTTGATATGCCCCATGAGACGCTGTCTGTCGTCAAAGGAAACTTGCTTACCGTCATGCACATCCGTCAAGATTCTTTGGACTTCTTCATCGGTTATGACAAGCTTTGAGTTCATATTGATTTGCTCATAAAGAGATTCCATCCGTCCATTGGCTTCGATCGCTACCTGCTGTATTTGCTTTTCTGCGTTGTTCTGCAGCAATGCCGAAACTTGTCCTAATGTTAAAAGACTGACAATCAATAACACTATCACCATGACAATCAAAAATATAAATAGAATCTGGTTGCGTAATGTATTCCACTTTTTAAGTTGGTTCAGCACGGCGGTTCGCCTTTCTTATTCTAGTAGTATTTGTATTTATTATTATATCTCCTTTCTAACTAACTGGTGAGATGTCTATTTCAGGTAAGTTATGTGAAAAATTAATTTCAATCTAGTCCTATTTTATCATTTTTAGAGAAAACTTGAAATTATTAGTTTATTAAGTGGATAAACAAAGTTTGATGCTGATATAATCTTCTTACGTCAGGTAACAGCTGCCAATTTTTTTACACCTCTATGAAAGCCCTTTCTTTTGTTCCTGGCTAAGCAAACTGAATGAGGGGGGAGAATTCGTTAGAACTGTGTAAAGTGCAAAAAACAATTTTAGAAAGCGGGGAACTCCTAATATGTTAAAAGTATTGCGTAAACCATTTCTTACTGGATTGGCTTTGGCCCTATTTTTACCTGCCGGGTTATCCAATGTTGCAGCAGCTGGACCGGTCAGTGCACTGGATGTCGAAGTGGAACTTGATGAACGATATGCAGATTCATTCGATATTGGTGCAGCCGTCGAGCCTTATATGTTTGAAAGCGAGGACGCTGAAGTACTAAAGCGCCATTTTAACAGCATAGTTGCCGAGAATGTCATGAAACCAATTAACATACAGCCAGAGGAAGGAAAGTTCACCTTCGAGGAAGCAGATAAAATTGTTAAGTTTGCGAAAGAGAATGATATGGAGCTTCGATTCCATACGCTGATCTGGCACAGTCAAGTACCTGAATGGTTCTTCCTGGATGAAGAAGGAAACCCTATGGTCGACGAAACAGACCCTAAGCAACGTGAAAAGAATAAAAAACTTTTGCTAAAACGATTGGAAACTCACATTAAAACAATCGTAAAGCGCTATAAAAATGATGTGAGCTCATGGGATGTTGTCAATGAAGTGATTGATGAGTATGCGTCTAACGAAGAGGGCTTACGTGAATCCCCATGGTATCAAATTACAGGTAAAGATTATATCAAAGTTGCTTTTGAAACTGCGAATCGCTTTGCCGCAAAGGACGCTAAGCTATACATCAATGACTACAATACCGAGGTAGAACCGAAGAGAACCCATCTGTACAACCTGGTGAAGGAACTGGTTGAAGAGGGTGTTCCGATTGATGGAGTCGGGCATCAGGCACATATCCAAATCGGCTGGCCATCTCTTCAGGAAATAGAAGATTCCATTAATATGTTTGCCGGATTAGGCCTTGATAACCAAATTACAGAACTGGATGTAAGCCTCTATGGCTGGCCGCCAAGACCTGCTTATCCAGCTTATGATGAAATTCCTGCATTCGAATTCGAGCGCCAGGCAGAACGCTATGATCAGCTGTTCGAACTATATGAAAGACTTGGTGACAAAATCAGCAGTGTGACATTCTGGGGTGTTGCCGATAACCATACTTGGCTGAATGATCGCGCAGAACAGTACAATGGCGGAGTTGGAGTAGACGCGCCGTTTGTATTCGATAATGAATACAATGCCAAGCCGGCTTATTGGGCTATTATTGACTAGAAGATAGAAAATAATAGATTGCATTTTTTAATTTCCTTGGGATTTTCCGGCTACACTTTGTTGTTTAAAACAACAAAGTGTATGCGGCCAAATATAGGAGGTAATATGCTGATGAAAAAATGTAAAGGACTGTTTATGGCTTTGATCCTATTACTAATTGCCAGTACTCAATACCAGCTGCCAGCCAGCGCAAAACAAACTGAACAGGTTGAAATCCCTGTCCTGCATTATCATGTCGTGAAACCTGATCCAGACCCGAATAATCCTTATCAATTCAGTCTTGAAGAATTCGAAAAACATATGGCATACCTTCACGAAAATGGCTACCGCACTTTGACCATGAAGCAATATTTCAACATCCTTGATAAAAAAGCGGCCATGCCAAAGAAGCCAATTCTCCTGACATTTGACGACAATTCAAATGATTTTTATCCTTATGTCTATCCAGTCTTGCAGAAGTATGGAATGAAGGCCACTCAATTCACGGTGTCCGATTGGGTAGATGGCAGCTGGAATATGACTTCAAACGAACTTCTGACCGTAATGGAAAACGGAGTAGACATCCAGAACCATTCAGTTACGCATCCAGCCCTTGCCGATTTTAGCAGGGAGCAGCAATACACAGAAATCAATGAAGCAACAAAGGCTCTTAAAGAGTTAACAGGTAAAACAACCAATACCTTCGCTTATCCCTATGGAAGCTATAACTCCGAAACAATCTCTGTTTTAGAGGAACTAGGGTTTAAAGGGGCATTTAAAGTAGGCGGCGGAATCAGCACGGATCAGAGTGACCGGTATGAACTGCCGAGGATTATGATTTTGCAGGAGCATACTCTAGGCGATTTTATTAGAATGATAGAGACGGGGTATTAGGAGAGACACTTATTCCAGACAACCGAAAAACAACCATCCCCCAAAAGGCGGATGGTTGTTTTACTTTACTTATTCCTGTGAACCATAACTGATCAAATTCGTGAAAATCCTATACCCACCAGGTACCTGCCCTCTGGATCTGACGATAATTTGACAGGTGCCTGTCACCACCCGAAAATTGTCGAATGAAAAGTTATTATACAATTATTATATAATTTAGAATAAAATGGTATTAAGTATTCGGATGTGTTTTTAGGGGGGGGGATGGTATTGAGGAGTAGAGTGGTTATTTTGCTGTTTTTGGTTCTGGTTGTGGGTTGTATTCTGTATATAAGACATTATAAAAGTGAGCAGGATTATAATAGGAAGTATTATATCAGTGTTGATGAGGCTTCTATTGAGCGGAATCTGAAGTTGTGGTTGAATCGTGATGAGGGGATGGACTTGAATCCGGATATTTTTGATCTTCAAAGGCTGGGTGATACGAGTACATATATGGTCTTATTTACTTTGGGAAATAATGATTATGGAAATGCGCAATTGATCCAGGGCCGGAACGGGAAATTGAGAATTAAGCAGGCGAGTTATGGGGGCATTCTAACCTACGATTATCAAGATATAAAAACGAATAAAGGACGATATTACCTAGTGATGGGAAAGAATCCTGATTTGGTATTTGACCATATCGAAGTGGAAGTTGACTATAAAAAATCTTATAGCTTCTTCGTGGATGTATCAGAAGATGAGTTTTTTTATCACTATGAGAGTATACCCGAGGACCAGGAACTCGACGAACGTACTAAGATTATCTATTATGATGAAGATAATAAACCATTTAGTGATGACCAGTTACGGGTTATAGATTTTAATTGATGTATTCAGGACAAAAAAACACGGACTTTGGTATGATTAAGTTAATTTTTATAATCAACGGAGGAACGGATGAAGAGAGTCAAGTTTCTATTAAAAAACCAAATTGTCCAAATCATTTTGGCTATTCTTTCACTTTCAATCGTTCTTAGTGCATTGGTTTACACTTTTATCGCACCGGTCTATTTTTCAGACCAGACGATTCAGCACAAAATAGTGAAGCAAGTACAAAAAGAGGAAAGGCAGAGGGCGAATCGAAAAGTATCTTCACCGAATGGAGAAGAGCTGTTCAATGAAGAGATGACTGATGCCCAGGTAAAAAAAGCAATCCATCTGCTAAGCCACCAAAAAGTGAGGGCAGTTGAAAAGTGGGGCGCGGAAGAAATCAGCCAGGAAAAGATTGATCTAATGCTCCAGGTAGTCGAGGAAAGTAGTTTTTATAATAGGGATTTATACCTTCGAATACTTACCGCCTGGGCCAAAGACGATTTTTCCAGGGCCGACCTTGACCACAATGCTGTTTGGGAATTGCAAGAAGGGACAGTCGGAAGAGCAACAGGCCTATTGACCCCTGAAGAAGAAAAATTATTTATCTAAGAAAATTTTTGATGATACGGCATACATATCTATGGCGCCCTTGTCTGTATTCAGGCGAGTTTTTTTTTTCACTATCGCTATGAAAAGGAGCTAAAAATGAATCGGATTTTATCTTGGAGTGCTGTGATCCTTTGGTGTGTGCTTATCTTCAGCATGTCGGCACAGCCGGCTGCGGTCTCGAATGGACTAAGCAAAGGAATGACCGAGGTCATCATCGAACATGCTGAGAAGGTTGTTCCGAACGAGGAGTTCAACTTGGGAAGTCTAAATCATATCGTCAGGAAGAACGCCCATTTCTTCCTGTATCTGATACTGGCAATTCTCTTGACCTACGCACTGCGTCAGAGCGGCAACAACGAGACAAGCGCTTATGGGCTGGCGTTTCTCATTACGGTCCTCTACGCCATGTCGGATGAATTTCACCAAATCTACGTACCAGGCCGAGGAGCGCAGTTTAGCGATGTGCTGCTTGATAGTGCCGGAGCATTGGTTGGGATAGTATTGTACATAATAATTCGACAAGTGGCAATTCGACAGGTGCCTGTCACGCCCCGAAATTTGTCGAAAAAATAAACAGGGGTGGTTCGATGTCTTTACATTGAACCGCTCCTGTTTTTTTAGGTTTTATAGTTTTGCCAGTGGAATTGAAACGGCATTTCTATAACGGTTTATACCACCCTGTCTCCTAAGAACCCCTTCTAAATCTTAACTTATGGAATCTGCAATTCAGTCTTTACTCTTCAATTGGGACAAAGAAATCATATTCCGGCTTTCCATATTTCGCAAACATCTTCTCTTTATAATCCTCGAATGATAGGTGGAAGTTTTCCGGGGGATTGCCGAGTACGACGGTGAACTCGCCATCCTTGAATGTAACCATATAGCTTTTTTTCCTATTCACATCTTCATTAAAATATGCTTGCTGAAAGTTTTCCAGCTGCTCGTCAGTAAGGGGTGAGTCAAATAATGTCCTTTCACGGCGTCCGTCTTTTTTTGCCAGAGTGAAAATTCCATGTCCCTTACTTGTTACTTCCTTGTACTCCACGCTGCCTTTGGACGAGCTTTCTATCGTTTTTTCATAATGATAGCCACAGCGTAAGCAGTAGGTGTATATTTCGCCTAATTTATAGTAGTGATCTTCAATTGCGGAACGTGCGCAATTCGGGCATTTTGTTGCATACATAATCGAAGCCATTAGCAAAATTCTCCTTTGGTTAATGGATTTTAGGTTGATCACAGGATGAATGTTAATTGAAGTGAAAAAAGTGAAAGGGCAGATGTTGAGGCAGGTGAAGGGATATCTTTAGAAGCAGGTTTCAAAAAGGAGCATGCACTTGTTGATAGGGAGGGTGGTATAAGTCTAGTTTAAATTGTAATAGTATTTTGTCAATTGGTTTTTTCGGCATTGGGACAAAGATTGCAATTTTAACTTTTTTCACAGATTAAAATTATTGCTGTGTTATGAGCATTAGCACTTCGAACTTCGGCTCCGCTTTTTACTCCTGCCATTCCTATATTTGTATGATTCATCCAAAATGAGTTATTGAAGACTGATTAATAGTATTATAGAATAGCATTTGGCTGTTGTTTAATTAACTACTGCTTTCATCAAGTGTAAATTTAAGGAGTAAAACATCATGAACTTATCTTCGAGAAATACAGGGCTTGATTTAGTAAAAGCATTTGCTATTCTTTTTGTATTATCAGTACATTTCTTTTTGAAGACAGAGTATTATTCAACGCCTTTGGAAGGAAAGAATATGTATGTCCAAACGTTTTTACGAATGTCCTTTTTGATATGTGTGCCGCTTTTTATCATTTTGACGGGGTATCTCCAGTCGAATAAAAAACCGACTGTCGATTATTTCAAAAAGTTGATGCCTGTGCTCATTGTGTACCTTTTCTATTCATTAGTGGCTATATTGGTAAGGGTTTATCATTTTGATGAACAGAAAACAGTGCTGGAATGGCTTGCTGAGGTTACTCACTTTAAGGCAAATAGTTATTCCTGGTATGTGAATATGTACATTGGATTATTTTTGATTAGTCCATTTTTAAATATTTTATATAAGGGACTAAACAGCAAGAGGCAAAAGCAGCTGTTAATCTTAGTATTAGTAGTAATGACATCACTTCCAGATATCCTGAATGGGAAGGCAAGGGGCGTTCTTTTCGTTCCGGACTTCTGGGATCAAATGTATCCATTGATGTATTATTTTATCGGTTCATATTTAAAAGAGTATCAATTTAGAATAAAGAAATGGATTGGAGCCATTTTGCTGGCGACTGTTACTCTAGTTGAAGTGTGGATTGAGGTCCATTATGCAATGGGAGGGAAATTCCGTGGAATGGCAGGATATTATAACTCAACCCTTATAGTTGTTCATTCCGTGATTTTCTTTTTACTATTTTATGATGTTCATATCAAAACAGCGATCTTATCAAAATTCATTACTTTCGTATCAATGCTATCCTTAGATATCTATTTGGCATCAAACATCAGTGATAAAATCGTTTATCAATATGTGTTTGATAACATCTATGTAAACCAGCAGCAGATTCTGTTCCAAGCTGTTCCAATAGTGCTTAGCACATTCACTATTGCCTTTATAATGGCTCTGCTGCGTTACTATATACTCCCCGCCGAACGTTTGAGTACTGTAAAAATAAAAAAGAAAAATAATATGAAACTTCGTTATACGTAAGAAGAGGGTGTCTCAAAAGGTATTAACTTTTGGACACCCTCTTTATTTAAGATATTTAGTCTACTATTTAATCCATGCACCGTCTGAACCAAGTTTGTATCCGCCAATAGTGGTGTTATAGGCCATAACACCGCTGCTGTAGAGATAATACCATTTGCCGCCTGTATACAGCCAGCCGGTCTTCATGATGCCGCTTGGTTCCAGGTAGTACCATTTCGTTCCGGATTTCAGCCATCCGGTTTTCATCACTCCGCTTGGCTCCAGGTAGTACCATTTCGTTCCGGATTTGAGCCATCCGGTTTTCATGGCACCGCTTGATTCAAGGTAGTACCATTTTGTACCGGATTTGAGCCATCCAGTTTTCATGACACCACTCGATTCAAGGTAATACCATTTTGTGCCAGACTTAACCCAGCCAGTTTTCATGGCACCGCTTGACTCCAAGTAGTACCACTTTGTTCCATCTTTCAGCCATCCGGTTTTCATCACTCCTTTTGAATCCAGGTAGTACCATTTTGTTCCGGACTTGAGCCAGCCAGTCTGCATAATCCCTTCATCATCAAAGTAGTGCCAATAGCCGTTGATTTTTTCCCAGCCAGTCTGCATTGCACCATCACTATTAAAGAGGTACCAATCACCGTCGATCTTCGTCAGCCCGGTCGCATAGTCATCTGTCAAGGGGTTGTAGTAATACCATTCACCACCGTAATAAACCCAGTTGGAAGCTGTGGTAAAATGAATGATTAAATCCTCTGCTAACGGGTTGCCGTCGTATCCAGTAATTGCATCGCTGTTGATTTGCAAAGTGTATTCAGTGTATCCCGCCAGAAGGGGAGGGATAACGTAAAGTGCATCCTCAAACTCGGCGCTCTCAACCTCAATCGTTCCATCAGGCCCAAGGATACTGATTCCTGAAGGGTCTTTCACCACAATCCCCTGATCAAAAAGAAGAGCAAAGAAACTGTTTATAGGCACATCCTCGACGCCGTCATAAAAGGACGCGTAATCATAGTCTTCCTCTCCGTCATCATAATACGTAATCGAGACAGCTTCGTGATATTCTGTCGGTACTGGATCGGAAGGGGTACCAGGATCGCCAGGATCGCCAGGGTCGCCAGGATCACCAGGATCACCAGGATCACCAGGGTCACCAGGATTTGGATCATACTTTTCATCAGTATTCAGCTTGCTGATCTGGACATTGCCATTGCTATCGGTAAATACTGCTACTAAACCATCTTTAAAATGGAGCTGATCTGCTTTTACACCTTTTGCAACCGAATAAAGATATTCATTTGTATTGTAGGCATAGACGTCAATTCCGCCATCAATTCTGGCTGCATAGGTTAATTGTTCATCTATATTAAACTCATAATCTGCATAATTGCTGCCAAGATCAAGTTTATATTTCATATCGCCAGATTGATACTTGGCAAGGCTGAAAACGATGCCGCTTGTATTATACATACTTTGGCCATCAGGGGTTATTTTTGCCAAAGGGAATAAGTCGTAATTTCCATGGTATGGCGAGCCGTACTGATTTTTAACAATGCCATCCTTCACCTCAAAAGCTGTTACATCCCGAGGATCCGTATCTGTGTCGAT
Source organism: Mesobacillus sp. LC4 (assembly GCF_053543455.1). Taxonomy (NCBI): domain Bacteria; kingdom Bacillati; phylum Bacillota; class Bacilli; order Caryophanales; family Bacillaceae; genus Mesobacillus; species Mesobacillus sp. LC4. The sequence goes on from NZ_JBGCUB010000002.1 coordinate 485,551, forward strand.
CGTATAGATTTTTGACATGGAAGGATTATAGTTGATATACGACCATGCCCGCATATTGACTTTTTCTTTATTGATTATCTCGCCGCCAGTGACTGAAGAATACACCTTCAGATCTTCCCACTGGTTGGAGCCAGGTGTGATATAGATGTAACCTGATCCATCGATGGCAATATCAAAAGGATCGGTATCTACTTCAATCAATTTGACTGCTTCGAATGTTTCAGTATCGATCTCAGCAATTGCACCAACCAACAGATTATCAGTACTGTATTCATGATTCATTTCATGCTGCGTTACATACAATTTATTGTTATATAATTCTATTCTTTCTGCAGGGTAAGGCAAAGCAAGCGCCTTGACTTCACCTGTTTCATAGTTTGCTGCATAAATTGTATAGCTTTCAGGTCTGGTCAAATAAACGACCGGTTTAACTGGATCGATCGCTGTATCTTTTGGTATGAATCCCAAGTTGTCTATTGTTCCTGCTGGGTCAGGTACTCCAGGTGTGTCGGGAAGTCCTGATGTTGGCGGTGTATCCGAACTCATCGTTTCAATAAAATACTGTCCGTTTTCATCTTTGTTGATTGTTACAAGCAACCCGTTTTGGAGATGAAGTTCCTGAACACGGAGGTCTTTTCTTAAAGCATACAAATACTTATTTGTTCCATATTCATACACGTCAATCCCTCTGGTTTTGCTTGCTCCAAAGGTCAATCCCTGCTCTGTGCTGAAAGCATAATCGTTATATCCTTTGCCAAAAGTGAAGTCGAATACCATGTCACCAGACTGGAAAAGGGCAAGATCGAACACATTGCCGCTATTGTCATACAAATTCAAGCCATCATGGGAAAATCTTGACATTCCTTGCATGTCATAATCTCCATGGTAAATAGAATCATAGTGATTGTTAATGACGCCGCCGCCGACAATTTCAAAAGCTTCAATGTCTGTAGGACTTGATGCTTTGTCCATTGCGTATATTTTTGAGGTTGCGTGATTGTAATTGATATAAGACTTGTAATATATGCTTGTTTTATACGGATTTTGTTCAATTTCGGTTTTTTCCGTCATCGAGTAAACCCTTAAATCTCCCCATTGATCTGAGCCGGGTGAAATATAAACATAACCATTTGAATCGACAGCTATATCAAAAGGGTCTTCTTCAATATCCAGTACACTGCTAAGTGAGAAATTTTCTGTATCCACTTCTGCTATTGCTCCAATACGTATATCAGTACGATACTCATGGCTCATTTTATGCTGCGTGATATAAAGCTTTCCTCCAAATAAATCCAGTCTTTCAGCAGGATAGGGGAGAGTCAATGTCTCGATTTCTCCTGTTGTAAAATTGACAGCATATAAAGTTTGGCTGCCGAGCTTTGTCATATAGAGAACTGGTTTGTTAGGGTCCATCACTGTATCATTTGGCTTGAAATCTAGATTGATCCTGCCGTTGAATGATTCTGCTGCCACACTCTTTTCTTGAGTGTATGGAAGTGCTGCAGACAAAACTAAAATGAATGCAAATATTACTTTTAAAAATCTGATCAATAATCTCCCGCCTTTTTAGAAATTTTTAGCATTTCCTTTAGTATCGGTCTAAGTTGTAGAACTTTTATTTGTAAAATTGAAATATTCAAAAGGTGAGAGGTACTATGAGGCTCGGGGAAAGTTTATAACATGGTGAATATGATTAAAGAAAATGGAAGCATAGGAACGGCCCTATGCTTCAGTTTCTTTACTGCATAACCTTCCAAAACTCCTCAGCGATTGCCTGGTAACCCAATAGATTTGGATTGAATCTATTTTGGTTTGGAAGGTAATTAGTATAGTTTTGCTCATTGATGATTTGCGTTGTTGAAATATATGTGTCGCCATGCTGGTTGGCCTGTTTTTGGATTTGGGCATTCAAGGCCAGGATTGCTTGATTGATCTGTTCTTTTTGCAGTGGATCAGTCCCGTATGGCATTGGGTTGTAATAGCCCATTACGAATACCTTTACTTCAGGGTTAAGTTCATCAATTGTTTCCAGGATGGTGCTTATTTTTTCCGAAATTGACGGTATTTCTTCCAGCGTCTTGTCTGTATCGTTTTGTAATGAAAGATATATATCATTTATTCCGATATCGAGCGTAATATGTGTAGCATTTTTAATTGCCTGCTGAACGTTTTCCTTTTCCAAATCGGCCATCAGATTATCCGTTTTATGACCGGAAGCGGCAAAGTTGTTAAATCCTAGCAGTTCATGGGCTTTTGAAAAATTCCTGGCAATGTAGTTCGGATAGCCCCAATCAGGATCCACGCCATTTTCCGTTGGGCGGTCCTGGCCTTCAGGAGTCATGCCTGATGCAAGTGAGTCTCCTAAAGCAACATAGTTTATCTGGACCCATGCACCGTCGGGACCTAATTTAAATCCTTGGATCGTTGTATTGGCGGCCATCACACCCTTGGGATTGAAGTAATACCACTTGCCGTCGATTTTTTGCCAGTCAGTGACCATAGCGCCGCCAGCATCGAGATAATATTTCTTTCCGTCCATGTCAATCCATCCGGTCTCCATTTTACCAGTAGCTCCATTGAGGTAGTACCAATCGTTTTTATAAAAGGTCCAGCCAGTCAGCAATTCACCGTTTGTACGGAGTGAATACCATTCCCCATTGATTTTTTGCCAGCCAGTAAGCATCTCGCCGCTATCTTTAAGGTAATATTTTTTTCCTGATAAATTGATCCAACCCGTTTCCATTTTTCCGGAAGTTGGATTCAAGTAATACCATTTATTTTTATACAGCGTCCATCCGGTGAGCATTTCACCATTTGGCTGAAGGAAAAACCATTCATTATTTATTTTTTGCCAATCAGTTGCCATCTCGCCGCTATTTTTAAGGAGATATTTTTTGCCGGATAGATTGATCCAGCCTGTCGCCATATCTCCCGAGTTTTTCAGATAATACCATTTATTTTTGTAAAAGGTCCATCCTGTGAGCATTTCACCATTCGATTTGAAGTAGTACCATTTACCCTCGACCTGTACCCAGCCAGTTTCCATTTTTCCGTCAGAATCAAGGTAATACCATTTTCCCGCAGATTTAACCCAGCCTGTTTTCATCACACCTGTGTGGTCAAGGAAGTACCATGCTCCGTTGTAGGAGATCCAGCCTGTTTTCATAATCCCATCGTTGTTTAAGTAGTACCATTCATCGCTGGATTTTAACCAGCCTGTTCGCATGGCCCCGGTGGTTTGGTCCAGGTAGTACCAGCGGTTATTATAGTTTAGCCAGCCCTTGTATTGCCCGTCCTTTGTGTAAAAGAACCATTTGCCGCCCGATGATACCCAGCCAAGGCCCGGTATTTCGTTCCAGACCATTTTTGAGATGGTGTTGATGGTGTCGATCCCGTAAGAGAAGGATTTATTATTAGTAGTTAGAACGGCAATGACATAGCTTTTGCCTTGTCCATTTACAAACCCAACACTATTAACGTATTGGCCATTAGTGTACCAGCCGTTTTTCAGCGCCACACTCACTCCGGCCGGAAGCCCATATCCCGTACCCCAGCGCTGGTCTGCCTGGACGTTCCTCATCAGGTTAAGGCCATAAGCTCTCTGGGAATCCGTTAAAAACGAGTTGGGATAGGCGAATAGCTTCATCATGGTAAGCTGGTCCGTCACATTTGTGGTTGTGCGGCCCCACCATCCGCCAGCGCCAGCTTTTGTATTATTCATCCCGACCATATTAAAAAATGACTGCGCCCCTGATTCGCTGCCGGTGCGCCGCCACATCGTACTCGCAGCACTGTTGTCGCTGCTGACGATCATCTTCGTAAGCAGAGAATTCTCGTAAGATGTAATAGGAATTTGCTTATAGAGCACATTTGCCAAAATCGACATTTTTACAATACTCAAGGTATTGTAGGTTTTAGCAGAATTATATGTATATGTTTCGCCGGTATTGGCATCGTATACACCGACAGACACCGTATTGCTCCTTGAATTAAGATAACTCGTGACATCCGGCCCCAGAACCATGTTTGCCGAGGCATCTCCAGGCATGCCCAAAGCCACCATCATTAAAAGCCCAGCCAAAACCCCTGCAATAATCTTATTAATAAAACTCATCTCTTCCCCCTAAATAATTGGTAATCTATGTATCTAGTACTATGATACTGCATCGACAGGTGCCTGTCACCGCCCGAAATTTGTCGAATGGAGTGTAAATAAAAGGAGGCGCCTTCCATCAAAGAGGAGGGCGCCTTTATGTTATATGATACTAGTTTGGTGTTGAAGCTGGAGTGCTTTCTGAGTGTTCTAAATGGGTTTTAAGCTCGTTTTGGACTGCTAGAATTTCTTCTTCTGAAAAAACTTGATAATAGATTTTATCAATGGTTGTTCCGGCTCCTTGGAGTTGGATTTGTTGAAGGTCTTTGCTGGCACTTCTATAATTCTTTTGGAAATCAGCCATTTCTCGTAAGGTCATATTCGTTTTAACGTTGTTGCTCAGGGCATCGAGTATTTCATCTAATTTGGTGATGGAGCTGAGGCTTCTTCCTTCGTTAATAACGCCCTGGATCACTTGTCTTTGTCTTTGCTGCCTGCCAAAGTCCCCATTTGGATCTTCTTTTCTCATCCTTACATATGCCAGGGCTTCTTCTCCATTCAGGTCGATTTTACCTTGGTTAAAATCATGGCCGCCTTCTGTAAATGTTAAGTCATTGGTAACCGTCACTCCACCTACTGCGTTGACGATATCTTTGAAGCCTTCCATGTTTACCTGAACATAGTAATCTATTGGGATATCCAGAAAACTCTCGACGGTTTCTACCGCCATTGTAGGTCCGCCAAATGCGTAAGCGTGATTAATCTTGTCTTCAAAGCCTTTACCAACGATCTGGGTTCTAGTATCCCGAGGGATGCTGACCATTTTAGTCGAGTTCAGTTCAGGGTTCACGGTCATGACGATCATCGTATCCGACCGCCCCTTATCACCTGGCCGCGCATCTACACCCAACAAGAGCACAGAAAATGGGTCTCGGGATTTGTTTTTCACCTCTTTAATTTCTTCGGCAGAAGCGAACTCTGGCTTCTGCTTATTAGAATTCTTACGGTCAATCGGCTCATGCATCGTTTCTACTGCTCTCGAAACATCGGTATAAATAGAAAATAAATATGCACCAGCACCGATTAGGAATACAAGTGCCAACACACCAGTCACACGTAGCCAGGTCCTCTTTTTCTTCCTGTTTCTATTCACCTTTGACATATCATGCCTCCTAATTTTAAAACTTTAAGATTCCACCATTGTTCTTTTAGGGAACATATGGATGCAAATAATCAAAACGAACTACTTTGATGGAGCCGACTTTTAGACTAATAATCAACCGTCCAACCACCACTTCAATTTCTATATATTCTATAAATTCCTCAATCATACTTCATATAATCATTATTATTGGACAGGGCCTTTTTTACAGGTGCCTGTCACCACCCGAAATTTGTCGAAATTCGGAGTTAGGGTTTTTGGTATGATTCCTATACCCTACTAGACTCTGTTTATGAGGATTTTGTTACAGTAAATGTAAAAATTCATCAAAACGATAGGTTCCTTAGTTTGTGTATGTGGCATGTGGTGACATTGGATATGAGCACTTTCAGAGAGCGAGGGATTTCCTGTTTCGACGGGTGCCTGTCACCGCCCGAAATTTGTCGAATGAGTTTTTTAAATTTTTGGGGCTTTTTGTCGATATATTTGGTGAGGCTAAAGTTTCTGTAGTCGTAATGTCCTAGTTCGATAGGGGAATTCATCATAGAAAGGAGCTGGTTTTATGTCTTCATCGGATGGTTTGTTGTATGTTCTTCCTTTTTTAACGGATTTGGAGGAGGATAGGGTGTTTCCGGAGTTTTTTAAGATGGTTGGGAATCACTATTTTATGTATCGGATTGCTGAGAGTGTTGGCGGCCATCCTTTTATTCCGTTTCCTTCTTATGCAGCGATAGAGTTGGAAGAATTATCGTTAATCAATGAGGGATCTGTCTATCCAAAGGAATCGAATGAATTCCTTCAGGTTTTTTCAGAAGCAATTTCACCCCTTGATTCCATCAAAAGAAAGGCACAATTAGTTTCTAGAGGGGAAAGCTCCTTCTCTAATAAACAGAATATTCATAGAACAATTGGGCAAATAAATCGATTTCTAATCAATGCAAATCGTTCAAAGATTGATAGAATACCGGTTTTGTCGATTCCATTCAAGAAAGAATATTCTCTCACTCGGCTTCACGTCAGTAAAATGCTTAATAATCAAAAGTGGATCCGGCAGCTAATTAGTTTTTTCCAATACATCACCGAAAATAAGGTGAAGGGCTGTCCAGGTTTGAAAATAGATTCCTTCTTATTCAACGAAGAAGGAGAGATAGAGAAGTTTCTAATGTACAACATGCTTGAACGTTCAAATGCATCGGATACAGAAATATTACTCCATAATCTTGAGGTGTTTGCAGCTTTGATTGAAGACTTTTCGGGTGAGTTATACGGATCTGGCTACAGGGAAGACCAGCATAATTCTGACTTCAATCTATTGATGATCGCACTGAATAATAATGAATATGCATTTGATGATTTTAATGAGATTGAAGCTTTTTTGGAGAGTCAAGGAAAAAGAGGGAAATCACAGGAAAAGATTGCTGTATTTCTTGATACGGCCAATATTTTTACAGGTTTGCATACATATGATATTCATTTTAGCAGCCTATTGTCGAAGATTTTTGGGGAAAAGAAAAATATAACCGAGCAATATGCCGCCCTTTTTTACCCTGTATACGAAAGTGCTTCAAAAACTAGTTATGAAAAGGCAAGAAGAGATGAATTCAAGGCTAGTCTTGAAGCACAGGGATTTCAAGTCCTAGTGGCTGCAAATGGCAGGGATAAGGCAAAAGTCATTGAAGGCGGTCGGGAGATGGATGTGGATGACCTTATGTTAATTGCCAAAATGAAGGAGCGGATGGATAAGTTCAAAAAGGTTCTTGTCCTGACAGGTGATAAGCACTTCCTTCCAATCATGAAGGAGTATGAAGAAAATGGTATTAAGGTTAATGTCGTCTCGATTCATGAGGATGACACTGCACAGGAAATAAAAACTCATTTTAAGGATAGGCATCATCTCATTACTGATTATTGGGAAAGCATTTTGATATAACAGGGGGAAACATCGTGAGAAGCAAAGCTCAAGTACTGCCAAAATGGCAATATATTATTTTTCTGCCGCCAATTATTTATGTGGCAGCGGTTTATTTCGGATTAGTAAAAAGTCAGTCATTTATTGGAAATACGATTATTATAGCTACGATTGGTTTGTTGGCATTTATCACTCATTACTCTATTAAGCAAAATAAACGTTTCTATATTTACTTGGAGAATTTGTTGGCAGCAATCAAACGAAATCCAGATTCATCGGTACTAGTTGAAAACATATTAGAAAAGTACCAGGCTGAAAGAAAAAATAGTGATCTGCAAATCAATATTCCGTCCTTCCTGGAATCTTATTTTGCTGATTTTGAACTGGAAAATAAGAATATAGTAAAATCCTTAAAGTTAATCCAAACATTTGCCTCCATTACAATTTTGATAGGCGTTTTGGGTACATTTATCGGTCTCGTTGTCTCTTTGGCCGGAATTGATGCTGGTTTGGCAGATAACTCGATCATGACAATCCTATCTGGCGTGAATACAGCATTTTACACAAGTATTGCAGGTATTGTTTATTCGATAACAATCAATTTGCATTCAAGGATTGTAAATTCAGAACAACTGCTTATCCAGTTAATGCTTAAAATTGAAAACATTATCCACCAGAGTGACCTTGAAAGTTCGGACATGAAGGTAATCCATGCAATGGTTGAAGTGAAACATGCGATCGAACGCATGGGTCAGTCATTCATTGATGTCGCTGACTTCTCGAAGAATTTCGAGAAGGCCACCCAGAACATGTATCAATTCAATGCTGACTTTAGCAAAAACACATCGGAATTAAGCCATTTATTTGGAGATATGCGTGAAGTAAGTTCGTTGTTCAATGAGAGGTCGAAGCAAATACATGATGATTTTGGGAAGTTGTTCGATTACTTCAACCAGCAGGAGGCAATCCAAGCAGCACTTGTTAATCAGGTACAACATTCGTCTGAAAGAGTGTCTGCTGTCTGGGAAATGCAAGTACAGCAACAGAAAGAAATGAGTGTTGTCCTTAATAATATCGTCCAGGATTACCATGTCACAAAAGAGCAATTCGCAAATGTATTCAATTCAGCTGTTGAACGGGTCCACGATGCTTACGAGGAGATGGGCAAATTTTTTGATGGAAGCCTTGCACAGCAGCAGCTTCTTGTCGAAAGCCAGCAGCGAATTGAGGATAAGAATGCCGCTTACATTAAAGAGGTTGGATCGGCGACTAGCGTAATGAAGCATATTCTTGAAAATAGTTCGTTTGAAAACTTAGCAAGCGTTTCGACTTCTTTCACTGAAAATACTGAGAAGCTGCAGAAGTTTTTCCAGAAGCTTGGTTTTGAAATTGCGCAGCTTAAAGTCCAAAATGACTCGCAGACATCGATGTTCCAAAACCTGGCCACGCTTATGGATGAGCAGCTTTCGTCTCACCGTACGACTCAGGCGGAATTCAATGATTACTTAAAGCAAAGTATTGCTCAAAATGTCCTGATTCAGCAATCATTCCATGAAGCGATAGCAAACTTTGAGAATTATAAGACAAATAATGAGCGTCTTACAGAGCTGGCTGCGCAGATGGAATATACATTTAAGAACAACTATGTTCAGCAGCAACAGCAGTCTGAATCATTGAAGGCTGCTCTGAATGATTATGTCATCAAGTCTTCGGATAGCATGAACAAGCTGTTCTCGCTTCTTGAGGAGAGTCTTGACCATAGTTTCAAAGATACGTTGAAGCACTTCCAGCGTTATATTGGTACAACGAATGACATTATTGAAAGAAAGTTCAATGCGATGGATGCATCAAGATCAACGATGGAAGAAGTGGGTTATTTTACATTAAGCCAGCTTCAAGACTCGATTGTTTCACTCGATACGAATGTACAAAAGTTGGCTTCAGAAGTGAAAGACAAAAACCCAGAATTGATTGGGCAATAAGAAGGTGAAGATGGATGAATAACAAGTATCGGCGCCTTCTGGATGGAACCAACTCTGACAATGACTTTTGGCCAACTTTTACCGACCTGCTCGCTACTATTTTGCTCGTGGTCATCCTTATTATGGTTACCACAACGATTCACAACGAGAATGTGACGAAGGCGATGCAGGATGAAATTGCTAAGGGAAAAACGGAACTAGAGGATCGGGTGAAAAAGATCGAGGAGCAAGAAGAGCAAATTGCGATGCTTACTGGAATCCGAAAGGATATAGTCAGTAAGTTTGAAGAAGAATTCAAGAAAACGAATCTGGACATCGAAATCGACAAGGAAACAGCTGCAATAAAATTTAACGCTGACCTTCTTTTCGAGACAGGTAAAGCTGAAGTCAGACCTGAATTCAAGGAGCAGTTAAAAACCTTTATCCCTATTTACTTCAATGTCCTTTATAAGGAAAATGAGGAGCATATTGCAGAGATAATTGTTGAAGGGCACACAGATGATGTCGGTTCCTATATGGATAACCTGGACTTATCGCAAAAGCGTGCGTATAACGTCGTCAGATATATTTTAAGTGATGAATTCGGCGACTTTCCGTTCAAAGCTGAGGTAGTAAAGGATATTACCGCGAATGGACGATCAGAAAGTCAGCTCAAACAGAAAGATGGAAATGTAGACAGGCAAAAATCCCGCCGAGTTGAATTCAAATTCAGACTCAGGAACTTTGCCACAGATGAAAGCATTTAATCGGGTGGTGACAGGCACCACCCGAATTTTGTCGAATACCAGGAGAGGAGGAAACTCTGTGGATGGAGTTATTTTGGCTAATAGTCTTGTTTCTTTGAGGGGTACTGATCTGAGGGTGGTTTATGCTTTATTGTGCAGGACGAATATTGTTGATCTTTTGTCGTCTAAGGCGAGGGATGTTTTTTCCAAGGACAATGGGGATCATTTCACGAAGCATCTCGAAGCGGAAATTAAGAAGCTGGAAAACATCGATGACCGGGTGATCCAGGTTGACTTGTTCCTGGAGATTACAAGTTTGCTGAAGTTAAGGGGTATGAAATATACGCTGGAACAGGAAATTATAGATCAGTGCACGAATGTCGTTCGGGATGTTTATCAGCATTATAAAAAACAGGATAAACAGTTTCGCGCATTTTCGGAGAAACAAACGAACTCCACTATGCTTCAGCAGATGATCCAGTTTCAGATGAGCAAAGTGTTTAGTGAGCTTGATGAAAGTTTCAATGATTTTTCCATTGAAGATCAAACAAAGTTCGCCGAGCAGGTGAATGACTATATTCATAGTTTGCCTGAAGAAAAGCAGCAGAAGATTAAAGAGAAGCTTGGAATTAATGATTTGTCAGATGAAATGGTCCGGAAAACGATTGCGGCCAGCGGGACCAGCGTAGTATTTGCAATCATTGTCGAGGTAAGCGGGTTTGCATTTTATACTACAGCGACATCATTAGTGGCAGGCTTTGCGGGGTTGTTCGGGCTTACTTTGCCGTTTGGCTTTTATACAGGGCTCACTTCTACGGTTGCGGTACTGGCTAACCCACTTTTTATTATTCCCATGCTATTAGGAGGAGGCTACCTACTGTACAATCATCAAAATAAATCCCTGAAAAGCAAACTTTTGCCGATCATTATCATGCAAATCGCCCTGCCGTATATGAGCAGGGGAGGGGAAAGTGTTTCTTTTCATTCATTTATACAGGAGTGGGAAGGCCGATATGAGAATGATGTGGAGTTGCGTGAGGAGTTAGGAAAGATTGCCAGCGAACAGGAATTTGTGAGAAAGCAAATTTCCGATTGTGAGAAACGGATTAAGGACTTGAATGCCAGGGTTTTGTCTGAGGAGGGTGTGCTGGAGAGCGAGAAGCAGAAAATCAAGTCCGCCCTTAAATTTGCTGATTTGAGCCAGTTAGAGGTGAGTGAGTCATTTTCGAAGCGGAGACAGATATACCTGAAAACGATAGAGGACATATCCTCTACCGTGCGCAGCAAAAAAATAAGTAATTCTTCAACTGGATTTTTCGAGAGGATCGGGAATAACTTGACCAATTTTTCATCTTCACTGGATATCAAGGGAAAGGAGAAGATTGCTGACTCTTATTTGGATTTGATGGTTGACGATATCCTTCATTCACAGAGTTCTTTTAAAGAGAGCGAAAGAAATGTAGTGCTTTCAAGCCGAAGGATCATCCAGGAACGGCACAGGGAAAAGGCTAATGAAGAAAAACGAATGGCAGAATCACAAGAGTATTTAAGTCGATTAAACAGTGAGAATTCTCGTTTTACAAAAAAAATCAAGGAACTTGAAAAAGAGAACTATGGCTTGGCTGATTTGTTCACTAAAATTTAGGAGAGTTTGAAAATGGCAATTTCAAATAAAGCTTTCTGGAGTTATTGGAATAACGGCCAGTATGAGGAAGCAATGAAATGTTCGATTGAAGAAGAAAAACCATCAGGGAACAGGCTGCAGACGATGCTCTTCGGACCGCCTGAACAATTGAAGCAGACGGGGGCAGTTACTGCGATCAGTGCTGGTGAATTCATCTATGATTATGTCATGATCAATCCTGCGGTTGTCCAGGGTCTTGATTTTGCCCGGACAGAGGACCTTTCTAGCCTATTTACCTTAAGTCAATTTGCTGGCACGATTAATACTGGTACTTTAACTGGGGATATGGCCCAGCTGCAGGGTTATGTCGCGGAACAAATGATTGCAGCGGAGCTCCAGGCAAAAGGCCATGATGTCGAATTTCCTGAAACCTCAAATAATCCTGGGTGGGACATCCTGGTTGATGGACAGCCATTTCAGGTCAAAAATTTGGCCGACCCTGCTGGAGTAAGGGAGCATCTCGAAAAATATTCGGACATCCCGGTTTATGTGAATGAAGAGCTTGCCCCTTATTTTGAAGGGAACCCTTTAGTGTATGTGTCGAGCATATCGAGGGAGGAAGTGCTGGAGGCCACATCGGCAACGATTAGTCATGCGGACGATCTGCTGGATTTTGAAATTCCCTGGATTGCAGCTGGGGTTAGTTCGATTTACAACATTAAGCGGGTTTGGAGTGATGATGTTTCAATCAACCAGGCAGTTTTTAACGTGGTAAGCGACACGACCTCCAGGGTGGTACTTGGAGCGCTTGGTCAGAAGGCGACGGTTGTTGTTGGTACGATGCTTTTTGGTCCGGCTGGGGGAGTCGTCGGTGCAATGGTAGGAGCATATGCGGGTGTGAGCCAGGCAGGCAGGTTATCAGCAGGTATAAAGCGGGCTTTTTCAAAAAAACAAGAAGCTGAGTTGAATGACGCAATGGTTGGGTTGATCAGCAGAGTCATTGAGCAGATTGATGAGAAGCTGATGATTAAAGAAAAGAAATTGGGAGACTTAATTAGGAATTTGCTAGGATCAGAGGCCAATAAGGTTCTGACTAATGAGTCTCAGAACCGCTCTAAAGAAGAAAAGAAATACCTAATTAATAGAAAAGAAGAATTACGGGTAATATCTCATTCTATTATCAAAGGGTCCGTGTTTGTGATTGAGGTATTGCCCAAAACGATGGCAATCATCGCAAAGACGGGTGTGCATCCTGTACATTACCAGGCGGAGATGAAGCTTGTGCAGCAGAAATCACGGGAGTTTGCCAGGAAGTTATAAAGCTGTCTGTACTAAAATGCTATTGGGACAACTAGAAAAGGACTGAGCTAAATGGTTAATATGGGAAGATTCAGGAGTTTAATGAGGAAGCCGAAAATTAAGCGAGCTTTTCATCAATTATATTGTCACCAGAACTATTTGAAGCAAGACATTCTTCATAAGGTCCATGGAGAACGGAATAAGGTTCCATCCTTCCCGAGTAGATATTCTTCAATCATCTTAACAGGACATGCTTTTAAAAGATGGAATGAGAGAGTAGGGCCGAAAGTTGGTTTTGCAGAATTGGAGCGAATGTTAAATCATCTGCTTTTCATCCCGGAGAGGATTACGAGGAACTCTCCTAAACGAGGGATGATTGATTCCGATATTCTATTTGTTTACGAGCTTGTAGGAAACGAGATTCATATTGTCACATTTTTGGGAAGAGCGAGTGAGCAGCCTGTATTGCGGAACCTGCGTTCATTCCGCGAGTTGAAGTTCGAATATAATGAACGATTGAAGCTTGAATTACCTGAGGCAGCGTTAATAAGACAAAAGTTTCCATGCATTCCCGTTGAGTATATTCATTTTGAGGGAAGGACCACATCCTATTTCCTTGAAAGATATAAAGTGCAGATTGGAAATGAATCAAGCTCTCTCATTTATGTAAAAGAAGTGAAGAACTCGAGATTGATAGACATCATCGAAATTGATCCTGATAATCCTTATTCTAAGCTTCTGAACCGAAGTATTATGCATGTGCTTTATATAATGGGCTATGCTTCATTTGTTCAGCTTCACCTTGAATACCATAAACCTGAAGAAGTAAAGAGCGCGGCAGAGAAATATGAAGAAAGGATGAGGGAAAGAGCTTTGAGGTTTTTGCAGGAAGTTTGAATAAATTGGAACGCCCAGCTGCCAGATAGTAGGTGCTGGGCTTTATTTTAAGAGAGAAATCCGACAGGTGCCTGTCACCACCCGAATTTCTTTCTTCGACAGGTGCCTGTCACCACCCGAATTTTGTCGATACATCCTTAGTGAAGCTGTAGTCTTTCTTGATTATTCTCTCCCGGCAATGGATAGGCTGATGGGTGAGAGGGTGATGTGGCTGATGTTTAATTATAAGCTGGTTTTCGGGGTGGACAAACTGATGCATTTTGCTGGTTTTGCGGGAGTTTCAGCTTGTATCGGTTTATTAATTTTATTAGTGACGGATCAACAACGAGCCAGGCAGCATTTAAGTGTGGTGTGGATTACCCTGGTGACAATTGGAATCATCGAAGAGTATCGGCAGTATTTTGATCCTGGCAGAAGTACTGAGTTCCTTGATGCCATTGCCAATATAATTGGTGTGACAACAGGGATTGCCATACTATTATTGTTATCATACTTAATTAAACGCAGGAAAAAGGTTCTATCGATGGTATTCAGTATTTATACTCTTGTCCTGATTCCATTGCTATTTGGTTTGCTATACCTGAATGAACGCCCTTTTTTGATAACTGAAGAACCCATTCTGGAAAGAATCCGAAACCTTGGAGCCCTTATCGGATTTTAGCTGCGAGAAGCATTGGAACGCTGGTGGACCCTATGCTTCTTTTCATTTGAGCAGAACACAATAAAATAGGTTTACTACATCAACTTAAATTGGGGAATCCCTCCTTGATTTTCTTGCCAAGGAGGGTTTTCCAAAGAGAAACAGAATTATTAATATATTCATATTTTATTAGAGAGATCATTACAATCGGGGGATATTGGATGAAAAGAAGGTTGATGCTGGTGCTGTGGGTTCTGCCTTTAGTTCTGCTGATGACTGGGGGATGCTCTGCTGAAATTGAGGAACAGGTTGTCGCGAGTGCTGAGGAAAAGAAACCTAAGCAAGTCCATAATGATGTGCGGATTCCGGTGATTAAGGATTTTATGCCACGGCTCAATTTCGTGCCAAGCAGTGATGTGAAGACTCATGTTGTGCTTCACTTTTCAAGCAATGCGGTCGCGAACCCGGAGAATCCGTACGTGTATGAAGAAATAAGGCAAACTTTCATAGATTACGAGGTTTCTCCGCATTACATGATAGATCGAAACGGGAATATATACTATTTGCTGCCAGAATCAAGGGCAGCGCGCCATGCAGGAAAAGGGGACTTGCTCGCATTTCCTGATTATAAAGACCATTTGAACAGATACTCAATTGGTATTGAACTGATGGCAATCGGTACCCAAGAAGAGATGGCACCAATGATGTCTGCTGAGCACTATAAGAGCATTCCTCAGGAATATATTGGCTATACAGAAGCGCAATATGATGCACTTAACCGATTGCTCAATGACATCACAGCCAGGAACAAAAACATTAATAAGGACAGGAAACACATCATAGGCCACAACGAATATTCACCAGAACGAAAAACAGACCCAGGAAGTTTATTTGACTGGTCGAAGATTGTATCTGTCAATTAATTGGTGCCTGTCACCACCCGAATTTTGTCGAAAAAAACACCAACTGAATCTGATTCAGTCGGTGTCGTATTTTTTAATAGTTTTCAATATCCCAGTAGAATTCAAGGGTGATTCCGTCGTTGTATACGGAAACCAATTCGTTATGTGCTTGGCCGTGGTCAGATGCTTCGATGAGTAATGCTTCCATTTCTTCTTCATTTACTGGTATGCCAAGGGCATAGGCAAGGTCAATGAGGAATTCCGGGAAAAATACATCACCCATTACCACTCCAGCTTCTGCGTATGCAAGAGGCTCGGTATTCCTGAAGAAGTACGCAATATCGTTTGTGTCTTCGTATTCTACTTTAAAATCCTTTTTAATACTATCATTGTAATACTTGATGATTTGTCCGATTGTACTTTTTAAGTTCGTATTGAAAAAGCCTGTTTCTTCAATTGCTGCTCCGTCTGCTCCAAGAGTGATTCCGTCGATTGTTGTGCTGGCTGCCATTACTCCATTGTCATATAAGTAATACAGCTTGCCATTATCATCAATCCAACCTGTCCACATGAAACCATCAACTTCGTCAAGATAGTACCATTTTCCGCCAGATGAAACCCAGCCTGTCTTCATCGTTCCATTCGTGTCAAAGAAATACCATTTGCCGGAAACTTTGGCCCAGGATGTCTGCATGGCGCCGTTTGGCTTTAAATAGTACCACTTACTGCCTGACTGGAGCCATCCAGTTCTCATTGCCCCTGAAGACTCAAGATAGTACCATGTGTTTGAAACCTTTTTCCAGCCGGTTGCCATCGCGCCGTCTGTGTTCAGGTAATACCATTTGCTGCCTGACTGAAGCCATCCAGTTTTCATTGCACCGTTAGAGTCAAGAAAATACCATTTCGAGCCATCCTTCACCCAGCCGGTTTTCATGACACCATAAGAGTTAAAGTAGTACCATTTACCTCCGATAGACTTCCAACCAGTTACCTTGACGCCACTTGAAGTGTAGTAGTACCAGTTCCCATTTACCTGCTTCCAGCCATATGAAGCCGCATGAGTTGTAGTTGACAATTCAGCCAGTGGAAGTTGTGTGAATAGACCCATGCCTAAAACCAACGACATTGAAATTAGAAACTTCTTCAACAATATATCCCCCTAATAAGTTGGTTGAATTGGAAAATAAATTCCTAGAAAAATATAACACTATTTTTATTGTTAATAAATGATTCTTTAGTCATATAATGGCAGTCATCAAAGGCAGAATTGGGTGCCTGTCGACAGGTGCCTGTCACCACCCGAATTTTGTCGAACAATATAAATGCCGGCCAGGTTGTTAGCTGGTCGGCATGGGTTAGTCATCCGTTTGTTTTATAGGCTCTCCGTTCAGCGTATTCAGAACAATGGAGACATATCTTTATTGTGTTTCCATGATCATTCTTGTATTTTCGGAGAGTGCTAGTTTTTCTCTTGCATATTTCACATTTCTTTGTAAAGAGGGAAAAAAAAGACACGATGTCAGCTCCTTATTGTAAACATTACTAGTAGCTTACTGTTTGTATTTTGAGTTTTCAGGATAGTAGGTTTTTATGTGGTACATTAGGGTTCCATCGGGCTGGAGTGTATAGTCAATATCCTCTGCCTTGAAGATTCTAATTAGTCTGTCTTGCTCCAATTGCCTGCTAACGTTCAGATCATTAATATGCTGATCAAGCTCTCCGTTGTAACCACTATTTGTCTTAGCTAGTATTTCTAGATATGTGATAATAAAAAGTTTTTTCTCCATGGTCTCTAGAAATGCCTGCTGATGTGTGTTAAATGCTGATGGTGCTTTCATTTTTTCAGACTCAATCAGAAGCATATGCATTGCGGCCTTGTCGTTTTGTAAAGAACCCAAGTCCCAGGGTGTATTATGTGTAGCCTGAGTTATGTAGCCTTGTAAAATAAAATCACTTTTTTCAGTATAGTCTTTATGTGTTTGCAGGTAATTGAACATTCTATCATGTTTGTTAACGATGTAGTCGTTATACAGCTTATATGGAACTGTGGAGAACATCAATAAAAAAAGGAGGGTTCCCATCACACTATAAGTCCACCACGGTCTCTTATTCCTCTTTTTCTTTCCTGAATGATAAATACTGTCTGCACTAAAATCAGAACCAGTTCGATTCAACTCTTGCATTTCCTTTCTAAAATTCTTCTGCACAGGAGTGACCATGACAAACCTCCTATAATTATGGATATATTTTCTATTTGCTTCTTCCATATTAATCCATTTTACTTTGGAGTTCAATAAAAACCTGTCGGGTGGTGACAGGCACCGCCCGAAATTTGTCGAATAATATCTCTTAATATTTTCCAAGATTAGTCCGATATAATTTATAATTTATGGGTATTAAGTACTATCTTGGAAGTAATGTTTAATGGTGTCTAACTTGTTTTTAGGGGGATAATAAATAGTATGATTCCAGCAACGATGAGTGAGTTAGAGCGAGTGAAGGAAGAGTGTAAGTCGATGGTGAATAAACGGGCGACTGCTTCTGCGGCTGCTGCGGTTGTACCGGTGCCAGGTCTGGATGTTGGTGCAGATGTGACCATCATGATGGAGCTTCTCCCTGCGATTAACAGAAAGTTTGGATTATCTCCTGAGCAGATTGATCAATTGGATGCTGCTAGCAAGGCGCAAATACTTGTTATTATTTCCTCTTTAGGCAGTAAGTTAGTAGGAAAACTCATAACGAAAGAAGTAGTTGCCATTTTGTTAAAAAAGATTAGCACAAGGGTAGCAGTAAAGTCAGTTACAAAGTTCATCCCTTTCGTGGGACAAGCTGTATCGGCGGAAATTAGCTTTGGAGCTATGAAGTATCTTGGTAACTCCCACATTGATGAATGCTACGAAGTTTGCAAAAGCGTCATACAGAAACAGCAATCTGAATCCGCATAAACTATATATTGAAAAGAAAAGGCTCCTTCAATCGAAGGAGTCTTTTCTTATGTGGAAATTCGGGTGGTGACAGGCACCGCCCGAAATTTGTCGATTAGTTCGCCCCAGGTTTGGAGGGTTGTTTTCTTTTCTCCGCAGTAAACTGGGTTTGTGATGGCGAGTAGTTGTCCGTTATTTCCACGGATTTCGAGCCGGAGCCAGTTTGGTTCTGATTTTTTCCACTGGAATGTTTCTGTGGTTGTGCCGCGGCTCGGATTTAATAAGACTTTTTTGTATTCGTTGCCGTTGAGGATCCAGTGTAGGGAAGCTCCTGTCTTGATGTTTTCGTAGTTTACTTGATAATCAAATTCTACGGTATCTCCGCTGACATTTGCTCCGATCTCGCTGCCCGGCTTGTATGATGAGCTGTCCATGTAAACCTGACAATCCAGCACTGGTCCCCTTGTAACATAGACATTGCCATTCTTCACCCCAGCTAAAATGTTCTGAGCGGACAGCCCGTCTGCAAATACATATGTCGCAGGATCGCCTATCACAGAAGGAGGACCATTCTTTTCATAGCTTTCATCCGGTCTCAAGTGCGAATCAGAGCCCCCGATTCCATAAATCCGATGGCCGTCATTCCAAAGGATATCCCAAAGCTTTAATGCTTCTTCCGTTGCAACAGGGTTATCCTTATAAGTCGGGTCATTCCAGATTTCAATTACATCAACGAGGGAGAGGGGAGTGGTTCTGAACTGCCATTCCCACGGCTGGAGCATCGGGTGGTTAATACTGACAAGTGCTCCGGCGGACCTTACCTCGCCAATGACCCGGTTCATGCCTTCCTCAGTTTCCATGCCGCCATCCGTGCACGTTGGCCGCCAGTCAACCCATTGCTTTAGGCCGAGCGCATTGAAATGGCCTTTGGAAGAGGTGATTTCAATTCCGGGAATGGTGAGCATGTCATCGTTTATCCATTTTGTCGGGATGATGTTATGGTCGGTTACCGCGAAGTAATCAAGCCCCATCTTTTTTGCCTGATCCATGCCTTCCCTCGGACTCATTTTTCCGTCTGATTCATTTGTATGGGTGTGGAAATCGCCTTTGTACCACCGTCTGGAAGTTTTGAGGACCTTTGCATCGTTGAAGGTGTTCAACTCTAGCGCAATAGAGCTCTTAGCAGCCAAAGTTTTTACGTTACCAGTCCATGATTCAAACTTTTCCACATCACCATCACCCACCGCAGCATCCAGCCCGCACTCAAAAGTAAATTTGTATTCTGGATTTGCTTTGTATGTAGCTGCCAATATCTCCAGCTTCCATTCTCCTTGTAAAATCAGCCCGGGTACTGACGAATAGCTCGTCTCATCATGGTTCACGGATAGGATGATTTCCTTCGGTTCATTGATATAAAGGGATTGAATCCTAAGCTTTTCAGCTGGGTCCCAAACGAAAATGGAATACCAGCCTTTTTTTGAAAAAGAAACTTTTAGCTTCAGCCATTTGTAATCAGCGTCTAAATAGAAAGAGGTAGCAGAAAACGGCTCATCTACTACGCCGCTTCCCACTCCTATCAAGGAAGTTTTCATCATTTACCTCCTGTAACCTTATCCAGTTCTCGCTGTGCTTCTTTTTTCGCATCTTTCAATGCTTCCTCTGCAGATTTTCCTTCAATTTCAACTTTATCCGCTGCTTTTTCCAGAGCATCGTAGATTTTTCCGCCCGTAGGATCTACGAAAGGAGGGGTGGCAATTTCAGCTTGCTGAAGCGGCACGCTGATTTGTGGATTTGTTTCAGCAAATTCCTTGTATGCTGCCACTTCCTTAGCTGATTTTCGAACCGGGATGTAGCCTGTGTTAATAGACCATTCTGCCGTTTTTTCAGCGCTCGAGAAGAACTTCAGCCATTTGAAGGCTGCTTCCTGCTCAGCTTCTGTGGCCATAGCAGGGATTGATGCAACCATCGCTCCTGCATGCGGGGCTGCATCGTGGCTTTCCCAGCCTGGCTGTGGATGTGCAGCAACAAGACTGAAGTCAAGGTCACCCTGGTCACCGCTTGATCCCGTGTAGCCTGCGGCATTGCCTTGCATAACGTCATCAATTGTTTTGTACCAGTATTCCCAACCCTGGCCGCCATGGTGGATTGCCATCGTCTTGTCTTCATGGATTGCTTTTCGGAAAAATTCCCATGTTTCAATCCATTCAGGGGAATCGATCATTACTTCTTTTCCGTCTTCGCTTAGATATTTAGCGCCTTTGCTTAACGCAGCATCAATCAGGTTATCTGGGCCATACATCGGTTCCCAGCCGTAAATATTTTCTTTTTCCTTGATGGTCTTCGCAATCTCGGCAACAGATTCCCAAGTTTTTAAAGAGTCAGGAGAAATGCCATGTTTTTCAAATATGTCTTTGCGATAATACATCACTTGAGTTGTACCATACATAGGGATTGCATATTGCTTACCGTCAATAGTTCCCTGTCCGAAGAATGCGTCAACAAAATCATCTTTGTTAAAATCAGAATCCTTATCAATGAAGGAATCCATCGGTGCCAATACCCCTTTTTGGGCAAAAGCATGCATAGGATCATTTTGTAAAAGCACAGCACCTGGCACTTTTTTTGCAGCTACTGCAGCCTGGAATTTTTGGACTGTTTCATCATACTCGCCCTGAGCAACTCCAATGACTTTGATTTCATCCTGGCTTTCGTTGAACTCTTTAATTGCTTTTTCAACACCCTCGCCAAGTTTACCACCGAGTCCGTACCAAAATTCGATTTCAACTTTACCGTCAGCTGATGTTGACTTCGTATCGCTGGAACAACCTGCAAGCAGCGATACGGTCATTGCAAAAATCGTTAAGATGATCAATAAATTTTTCTTCATTTATATTCTCCTTTATCCTTTTAATCCTTGGTCGCTAATACCTGATATGAACCATTTTTGTGCGAAGGCGAATAAAATCAACAGCGGGATGACCGCAAATGAGCTTGCTGCCATGATGAGTGGCCATTGTATTCCATAAGCGCCTTCCTGTATGAAAAATTGCCTTAGTCCAGTCGTGACAAGTTGCTTTTCTTCGCTGTTTAAAATTAGGGTAGGCCATAGGTAGCTATTGTAGTTTTGTACAAAACTAATCAAGGTGAATGTTAAAAAAGTCGGCTTCGAAAGCGGATAAACCACTTTCCATAAAATTCGCCAATGATTTGCGCCATCCATTGTTGCCGCCTCGACAAGTTCTCTTGGAATCTGCATGAAAGCCTGCCTGAACAGGAAGATTCCGAGCACGCTGGCTGCATTTGATAAAATCAAACCTGTATGTTTATCAAGCAAGTTGAAATTCGCCAGGATGACGTAGCTCGGGACATATGTTGCTGCGGCAGGGAGCATATATGTCAGCAGAACGATTCCAAATAGCAGGTTTTTACCACGGAATTTGAACTGTGTGAACGCATAGGCAATAAGTGCGGAGTTCACAACCTGAATGGCAACGATAGCAACAGCGGTGAATGTGCTATTGAATATGTATTGTCCAAACGGTGCCAGCTGCCAGGCCTCAGTAAAATGGTGCCACATTGGAGAGTCCGGCCACATCGTCGGTGGGAACTGGAATATTTCATCCTTTGTTTTCAATGCACTGACAACCATCCAGAGGAATGGAAAGACCATTACAAAGCTGAATAGCAACAAGAATAGATGTTTGATAGTTTTTTTAAAAAAAAGCTTCGCCATCCCTTGTGATCAATTCCTTTCCTCATTGATAGTGAACCCATTTGCGCGACAGAATGAACTGGAGCAGAGATAATGATGCAGTCAAAATGACCAGAACGGTAGCGACTGCAGTAGCCTGTCCCATGTTGAACTGTTCGAAGGCTGACTGATAGTACATATATAGAATAGTTCTTGTGCTTCCCGCTGGTCCGCCCTGGGTCAGTACCTGGATTTGGTCATACGCCTGAAGAGCATCAACAGCGGTGATGATGACCAGAAAAAGGGTGGTGGGGGAGATTAACGGCAAAGTGATATACAGGAATCTCTGCATGGAGGATGCACCATCAAGTGACGCAGCTTCATACAGGGATTGTGGAACTTTTTTTAAAGCATTAAGGTAAAAAATCATGCACCAGCCGAGTCCCTTCCAAATGGTGACGATGATGACAGCAGGCATCGCCCAGGTGGTGCTGCTTGTCCACTCCAAAGCTGGCAGGTTGAAGGATGTCAGCAGCCAGTTTGCCAATCCCACCTGAGGCTCGTAGATCCACGACCAGACGATCGACACGGCAACAGCAGGAGTCACCCAAGGCGAGAAAATCAACGTCCGGTAAAAACCCATGCCCTTTTGCTTCCTCACCAGCAAAAGAGCCAGCAGAAGCCCGCCTAACACAGAAGGAACCACCACACCAACACTAAAATACAACGTATTCCAGAGCACCCCATAAAAAAGCGGATCCCCAAACAAATCCAAATAATTCCCCAACCCAACAAAACTATAATCAGAACTCATATAATCCCAATCCGTAAAACTTATGTACAAAGAATAAAACATCGGATAAACCCAGAAAACCCCCAGCGGGATTAGAGCAGGCAAGAGAAAAATCAAGGTGCCTGTCACCGCCCGAAATTTGTCGAATCCTATTTTGAATGAGTTTTCAGTTGTTGAGGTACGATTTTGGGTGCCTGTCACCACCCGAAATTTGTCGAATAATTCCATGTGAGTTTTTCACCGCCTTTGTTGGGAGGGGTTGGATCCACCCTTAATTTATCTATGAGTATTTTCATTCACTAATTGAACGTTCAAAAATTGAACGCAAAACAATGGTACCAACTTTCGCTATTTTTGTAAACTATAAACCTAGAAAATTTAGAAAATATTGTCGGATGCTGAAACTAGAGAAACATGGATCGGAAGAAAAATGAGACCCTCACCACTTTAAGTGAGTCCTTATCTTTAAAGGATTCAGTTTTAAAAGGTTTCAATCCGAGCGGATTAATATTTTGTGGCGGCATTTTGGGTGGTGAAAGGCAGCGCCCGAAATTTGTCGGTTGATTGGGGAGGAGTGAATTAGTATATGGAGAATAATATAGGGGTGGGGGTTATTGTTTTATTTTAGAATTTTTAAGTTTTTCAGATGCTGTATTAATGCAAGATAATTAAAAATTGAGTGGAGTGATTATTTTGTTGGTGGCCTTTTTAATGGGGTTTGATCGTATCATGTGTTCTGCTCGGAGTGGTGACTGATATGGGACGGAAGTTGAAAACATGGTCTCCGGAGTATTTTTATCACGTTGTCAGCCGTGGCAATCGGCGTGAACCTCTATTTCTATCCTCAGATGACTTCGAAGCATTTCTCTACATTCTCCTGCAAACTTACGAAAAATTCCCTTTCGAAATAACTTCCTATTGCTTGATGACAAACCATTACCATATTCAAATTCGGACAGAGGCATTCTCAATTTCGAAGGTGATGTCGATTGTGAATAAGCGGTATGCAAACTACTTTAATAATAAGTACAATCAATCTGGGCATGTTTTTGAAAAGCGCTACTTTGACCAGGTAATTTTAGGTCCAGTTGGCATGTATGAAGTCAGCCGCTATATTCATATGAATCCGGTAAGGGCGCATATTGTAGAGCGGCCAGAGGATTATCCTTGGAGCAGCTACAGGTTTTACTTAAATCCAATGCTTGATGCCCCTGAATTTTTAAAGGTAGAGGTCCTGATAAATTCGGTAATTAATAGCTTCAGAGGAAACAGCAAAAAAGTATGTACCGTTGACTTCCCACCTCTTAGGACCATATAAAAGTTTAGTGAGGGGATTTTTTGAGGTGCCTGTCACCACCCGAAATCTGTCGAATTTTCTAGAGGAGTGAACTGGCTTTTTGCTGGTTTGCTCTTTTTATGTTGTTGGGTAATTTTGTGAAATAGGTGATGAAGTGTTAGTTTTTATGGATTTTGGGTAAATAGTAACTAACAATTAAACCCACAGAAAGTAGGGATTGATGATGAATAACGATAAGAATTCCAACCATTTTAAGCAAGAGCTGGACTTGAATATGTATATGGATGCTATGACGGATACGGATAATACTCAGTTAATTTTAAAGCGGGAAAAAACGCGATATACGGATGGTGCCAATAAGGTTATTCAAAAAGTTCAAAACGAATTCCTTGAGAAAAAGAGGGTGGAAGAAATTGATATGGCCCTTGCCAACAAAGACAAGGAAAGATTCATGAAGTTAACCTCAGCCAATTGGAAGGATTCATTGTAAAGTGGTAAAATGGACGCAATCAAAAACATGAAAGCCTGAAGCCAAAGAAAATGGTTTCAGGCTTTTTGGTTCTTTGCTAGTCTATGATTTCAATGTTGTGCTGAAGTTTTTGCTTTGCTCCTTTTCGCCATTGTTTGACTGCAGAAAGAGAGACGTTTTCCTTTTCTGAGATTTCCCGTATTGATAAAAAATCGATGCAGGTGTAAAGCACCCATTTCGTCTCTTTCTCGGTCAGCCCTTTGCAATAACTGAGAAGGAACTCTTCCTCTAATGGAGTTTCAGAATTGTAGTCCTCCACAGTTTCCCAATATTCGTCCCTGGGGTAGATGCTTCGTTCCTCATATCTGTTGTTCCTATTCATTTCCTGCAAAATCCTGCCCCTAATATATGAATAGGCGTAATTTTTGAATTCCCCTTTTGTTAAGTCATAGGATAAACTGGCTTCCCATAGGCTGATCAAACCAATGTGTACGAAATCTTCTCTCTTTTTATAAATATGAAGGGAGTGAATGATTTTATGGATCATCGGTTCGTATTTTCTTGCTAACTGGTCGAAGCTTTCCATTGCGAATCCTTTCGGGACGCGCGCGTTCAATGAATTCCCGGGTAGCTTAAACATACTGTTAGCAGATACATAGTTCGAATCTTGAAAATTGAATTTTGGAAGCTGAAAATGCCATTTTTATATGGTTTTAGGCTCGAAAATTGAATTTTGAGGCAGTGAATTTGTTATTCATCTGAAAAGATATAAAAGTTGGAATATAATTGTGAAAGTTTTAAGGCGAATGTCGAAAAAAATTTTTAGCAAGTTTTCATGTGGTGTAGGTCATAATAATTAGTTTAATAACATATGAAAAAGATGTTTCTTTTATAAAAACCACCATAATTGGAAAAAGAAGTTATATATTATAGTAGAAAAGTGAATTTAATTCAATATTGTGTTGTTATTAGCGATTGAGCAGAAGTAATATTATCAGAAAATACAGATTTACTTTTATTTATAGACCAGACATAATATACCTTAAGGGGTTATTTGGCATTCAAGGATAATTCCGGATAGGCAAAGGTAAGAGGAGGTGAAAAGGTGAAAGAAAAAAGAAAAAAAGAAAAGCCCCGGGAACTAACAGTCTGCCCGACCATTCCCGAGGACTTGCCGTTGGGTATACCAACTATGTTAGTATACTCTAATTGTTGAATAAATCAATATTGAGAAGGTGCTAATTTGATTAACTTGCAGGAATACTTAGTGAATGAAAATACAGTTCTCATAACGGGTGAATATGATCGCTTCGGCAGACTGTGCACAAGAGTCATCGAAGGGGAAAAAACCTTCCTTGTGAACCTGAGGCCAATGCAGGTGATTAATAATTCTCTTCAGTTGCTCGGATCGAATTTTCAGAGTGTGAGGGAAACCTCGAAACAAATCCTTGGTGATATACATATGTGCCCCATCAAGGTGAATTGTCATCTGGGGATTTGGCTTTTCCCTACAAAGTCGTACAATAATGATTTTTGTGTCTGGTTTTCACTCATGCACGTCAAAAAAACAAAACCGCTTGGAGTCAGAAGGACAGAAGTATATCTAAGCTATAATCATACTTTTATCATAGAAATGAAGGAATCCTCTTTTAATCAAAAACGCCAGAAAGCCGAGGATTTAAGGGAAGCAATGTTAAAAAATAGCCAAAGTCCGTTGACTTTTTATCTTGAACCTAAAAAGGGGCTTTGCATTTTGGAAGATGAAGGCTTGAATCCATACAAAATCAGATAGAATTTAAGCAAAGCCTGTTCCTATGCATGCCATGATGGAACAGGCTTTTTATTTTGGACTAGGCAGTTGTCAGTTTTACTGATTTCTGGTCCAGCGTCTGGCCAATTTCATCCCTCTTCCTAGAGGATTTTGCGATAAGCATAAGCCTGGAAAAGCGAGTCGGTAGGATACTCTTTGACGGGATTATTGTCGAATCACTTGCCATTTTGGTGACTACTTACTCATTCTTTTTAAGCTAGACTTATTTACAATGGACTTAAGGACATTTTTTGAAGGGGGAAAAGGATTGTTTAAAAGAATAAGCGGATGGATGTTTGGAGCAGTTTTACTTATTGGTTTCAGTTTTTTATTGCCAGAACCTGCTGCAGCAGAAGAAGGTTGGGTCCAAGAAGGGGGCCAATACTTTTACTATGAAAATGATGAATCTGTAAAAGGCTGGAAAGTGATTGATGGGAAATGGTATTACTTTTCAAATGACACTGGAATCATGAGAACGGGATGGCTAAAGGAAGGTGATTCCTGGTACTTTTTGAAAAGTACAGGAGCTATGCACACCGGATGGCTGTCATACGGTGGCAAATGGTATTTCATGCAAAAGAATGGTGAGATGAAAACGGGCTGGCTCTATGATTCTTATAAATGGTATTATCTTGATGGCAAAAGCGGTGTCATAAAGACAGGTTGGATCAATGACGAAGGAACATGGTACTTTTTGAGTGATACTGGTGTTATGAAGACCGGATGGTACAAGCATTCAGGCACCTGGTATTATCTCGGGAAGAATGGCGCTATGAAAACGGGCTGGCTCTATGATTCTTATAAGTGGTATTATCTTGACGAAAAAAGCGGCGCGATGAAGACGGGCTGGCTTAAAGAAGGTGGCAAGTGGTATTACCTTGAGGCTGGCGGGGCGATGAAGACCGGATGGCTGCAGGAAAATGGCCGCTGGTACTTCCTTAATCGGAGCGGCATCATGCAGACGGGGTGGATCTGGTTCGGCCATGAGTGGAATTACTTTAAGGACGATGGAGTCTGGGTTAAAAATACAATTGTCGATGAAATGGAAAGTGTTTGGGAGCATGATCAAATAATTTTGGTCACGTCTAATGGATATAGCAGCTATAATGCAAAAATCAGGACCTACGAAAAAGTTGATGGTAAGTGGTATGAACGCATGAATATATCAGGGTTTCTTGGGAAATATGGATTCGCTGACGTAATGAAGGAAGGAGGGAAAGAATCTCCTCGCGGGAAATATTCAATTGGTACTGCCTTTGGGAGGTACGAAAATCCGGGAACAAAGCTTCCTTACCAGAGAATTACTAGTGACGATGTCTGGGTAGACGATCCATCATCCAACTTGTACAACACCTGGCAAAAGGCATCTGCCAATAATGGCCAGTGGAACAGCGCAGAAAAAATGGACATACCATTGTATAACTACGGATTCGTGATTAACTACAACACAGAAAAACGAGTGCCTGGCGCTGGCTCAGCCATCTTCTTCCACGTAGGAACTAACTACACCCTTGGTTGCACAGCCACATCACAAAACCAGGTCATCTCCATTCTGAAATGGCTAGACCCGGCTAAGAACCCAGCCATCATCCAAACCCCAGAAAGCGAGCTGGGAAATTACTAGATTAATTTCGGGTGATGTCTTTTTCGGGTGGTGCCTTTTTCGGGTGGTGCCTGTCACCACCCGAAATTTGTCGAATGGCTTTACAGCGTGTATTTGGTCTGTATTCTGCGCTTCGACAGGTGCCTGTCACCTCCCGAATTTAGTCTTGTAAGTTATTGTAAATCTGTTGATATCGGGCTATCATTAATGGGAGTTTATTGTAGGGGAGTTTTTTTGATGATTCTTGTTGTTGGTGGTGCTGGCTATATTGGCAGTCATCTTGTTGAGGAGCTTGTGAAAACGCATGAGGTAGTGGTGCTTGACAATTTATCGACTGGGCACAGGGCAGCGGTGGACGCTCAGGCTGTTTTCGTTGAAGGGGATTTGGGCAGTGAGAGTGACCTGGAGTCCGTTTTCAGCAAATTTCCGATTAATGCAGTAATGCACTTTGCGGCTAATAGTCTTGTTGGGGAGTCGGTGACGGATCCTCTGAAATACTATGAAAACAATGTCGCTGGGACGCTTACATTATTAAAAGTGATGCTTAAATACAATGTGAAGAACTTCATCTTCTCATCAACGGCCGCGACATACGGTATTCCGGATGTGAACATCATCAGTGAAGACAGCCGAACACAGCCAATCAATCCATATGGCCAGTCAAAGCTCATGGTCGAGAATATATTGGCTGATTTCGCAGCGGCGTATGATCTGAACTACGTTGTTTTGCGCTATTTCAACGCTGCGGGAGCGAGCGAATCTGGCAGGATCGGCGAGCAGCATGATCCAGAGACGCACTTGATTCCAATCATCCTTCAGCATCTGCTGGGCCAGCGCGAGCAAATATCCGTATTTGGCGACGATTATGACACGCCGGATGGCACATGCATTCGTGATTACATCCATGTCACTGATCTCGCTCAAGCCCATATAGCAGCGCTTGACTCTTTGCTGGCTGAAAAAAGCAAAACCGCCACATATAATCTTGGCAACGGACAAGGGTATTCTGTCAAAGAGGTTATCGATACTTGTGAGAAGGTGACTGGCAGGAAAGCTAATGTCATCATCGCAGAGCGTCGTGCAGGTGACCCGGCTAGACTGGTGGCTTCCTCGGAAAAAATCCGTCAGGCACTTGGGTGGAAGGCTGAACGGGATTTGGAGCGGATCATCAGCAGTGCCTGGAATTGGCACCGGAGTATTCAATAAAAACACGAAAAGGACATCCGTATCATGGATGTCCTTTTTTATTGCTGTAAAGAAAGCCCTTTTTCCTTTTTAAAAAAATAACGTTCTTCAATCATCTCGATAAAAGGTTCTACATAGCGCTCGTCGAATTGGTTCCCGGCACAAACCCGGAGTTCCTGTATCGCTTCCTCGTAAGATTTTGTTCTTTGGTATGGCCGTTCTGTCGTCATCGCGTCAAAGGAATCGACAATGCATAATAAGCGAGCAAGCTTAGGGATGTTTTCACCTTGAAGCCCATATGGATATCCTTTTCCATCATATCGCTCATGATGCAGTTCCACCAGAGGGATAAGCTCCTCAAGTTCTTTGTTGGTTGAAATGATTTCCTTGCCCCATGTGACATGCTTCTTGACCATTTCCCACTCATGCGGCTCAAGTTTCCCTTTTTTATTGATGACATCGCGAGGGATTTCAAGCTTGCCAATGTCGTGAATTAATGCCCCGAGAGTAAATAACTTTTGCTCATGATCTGGGAGTTCAAGCTTCCTGCCAAAATCAACTGCGTATTGGAATACACGCTTACTGTGTCTATATGTATACACATCCTTCGAAAGGAAAATTTTCAACTGCTGCTCTGCCTCTTCCAGCTGCTTTTCAAATGACTGGGAATCATCAAGACTCTTTAGCAGCGGTTGATAGACTTGCACCAAATTTTTCCCTTGAGCCTTGGCAAAATACATTGCTTCATCTGCTTTGTTCATCAACTCTGATATGCTGTAGGTTTCTTTTTCCCATTGAGCCAATCCAGCGGAAAAAGATAAACAACCGTATGGCAGCGCTTCTACTCCTTTGAAGAGGGTGTCATTTACCTTTTTACGCACATCGTTTAAAAACAAATAAGCTTCAGAAGAGGTGGTGTTTGGGAGCAGGATGGAGAATTCTTCGCCACCATAACGGGCAACAGTATAACCTCTTGCTTTTGATTCTTTTAAAAGAATGGAGCCAAATTCCTTAAGGAGCTGGTCTCCCTGAATATGGCCGTAAAGATCATTATATTTTTTAAAATCATCCAAATCCAAAAGCCCGACACTCAGAGGCTGCTCGGATTCCCTGGCGATTGAAATCTCTTTTTCAAAAAGCTCTTTAAAATAACCATGGTTATTCAAACCGGTAAGATAGTCTTTATTGGCCTTTTCAGACATTTCTTTGTAAAGCTCAAAATGTTGTTTGAAAGCCTGGGATAATAAAAAAGATATGGTGATGAATAAGAATAGGCCGAAGTTCTTTTGGGAGCTAATTAAAATAACTAGAACTAAGGATAACAAAAGCGTACTCACATATGTTGCGATGGTTTCTTTTACAATGCCACGTAAGACGTTTGTAAGACTTTCAGCAGCCATTAATAGAAAATATATTCCTATTAATATTACATTAGCGAAAAAGTACATGCTTAACGCTGAAATATAAGGTACTAAATTGGTGAGATGGATATTTCCTATAGTACCTCCTGTAAAAACAAAAATATAATAAGCACTAATGAGCATTAGAGTATAAATTGAAAAATTGAATAGATGCTTCCACCAGACAACTTTTCTTTGGGTAAGAGCAAAAATTGACGCAGACAATACCAATATAAATAGTGTAAAGTCTAGGCCAAATAAAAAAAGGCTCGCTAGATAAATAGAGGAATCCATAGAAAGAGAATTCCCCTTTGGGGGTAAAAGTATATGGAAGTGACTCAGTAATAATATTGACCCTGTTAATGATAATATTGTCACCCACTCACTTGGTGAGTAAGTGAGTTGATCCATAAAATTAATAGTGGTGAGAACACCGATGAAAGATAGAATCGATATGTACACGTTAAAAGGCGTTTTAAAAAGCTTCATAATCATCACTCTCAATAAAAAGGTAAGGAGAAGTTAATTGCTAACTTCTCCCTTAAAACTTTAGACTACTTTAAATCCAGATGTTAGTGCGACAATAACTGAGGCAAGAATAATTGCATTATATAGTACTGCAGTAACCTTGATTCCTTTTTTCTCTTTCTTCATCACAATCCACCTCCCTCTGCTGACATATTGATATCTTGAACCTCTTTATTTTTAGGCATCTCTACCATCAAACACTGAATAAAGAGGAAGATTCCGATATTCATGATAACATCACCAATTGAGATGACTTGGGTACGAGGGTATGGGTCTGTTAATGGGATGATATCTCCCAGCATCCCTAGCTTTGTGGTTGAATCAAGCAGGGCGTGTTTTGCATATAAGCCATCCTTAAGTGCCTGGATAAAATTAGGGTCAAGAACGGCGGCTGCTTCTGCCGATACGGGCATTCTTCCACCATTCAAGGCCATCACCAGAAAGTTCAGAAATACTCCTATTAATATAATATTAAAGCCCTTATATTGTCGGTTGAAAAACAGGAATAGCATGCCTAGTAGGTATACCGCCATAAAGATGGTTCCACTAAATTGGCCTAAAATCCGGTAGTCATTCTGGAAATAGTAGACTACAAACTGAATTATTAACAGAAGAGGGAAAATCCAGCCAGCCTTCAATTTAAGATCTGACAGCCCCCGTAAATTCCCCTTACGGAACAAAGCAATGATAAAAGAAATGACAATGCCGTCAAAAACCATAACAAACTTCCTATCTAAATAAGTATAGTAGAAAAACATAATGGCAAATCTATATAATCACATTTAATATGATAGACTTACATATATAGAAAATTCAACCATTTTTTCGTCAATTTTCATTCTATTAGGAAAAATTAGTACTAAAGAACCGGGGTGGTGACAGGCACCACCCGAAATTTGTCGAAATGTAGTTAATCAAACGTTTGATTAGTTTTAGTGACTTTATGTGATTGTGGGAATTGTTATTAAAAAGTGGGTTCTTTGAAAAAATAGTGTTGAATTGGGTATAGTTAGGTTAAGTATTTTGTGTTTCTACATATATGTTTTAGAAATGAGTGGATCATCTTAAAGGGGGACAGGGCATTATGGAAAAGTTCATTCTTTCATTGGACCAGGGTACGACAAGTTCACGTGCGATTTTATTCAATAAAAAGGGTGAGATTGTTCACGTTGCGCAAAAGGAATTTACGCAGCATTTTCCAAAGCCAGGTTGGGTCGAGCATAACGCGAATGAAATCTGGGGATCGATTTTGTCGGTCATTGCGAGTGTCCTTACGGAATCAAATGTTAAACCAGAACAAATAGCCGGAATCGGAATCACAAACCAGAGGGAAACGACGGTTGTCTGGGATAAAGAAACAGGAGTGCCTGTTTATAACGCTATTGTCTGGCAGTCCAGGCAGACGAGCCAGATTTGTGACGAGTTGAAGGCTGCCGGCCACAATGACCTTTTCCGTGAAAAAACCGGTCTCCTGATTGATGCTTATTTTTCGGGGACAAAAGTGAAATGGATCCTTGATAACGTAGATGGTGCAAGAGAGAAGGCGGAAGCAGGGAAGCTGATGTTTGGCACGATCGATACATGGCTGATCTGGAAGCTTTCTGGAGGCAAAGCGCATGTGACGGATTACAGCAATGCTTCGCGAACGCTTATGTTCAATATCCATGACCTGAAGTGGGATGAAGAGCTCCTCCAGATCCTCGGCGTTCCAGCTGCA
Organism: Mesobacillus sp. LC4; assembly: GCF_053543455.1. Classification (NCBI taxonomy): domain Bacteria; kingdom Bacillati; phylum Bacillota; class Bacilli; order Caryophanales; family Bacillaceae; genus Mesobacillus; species Mesobacillus sp. LC4. The sequence continues at coordinate 518,201 of NZ_JBGCUB010000002.1, forward strand.
ATGCTGCCGGAGGTTCGTCCATCCTCTGAGGTCTATGCCAAAACGGTGCCTTATCATTTCTTCGGGCAGGAAATCCCGATTGCCGGGGCTGCTGGTGACCAGCAAGCTGCGCTGTTCGGGCAGACATGCTTTGAGGAAGGCATGGGAAAAAATACGTATGGAACAGGATGTTTCATGCTGATGAATACTGGCGAAAAAGCAGTGAAGTCAGAACACGGTTTGTTAACGACGATTGCCTGGGGCTTGAATGGCAAGGTGGAATATGCGCTCGAAGGGAGTATTTTCGTTGCCGGATCGGCACTCCAGTGGCTGCGGGATGGCTTGAGGATGTTGAAGGATGCAAGTGATAGCGAGACATATGCTGAAAAGGTAGAATCCACGGATGGAGTTTATGTGGTGCCAGCCTTCGTGGGGCTTGGAACGCCTTATTGGGACAGCGACGTCAGAGGGGCGGTGTTCGGACTTACCCGCGGAACGAGCAAGGAACACTTCGTCCGTGCCACCCTGGAATCACTTGCCTACCAGGCGAAAGATGTACTGGCTGCGATGGAAGCAGACTCAGGCATCGAGCTTAAAACGCTGCGTGTTGATGGCGGTGCTGTGAAAAATAACTTCCTGATGAACTTCCAGAGCGATATCCTAAATGTTCCGGTTGAGCGGCCGGTGGTGAATGAAACAACTGCGCTTGGTGCTGCATATCTAGCAGGACTCGCGGTTGGCTATTGGGCAGATCAGCAGGAAATTGCCACACAATGGGCAATTGATAAGAAGTTTGAACCAAAAATGCCTGAAGAGGACCGGAATCAGCTCTACAGCGGCTGGAAAAAGGCCGTAAACGCTGCGATGGCATTTAAATAAAATTTTCACGAGAAATGCCGGATACCTAATAGGTGTCTGGCCTTTTTTTAGGATAATCGGTAAACACCCCGTTCGCTCCAATCTCGTAAGCCTGCTGAATATCCTCATCTCTATTGACGGTAAAAAGGTGGACTGCTAATCCATGTTGATGGGCTTTTTTTATATAATTTTTATCCACCATCCCAAAGTTGGCTCCGATTCCTGCTGCATATTTCTTCAGCGACTGTAGCTCTCGGTCTGTCAATCTAGCTTTTTCTGTGTATCTGTAAAGCTGAATCAATGGAATTACTGGTTCCAGCTTGTGAATTTTCTTCAGGCTTTTGCTGTAGAAAGATTGAATGATGACTTTCGATTCCGAATGAATCAGAGAATGCTTCCTCAGCAGGTTGATTAATTCCTCTTCCATCCCTGGTGATTTGGTTTCGATGTAGTAATTCGCGCTTTTCCCATAACGCTGAATGATTTCCTCAAGTGTAGGAATCTCGGCATTTTCATAGGCAGGATCGGCAAGCTGCGGATACTGCTCATTGAACCACGAGCCGGCCTCCAAAGTCTTGATTTCATCAAGAGTTTGCGTAGCTGCAAGCCCCGAGCCATTCGTCGTCCGGTCCACCTCCTCATCATGCAGGGCGATCAATTCACCGTCTTTTGTGATCTGCAAATCGATTTCGATATAATCGGCACCTGCATTCACGGCCAGATCATATGCAGGCAAGGTATGTTCAGGAGCGTAAGCAGATGCCCCTCTATGAGCGATGATGATAAAATCCTCCGTCAAAACAAAAGCTGGCGCATCTTTAAGATTCCCACAACCGGTACCTACCAGCAAAATCAAACAGAGGAACAATAGCGATATATTTCTCATGATTCCCTCGCTTATATTTGAAATGTAAATTCCTAACATACTAGCAAAATATATAACATATACTCCCAATATATATGCAAACTTTACAAGTTAATACTTTGTGACGGAGACCAGGAGACCACATCTACTGCCTGAATGGATAGGCATTATTTGTGGTCTCTTTTTTCAGGAAAGAGAAAGGGTGGCGAGCATGAAAAAGGTAGAATTGGTTGGTGTTTCGAAATCATACGATAAAAAAACAGAAGTCATCTCAGATATTACAGTCACGATCGAGCCCGGAGAGTTCTTCGTCCTCGTCGGTCCTTCCGGCTGCGGGAAAAGTACGATGCTGCGAATGATTGCCGGCCTGGAGGAAATCACGGGCGGAACTCTGAAGATCGGCGATGTGGAGGCCAACTGGCTGCCGCCAAGCAAAAGGCATATCTCGATGGTTTTCCAGAACTATGCTCTATATCCTCATTTAACGGTTGAAGAGAATATCATCTTCGGGCTTCATGTAAAAAAAGTCCCGAAAACAGAGCGGAAAAAACGTTGTGAGGATGTTGCGGAAATGCTGGGATTGACACCGTACCTGAAAAGAAAGCCCCGTGAGCTGTCCGGCGGCCAGAGACAGCGGGTCGCGCTGGCACGTGCGATTGTCAACCAGGCTCCGATTTGCCTGATGGATGAGCCGCTATCCAACTTGGACGCGAAGCTACGTGCACACATGAGGTCGGAAATCCGGCAAATCCAAAGGCGGCTTGGCATCACGATGATTTATGTCACCCATGACCAGGTCGAGGCGATGACAATGGGGGACAGGATCATGATCCTCCATGACGGCAAAATCCAGCAGATTGGCAAACCGATCGATATTTATAATAATCCGGCCAATCCTTTTGTCGCGACATTCATTGGCTCACCGCCGATGAATATTGGCGAGGGGAAGGTCAATCAAGAAAAGAATGAGGTTGTTTTCAGTGAGGACGCGAAGTTGGCCATCCCAGAAGAGGACCGTCATCTCTTAAAGACAGACAAAATCATAGTCGGCATCCGTCCTGAGCATCTGAAGGCAGCAACGAAGGAGACGAAAGCGGAGGATAAGGTCTATGTAAAAACGACCAATGTTGAAGTGCTCGGCAATGAAACGATATTCTCCTTCGATATGGGTGGCAGGGAATGGATGGCGAAATGGAGTGGCCAGTGGCGGATTGACGTCGGGGATTTGGTGCCGATTGTTATTAGCTATGATTCGGTCTGTTTGTTTGACAGCTCTACGGAAAAAATCATCAAGACTCCAACGGACATCGAGAACCATGTGTTTGATAAAGAGGTGTTTATATGAAAGCAGACGCTCCTCCAAAACTGAGTTTTTGGAGAAAATCACTCAATGCCCGCAGCGCGTTTTTGTACCTGTTTCCGTCGATCCTTCTGTTTGCAGTTTTCATTTTTTACCCGATGTTCCGGACAATTTACCTGAGCTTCTTCCTGACCGACCAGCAGGGTGCCGCTGCATTGTTTGTCGGCTTTGAAAATTATGCCTATCTTTTCGAGTCAAAGGAATTCCGCAACAGTATCAAGGCAACGGTGCTGTTTGTCCTTTATACCGTTCCCACGGGCGTGATTATCGCGCTATTCCTTGCGCTTATTGCGAATGAGAAGCTGAAAGGTATCGGCTTCTTCCGGACGGTCTATTCCTCGACGATGGGCATTTCGGTCGCTGCTTCCTCTGTTGTCTGGCTGTTCCTCTTCCATCCTAGCATCGGGATGTTCAACCGGCTGCTGAATGTCATGAATTTGCCAGGCATACAATGGCTGCTTGACCCAGAGTGGGCGCTCGTGTCGATTTCCATCTCGACCATCTGGATGAATATCGGATTTTCGTTTCTCATCCTGCTCGGCGGACTGCAGAACATTGATGAATATTTATATGAAAGCGCCAGGATTGACGGCGCTGGCTACTGGTATCAGCTGCGCAGGATCACGATTCCAATGCTGTCGCCGACGTTGTTTTTCATCATCACGATATCCCTGATCAATGCATTCCAGACATTCGGCCAGGTGGACATTTTAACGAAGGGCGGCCCTTCCCAGGCAACCAATCTGATCGTGTATTCCATTTACCGTGAAGCGTTCGTCAACTATCAGTTCGGTACCGCAAGCGCGCAGGCAGTCTTTTTGTTCATCTGCATCCTGATCGTGACGATCCTGCAATTTAAGCTCGGAGAAAAGAAGGTGCACTATCAATGATGATGTCGACACCGAAAAAAATCCTATTTTACATTTTGCTTGTGACTTCGGCTTTCCTGGTCTTTTTCCCGGTCCTATATGCCTTCATGATCAGCTTCATGTCGGGCGGGGAGATCCTCCAGGGCAAGTTTTTTCCTGAATCGATTCATTTTGATAACTATGTAAAAGTTTTCGACCGGCTGCCGCTGATGAATTACCTGATCAATAGCTTCGTCGTGTCGTTCGGCGTCATGCTGGGCCAGCTTGTAGTCTGCAGTCTGGCCGCATACGCCTTTGTTTTCATTCCTTTTAAGGGAAGGGATTTCATCTTCTTCCTGTTTATCTCGACGATGATGATTCCATGGGAAGCGACGATGATTCCTAACTTTTTTACCATCCAAAAGCTTGATTGGATGAACACATATCAAGGATTGACCGTGCCATTTTTCGCATTGGCCTTCGGAACCTTCCTGCTGCGGCAGCACTTCAAGACGATTCCAAAGGAACTGCATGAAGCAGCGGAAGTGGCAGGGCTCGGTAAGTTCGCCTTTTTTTGGAGAGTGATTCTTCCTGTGTCAAAAACAAGCCTTGTCACGCTGGGAGCCTACGGGTTCCTGACGACATGGAATATGTATTTATGGCCTTTGCTCGTCACAAGCACAGACCAGGTAAGGACGGTCCAGATTGGCTTGAAGCAGCTGCAGTCCCAGGAAGTCGCGACCGAATGGGGTGTCGTCATGGCGGGAGTGATCGTGGTCATCATCCCGACGCTGCTCCTGCTTTTTGCAGGGCAGAAGCAGCTCCAAAAAGGCCTGACCCAGGGAGCGCTCAAGTAAATCATTTCGGGTTCAACTTCTGGTATCCAGAAGCATTTTAATAAAAGGGGTGTTCAGCAAGATGGTGAAAAAGTTCAGATGGTTCCTCGTGATCAGTGCGACTTTCAGCTTATTGGTCATGTCGGCATGTTCGAATGATGCAAGCAAGGGAGATGACAAAGACAAGGAGAAGGATGGCGGCACGAAGTCTGGTGAGAAAACAGAAATCTCGTTCTGGCATGCAATGTCCGGACCAGGACAGGAAGCACTTGATGGCATTGTCGCGGATTTTAACAATTCCCAGGATAAAGTTGTGGTCAATGCAGAATTCCAGGGTACGTATGAAGAAGCTTTGACAAAGCTTCGCAGTGTTGGCGGCACTGATAATGCGCCGGCCATCATGCAGGTATTTGAAGTAGGGACGAAGTATATGATCGAGAGCGGCTTTATCGAGCCAATGCAGACATTCATCGATAAGGACAATTATGATCTGTCTCAGCTTGAGGAAAATATCCTTAACTACTATAAAGTTGATGGCAAGCTGTATTCCATGCCGTTCAACTCCTCGACACCAGTGATGATCTATAACAAAGATGCTTTTAAGGAAGCGGGGCTGGATTCGGAAAGTCCGCCGCAAACTTTTAGCGAAGTGAAAGCGGCAGCAGAAAAGCTGACGAAGAAAAATGAGCGTTTTGGCTTCTCGATGCTGACATATGGCTGGTTCTTTGAACAGCTAGTCGCCACACAGGGTGGTCTATATGTCGACAATGATAATGGCCGTTCCGATGATGCCACAAAAGCTGTGTTCAATGGAGAAGAAGGACTGCGCGTCTTCAAATTTCTCGATGACATGAACAAAGCAGGAACCTTCGGCAACTACGGAACGAACTGGGATGATATCCGCGCTGCTTTCCAGACAGGAAAAGTCGCGATGTACATGGACTCATCAGCAGGTGTTGCCGGCGCGATCAATAACTCTTCATTTGATGTAGGTGTTGCTTTTATCCCATATCCGGATGAAGTAGAGAGACAGGGTGTCGCGATTGGCGGTGCGTCATTATGGATGAGTAAAGGAATCGGCGACGATAAGCAGCAGGCAGCATGGGAATTCATGAAGTTCCTAGCCTCACCTGAAAGCCAGGCGAAATGGCATATCGGCACAGGCTACTTTGCGATCAACCCGGCTGCATATGAAGAAGACATCGTAAAGAAAGAGTGGGAGAAATACCCGCAGTTCAAGGTAACCGTAGACCAGCTGCAGGATACAAAACCATCTTTTGCGACCCAGGGTGCATTGATTTCCGTCTTCCCAGAATCACGCCAGCAAGTCGTGACCGCACTTGAAAACATGTACCAGGGAACACCGCCGCAGGAAGCATTGGATCAGGCGGCTGAAGGAACGGATAGGGCGATTGAGATTGCTAATAAGACGAAGAAAAAGTAAGGTTCACAACGGGGAGGTTGCCGGTTTTCCGCTGCATGTATAGCGAAGACTGGCGCTTGCCCTTTTTAATTTTCAATTCCTTTCTCATAAGGAAGCTTTAGGGAATTTAAGGGAGCAATTGAATGCTGTTACAGCATTGAGCTATTGGAGGATAAGGGACTTTCCAAGCCTGTTGCAGTAAGGGGAGTTACTGGCCAGAAGGTCCCTGAGCCTGAGGCTAGGATGCACCTCTGTTGATCGATGAACGGAGCTTTTAAAAATACATAAGCCTGTCTCCCCAATTTTTGTGGCGCAAGTTTCATGATCGGAGAGTCAGGCAGCTTGTCCCGCATTATTCATTCTTTGCCCCTTTCTTATTTTGTTTACTGATAACCGTTAGTAATAATAATTTTTCTTCCGGGCTTAGCATACTCCAGCTTCCAGCTTTCACTTTCATTAAAAACACTCCTTATCAATTGTATTTTTTTTACTGTTGTTATCTTTAATCCCTATATACCGCCTTTTTTAAAAAATGAAACAACAAAAGTTTCTACAAATTACCAGTGAGTACTACAAAGAATTTGCCGGATTTGTCGAAAAAGCAGTAAATACCAGGGAATTCGGCTGAAAGAAGGGAACCTTGCAAACAAAAAACACTGGCATAATTGGACCAGTGTTTTAGATTGTTCTTTTATTTAACTAAAAATCCGCTTAAACCTTTATACATTCCATTAACGACGCTTGTCTGGTAGCTTGACGTAACAAGTTTGTCCCGCTCAGCGGCATTTGAAATGAATCCCATTTCAACCAGGACAGCAGGTGCTTTATTGCCACGCAAGACAGCGAACTCGGCTGTTTTTACGCCCCTGTTGGCAGCGCCGGTTGCTTTGACCATCTCGGTTTGGATGGATGATGCAAGTGTCTTGCTTGCTGAAGGATAATAACCACTTGGATTGTAGTAGGTTTCCATGCCAGCTGGCTGTGAGTAAACAGAAGCGTTAACATGTATGCTGACAAATGCATCTGGCATAATTGTATTTGAATAGACGACGCGTTCACCAAGAGTAAGATAGACATCGGTGCTGCGGGTCATATGGACCTTTGCGCCATGTTTCCTTAATTCATCCCTAAGCTTCAAGCCGGTACTTAGAACAATATTCTTTTCGTAAATGATTCCTGATACCGCTCCGCTGTCATGTCCGCCGTGACCAGGATCGAGTACAATTGTCTTGCCTTCAAGCTCTCGTGATACCGGGATCCAGACACCGCTTGTCTCCAAATACCATTCCTTACCGGATGTATCTGTAATCCAGCCTGTCTGCATAACGCCACTTGGATTAGAATAGTACCATTTGCTATTATCCTGGTACCAACCAGTAAGCATCACACCTGATTTGTTAAGGTAATACCATTTTCCGCTAAATTTGATCCAGCCGGTTTTCATGACGCCATTAGCATCAAGATAATACCAATTGCCGCCGTCGAGAAGCCAGCCAGTGTCCATTTTTCCTTGTGAGTCGAAATAATACCAGCTGTATCCTATGTAGTTCCAGCCTGTATCCATGGCGAAATCAGCACCAAAGTAGTATTTAGATCCATCAAGAGTCATCCATCCGGATTTCAATGCACCCTGGTCATTTGCATAATATTTTTTTGCATTCGCAGTAAAAAAGCCATTTTTATAGAGGGCACCGTCACCATTTAAATAGTAGGATTGTGTGCCAATCTTAATGATTCCAGTTGCCATGGCTCCATTGTTGCCAAAATAGTAAGTATTGCCCGATTCTGTATACCACCCTGTCTGCATGGTGCCATTGCTATTAAAATAGTATTTTACAGCGTCAATCGTCTTCCAGCCAGTCTGGATAATAGCATCCTGATTGGCATAATAGGTACTGCCGTTCACCTCTACAAACCCGGTTGAGAGTACTCCCTCTGGGCTGAAAAGATATTTTTTTCCGTCTACGCTATAAGGGCCGACAGCAGCTTTTCCTGTATCCGTAAGGTAATATTGCTTTGTTCCCAGAGTCAGCCACTGGTTCTTTTGGAGAACTCCATCATTGCTAAAATCATAGAGTCCATTGTCAATCAGAGTCAGCCCAGTGCTTCTAGCGCCGTTGCTTTTGAAAAAATAAGTATCTGTTCCAAGTTGAAGCCATCCTGTCTTCATGGCTCCGCTTGATTGAAGATAATAATAAACTCCATTTTCATTCAGCCAGCCAGTTTTCATGGCTCCGCCAGAATCAAGGAAGTACCATTTGCCGCTAGATTTAATCCAGCCGGTTTCCATTGCTCCCCCGGAGTCGAGGTAATACCATTTGTTTTTCCACAAAATCCAGCCGGTTTCCATGGCACCGTCATTATTGAGGAAATACCAGTCATTCTTCCATAGGATCCATCCGGTTTCCATAGCACCGGACCCATCCATGTAATACCAGTGGCCATTATCATACAGCCAGCCTTTTGCAGGGGCATCATTTTGATAGTAGTACCAGTTTTCTCCTGTATATTTCCATCCAGAAGTCGATGCCTCTGCCGTATCAGTATACTGCCAAAGGCCCACCATAAAAAAAGCTATCAAAGATAGCAGGACAATCTTTGCCTTCAATCCTCGTTCCCTTCTTTCAGTATGTGCAATTTCCTAAGCTGTATAAAATTATGATTGCGTAAGAATGAATGGTTGATAGAGTGCTAGTTTAACTCAAAGTCCCTCCTTATACCATATATTCTCCATTCTGTAAAATGAAACGACTTAGGTTACTATCATGATATTACTTTTTTTGACAAAATAGAAGAGGAAAAAAGGACTAAAGTGAAAAAAACGTAAAAAAATGTAAAAAATATTATGAGGAGTAGTTCAATTAAGCCCATACCCATAATGATTGAAAGATATCTCTCAATAATTCCGTAATAGTGATAATGGAGTAGAAGAATGCGGCTGAAAGTATAAAGAGGAGACATGCTAAATTCACTCTCTTTTTCACCTTAAGCCCTCCTTTCAGTTTTTCTCATTATCACCGTTAATGTTTAACTCCTTATGAAGCTAATGTTAAGTTGTTTTTAAGTTGGATCATAAAATTGTAATGGAAATAACCGAATTTTATTTTCTGCGGCATTATTTAATAGTAATAATGCGTATATATATTGTAATTCAAGACATTGATTGTTGATTATCGTACATGTTTTAGTAACCGCGTTATTAAAGGTTCAGGACCATTTTTCGAGAAGACTTCTTAATACAGATTGCTTTTACACTGGTAAAAACCCTGGTGCTGGTTTTTACTTTTGAATGAGAATGCAACAAAGTTTACGAAAAGAGCCAAATTCAAATTGGAAACTTACGGAGGGATTGGATGAGTCGTATAAGGAAGGCCATAATTCCAGCAGCGGGTCTAGGTACAAGGTTTCTCCCTGCAACAAAAGCGATGCCAAAGGAAATGCTGCCAATAGTTGATAAGCCAACAATCCAATTTATAGTGGAAGAAGCAATCGAATCGGGGATTGAGGATATCATTATAGTGACGGGTAAAGGCAAGCGGGCGATAGAGGATCATTTTGATCATTCGCTTGAACTGGAGAAGAATTTAATGGAAAAAGAAAAATACGAATTGCTTGAAACAATCCAGAGCATATCCAAGATGATTGATATTCATTATATTAGGCAAAAAGAGCCGCTAGGTTTGGGGCATGCAGTCTGGTGTGCCCGAAACTTCATCGGTAACGAACCATTTGCTGTTCTGCTAGGAGATGATATTGTCCAGTCTGATGTTCCGTGTTTAATGCAATTGAAAGAGGTTTATAATAAACGTCTGGCCTCGGTCATAGGGGTAAAAAGGGTACCGATGGACCAAACGCACCGATATGGTATTATCGATCCTATAGGTAGTGATGAAAGGACATATCAAGTAGAAAACTTCATTGAAAAACCTTCACCCGGAACTGCTCCGTCAGATTTAGCAATTATAGGCCGGTATATATTGACACCAGAAATCTTCATTTATCTTGAGGATCAACAAAAAGGTTCGGGAAATGAAATCCAGCTGACTGATGCAATACAGCGGCTAAATGAAAACCAAAGAGTATTCGCTTATGAATTTGAAGGAGAAAGATACGATGTAGGAGAGAAAATAGGGTTCATAAAAACTACGATCGAATTCGCATTACAAAAACCCGAATTGCGGGAACAATTGCTTGATTTCATGAGGGGAAAAATTCATATTGCCGATACTCAAAGATAAATATAACAATGGATAAAAGGAGGCTTCCCTCAAGCGGGAACCTCCTTTTTTCTTTATCTTACTATAATATCTAGAATTAATATTAGAAGAGATTCTAAAATTCCCTTCAATATTTATTTGCTATTTGTTATGATAGATTCCGATATTCGAGTCTTTTTGTTTGACATTCGACAAAAAAACCAGTACAAGACATTTTTTTCTTCCTTATTTTTACTTATATGGTATTAAAACGCACTTTCTCTTGCGAGAGAGGGCGAATATGCTGGTTTTGAAGTAAGGGGTTTCAATTTTTAAGGATAAGGGGCGATTTATTTTAAAATGATAAAAATTCGTGTATTAAAACTCATTGCAGAGGGTCGGGACGGCAACTGGCAGGAGGCTGGATTATCCATCAGCCAAGTTGCGAATGCAATACCAGCATTGATTTCCGAAGGCTTGCTTACTGTAAATGATTCAGAATATACCATTACTGAAAAAGGTTATGCATATATGCTTTCCAGCTCAAAAAAAGAGAATGCTGGAGAAGTGAAACAAATCAGGCAGGCTGTCATTTTAGCAGGCGGAGAAAGAAAGGAATTCGACAAGCCGGCAGCATTATTGACGATTGAGGATACTGCCTTGCTCGAGAGGAATATCACCATCCTTGAAGAACAGGGAATCGAAAAAATCATTATCTGTACTGGATATGCAAGTGAGTCATTCGAAGAACAGTCTTTCTTGACTGAAAGGTCCAATGTTTCTTTTGTTGAGAATCCAAGATATTTATGGACAGGAAGCATGGCAACGCTGGCAGCGGCAGCCGGAGAGGTATCAGAGGATTTCATTCTCATTGAAGATGATATTCTGATCGAAGAAAAAGCTATACAAGAGCTGTTGAAAAGCAAAGAAAATGACTGCCTGCTTGTTACTCAGGAAAGCGGTTCAGGAGACGAGGCTTTTATTGAAACAGAAGGCGGATACATCACAAAGATCTCTAAGGATATCCATCAGTTAAATCATATTGATGGCGAGCTGATTGGCATCAGCAAAATTTCCTATGAATCTTATATGCAAATGGTCAAGGTGTTTGAGCAGAACAAGAATCCATTCCTAAACTATGAATATATGTTTTTGGCGGTTGCGGGAACAATCAGCTTTTTGAAACTCACCGATATCATTTGGGCTGAAATTGATAACCAGCAGGATTATTTCAAGGTTCTGGATAAAATTTACCCACTGCTTAAGAAAAAGGAAGCAGATTTCAAGGAGGCTGAGCTGAAGCAGTTAATTGCAGGTGCAATGGGGATTTCTGCGGAATCAGTTTCTGCGATTGAACCACTCGGCGGGCTGACCAATCAAAACTTCAAGGTGACCATAGATGGCAATGACTACGCTGTCCGTGTTCCTGGAAAAGGGACAGAACATTACATCAACCGTGGAGCTGAAAAGATCAATTCTGGAATCACAAGCAAAATTGGCATCAATCCTAATGTAGTCCACTTCAATGACTATACTGGATTGAAGATTGTCGAGTACATCCCTGAAGCGGAAACTCTTAATCCGAAAACCGGAAAGAGAGAAGATAATCTTGTGAAGGTAGCGAATGTATTCAGTACATTGCATAATTCAGGTGAAGTTTTTACGGATCGGTTCGATGTCTTCGAAAAGATCACCGAATATGAGAAAGTTTTGGACAAGCTCAAAGGAAAATTGTTCAATGGCCACGATGAGGTCAAGAAGCAAGTTCTTGAACTGGAAGACTTTTATAGGTCATTGAATGTAAAGCTGGCGCCATGCCATAATGACCCTCTTGCCGAAAATTTCATTAAGAGCGGTGAAGAGAAAATGTACCTGATTGACTGGGAATTTTCAGGTATGAATGATCCGTATTGGGATATTGCTGCGTATATCATTGAAGCGGAACTTTCCCCAGCGGAGGAGTCATTATTTTTATTAGAGTACTTCAAGGGAAATGTTACGGAGGAAAATCTCCAGCGTGTACTGATCAATAAAATCTTCCTGGACTTCCTATGGACGATTTGGGCGTTGATGAAAGAAGCGGGCGGGGAAGATTTCGGCTCCTATGCTTTTACAAGATTCACAAGGGCACAAGAAAATCTTGCATTATACAAAAAACAATATAAGGGGTCTGAATCCATTGCAAAGAATTAATATTAAGGGAACCACGATTGGCTTAGCGGCAGGTTTGACATGGGCAATTGACACGATTTTGATTGGTTGGGTTTTGGCTTCAACGACTTTTATGGAGTTCAGTGAAATTGCAATGGCAGCGCCGCTGCTTAGCACATTCCTCCATGATACATTCTCTGCGATCTGGATGATGATCCTGATGGGAGTAAGGGGAGAGCTCAAAGAAACATTCAGCAAACTATGGACGAGGAGCGGACGCTTCGTTGTCCTTGCTGCACTATTGGGCGGACCGGTCGGAATGACTTTTTATGTTTTATCAGTGGATAGTATAGGTGCGTCCTTTACTGCTTCAATATCTTCCATTTTCCCGGCAGTTGGAGCTTTCTTTGCTTTCTTGCTTTTAAAAGATAGACTGGGTCTGAAAAACTGGTTGGGTTTGCTTATCAGTATTACGGCTACAATCATGTTAAGCTACTCTGGTGACTTGATCTCCGGTTCAACCGTTTCAATTGGATTGATTTTTATCCTGTTCTGTATTTTTGGCTGGGGGATGGAATCTGTTATAATTGCTTATGGTATGAAGGATGATGAAGTCAGTCCATTCCAGGCGTTGCTGATTAGACAAACGACATCAGCAATCGTGTTCGGAGCATTGATCATCCCGATTTTACTTGACCACTCTTACACAGTACAAGTGGCCTCATCCAAAACATTCTGGTTCATCGGGTTGATCGCCCTTGCTGGTACATTGTCATATGTATTCTACTACCAGGCTATCAAACTGATTGGACCAGTAAGATCAATGGCACTGAACATTTCATATGTAGCATTTGCTATTTTCCTGGATGTTTTATTCTTTGGCGGAGAGTTCTCACTCAAGAACTTCATCATCGCGCTTTTCATCATGGGAGGAGCAGTGCTGACCGTTATGGAGGATAAAAAAGTTCCTGCAGTGAAGGAAGGTGTGACAGCAGCGTAATGAAGGCGATTATTTTAGCAGCTGGCATGGGAACCCGTTTGCGTCCGCTGACAAGTGACACTCCAAAGGCTCTTGTCAAAGTGAATGGGAAGCCGATGGCAGAAAGGCAGATTGAATTTTTAATTGAAAAAGGCATTGAAGATATCACGATTTTGACAGGATATCTTCATGAAAAGTTTGATTACCTGAAAGAAAAGTACGGAGTCAAGCTGATCCATAATGACAAGTACTCAGAGTATAATAATATATACACGATGTATCTTGTAAAAGATTTACTTCCTGGATCGTACGTCCTGGAGGGGGACGTCTTCATGAACAACAATGTTCTAGAGATGAACCTTGACACTTCAATGTATTTCAGCAATTTGAGGGAAGAGTTCCAGAATGAATGGGTACTGGTGATGGATGAGTCTGGCAAGGTTGTGGATATTGAAGTCAGGAATGGCGAGAATGATTATATCATGTCAGGGATTTCTTATTGGAGCGAGTCCGATGGCAAGTTCATTGCCAGCAAACTGGACGAAATCATCAAATCAGGGGACTTCAAGGACCTTTATTGGGATGATGTCGTGAAATTGAATATTAAAGAGATGAATATTCATGTAAGGAAAATGCTTCCTACTGACAGCTATGAAATTGATAGTGTCGAAGACCTTAAGAAGGTAGAAGGAATTCTTGTTAATGAAGAATAATGAAAAATGCTGCTCAATTTTTTGATGAGCAGCATTTTAGGCTGTAGACAAACTCGATGGAAATCGAGCTTGTCTACAGTCTTTTTTGTTTGGTGGAAAAATGGGGCTGTTGATTTCCGTTCCAGGCGCTTCGCTTTCCGCGGGGCCGGCGGTGAGCCTCCTCGACGCCGTTGGCGCCTGCGGGGTCTCACCTGTCCGTATGATCCCGCAGGACATTGATTGAGCTTCCTCGAACCTGCCAACGCACGATGGAAATGCGTTAGCATTTTCGGAGGAGTCTACGCGCCTTCCACTCCAATCAACAGGATTTCTAAACTTAGCGTGGCTAAACATAAGTCTATTTTTTTATTATCCAAGCACCGTCTTTGCCAACTCTGTAGCCATCAATCTTCGTATTCGCGGCCATGCTGCCAGAATCATAGAAGTAGTACCATTTTGCATATACCTTATGCCAGCCAGTCTTCATGGAACCGCTCCTGAAATCGAGGAAGTACCATTTGTTGTTATCAAGCAGCCAGCCGGTTTTCATCGCACCGCTTTTCAGGTCAAGGTAATACCATTTATTTTTATCTTTGACCCAACCAGTTTCCATAGCACCTGTACGGTGGTTGAGAAGATACCATTTGCCGTATCTATCCTGAATCCATCCGGTTTCCATAGCACCGCTCTTCAATTCAAGGTAATACCATTTGTTTTTGTCTTGGACCCATCCGTTCTTTTTGGCGCCGCTCTTAGGGTCAAGATAATACCACTTCCCATTTTCAAGCAGCCATCCAGTTTCCATTGAACCGTCCATTTTATTGAGGTAGTACCATTTATTCTTGTATTGCTTCCATCCGGTAACCATGATGCCGCTCTTATTATCAAAGAAATACCAGTGTCCTCTGTCATATACCCAGCTCGTCTGCATCGCGCCTGTTTTGTCAAAATAATATGTCAGGCCATCAGGCATCTGGTAAAAACCTTTTACTTTGTCTCCCTTTTCAATGTAGTACCAGTTTCCGCCATCGAATAGCCAACCTGATTCTGGCTGCGGGTCAGGCTGGAGGCTTGCAAGTATCTCGCTGGCAATTCCAGCAAGCACCATATGTCCAGTTCCGTTTGGATGGATATCACCTGGAATGATGTATTGATTTTGCTGCCCGTTGAAGGCGGAGTTTGCATCAGCAACCAAAGCTCCACTATGGTAGGCAATTGGATGGATCACCTGTTCATTCACATTTTTTGTGATTTGTTCACCAAGCAGATGAAGTGATGCAGGGAAAGGCTCAGCACTTGGCCCAAAAGGATTGTAAACATTGTATAAAATGATTGGGGCTTCTGTCTGGCTCTTAATCATGGTGAGGATTTCTTGTAGGTTGACTGCAAGCTGGGCTGAAGCAGCCGCTATTTTTTGCTCCATCTCTGGAGTGGGTGCCACAGGAACTCCGCCTGCCAGGATCTTCTGTATGCCGGCGGCCTGGAGAAGGTCATTGC
Organism: Mesobacillus sp. LC4; assembly: GCF_053543455.1. NCBI lineage: Bacteria > Bacillati > Bacillota > Bacilli > Caryophanales > Bacillaceae > Mesobacillus > Mesobacillus sp. LC4. The sequence continues at coordinate 533,885 of NZ_JBGCUB010000002.1, forward strand.
TGCCGATATTCAATGTCACAACATCCGCTTCCTGGAGGGAGGGAATGACATGCGGCAGAGTTTTCATGTGATCTAGAAGCTGAGTGGATGTCCAGCCGGGATGACTGATGTTTGTAACTGCGGCATTTTCTGAGATCAAATAAGGAAAGGCTTTTACCGATGGTTTTGTTCGATCCTGCTCGAGATTCCAGCCATAGGTGATTGAATCCCCAAGGGCTACGACGTTCAGAGAATCCCCTTCGTTCTCCATTGAGAACGTTTTGCCTGTGAAAATGGAGCCGGCCATCAAGAAGATGGTCAACAATAAAAAAATCTGGCTAAGTTTACGCAAAAATTTTCCCCCTTTTATGTAATAAAGTAGAATACGATCCTATTTTATACTAAATTTTACCTATTATAAATGAATAGTTATCGACGAAAATCGCAACGAAACTATTGAAAACGATTACTGTCTAAAAATAGAAAACATTGCTAATACAAAAAAGAACAAAAATTTACAAAAAAAACTATTAATCTTCATAATAACCTAGTAAAATATTCTTGCAGTACACATATAGATTTTCGAAGGGTGGAAAATTTGTGAGAAGAAAGATTAGGCGAGAGATGAAGAGAAGGCTGTTAAATGGCACGATTGCTGTTGCTTTAGTAGCTAGTACTCTTCCAGTAACTATTGCTCCTGCGGTAGCGAAAGCTGAAGAAACAGCTGCTGTAGAAAATGTTCTTAAAGTGCGTTTGCTAGAAACGACAGATGTCCACGGAAATATGATGGACTATGACTACTATAAGGACGCGCCGACAATTGAGTTTGGTCTTGCAAGAACAGCCGAGCTGATCAAAGAAGCGAAGGCAGAAGTTAAAAACTCACTTTTATTTGACAACGGTGACCTTCTTCAAGGTAACCCATTAACTGACTATGTCGCTAAAGTCAAAGGACTGGAAGCTGACGAAGTCCATCCGATTTACAAAGCAATGAATCTATTAGACTATGATGCTGCAACTTTAGGTAACCATGAATTCAACTACGGACTTCCATTCCTTGAGAATGCTTTGCAGGAAGCGGAATTCCCTTATGTAAACGCTAACATCTATGAAGAAGATAACGATACAGACGATACAAATGACGTAAATGCTTATAAGCCATATGAAATCCTAACAAGAACTTTTGAGGATGAAGCCGGCAACAAACATGAAGTCAAGATTGGGGTACTAGGCCTTGTCACTCCTCAGATCATGCAATGGGACAAGGGTAACCTTGAAGGACATGTGAAGACAAAGGATATCGTAGCTACAGCAGAAAAATTCGTTCCTGAAATGCAGGCTGCCGGCGCTGATATCATTGTTACGCTTGCACACACTGGCTTCGACGCTAGTGCGGAGGCTTACACTGATGCAGAAAACGCTGTAATGCCATTGAGTAAGGTTGAAGGCATCGATGCGATCCTATTCGGACATAAGCACGTCGTATTCCCAGGAACAGGCTCTGATTTTAAGGTTGATGGAGTTGACGCTTCTAAAGGCACAATCAATGGTGTGGCTGCAGTTGAAGCTGGAAACTGGGGCAACAATCTTGGTGTCATCGACCTGACACTTGAACAAGTAGATGGCAAATGGCAGGTTAAGGACACTCAAGCTGCTGCTAGACCGATTTTCATTACTGATGCTAATAAGAAGAAAGTACCTCAAGTAGATGGTGCAGATGCTGAGATTGTTGATGCGGTGAAAGAAGCGCATGATGGAACACTTAATTACGTACGCGGAAAAATCGGCACGACGACAGCACCAATGTACAGCTTCTTTGCACGTGTACAAGACGATCCAACGATCCAGATCGTGAATAATGCACAAAAGTGGTATGTAGAGAAGTATATTAACGAAAAGCTTCCGGAATATAAGGATGTACCTGTATTATCTGCAGGCGCTCCATTCAAGGCTGGCCGCCAGGGTCCAAGCGATTACACGAGTATTGCGAAAGGTGATCTTTCAATCAAGAGTGCAAACGACCTTTACTTGTACCCTAACACATTGAAGGCTGTAGAATTGACTGGTGCACAGGTAAAAGAATGGCTAGAAATGTCTGCAGGACAATTCAACCAGATCAACCCTGCTAGCACGGACGAGCAAGAGCTGATCAACTACTCATTCGAGCCGTTCAACTATGATGTTATTGACGGACTGAAATACGAAATCGACGTTACTCAACCGGCAAAGTACAAGCCAGACGGAACAATCAACGATGCTTCTGCAAGCAGGATCAAGAATCTGACAATGCCAGACGGCACTCCAGTCGACCTTGACCAGAAATTCGTCGTGGTAACAAACAACTACCGTGCGAGCGGCGGCGGAAACTTCCCTGGACTAGCCGGATCGAAGCTTGTCGTTGATTCAGCTGATGAAAACCGTCAAGTATTGATGGATTACATCTCTGAACAGGGCGAAATCAATCCTTCTGCAGACCAGAACTGGAAAATCGCTTCTCCTGGGGAAAATTTGAAGTTGACTTTCAAATCTACACCAGACGCCCAGGCAGTTGCTGATGGCAATGTGAAATTCTTAGATACATTTACAGATGAAAAAGGTACATGGGGCAAGTACGAATTAGACTTGACAACTGTTGATGTCCAATTGCTTGGAATCAATGACTTCCATGGCCAAATCAATATTACGAAAAAAGTGAGCAACCGTAATGCAGGACGTGCTGACTATTTGGCAGCTTACCTGAAAGAACGCGAAGCGGCTAACCCTGAGAATACATTTATGCTTCATGCGGGTGACGCAGTAGGCGCTAGTGCTCCAGCTTCTGCATTATTGCAGGATGAGCCTACAATTGAATTACTGAATGAAATTGGATTCGACCTAGGAACTCTTGGTAACCACGAATTTGATGAAGGCGTAGATGAAATGATGCGTCTGATCAATGGTGGCATTCATGAGAAAACAGGTGATTTTGAAGGCGCTAATTTCCCTTATGTAGCTGCAAACGTAGTCAAAGAGGGAACGGATGAGTTAATTCTTGATCCATACCATATCCAGGAATTTGGCGGAGTGCCAGTAGGATTCATTGGAGTGGTGTACTCTGATACTCCTAGCATCGTAACTCCTAGCGGGACAGCTGGTATCGAGTTCACGGACGAAGTAACAGCAATCAATAAGTACACTGAAGAATTAAAAGCTAAAGGTGTCAAAGCGATCGTAGTTGTATCGCATAATCCTGGTCAGTCGAAATTTGATGGAACGGATGCAACTGGTGAAGTCGTTGACTTCGCAAACAGTGTGGACGATGAAGTAGACGTTATTTTCGCTGGACACAGCCACCAATATCTGAACTCCGTTGTTGACGGAAAACTTCTTGTTCAAGCTTACTCTTCAGGAACTGCGTTCGCGGATGTTGACCTGACCCTTGACGTGGAAACAAAAGACATCGTATCCAAGAAAGGTGAAATCGTCACTACTTTCCAGGATGCAATCGAGCCTGACGCTAAAATCAAGGAAATGGTTGATACGTATGAAGCAGACGTAGCACCAATCATCAATGAAGTGATCGGTAATGCAGAAGTGGCAATGACACGTGATCAAAACGAGCACGGGGAATCCACTCTTGGAAACTTGATTGCTGACGCTATGCGCGCTGAAATGGGAACTGACTTCGCATTCATGAACCCAGGCGGAATCCGTGCTGACCTTGATGCAGGTGAAATCACTTGGGGTGAATTGTTCACGATCCAGCCATTCGGCAATGATCTTGTTAGCATGACGCTAAAGGGATCTGAAATCAGAGAATTGCTGAACCAGCAATTCAATCCTGACAAGGTCCGTATGCTTCAGCTCTCTGGCTTATCTTACGAATGGTCTGATGAGCTTGAGTATGGCGAAAAGGTATTAGATATTTACCTGCCAAACGGTGAACTAATCGATGAAGATGCTGATTACACTGTCACAGTCAACAACTTCATGGCTGGCGGCGGAGACAACTATACAGCTCTTCTAAAAGGAAGAGATCAATTAATTGGACCGACTGATTTGGAAGGGCTTGTTAATTACGTAAAGGCAAATGAATCAGTAAGTGCTCAAATTGAAGACCGCGTTCTTAAGGTTAATTTAGATGGAGAAGAAGTATTAAATGGCTGGTATGAAGATGAAGATGGATTTACTTATTACTTCATCGATGGTGAAATGGTTACTGATTGGAAAGAAATCGAAGGTGACTGGTACTTCTTTAATGAAGAAGGCATCATGCAAACTGGCTGGGTTAAATTGAAAGGCAAATGGTACTTCCTGAATGAAGAAACCGGTGCAATGGAATCTGGCTGGTTCAAGCACGGGAACCGCATGTACTACCTTGACGAAGATGGCTCTGCGGTCCTTGGCTGGTTCAAGATCGGCAACAAGTGGTACTATTTTGATGAAGTAAAAGAAAGCGGCCAGATGAAAAAAGGCTGGCTCAAGTGGGAGAACAAATGGTACTTCCTCGATGACACAGGCGTTATGAAGACTGGCTGGGTTAAGAACAGCAATAAGTGGTATTTCCTTGATACAAATGGCACAATGAAAACAGGCTGGGTCAAGGACAAAAACAAATGGTATCTACTTGGCCAAGATGGTGACATGCGCACTGGATGGGTTAAAGACAAGAACAAGTGGTACTACCTCGAAAAGTCTGGTGCAATGAAAACAGGATGGTTTAAGGAAAAAGGCAAGTGGTATTTCCTTGAAACAAGCGGTGCTATGAAGACTGGCTGGGTAAAATCATCCGGCAAATGGTACTTCCTATATAATGACGGAAGCATGGCAGTCGATACCAAGATTGGCAAATACAAAATTGGTAAAGATGGAGCATGGATCCAATAATAAAAGTACTTTTAACGGACAATAGATGCATTTCAGCTTTTGAGAAACTTATGAAAATGCATGCTATTTTAGACAGACCAAATCACTCTCATGATTTGGTCTGTTTTTTTACATGGTCATTCCAATCTGTGGGAAAATATCATCGACTAATAGTAACGCGCTTGCTTTAAATGTTACGAGGAAAACCTTCCTCCAGGAATAAGTTATCAATCTATGTAAAATAGTTCTTGATAATATGGGAGATTATAAAAGGGGAAATTTAATGTGAAAAATATTTGGCAAGAAGGAAATGATTACGGCAAATTAGAGCCTTTAACAGATGAAATCGTGAAAAAGGCAGAAGGAAAGTTGAAGATTAAACTGCCAAACTCCTACATAAGTATTTTGAAACAACAAAACGGCGGTTATATCAAATGTAATACATATTCTTTGAATGCACCTGTATCTTTCGATGGGAACTACGTCAATGTTGATCATATTTTTGGTATAGGATTGGTTAAGGAAAAAGGAATATTAGAAAGTGAGTATTTAATACAGGAATGGGAATTACCGGAGAATATTGTTCTTATATCTGGAGATGGGCACTCTTGGATTGCACTTGATTATCGTACAAGTAAAATAGAGCCTCCAGTAATTTTTATAGATACTGAAAGCAATGAAGAAATACAATTAGCGAAAGACTTTGAAGAATTCATCAATGGTCTTATGAATTACACTGAAGAATCTGGAATGGACGAAATGAATTCAATCCAACCGGGTTTGGAAATCAATGATTATTACTCAGAAATCAATGAAGTAATTAGCAAGGGAACACCGAAAGAAATAGACCGGGTATTTACTAAGATCTTATCAACTAATAATGAATTGATACGGTATATGGTCGAAAGAATGAGAAAACACGAAAAGCCCAAAGTTCACTTTAACCTGCTTCTTTTTCTATCCTGCTGTGCAGAAGGGGACAATAAAGGAATCTTAGAAGATAACTACCTAAATGAAGTTTTGCTAGACCTCTCCAAGAGTAAAAATAAAGACGTAAAAGACTTCGCCCAATACTCCCTGATACAATTGCATAATAGACTTAATTAATTTGGGTGATTCGGGTGGTGACAGGCACCACCCGAATTTTGTCGAATCTACGTCTCAGGACCTAGAATGGTTTACAATCCTGGTCTGTGGAAATCTATGTGTATATCCGTTATTGTATATTTTAGGAAGTGTATTGCAGGATGTTACTTTTTCTGAAACATTTGATGTGGTTTGTTCGTATGTATTAGAAGGTCCCATTGCTTTTTATGAAAGGAACTTAAAGTCAGGAGTCGATATTAAATGAATCCATTTGTCTTGTTTATAATCCGAACTGCCGTATCGTTGCCGTCTTCGATTTTAATTTGGCTGGTCAGCTTTTTTGGTTTCGACCAGACTTTTTCAATGGCCTCACTTGTTGCAATTGTGGGAGGAGGCATTGTTTATTGGCTGACTGGAGCCGTATTGAAGAATAGATTCCTTAAAAAGCACGGCCTGTCCCGTAAGGAATATCAATATATTAAGAAAAACCTTGATGAAGCAAAGCTCAAAATCAACCGTTTGCAAAAAGCGCTTTTTTCCATTAAACATATCCGGTCCTTGAAAGACAGGATTGAACTTTTAAGAATGACAAAAAACATCTATAAATTGACGAATAAGGAACCGAGAAGGTTTTACCAGGCTGAAAAGTTCTACTTCTCACACCTTGATTCTGTTCTTGAACTGACTGAGAAGTACGCATTTCTTTCTTCTCAATCAAAGACAAATCGCGAACTAGAGTATTCTCTCAGGGATAGCCAGGAAACATTAGAGGATTTGACTAAGCTTGTGGAGAAGGATTTATATGTACTGCTGTCGAATGATATTGACCATCTAAACTTTGAAATCGACGTCGCGAAAAACTCGATCAAGAAGTACAAAGAGCTCCCAGATGAGAGCAGGAGGTTAAAATAATGGCTGAAAAAGACTTTCTAAAAGAATCCAATAATATCATGGATGATCTACTTGCCAATCCGTTCAGTGATACACCCGAAATGGCTATGCAGCCACAGGTGAAAGAAGGAGCAAAACCTGTTAAGTTGATTGATGTAATCCCTCCGGAAAACAGGGAGAGGGCCTATCAGCTTGCTGCCCAGATTGATCCGAAAAATCAGCAAGCGATGATTACGTATGGTTCTCAGGCACAGGGGAAGCTCCTGACGTTCTCGCATGCCATGCTGGAGCATGTCCAGAAAAAGGATGTTGGTGAGGTCGGTGACATCATCAATGATTTAATGAAACGCCTGAATGATATGAATCCAGAGGAACTGAGTCCGGAAAAACAATCTTTCTTTTCGCGCATCTTCGGAAAAATTTCTGGATCTGTTCAGGAAATCCTCTCAAAATATCAGAAGACAAGCGCGCAGATAGATCGAATCAGCGTAAAGCTTGATCGCAGCAAGAATGTACTTTTATCTGATATTGGCATGCTTGAAAAATTGTATGAGACGAACAAAGAGTATTTCAATGCGTTGAATATTTATATTGCAGCAGGTGAATTGAAGCTTGAGGAACTTCACCAAAAAACGATTCCAGAGCTAAAAAGGGCTGCAGAAGAGTCGCAGGATCAGATGAAATTCCAAGAAGTAAATGATATGCTCCAATTTGCAGACCGTCTTGATAAAAGGCTGTACGATCTGAAACTAAGCAGGGAAATCACAATCCAGAGCGCTCCGCAGATCCGATTGATTCAAAACACGAACCAGGCTCTCGTCGAGAAAATTCAATCCTCAATCGTTACTGCAATTCCTCTATGGAAAAATCAGGTGGCGATTGCTTTGACCTTGATCAGGCAGCGGCATGCTGTTGAAGCCCAAAAGCAAGTTTCGAAGACGACAAATGAATTATTGCTTAAAAATGCCGAGATGTTAAAAACGAATACGATTGAAACAGCAAAAGAAAATGAGCGGGGTCTGGTTGAAATCGAAACATTGAAGAAGACCCAGGAGAACCTGATCACAACACTTGAGGAAACTATGAGAATCCAGCAGGAAGGACGTTCGAAACGCAGGCAGGCGGAACAGGACCTGGCAGCCATGGAGAACGAATTAAGGCTCAAGCTCTTGGAGATAAAAGGGGATTAAAAGAAAGGTGCTGACCAATTGGTCAGCACCTTTTACATTTCGTTAACTAAAATGGTAACCAGTGTACTCAAGACAACAGAAGTAAACAACAAGGTAGTGTAGAGAATATATTTGTTTCTTTTTTTCTTTCTCAACTTTGCTTCAGGTGTAAGTGAATAATAGTTAGACATCAACAATTCTCCTTTAATTGATGGTAGCTGGCTGGCATTGTCATAGACAGAAGCCCCTATAGCTTTGCGTCATTACCTTTCAGTAACTTTGCCCGCTAACCAATATATCGACAGGAAAGAAAAAAGTTTAACCCATTCGACAAAATTCGGGTGGTGACAGGCACCGCTCGAATTTTATTTTACTGAGTTTGTCGTTTTCTGTCGATATGCCTGAGGGTATTAATAAGGAAATTAATTGTTATAATCCCAAATTATCGCCCATTCTTTCTGGTGTTTGACGACATAAACCTCTTGGACGAAGCTGAATTTTCCGTATTTACCATTGTATGATTGGGTCACCAGGTATTTATAAGCTGTCTTGAATGGTTTTTCTCCTTTGGCAGGTCGCCAATTTTGAATTTCTTCCCCTTCGCTAACCAAAAACTCGAAAGACTCCGCTCCAAAGTGGCCAATGAACACATGGGATCGGTCCTGTATGAATGAAGCCTTTGGGAATTTCTCTTTCATATAGGGATGAAACAAATCCCATGAATCCGAGTAGTTATTATTTTGTTCCAAGAAGTAAAATTTCTCGACCGTGTCAGCTGAGCTATTTCCTAGCGAAAAAAACACCAGTCTTACAATGACAATAATAAGTCCGGCGACAGTTAATAAGATTAATATCCTGGGAGAAAGGAAAGGTTTGTTCTTTCGCATAAATAATCTCCTTTTAAGCCGTCTTGGTTAAATAAGTATGAACTCAATTAAAGGAATATACGGAATAGTGAAGATTGCACTGATTCTGAGAATTCGTGCGCATTTGGCAGATATAAACATTATTCTCCTGCATAATGATATGTAAATTTTGGCAGGTAAAGGGTCAGTCGTCAAAACTAACTAGATTACTCCAGGTTTTGAATTATATTTATATAATTATCATGAAGGAATATAGTGATTTAACGCTTATTACCTTTAAAATAATGATATTTTCATAGAATAATGTAAGCAGTGAAACATATTTATAAGATTTTTGACAAAATTTTAAAAATAGGATAAAAGTCTGTAAAGTTTGTTAAAATGTGTAGAAATTTAATAGTTATCTATAATACAATGAAAAGGAAGTAGCTTTAGAAAAAAAGAAAAGGAGGATGTGAGCAGAATCTACTCTATGGCTGAGAGTTACAAATCTTACAGAACACCTTTAAAATTTTTTGTGATAGATGAAAACGTTTTCAAAAATGAAGGTGAATAAGGTTACTTTCAGCACATAGGAAGTCGGACGTCAAGCCACAACCAAATTGTTCCATAAGGAGGAAAATGAGATTGAACATGTTTAAGAAACAATGGTTCGCTCTATTGACAATCTTTACATTGTTAGTAGGGTACGCTGTTCCAATCGCTCAAGTTGTAAGTGCTGAGGAAAGCTACATAACTGTTGAAGAGGCTATAGCGAATAATTCTGGCACTGCTACTGTTAAAGGTTATATTGTTGGATATACAAAAGGGACAAACTCTTATCAGTTTACCGGCCCTTTTACTAGTGATACCAATATCGCTATAGCGGACAGTCCTACTGAGACTGATCCAGCTAAAATTATGCCAGTTCAGTTACCAACAAGTCCTGCTTCGGTAAGGCAGACATTTGGGTTAAGTTCTGCCCCAAATGCTCTTGGGAAAGAAATCTTGGCGACAGGTACTTTAACGGCGTACTTTAATGTGCCTGGCTTAAAAACTCTTACAGCAATCCAATTCTTCGGTGTAGAGCCACCACCACCACCGCCATTCGAGGGTATTGAAAACCTTACGATCGGTGACATCCAGGGAGAATCTCACAGTTCTCCGTATGCAGGCGAAAATGTTAAGGGTGTAGAAGGAATCGTCACTCATGTTGTTGATGGCTCAAACTTCTACATGCAATCAGCAACTTCTGATGAGAACCCTAACACTGCAGAAGGCATCCTTGTTTATAAAGGAATGCATGGAGCCAGAGTAGGCGATCTTGTAAAAGTCAATGGCCAAGTAAAAGAATGGATCCTTGATGGCTACTCTGATAAACTTCAGACTGATCTTGCCATGACAGAAATTAATGCTTCAACCGGTTCAGTTGAAGTGGTTTCAAATGGCAACGAACTTCCTGCAGCTGTTGTGATCGGCAAGGATGTCCAACCTCCAACTCAAATCATTGATAATGATGCTTTTGGTGAATTCGATCCACAGCAAGATGGAATCGATTTTTACGAAAGTCTTGAAGGTATGCGTATTGCACTTGAGAACCCAACTGCTGTTGGACCTCAAAAATATGGTGAAATTCCGGTAATCATTGAAAAGGTTGAAGGAAAGACTTACACGGATGCTGGCGGTACAATCCTTTCAGAAGATAACAGCAATCCGGAAAGATTCCACCTGTTGACTAATGACCGTGATTATGTTGTTAAAACTGGTGACTCCTTCAACGGAACAGTTACTGGCGTAGTGAGCTATGGTTTTGGCAACTATAAAGTATTAGTTTCAGATTTGCCGGAAAAAGTTGAAGGATCAAACGAACGAGAAGTTGCTTCCATTGTTCAAGCTGACGATGAGTTAACTGTCGCTTCATACAATATCGAAAACTTCACGGGAAATGACCAGGAAAAAGTAGATAAAATTGCTGAATCAATTGTAAATAATTTAAAAACTCCTGATATTATCGGACTTGTAGAAGTTCAGGATAATAATGGTCCAACAGATGATGGTACAGTTGAAGCAGACAAAAACTATGAAGCTTTAATTGCGGCTATCGCAGCACATAACGGTCCTACATACGAATGGACTGACATTGCTCCAGAAAATAAGGTTGACGGTGGGCAGCCAGGCGGAAACATCCGTGTTGGTTTCATCTATAACCCAGAACGCGTCACTTTAAATGAAGGTACAAAAGGTAGTGCAACACAAGCAGTAGGTTACGAGAATGGTTCGTTGACTCTTAACCCAGGAAGAATCGATCCTACAAACGCTGCATTTGAAAGCAGCCGTAAGCCATTGGCTGCGGAATTCACTTTTAACGGTGAAGAAGTGATTGTAATTGCAAACCACTTCAACTCAAAAGGCGGAGACCAGGGACTTTTCGGAAAGCACCAGCCTCCTGTACTTGGAAGTGAAACACAACGTATCGAAATCGCGAACGTTGTTAGAGGTTTCATTGAAGATGTTTTAAGCAAAAACGCAGACGCTAACGTAGTTGTGCTTGGTGACTTAAACGACTTTGAATTCTCTAACCCAATTCAAACGCTAAAAGGCAATATCTTAACAAACCTTGTTGAAATGGTGCCAAAAGCAGAACGTTATACGTATAACTATCAAGGTAACGCCCAGGTTCTTGACCACATCCTCGCAACCAATAAGATGGCTGCTGGTGCAGAAGCGGATATCGTACACCTTAACTCTCAATTCATGGAGGCACACGGACGTGTGAGTGACCATGATGCAGTATTAGCACAGTTCAGCTTTGCTCCAGCTGTAGAAGAGCCATTCAAGCTGTCTGTCATGCACACAAATGACAGCCACGCGAATGTTGAGAAATACCCAAGGCTTACAACAGCTGTAAACACAGTAAGAGAAACTAAGCCAAACGCCCTTCTTTTGGACGCTGGTGACGTATTCTCTGGAACGCTTTACTTCAATCAATACCTTGGATTGGCTGACATGGAATTCATGAATGCTCTTGGCTATGATGCTATGACTCTTGGAAACCATGAATTTGACAAAGATTCAACTGTACTTTCAAACTTCATCAAAGCGATGGAGTTCCCGATTGTAAGTGCGAACGTAAATGTAACGAATGATGAAATCCTTTCTCCGTTCTTCGCGGATGAGATCAGTGCATCTCCAGTAGGAGGAAAAATCTACCCTGCGATCATCAAAGAAGTAGAAGGTGAAAAGGTTGGTATTTTCGGTCTGACAACAGAAGACACAGTTTTCCTTTCTTCTCCATCTGAAGATATCGTGTTTGAAAAAGCGGTAGATAAAGCAAATGCAACAGTAGCTGCCCTTGAAGCTCAAGGGGTGAATAAGATTGTCCTGATCTCTCACTCTGGCTTCAATGTAGAAAAAGCTTTGGCTGAGGCAGTAGACGGCATCGACCTTCTAGTCGGCGGCCACTCCCATACAAAGCTAGAAAAGCCTGTCCTCGTTGAAAAGGACGAGCCTACGGTAATCGTACAAGCGAATGAATACCTGAACTACCTTGGAGTCGTTGATGTAACCTTCAACGAAGACGGTGTAGTAACAGATTTCGCTGGTGAGCTATTGGATACAAAGACTTTCGAAGAAGATGCAACAGCTGCAGCTCGTGTGAAAGAATTGGCTGCTCCAATCGAGGAACTGAAAAAGACGGTCATCGGCCAGTCTGAAGTAGTCCTTGATGGTGCGCGTGCAAATGTGCGTACAAAAGAAACGAACCTTGGTAACTTGATTGCAGATGGAATGCTTGCGAAAGCGAACGAATTTGAACCGACTGATATCGCAATTCAAAATGGCGGCGGTATCCGCGCTTCAATCGACCAGGGTGATGTTACACTTGGAGAAGTCCACACAGTATTGCCATTCCAGAACCTGCTTGTAACTATGCAGTTAACTGGTGAGGAAATCTGGCAGACACTTGAGCATGGTGTAAGTGGAGTTGAAACAGGTGAAGGAAGATTCCTTCAGGTAGCAGGCCTTCAGTTTAAATACGATGCATACAAGCAAGTTGGAAAACGTGTTTGGGAAGTGAACGTAAAGACTGAAGATGGATTTGCTCCGATTGAATTGGACAAAACCTATAACGTAGCAACGAATGCATTCACAGCTAACGGCGGAGATGGCTTCACAATGCTTAAAAAGGCAAAGGATGAAGGTCGTATCCACGACTTGTTTGTAGTAGATTACGAAATCCTTTCCGAATACATTGAGAAGAATAGCCCGGTTGCTCCTGCAGTTGAAGGCAGAATCGTCGCAGAATTGAATCCGGTATTCAATTTGTCTGTCATGCATACAAATGACAGCCATGCGAATGTAGAGAAGTACCCAAGACTTACAACAGCTGTTAAGACAGTAAGAGAGACTAAGCCAAATGCTCTTCTTTTAGATGCTGGTGACGTATTCTCTGGTACACTTTACTTCAATAAGTATCTTGGCCTTGCAGACATGGAATTCATGAACGCTCTTGGCTATGATGCTATGACTCTTGGAAACCATGAGTTTGATAAGGATTCGCAAGTTCTGGCAAACTTCATAAACGCAATGGAGTTCCCAATTGTCAGTGCAAACGTAAATGTAACAAAGGATGAAATCCTTTCTCCATTCTTCGCGGATGAGATCAGTGCATCTCCAGAAGGCGGAAAGATCTATCCTGCGATCATCAAAGAGGTGGAAGGCGAAAAGGTTGGTATTTTCGGTTTGACGACTGAAGACACAGTATTCCTTTCTTCTCCATCTGAAGATATCGTTTTTGAAAAAGCAGTAGACAAAGCGAATGAAACTATAGCTGCCCTTGAAGCTCAAGGCGTGAACAAGATCGTCCTGATCTCTCACTCTGGCTTCAATGTTGAAAAAGCTTTAGCTGAAGCAGTAGACGGCATCGACCTTCTAGTCGGCGGTCACTCTCATACGAAGCTTGAAAAGCCTGTCCTAGTTGATAAGGACGAGCCTACAGTTATCGTACAAGCTAACGAATACCTGAACTACCTTGGAGTTGTTGATGTAACGTTCAACGCAGAAGGTGTAGTAACAGGATTCGAAGGCGAACTATTGGATACAAAGACTTTCGAAGAAGATGCAACAGCTGCAGCTCGTGTGAAAGAATTGGCTGCTCCAATCGAGGAGCTGAAAAAGACGGTTATCGGTTCATCTGAGGTTGTTCTTGATGGAGAGCGTGCTAACGTCCGTACAAAAGAAACAAACCTTGGGAACCTGATTGCAGATGGAATGCTTGCAAAAGCAAATGAATTGGAGAAAGAGCCAGTCCACATTGCCATCCAGAACGGAGGCGGCATCCGAGCTTCAATCGACCAAGGTGATGTAACGCTTGGAGAAGTCCACACTGTGTTGCCGTTCCAGAATCTGCTTGTCACTATGCAGTTGACAGGTGAAGAAATCTTACTGGCACTTGAACATAGTGTAGGTGATGTAGAAAATGCTGCTGGAAGATTCCTTCAGGTAGCAGGACTTCAGTTTAAATACGATCCTTCCAAGCCTGCTGGCGAGAGAGTCTGGGAAGTGAATGTCAAGACTGAAGATGGCTACCAGCCATTGGATATAGAAGCAACTTACAGTGTAGCTACAAACGCTTTTACAGCTAACGGCGGAGACGGCTTCACAATGCTTAAGAATGCAAAGGATGAAGGTCGCATCCACGACCTGTTCGTAGTAGACTACGAGATTCTTTCTGAGTACATTACAGAACACAGCCCGGTAGCTCCTACAGTTGAGGGCAGAATCATCGCTGAAGAAATGCCAGTTGACGAAGTAATGGACGGCTGGTATGAAGATGAAGAAGGAAACTACTACTTCTACATCGACGGAGAAATGGTAACTGGCTGGGAAGAAATCGATGGTGACTGGTACTTCTTCAACGAAGACGGCATCATGCAGACTGGCTGGGAAAAAGTGAACGGCAAATGGTACTACCTGAATGAAGATGGTGCTATGGAATCCGGCTGGCTGCAGCTAGGAAATCGCTGGTATTTCCTTGATGAGGAAAACGGCGATGCTAAACTTGGCTGGTTCAAGGTCGGAAACAAGTGGTACTACTTTGACGAAGTGAAAGAAAGCGGCCAAATGAAAACTGGCTGGCTGAAGTGGAACAACAAATGGTACTTCCTATCTGCTGATGGAGATATGCAGACTGGCTGGGAAAAAGTCAATGGCAAGTGGTACTTCCTTGCTGCAAATGGCGATATGCAAACTGGCTGGAAGAAAATCAGCGGCAAGTGGTACTTCCTGAACCATAAAGATGGCTATATGCAAACTGGCTGGTTCAAATGGAACAACAAGTGGTTCTACCTTGATACAGTTAATGGTGACATGGAAACTGGCTGGGAGAAAGTAAACGGCAAGTGGTACTTCCTAGCTGACAGTGGCGTCATGATGACTGGCTGGGTAAAATCAGGCACAAAATGGTACTATCTGTACAAAGATGGAAGCATGGCTGTCAATACAGTGATCGACGGATACAAGATCGGTAAAGACGGAGCATGGATTAAGTAAGGAAGAAAGGGCTGTCCCGAAATGGGCAGTCCTTTTTTGTGTTGAATGATTAGAATTTCAAGGAACAAGCCTGCTTGAAAACTGGTTAACCTGTAATTGTTTCATTTCCAAAGCCCACATGAGAATCTGGGATGGAAACTCTTTGTCGAAAAATATATTACTATATTCCTAAAATTTAAATTGCTAGTTTAAGTTAAATCTATTAAAATCTTCCTGTACCAATTACATTTTTTTACATAGGGGGAGTGGGCCAAAAGAATCTCGCCATTTTGCAGTGCCTATTTTTTATAATTCTAGGGGGATAATGAATACGATGAAGCAAAAGAAAAATTTAGGTAAGAAAATTGCTGTCTGTGCAATGACAACGGCGATGCTTCTTTCGAATCTTGGCCTGGCTTCCCAGTCCTATGCTGCACCAAAAACTAACAGTCTTGAAGCGAAAATCAGCCAATATAAACAACATCTTCAAATGGATAATCACAAGAAATTATCGGATCACAAGAAGTTAAAAGACGCAAAAGCTCAGTTGAAAGCATCAGATAAAGTTCGCGTAATCATCGAGATAGAAGGAGAGACTCCAGTTGAACATGCAACCTCAAAGGGACTGCTCTATAAAGAATTATCAGAAGATACTAAAACTTCAATTGCTAATAAGTTAGAGAAGAAGCACAAAAACGTACAAGAAAAGATCAAGGACAAAGGCGTGAAGGTCCAATACAAAAATAAGTTTTCTACAGCGTTCAATGGCTTCAGTGGTGAGGTGGTATACGGTGATCTTGCAAAAATAGAAGGCATCGAAGGTGTTAAGAATGTCTATCTGGCAAATGAATATAAGCGCCCAGAAGTGAAGCCGGATATGAAAACAAGCCACCAGTTCATCCAGTCAAGCGAGACTTGGGCGGATGCAGGCCTGAAGGGTGAAGGAATGATCGTTTCTGTCATCGATTCTGGAGTGGATCCATCCCACCAGGATTTCGTTCTGACGGATGCTTCAACAGCAGAACTTGACCAGGCTGAAGTGAATAAGCTCGTAGCAGATAAAAATTTAAAAGGAAAATATTTTACTGAAAAAGTACCTTATGGTTACAACTACTTTGACCAGGATGATGTCATTATCGATTCAGTACCAGGTGCATCAATGCACGGGATGCATGTTGCCGGAACGGTAGCGGCGAATGGAAATGAAGAAGAAGGCGGCATCAAAGGGGTCGCTCCTGAAGCACAAGTACTTGCGATGAAGGTTTTTAGCAATGACCCGTTATTCCCTTCGACATGGTCTGATGTGTACCTGGCTGCCATCGACGAATCGATTGAATTGGGTGCGGATGTCCTGAACATGAGCCTCGGTGATGTTGCGGCATTCTATCAGGAGCAAAGTGCAGAGGACCTTGCTATTTCGAGAGCGGTAGACAATGGAATCGTTGCATCTGTATCAGCCGGAAACTCCGGCCATATTGGCTATGGGTGGGGAAATCCTTTCCATAAAAACCCTGATATTGGGGTAGTTGGCGCTCCTGGGCTTAATCCTGATTCGATTCAGGTAGCTGCTTCAGGGAATGCAGCTTTCCTTTTTGAACATGGAATCACTCTTGAAGGTGCCGAAGATTTTACCGGCGTTGGTTATGGTCTTGATGACTGGAGTCAGCTTCTTGAAGTGTTTGACTCACTTGAATTAGTCAGCCTTGAAGGCGGCTATGGCTACCCTGAAGAGTATGAAGGGAAAGATGTGGAAGGAAAGGTTGTCGTTGTACAACGGGGTGACCTCTCATTCTATGAGAAGACGCAGATAGCTGCTGATTACGGTGCAGTAGGCATCATAGTGTATGACCATGGAATGGATACTTTTTATGGGAATCAGGGAGGATGGTCCATTCCGTTCATGCAAATCCATCATGAAGAAGGATTGGCGCTTGAGGAATTGATTGCTGCTGGCCACACAACGCTTCGTGTTGCGCAGCAAGGAACATCGCCGGACCCGGAAATGGGCAAGATGACCGATTTTACATCATGGGGAACAACACCAAGCCTTGAACTGAAGCCGGAGATTACAGCTCCAGGCGGAAAAATCATCTCTACCCTTAATGATAATCAATATGGGGAAATGAGCGGAACATCGATGGCAGCTCCACATGTTGCCGGAGGATCCGCGCTTGTTCAGCAATACCTTCAGAATGATGAGCGTTTTGAAGATTTGACTGCCGGTGAGAGAACCCGACTGGCTAAAGTCCTGTTAATGAACACTGCTGAAATGATCACGGACTTGGAAGGTCAGCCATTCTCGCCGCGACGCCAGGGAGCAGGCATGATGCAGACATATGCTGCAGTTGACACACCAGTATATGTTGTTAACAGTGAGACGAATGAATCAAAGGTAGAATTGAAGGATTTCAGTGATACTCAATTTGAAATGACCTTCACTGCGGTCAATATATCTGATGAAGATGCGACTTACCAGGTGAACACGAGCGTCCTGACTGACACGATCCAGGAGAGTGAGGGCTATGAAAATTACAATGCACTTACAGCTGGAAATATGGAAGGTGTCGAAATTGATGCACCGGAAACGGTTACCGTACCGGCGGGTGAATCGGTTGATTTTACAGTGAGTGTTGATTTTTCTAACGCTGAACTTCCTTATAAAACCCTTGATGGCGAATTAACCACAACTGAGTTGATGGAAGATATATTCGTAGAAGGCTTTGTAACTTTAGAAGATGTTGAAGAAGTTGATGTGCTGCCAACTTTGAATGTCCCGTATGTAGGCTTCTACGGAGAGTGGGACCGTCCGGAAATCCTTGATGGTTTTAGTGATTTTGGTGAATCGAAATACTATGACCTGACAGGCATGTTCGATTATGAAGATGAAGAAGGAAATTTGTACGAAGAGTCTGTTCATGACGTCCTGATTGATGATTGGTTTGCAGCTCCTGCTGAACAGGGATATTACGCGATTTCTCCAAATGGAGACTATATGCACGAGAATATCAATCCGTTCCCGGCATTCCTGCGCAATGCGGCAGAAGTTCAATTCAATATTTTAGATGAGAACGAGAAATTCCTGCGTCGTGTGAAATATGAGAAAGATGTCATAAAATCATACTTCGATGGCGGTTGGGGAATGCCGTTCTCATATAATGAAAATCGCAGCTGGAATGGTAAAGTGAATTCTAAAACGGTGAAAGACGGGCTTTACTATTATGAAATTAAATCAGTGATCGATTACGAAGGTGCAGACTATCAATCTAAATTAATACCAGTCTATGTAGATACAGTCGCCCCTGAAGTTGCTGCATCATTTGACTTGGAATCCCAAACAGTCAGCTGGGAAACAGTTGAAGAGGGATCTGGGGTCTTGTCAAATGTGATTTTTGTAAACGGCGAATTTTACGATGAGGTATATGGTGAGGAATCATCCTACCAGTTTGAAGAGCTTCCAGAAAGCGCGATTGTTGAAGTAATGGCTGTAGACAATGCTTATAACTTTGGTGCTGATACCGCTGAAATTGGCGAAGTCGTGTCTGCTGATCCATTTGTCATCGCATTCAGCCCTGAACCTTATGGTGCTTACAATACGAAGACAATCCCGGTTGAAGGACAAGTGATCGACGACAACGGTCTTTCATCCGTAACGGTCAATGGAAAGGAAACAAGCTTCACGCATGATGCTGATGCAGGTTTATATCGATTCAATACGAATGTTTCATTTGCTAAAGACGGATTTTACGATGTAATCATCAAAGCTGTTGATAAAAAGGGCCAAACGCATTCATTGTCCCGCAAAGTGTTCATCGATACGACAGCTGCACAGCTAACCGTATCGGCACCAGCAAGGGTCGACCTTGATGTAGAAGAAACTGTCATTAAAGTTACGATGAAGGATAACTTCAATTACTTGTCGCTGTTTGTCAATGACAGTCATGAATATGAAAAAGCGATCGTGAGTCCTGTAGATGTGCAGAAGGCAGCGAACGATACTTTTGACATTACGGTTCCGCTGGAGTTAGGCGATAACAAAGTTTCCTTAAGACTCATAGACCTTAGTGGTAATGAAACGGTGAAGAACCTGATCATCAAGCGAGCAGAGGAAATTAAGAATGGCTGGGTGAAAGAAAACGGGAAGTGGTATCATTATAAAAACAATAAGCCAACATCAGGCTGGCTTCTTGATAAAAATAAGTGGTACTACCTTCAAAAGAACCACGAAATGGCAACTGGCTGGCTGAAGATTGATAAGAAGTGGTATCTGTTTGACAAAGTTTCCGGTACCATGAAAACTGGCTGGGTAAAAGACGATAATAAGTGGTACTACCTCACTGCCAAGGGATATATGAAAACTGGATGGCTGAATGATGGAGGCAAATGGTATTACCTCGATTCAATCAGCGGAGTCATGAAAACGGGCTGGATTAAGGTAGAAAATAAATGGTACTACCTTGCAGCTAATGGCCAGGTGAAAACAGGCTGGCTAAAGGATGGAAGCAAGTGGTACTTCCTTGATCAGAATTCCGGTGTCATGAAAACTGGATGGATTCAATCAGGTGGAGAATGGTATTACTTGTACAAAAATGGTTCTATGGCCGTTAACACAGTTATTGATGGCTATAAACTAGGCAAAGACGGAGTATGGAAAAAATAATATGTTTTTGGGAAGGGATAATCCAGATTGGGTTGTCCCTTTTATTTATGGTCACATTAGTCCCTTGGAATCATTTTAGTGGAATTGGGTTTATTACACTCATAGCTAGGGGAAATAAACCGAAAGATATAAAGGAAGGGTTTGTTACCAAACATTTATGTCAATGTCAACAAGATATTTTTTCCAAAAAGGTGATTTATAGGTCTAAAGACCCTTACAAAACTCGGGACAATTCGATATTTTGGAAGCATGACACATAGATCGTACGAAACGGCAAAGCCTTTGAAAAAGGGTGACGCAAAACTAGAGGGACTAAAGTTAATGAAGCATTAACTATGTCAGCCAGCTTCCGAATACGAATCTTCCTGCGGTTTATGTGCTAAAAGGAGGAATGAATGTGTTGTTGAAAATTAAGTATCACCTGCATTTATTTTTGAAAAAGCACAATGAAGCTTTAATGCAAGATGCATTATGCGAGAAACTTAGAGCCAAATTATCCGAAAGAGCGAGATATCATAGTAACAGAGCAATGATCCTGACTGCGAAAACTGAATAGCATTTAAAAAAACTGCCATCTGGCAGTTTTTTTGGTTTCAAAAGCTGCCTCTTCTCATGAAAAAAGATTGTTTCAGGGAATTAGCTATCCCAGAGGATTCGACAGTTACACTACAAGATACCTTCCCAATGACAACTATATCAGCCTCCTTATCCCTATAAAACCTCCATATAGTTTACAGAAAAATAATCCATATTTATCCTCTTTAAAAGAATATTTTGCAGAAACTGGGGATTTTTAGTAAGTAAAGTCGGATTTTGAAATATTCTTGTAACATACTTAAAAAGGAACTGTAACCTAAAACTAGTAACTTTTATGCCATACTATGTTTAGAAAATGAATTTTTGGATAAATTAGTAGGTTTACCTTTTTTATAGAAATTTTACATTTATTTGGGGGTCAGCATGAAAAAGTTATTAATGGCAGGTATGCTTTCTTGTTCTTTGTTGGTTAGCGGGTTAGTCGGTGGCGATAAGGCAGAAGCTTCAACTAGTGGATTGATTACGGACACTGCCCTTGATTATGTTGGTGTACCTTATGTATGGGGAGGTACAACTCCGAGTGGATTCGATTGTTCAGGTTTTATAACATATACTTTCAATAAGGCTGGAATTACTCTGCCACGGTCATCATCAGATATGTACCAGGTTGGCAGCTCTGTATCCAAAAGCGAGTTACAGCCAGGAGATTTAGTTTTCTTTACAACTTATAAAGCAGGTCCTTCACATGTAGGGATTTATTTAGAAGGAGATCAGTTCGTTCACGCGGGAGGATCAGCGGTACAAGTTTCAAGTCTATCAAATTCTTATTGGAAAGAACGTTACATTGGCTCTAAAAGAGTAGTAGCTTCTACATCAGGCTGGAGCAAAGAAGATGGCAAATGGTTTTACTACCTTTCTGATGGCAGCAAGAAGACAGGCTGGCTGAAGTGGAATAGCGAATGGTATTTCCACGATATTAATGGTGTCATGAAGACAGGCTGGGTAAAATGGAGTGGAGAATGGTATTACCTGAATGGCAGTGGTTCCATGAAGACAGGCTGGCTGAAATGGAATAATAACTGGTACTACCTGAATTCTGGCGGAGACATGAAGACAGGTTGGGTCCTTTCCGGCGGTAAGTGGTACTATCTGTATCCGAGCGGAGAAATGGCATATGATACTACAATTGACGGATATCAACTTAATAGTGACGGCGCATGGATCAAATAATTTAGACAGGCTTATAAAGCCTGTTTTTTTTATTGTCATAAGATAATGATGTCACTGAAAAAACATGGAGTAAATATACCTATACACGCATGAGAGATAAGTATATTAAACTTACAATAATATTGAAAAATTAACATTATTATCCGTAAACCTAGTAAATTTTAGAATTTTATAGTTAAATTCTACTAAAATTCAATTGACCAATATAACAAGAAAATATATAATTATAGCAATACTCTGACTTTTCGGAATAGGAATGGGAGGGATGAAGCCTTACATACTCTGGCAACATCAATAATAGATTTGGGGGAATTAAGGAATGAAAAGAAAAAACACAGGGCGCAAAATTGCCTCTAGTGTACTTGCATCAGCATTGGTTCTTTCTAGCTTTAGCTTTCCATTGACAAGCGCATCTGCAGCAGAGAATGCATATTCTTCAAAAATCAAGCAGATCGAGCAATATAAAGCGAAGCAGCTGAAACAGCTTGATGGTAAGTATAAGAAAACAAAAGCATCCTTGAAAGCAGAAGATAAAGTTCGTGTAATCGTAGAGGTTGAAGGGCAAACACCGGTTGAGTATGCAACTAAACAGGGTAAACTTTACAAAGAATTATCAGAAGATACTAAATCTTCCATTGATTCGAAGCTTAAAAAAGCGCAGAAGAGCGTAAAGGATAAAATCAAGTCCAAAAACATCCGTATGGATCACAAGAAGAGCTTCTCTACTGCTTTCAATGGTTTCAGCGGTGAAGTAACATACAAGGATATCGCGAAAATCGAAGGTGTTGCTGGGGTAAAGAATGTTTACCTGGCTAATGAATATAACCGTCCTGAAGAAGCTCCGGATATGAAGACAAGCCATAACTATATTCAATCCCAAGCTACATGGGCAGATGCAGGTCTTAAAGGTGAAGGTATGATCGTTTCTGTCATTGATACAGGAGTGGATCCTTCCCACAAGGATTTCGTATTGACAGACAGTTCACAAGCGGAATTGACGAAGGAAGAAACGGCTGCTTTGGTAACTGAAGAAGGCCTGAAAGGAAAGTACTATTCTGACAAGGTTCCTTACGGTTATAACTATTATGATGAGAACCAGACCATCCTTGACCTGGGTCCGGAAGCTTCCATGCATGGTATGCACGTTGCAGGAACAGTAGCGGCAAATGGTGATGAAGCAACAGGCGGAATCAAGGGTGTCGCACCTGAAGCACAGGTCCTTGGAATGAAGGTTTTCAGTAATGACCCTAACTATCCATCTACATGGTCTGATGTATATCTAGCTGCAATTGATGACTCTATTAAACTAGGTGCAGATGTTCTGAACATGAGCTTGGGATCCACAGCCTCTTTCTATGAAGAAAAGAGTGCTGAAAACCTTGCGATCACTCGTGCGGTAGATAATGGAATTGTCGCTGCTGTATCAGCAGGTAACTCCGGCCACATCGGCTATGGATGGGACAACCCTTATTCACAAAACCCTGATATCGGTTTGGTGGGTGCGCCAGGATTGAACACAAACACAATCCAGGTTGCTGCATCTGGTAATGATGCATACCTTTACCAGCACACTTTTACAGTTCAAGGAAATGAGTCCTTCTCTGCTGTAGGTTATGGAATCGATGGGTGGGTCAAGCTTTCTGAGGAAAATGGTCCTCTAGAAATGGTTGCTGTTCCAGGAGTCGGAGCTGATGCTGATTATGCTGGTGTAGACGTAAAAGGAAAGGTTGCAGTCGTATCACGTGGTTCATTATCATTCTATGATAAGACTGTTAATGCTGCAGAAGCAGGCGCAATCGGAATCATTGTCTATAATAATGGCGGATCTACTTTCTATCAAAATCAGGGCGGCTGGGATGTACCGTTCATGCTGATCCAGACTCAAGAAGGAAAAGACCTTCTGGCAGCAATTGAAAATGGCAATAACATTCTTAATGTAAGTCAGACTGATAAAAAAGAAGATGCTGAAATGGGCCGCATGACTGAATTCACTTCATGGGGAACAACTCCAAGCCTAGACTTCAAGCCTGAAATCACGGCTCCAGGCGGTAAGATTTATTCTACGCTGCAAAATGACAAGTACGGCGTAATGAGCGGTACGTCAATGGCCGCGCCGCACGTGGCTGGTGGATCTGCGCTTGTACAGCAATACCTGCAATCTGATGAGCGTTTCAGCGGAATGACTGCGGGAGAAAGAACAAAATTGGCAAAGGTTCTGCTTATGAACACAGCAGATGCAATCGATGATCTATATGGACAGCCGTTCTCGCCACGCCGCCAGGGTGCTGGAATGATGCAGACATTTGCAGCGGTCAACACTCCTGCGGTAGTTGTCGATAGCGCGACGGGTGAAGCGAAAGTAGGACTGAAAGATTTCACTTCCAAGCAGTTTGAAATGACATTGACTGCAAGCAACTTGACTGATGAGGAAGTTACGTACGGTGTGGACACTAGCGTTCTGACTGACTACTTCTATCAAGTTAATGGTGATGAAGATTACAATGCTTTGATTGCTGCGGATATGCCAGGTGCTGTAGTTGATGCTCCTGAAACCGTGACAGTACCAGCGGGCGAGTCTGTGGAATTTACTGTCAGCGTTGATTTGACAGACGCAAAGATCCCAGGTGAAGACAAAGATGGCAATGAAATGACTTATGATCTGAAGGAAGATATCTTTGTTGAAGGCTTCGTGACATTAACAGATGTTAATGGTGCAGAAGATGGAAAGCTTCTTCCGCAATTGAATGTACCGTACATGGGCTTCTATGGTGAGTGGGATCGTCCGGAAATCCTTGACGGATTTACTAGTCTTGGGGAGTCAAGATACTACGACCTTAAGTACCTATTCAAGTCTCCGAGTGAGATGTTGTTTGGTGCCGATGGAAACTTCAGTTACCAGGTTCCAGAGAAGGACTATTTTGCAGTATCTCCAAATAGTGATGGGTATTTTGACGATGTCTATCCGCTTCCAGCGTTCATGAGAAATGCAGCAGAAGTACAGTACAATGTACTGGATGAAAACGGTAAATTCCTTCGCCGAGTTCTTATGGAAAAAGACGTCAGAAAGAGTTTCTACGACGCTGGCGACGGAAGTCCTTACTCTTTCAATCCAGCTCGTGCATGGGATGGAAAAGTTAAATCCGATACTGTTAAAGATGGATTATATTATTATGAAATCAAATCAGTGATCGATTATGAAGGTGCTGAGTGGCAGAGCAAGAAAATCCCTGTATATATTGATACAACTGCTCCTGAAGTGAAAGCTACTTTTGATGCCGAAACATCAACAGTCAGCTGGGAAGCGAAAGAAGACGGAACAGGTGTAGAGTTTTACGCAATCTTTGTTGATGGCAAGCTAGTTGATCAGGTTGCAGGAAATGTTACGAACTATCAGTTAACAGACATTCCTGAAAAAGCGCTTGTTGAAGTGGCTGCAGTAGACTATGGATTCAATATCGGATTCGATATAGCTGCTGTTGGTGATACTGATATGCCGCTTATCTACCTTGAGGATGCTAGCCCAGAACCATATGGTGCGTACAATACGTTAGAAGTTCCGGTAAAAGGTTATGTGGAAGATGACTATGTAATCGAGAAAATTACTGTGAATGGCAAAGATGTTGAATTCACATTTAATGAAGAAAAATCACGTTATGATTTCTCGACTACGACTTCCTTCGAAAAAGATGGAAAGTATGACGTCATTGTTACGGCACTAGATTATTCTGGTAAAGAATTCTCGATTAACCGCAGAGTCTTTGTTGATACGACTGCACCTGAAATTGTAGTAGATGCACCAAAGAAGGTTGGGAAAGCAACAGAAGAAGTTACGTTGAAGCTTAATTTGAAAGACAACTTCAACTATCTATCTCTATATGTAGACAATAATCATGAGTTTGTTAAAGAGTTCGACAGCCCTGTAGAGATTGAATATGCTGCAGATGAGATGGTTGAAGTCACAGTTCCAGTTGCAATGGGCGAAAACACAATCGAGCTTAAGCTGACTGACCTAGGCGGAAACGAAACGGTCAAGGAAGTTAAAGTTGAACGTGCTGAACTCAAAAAAGGCTGGAAAAAAGAAGATAATAAGTGGTTCTACTACAATGAAGATGTTAAGCAAACTGGCTGGCTGAAAGATGGAACTAAGTGGTACTACCTGAACAAGGATGGCGTCATGCAGACTGGCTGGGTACAGGATGCTGGCAAATGGTACTTCCTAGAGAAATCTGGTGTCATGAAAACTGGCTGGGTAAAAGATGGCAGCAAGTGGTACTTCCTTGCTAAGAGCGGAGCTATGCAGACTGGCTGGGTTCAAGATGGAGGCCAATGGTACTTCCTTGAGAAGTCAGGCGCAATGAAGACAGGCTGGCTATTGGATGGCGGCGAATGGTACTACCTGAATACAAGTGGATCAATGCAAACTGGTTGGAAGCTTGTTGGTTCTAAGTGGTACTACTTCTACAAGAGTGGAAAGATGGCCAAGGATACTAAAATTGGCGGTTACAAGCTTGGAAAAGACGGAGCTTGGATCAAGTAATTAGCAGTAAAATGGCAAGCCAGGAACCATTGGTTCCTGGCCTTTTTTTATGTTTTATCATAAGGCAAAACAAAAAACCGAAAATCATTTTCGGTCTTGAAATCCTTTCATATGTTATAGTTTGCTAGCTCATAATCTTCCTTCTAGGCTTATTCCAGACTTTTATGTAGGTGAAACCCTCTTTGCATTTGAAGACTTTAATTCCCAGTAATAATAGAGGAGTCTTTATCTCTTTCATTTGGACCAAGGGCACAGAGAAACCTCCTTTTTCAAAAGTTTTTTGATAATTCAATTATATCTTTAAACAGAACATAATAGAATAAAATGTTCTCGATAAGAAACGACAAAATATGCAGAATTCAGGTTGCATCCCCCTATATTGTCTTATAACAGGAAATCCCTCATTCCATTTACTTATTTTCCTATTAAAGGTAGAAAACCGGTTTAATAGATTGCTATAATTGAGAAGGCAAAAACAACATAAGGAGACAACGTAGAATGAAGAAATTGGCAGTATCGGTATTGTTATTCAATTCCTTGCTATATCCTTTGAATGCTTTTGCGGAAACGAACTCTAGCAATCTCCAAGATTCGCATGAGCTTACTTTGCATCAGCAAGAGGACAAGCAGGAACAATCATCAAATGTGATGAATGCAGAAGAAGGAACGAAGGATCAAATTACTGATCAAGATTCAGAAGCCAGTAAGGAGACAACTGAGGATCCTGTGCAGCCTGTGGAGGATGACGAAACTTCGGAACAACCTTCAGACCAGGAGCAAACTGTAGAAGGTTGGGTCCAGGAAGGCGGAAATTGGTTTTACTATATCGATGGTGAAAAAGTTACAGGCTGGCATGACATTGAAGGATTCCAGTTCTATTTTGATCTGGGAACCGGAGCGCGTCAGCATGGCTGGATTGAAGTCGATGAGGAATTATTTTACCTAGACAGAGAGACAGGAGCAATGCAAACGGGCTGGCATGAGGAAGATGGCAAGTGGTACTACCTTGACCCGGAAACTGGTGCAAAACAATATGGCCATATTGAGTCCGAGGAGAAATGGTACTATTTAGACCCAGCAACCGGAGCGATGGAGCATGGCTGGCTGTTGCTTGAGAATAACTGGTATTACTTCAACTATAAGACTGGAGAAAGACATAGTGGCTGGCTTCAGGATGGAACGAAATGGTACTATCTTTTACCCGAAACTGGTGTAATGCAAACCAAATGGTTCAAGGTTGATGAAACTTGGTTTTATGCAGACGGTAAAACTGGTGAAAGGCAGACTGGCTGGCTAAAAGACGGAACGAAATGGTATTACCTCAATGATGATGGCTCGATGAGAATCGGCTGGGTTTATTATAAGTATAAATGGTATTACCTAAAGGATTCTGGTGCCATGGCGCTTGGGTGGGCCAAGGATGAAGGGAAATGGTATTATCTAGACCCAGGTGCGGATGGGGCAATGGATACAGGCTGGATTAAGTGGAATAACAAATGGTACTTCCTGAATAAAGACGGTTCGATGAAAATCGGCTGGCTAAAGTGGAATAGCAAGTGGTATTACTTGTATGATTCGGGAGCTATGGCCACAGGCTGGTATAAAGATGGAGATAAGTGGTACTATTCCTACAGCAGTGGTGTCATGGCAGCCGATACATATGTAGATGGTTATTACTTAGCGAAAAATGGTGCGTGGATTCCTGATATTGTCAATCCTCGTAAGGTATATACATATGATGAGATGGTCTCTGATATCATGGAATTCAAGAAGTATTATCCAGAATTAGTAACTGTACAGTCAATCGGCAAGTCTGTTGACGGTAGAGATCTATATGCATTCAAACTAGGTAATGGGCCGAAAGAGATTCTGCTGAATGGATCCCACCATGCCCGTGAGCACATGACTACGAACTTATTGATGGAAATGGCAGACCAGTACCTTCAGTCATATGAAAAGGGAACTACTTTTGCGGATTATAGTGTCAGGAATATCCTGAACAAAACTTCCATGTGGTTTGTACCAATGGTAAATCCTGATGGTGTAACCTTAGTTCAAAAAGGTGCTTACAGTACCAAGAATCCATCTTATGTCTTGATGTTGAACAACGGAAGCTACAATTTCTCCGAATGGAAGGCGAATGTACGGGGGGTTGATTTAAACCGTCAATATCCTGCCGATTGGGAGAATATCAGAGCAAATACCGGGAAGCCTGCACCATCCCATTTTAAGGGGTACAAGCCTTTGAGTGAACCAGAAGCATTGGCTTTATATGAATTCACTAAGGCACATAACTTCAAAATAGCCACGGCATACCATTCTTCAGGACAAATCTTGTACTGGAATTTTAAACAGACTGGCAGCCGATATACACGTGATTATAATATAGCCTTAAAATATCAAAGAATGACTGGATACAGCCTTGTTAAGCCAACAACGAACCCAAGCGGCGGGGGCTTCACGGACTGGTTTATCCAGGATATCAAGATGCCAGGCTTTACACCGGAAATCTCACCGTATACTTACGGTAAGCCAGTTCCGGTAAGCAGGTTTGATAGCATCTGGAACGAGAATAAAGCAGCTGGTTTAATGCTCGCGAATGAAGCGCTTGGTTTATAGGTTAGGCAAAAAAAGCAGCTCAGGCTGCTTTTTTTGTTTGGCCGGTTAATAATAAATATCGAGTTCGTAAAGATTTTTTATAATTTTTCGCTTTTTTGAATGGGAGTTTTGGTAGATTTTCAATATTGTGGAATTAGAGTATAATATATTTACCTAATTATAGAAGGGTAGGCAAATAAGTGTTTCGTATTTTTATTGTTATTGTACTTACCGTCGGGGGATATTTAGGATTAGCGAATACGGACTTTGCAAGTGCTGCAGAGACAGAGATTCCGAGGCTTCAGTTTCCGGTCATAAGTGATACTCATATTTGTGGGGAACCTCAGACTTTGGGGGGGATCCCAATTTGCCAGGATTATAGCCGAGATTTAAAGTTCGGGAGGGCACTCGAGGATTATCAAGAAACAGCACCTAATTACAAAGCGATTGCTGTTGTCGGGGATCTAACGAACCAGGGGCTTGAACAGCAATATCTCGCTTTTGGTCAAATGCTGAATCAATATGTGCCTTCTTACATAGAGAAAGTCTTTGCAATCGGGAATCATGAATTTTTCGAGAAAAAGTATAATCGAACTTTGACGGATGAAGATATGATTAACAGATTCCTTGCCCTGGCTGGCAAAGAACGATTGTATTATGACACATGGATTTATGGCTATCATTTCATTGTGCTTGGAAGTGAATCAACGGCAAGTGGTGACTATAATTCTGCGTTTATTTCTGAAGAACAATATCAATGGCTGGAAGAGAAAATTGCAGTCAATACATCAGAAAGTAAACCCATTTTTGTGTTCCTGCACCAATCTATCAAGGATACGATTTACGGGAGTGAATACTGGAGCGGAATTAGTGATTCCAGGCTCGCAGATATATTAAGGAAGTACCCGCAATCTATCCTTTTCACGGGTCACTCTCACTATCTGCTCGAACATCCAAGAACTGTTTACCAGGATGGGTTCACTATGGTCAATACTGGAGCAGTTGCATATGGCTATTATGATGGCGGGAATCTATTTGGCAAATCGCAGGGGTTGTTGGTGAATGTCTTCAAGGACCGTGTAGAAATTAAGGCGAGGGACTTTGGTACTCAAGCTTGGATTAATCAATACTCGATTGAGGTACCCTATAAAAAGACCTATGATGACATTGATTTGCCTGCTTTCTCTGAAGGATCTAGCATAACTATAGATTCAGT
The DNA here is from genome assembly GCF_053543455.1 of Mesobacillus sp. LC4. Lineage (NCBI taxonomy): Bacteria > Bacillati > Bacillota > Bacilli > Caryophanales > Bacillaceae > Mesobacillus > Mesobacillus sp. LC4. The sequence goes on from NZ_JBGCUB010000002.1 coordinate 564,003, forward strand.
GGATCATAAATCAGCGAGGGTTTCCTGGGATTCGGCGACAGATAATGGCATTATAGAAAAGTATGAAATTTATTTGAATGGTAAACTATGGGACACAAAATATCATCGTTATTGGGAGGATGGTGTGTCCGTCGAAACAGTTATGTTGAATGGTCTTTTACAGCATACGGATTATAATATTGAAGTCATTGGCATTGATGGCTATGGAAACAAGACTCAAATTGGTTTGAAAACATCATTCCAGACTACTTGGACATATAGTGGCTGGGTTAATGAAGATGGTAACTGGTATTACTATGACCCTGAAACGGGAACGACTAGAACAGGATGGGTCGATTATGAAGGCAAGAGATTTTACATGAATGAAACTGGCATCATGCAAACAGGTTGGATATCAGTGGATGGCATGTGGTATTACCTGGATGAAAAGGGTGTCATGCAAGTTGGATGGAATTTGTACAAAAACAAGTGGTATTACATGGATGAAACAGGCGCCATGCAAACAGGCTGGGAATTAGTGAATGGAAAGTGGTATTATCTATCCGAAAACGGCACGATGGTTAGCGGCTGGTTATTGGAGAAGGACAAATGGTATTATCTAGCTGCAGATGGCTCCATGAAGACTGGGTGGCTCAAGTCAGGAACAAATTGGTATTATTTGTCGTCAAAGGGTATGGTGACGAATTGGAGCCAAATTGGAGGCAAATGGTACTTCTTTGATCAGAACGGAGCAATGAAGACCGATTGGATCAAAGATGGTGAGAAGTGGTACTATCTAGAATCCAGTGGTCCAATGAAGACAGGGTGGCTTAAATACAGTGACGCATGGTATTATCTCGAAATGAGAAGCGGCGTCATGGTCAATGGCTGGAAGTATATTGACGGAAAATGGTACTATTTTTATGGAAGCGGGAAAATGGCTGTAAATACTACTATAAATGGTTATAAAATTGGAGCAAATGGCGCGATGTATTGAGTTATAAGATCAGGACACTCTCCTTTAAAAGGGAGAGTGTTTTTTTATTCGACAAATTATTTAAATATTTAAAAAATATGAAGCTGTTTATGCTATAATTTAAAAAGCCAATAATTACCACGGGGAGGTCCTCATAAATAACTAAAATTCTATAAATATATTAAACTGGGTGTCGATATATAGAGTAGATTTCATCAGAAAAAAGAGAGATAGAAATAACAGGGGGAAAAGGGTCTTGAAAAAATATGTGTTGCTTGCTGCCATGTCTCTGCTTCTTGTTTTTTCATCCAGTGCGAATGCGTACACAACAACAGGATGGAAGTTGAAAAATAATTACTGGTATTATTACCATAAGGATGGATCGCTCGCCAAAGGCTGGGTTTCATACAATGGGAAGTGGTATTATCTTGCGAGCAACGGGGTAATGCAAACAGGCTGGGAACTTGTAAAGAACAAGTGGTATTACCTTGAGAGCGGCGGTGCAATGAAGGAAGGCTGGCTGCTGTATAAAAACAAATGGTATTATCTTAAGCCAAAATCCGGCGATATGAAGACCGGCTGGCTGCTGGATAAATATAAGTGGTATTACCTCGAGAGCAGCGGTGCGATGAAGGAGGGCTGGCTGCTCTATAAAAATGATTGGTATTATTTGAAAACGAAGTCGGGTATCATGGCAGAGGGCTGGCTTGAGACTGGCGGCCATAAGTACTTTATGGATTCTTCAGGGAAGATGGTATCTGGACAAGTCATGATTGCTGGTAAACCTTACATATTCTCTAAATCCGGAGAACTGATCGAGGACAAAGTGACAGGCTGGTTCCAAATTGGACAAGACCGGTACTATTACAATGAAGATTTTACCGCAGCTACAGGTTGGAAAACTATCGAAGGAAGCAAGTACTTCTTTTCCAATAATGGAATGATGAAAACTGGCTGGCATGTAGAAGGTGAAAACACCTACTATCTCGATCATGATGGCAAAATGGCTGTTGGCTGGAGAACCATTGACGGTTATCGCCACTATTTTGATGAAGATGGAGTAATGGCTACGACTGGCTGGATTGAAGATGGGACGAAGCGCTATTACCTAAAAGAGGATGGGAAAACACTCGTCGGCTGGCTGGAAGAAGCCCACAATAAATATTACTTTAACGCTGACGGCAGCATGGCAACAGGCTGGACCGTGATTGCGGACAAACGTTACTTTTTCGGCGAAGATGGTTCGATGAAGACTGGCTGGATTATTGAAGGTAATGACCGCTATTACCTTAACAGCAAGGGTGAATCAGTGACCGGCTGGCTGCTTTACGAAAATCAATGGTATTATTTCAGTCCTGAGGGAAAAGCTGCGACGGGCTGGGTGAACGTCAGCGGGAAGCTTTATTATTTGAACGCGGAAGGCATCATGCAGACTGGCTGGCTGACTGTCGACGGAAAGAAATATTTCCTGAAAGACAGCGGTGCTGCTGCAATTGGCTGGTTTGCTTTAGGAGAAAAGAAATATTTCTTCAATAATGATGGATCTATGTACAACGGCTGGCAGGTTGAGGGAGCCAAACGCTACTACTTTGGCGTAGATGGACTTGTTGGACCAGGTTGGCTGCTGATTGACGGCCACTACTATTACTTTGGCAGCGATGGAGCTGCCATGACCGGCTGGCTCACAGACGCCGGGAAAAGATACTACCTCGAAGCTGATGGGAAAAGAGCGATAGGCTGGAAGACCATTGATACAAAACGCTACTACTTCAGCTCAGGCGGAGAGATGGCATCAAGCAAATGGGTCAAGCTTGAAGGAACCTGGTATTATTTTAATCAGGATGGAACGGTGAAAACAGGTTGGCTATTATATCAGGGGTACTGGTACTACCTTGGAGCAGAAGGTGCCATGGTGACGGGGTGGCTGCAGGATAATGGCAAGACTTATTATCTGGATGCAGATGGAAAGATGGTAACCGGTGAGCAGACAATTGATGGCCGGGTATACTACTTTTATGAAAATGGCGCTCTAAATACCGGGCCAATCATTTCGAATACAGCATATGACCTGACATTTGCTGAAATGTTACAAAGACAAATGGCTGTTTCGCCACAGACTGATAAATACAGGAATGATAAGGCGTATGTCAGCGGAGATTTTGTCAATGTCAGTGCCAGCACTCCTAATGTTGGGACTGTGACAGCTAACAAGCTGAATGTAAGGGCTGGAATGGATACTACCCATCATATATATGGATATGTCTATTATGGAACTACTGTTCAAATCGTAGCTAAAGTTGGAGACTGGTACGAAATCAAGTTCGGTGCATGGAGAAATGCTAAAGCAGAAGATGTAGCATATTACCTGAATCCGAATAACTTCAGCCAAACTGATGATTCGTATTATCAATTTCTTTCACTATCAAAGAACACCCAGGCAACTGCTGCGGAAATCAATGAGAAGATCCTTGTCAAAAAGGGAATCCTGACAGGGAAAGCAGAGGCATTCATCAAGGCGAGCAAGGACTATAGTGTGAATGAGATTTATCTCATTTCGCATGCTTTGTTAGAAACGGGCCATGGAACATCCGAACTCGCTAATGGAGTAACCATTAATGGTAAGAAAGTTTACAATATGTATGGTTACGGAGCATATGACAATTGCGCTTTATCATGCGGAGCACAGTTCGCTTATGATCAAGGATGGTTCACGCCTGAAGATGCTATTATTGGCGGAGCACAGCTCATCGCCAGCAAATACATCCATCAAGGCCAGGACACACTCTACAAAATGCGCTGGAACCCAGCCAACCCAGCAAGACACCAATACGCAACAGACATCGGCTGGGCCGCAAAACAAGTCAACAGCTTCAGCAAACTATACGCATTACTCAAATCACCAACACTGTACTTCGATGTACCACAGTATAAATAAAGAGGTGCCTGTCACCACCCGAAATTTGTCGAATCAAAAGCCTGTATCCAGAAGCGTTGCCGTTTCTGGATATCAGGCTTTTTTATTTTGGTGTTTTGAAATTCGACGAATTCGACGGGTGCCTGTCACCACCCGAAATTTGTCGAAGGGGCTATTTGGTGATATCTGTTGAAATTTGTAATTAGTTTGTTTATCATTAATAGGAAAACATTTTATGACTACATGCCTATAGCGATGATAGATGAAGCGATATTTATGGAAGCAATATCGCTTTTATTATGTTATAGGTCAAGGATTGGCAGGAATTCTAAGATGAAGCAATTGATCAAGAAGCTGTACCAGTTTATTTTCTATAAAGTATTGTACAATCTCTTCAAGTTGCTGCCGGTAAATGAGAGGAAGATCATTTACATTTCTCATTATGGGAATCGATTTGGCTGTAATCCTAAGAGTATGTACGATCACATCAAGGTACATTATCCCGAGTACACGAATGTCATAGTCCTGAACAAGGCAGATGTGAACAATGAGCATGCTGGAGATAAGGTTGTCGGCTACTATTCAGTTTCGTTCCTGCATGAACTGGCTACTTCGAAGTACTGGGTAGTCAATACGAATCTTCACCCGGACTTGTCGCCTCGTAAGGAAACGGTATACCTGCAGACATGGCATGCTGCTGGCGCATTCAAGAAGTTCGGACTTGACCTTCCGGAGAGCAGGGGGCAAGAAAAGGATAGCTGGAAGCGGGATACATCCCACTGGACAAAGCTGATTTCAAGTTCAGAGAGCATCGTCGAAACATACGCGAGCGCTTGCGGCATTGATCAAAGGAAGATTTATCCGATCGGACTGCCGCGTAATGATATCTTCTTCAAGACGAATGATATCGCCAAAATGAAAAAAGACTTTTACAAAGACTACAATATACCTGATGACAAGAAAATCATCCTGTACGCACCAACCTACAGGGACACTGATAATGATAACCCAATCAACCTGGATTTTAGCAAACTCCAGAAAGAGCTCGGCCAGGAATACGTTTTTGTCCTGAAATTGCATCCGTTCCTTGCGAACTATAAATTTAAAGCAGCGACAAAGGAAGAAGAACAATTCGTCCTGAACTTGTCATCCATCGATGATATCCAGGATCTGCTGCTGATTGCTGATGTCCTGATCACAGATTATTCTTCGGTCATTTTTGACTTCGCCATCACAGGCCGTCCAATGATTTTTTATTCATATGATTTGGATGCTTATGAGAGAGGCTTCTACTTCGACTATAGAACTAAGCTGCCTGGACCGATTGTTTTTACCCAGGAAGAGCTTGCAGCTGAATTAAAGGATTACCAGAGGCTATCGGAGACTTATCGCGAAGATGTCTTACAATTTGCGAAAGAATACAATGCCGGATTCGATGGGAAATCGACCGAAAAAGCAGTCAAGCTGCTGCTGGAGCAATAACACCAAAAACGATGAAACGAGGTATGAATCATGATATACGCAGAAATCCTTGCAGGCGGAAAAGGAACACGAATGGGCAATATCAATATGCCGAAACAGTTTCTTACATTGAATAACAAACCGATTATTATTCATACTATTGAAAAGTTCATCTTGAATGACAGATTCGATAAAATCCTTGTCGTGACACCAAGCGAGTGGATCAATTACACAAAGGATATCATTCGCAAGCACATCGGCGAAAACCATCCGATTATTGTAGTCGAAGGCGGCAAGGATCGTAATGAATCAATCATGAGCGGAATTCGTCACATATCTGATAATTTCGGGCTGAATGATGATGATATAATCGTTACCCATGATGCAGTTCGCCCATTCCTGACACATAGGATCATCGAGGAGAACATCGACGCTGCTCTAGAAAGCGGTGCTGTTGACACAGTAGTAAGCGCGGTGGATACGATCATTGAATCTGAGGATGGAGTCTATATTTCCAACATCCCGAAGCGTGACAATATGTATCAGGGACAAACACCCCAAAGTTTCAGTATTAAAAAACTTGTTGAGCTTTATAATTCACTGTCAGAAGACCAAAAGAGCATTTTGACTGATGCTTGTAAAATCTTCACTCTATATGGAGAAAAAGTGAAAATCGTTAAAGGCGAAGTATTTAATATCAAAATCACTACTCCGTTTGATCTTAAAGTGGCAAACGCCATGATACAGGAGAAGATGTAAAATGATAAATCAAGTATACCGTCTTGTGTCGGCTAGGCAATTTGAGATTAGTTACAATGACCATTCGATTAACTCAGAATATATTGCCATTCGTCCAACACATTTGTCGATTTGCAATGCTGACCAGCGATATTATACTGGAACCCGGGGAAAAGAGGCGATGGCTAAAAAATTGCCGATGGCTTTAATTCATGAAGGAATCGGGAAAGTCGTCTATGACCCGAAAGGCGAGCTCAAGCCTGGCACTAGTGTGGTAATGGTTCCGAATACCCCGGTAGAGAACGATGAAATCATTGCTGAAAATTATCTTAGGTCGTCTAAGTTCCGTTCTAGCGGATTTGACGGTTTTATGCAGGACTATGTGTTTATGGACCGAGATCGGGTCGTAATCCTGCCGGAATCTATCAATCCGCATGTCGCGGCTTTCATAGAATTAATCACCATCAGCATGCACGCCTTAAAGCGTTTCGAGGCAAAAGCGCATTCCCGAAGGAATTCATTCGGCATCTGGGGTGACGGTAATTTAGGGTTTATCACTGCATTAATCCTGAAAAAGCATTATAAGGATAGCAAAGTATATGTTTTTGGAAAGACTCAGTGGAAACTTGATAACTTCTCATTTGCTGATGAAACCTATTTGATTGATGATATCCCTGAGAATGTCCGGATTGACCATGGTTTCGAATGTGCAGGCGGGAAAGGCAGTCAATATGCTATCGACCAGATCATCGATCATATTCATCCGGAAGGTTCTATAGCCATTCTTGGTGTTTCAGAGTATCCTGTTGAAATCAATACAAGAATGGTACTGGAAAAGGGACTGACGATTATCGGAAGCAGCAGAAGCGGAAGGATAGACTTCGAGGATACAGTGAACTTCTTGGACGAGCATAAAGAAGTAGTTGATTATTTGACTACAATCGTCGGTTCAGTGAATGAAGTTAAGTCCATCCAGGATGCTATCAAGGCCTTCGAGTTCGACCTTTCTACTTCATGGGGAAAGACGATTATGGAGTGGAAGATTTAACCTGGAATCTAAGGCATTCAAAATATTAAATATCACGTTATAGTAGTTTCATTAAGTTTTTAACTACTAAATTATCTTACATCTGATTCAAAGGGGGATAGACCATTGGAAAAGGAAATAGATCAACAAAACCCTCTTTTGGCAGCTCAGAGTGTGATGACTGATATGCTTTTTGTGATACACCAGATTTGTGAGAAGCATGAGATCAAGTACTGGCTGACGGACGGTTCATTGCTTGGATCGATTAGGCATAAGGGATTTATACCTTGGGATGACGATGCTGATATAGGAATGATGAGAGAAGATTACAATAAGTTTCTGCGAATTATCCAAGAGGAACTGCCTTCTCCCTATAAAGTACAGTCTAAAGTTCACCAAACGCATGGGCTGCATAACTGGTTGAAAATTATGTACATGGAAGATTTCGAGTGGGTTGATTGGTGGGGTAACTGGACGAAAGGCCTGTCCATCGATGTGTTCCCGTTTGATTTTGTTCCAGAAAAGTACGAAAACAAGAAGTCTATGAAGGAAAAACTGATAAACAGGGTAGCAACCATTCGATATCCATTAAGTGGGAACCCGTTGAAAACAACGATTCAACGGACAATTAATAAAGTGAAAATCCACAATATTTACAGCAAGTACAATAAACAAACAAATATTGTGACATACGGTATCGAACTGCCCTATTACGGCTGGGCATACTTCAATGTAGATGAAATCTTCCCATTGAAAAAAGGGCAATTCGGGAAACATGAATTTTATATACCAAATAACTATGAACGATACCTTGAAAAACTCTATGGAAACTACATGGAACTCCCAAAACCAGAAGACCGGGTAAGCCACATGGCAAACCTTAAATTCTCAAGACCACAGATGTCCGACAACAAACCGCAAAAATAAAACGGTCCTACGATCGTTTTATTTTTTGTATTTCGAGCGGTGCCTGTCACCACCCGAATTTTGTCGAATACCGTGTTTTGTAGGTTGGGCATCTGTCTCCGTATGAAGTTATCATTGGGGTGGTGCCTGTCACCACCCGAAATATGTCGAAAGTTAGGGGTTTTGTTTGTGCGTGATTTAGTTGATATTTTAGGTGTTAAGTTTGTTAGGTTGGGTCGGGGGGAGATTCTTTCTGCGGTTGAGGGGAGTATTGACAGCGGTGGGAAGATGTTTGTTGTTACGGCGAACCCTGAGATTGTGATGCATGCGAAGGATCATCCTGATTATATGAGGACGGTCTCTAATGCGGATATGGTGATTGCGGATGGGATTGGCGTTATAATCGGGTCTAAGATCCTTAACACCCCTCTGCCTGAAAGGGTTGCTGGTTTCGATCTGCTCACTGAGCTCCTCAAGCGAGGAAACGAGAAGAACTGGCGTGTTTTTTTCCTTGGAGCTAAGGATGAAGTGCTTCAGGAAGCTGTCAGGAACGTGAAGAAGGACTATCCGAACCTGGTCATAGCGGGTTCGCACCATGGGTATTTCAAGGATGATGACACGAAAGTCGCTGATCTGGTAAGAGAAGCACAAGCGGATATGGTGTTCGTGGCTCTCGGTTTCCCAAGGCAGGAAAAATGGATTGAAACGTATATGCCAACATTCGATAAAGGTTTATTCATGGGCGTCGGCGGCAGCTTTGATGTCCTTGCTGGGCATGTCCAGCGAGCACCGGACATTTGGCAAAAGCTGAACCTTGAATGGCTGTACCGGCTTTTGAAGCAGCCCTCTAGATGGAAAAGAATGCTGGCACTTCCTCTGTTCATTGTCGAGGTCGTCAAAGAAAAGAATAGGCGGAAACGCTAATCGAAGGGAATCTATTCTATGAAAGTTCTTCATTTAAATGCGGGAAATGAAACGGGCGGAGGCATGCATCATATTCTTCTGCTCTTGAAGCATATGAAACGGGACGAGGTAATTCTAGGTGTTTTCGAGGAAGGTGAGATGTCACGAAGGGCTGAAAAGCTTGGCATCACAGTAAAACTCTTCAAGCAATCCTCGAGGCTGGATTTTTCAGTGGTCGCCGCTGTTTCTGAATACGTAAACGAGAATCATGTTGATATCATTCATACACACGGTCCGAGGGCGAATCTGTTTGGCACTTTCCTGAAAAAGAAAACGAGCGCTAAGTGGGTGACGACCATCCATAGCGACCCACGTGATGACTTTATGGGACAAGGCACCAAGGGGAAGGTGTTCACCTTCCTTAATACTTGGTCCATCAAAAAGGCAGATCATTTATTGGCCATCTCTGAAAAATTCCATGATATTCTTCATGAAGAATATAAAATCAGCAAAGATAAAATCACGACGATCCTCAACGGCATCGAGTTCGACGCCGTATCCGGAAAGCCTTATAATAGACAGCAGTTCGGACTGAATGATGACGAACTTGTGGTCATCATGGTGGCAAGGCTCGAAAAAGTAAAGGATCATCTGACCGCTTTTAAAGCAGTGAAGCACGCAATTGACCATGGAGATAAGGTCAAACTGTTATTGGTAGGCGATGGAAATGAAAAAAATGTTTTAGTCTCTCATGTTGAGCAGCTTGGACTAAAAAAAGAGATCCTCTTCCTTGGCCACCGTGACGATGTAATTGATCTATACCCAATGGCTGATTTGGGCATCCTCACTTCCAAAAGCGAGAGCTTCCCACTGGTACTGCTCGAGGCTGCTAGGGCAGGTGTTCCGGCTATCAGCACAGATGTAGGAGCAGTCCGCAGAATGATTCCATCAGCTGAGCATGGATGGGTACATGATGGTGGAGACTACAAAGGAATTGGAGACTCACTACTTAAGGCTGCCGAACTGAAGAAAGTGAACCAATTATCACTCATTGGAGAGGCTTTCCGTGAGCATTGCCGCTCAAACTTTTCAATCATGAACCAAGTCGCAGATGTCAACAAGGCCTATACTAAAATCTTAAGTTAACATACTTACTTAAGACTGGATTGGATATGAAACGAAATATGGAAAAATCTCTTTTTAAAAATGCCATTTATAAGATAGCGTTAAATTTCTTTAACTTAATCGTCCCGATCCTGATCGGCCCTTATGTGTATCGTGCTTTAGGCGCTGACTCCATTGGTAAAGTGAAATATGGAGAGTCCATTTTCAATTACTTCTTCATTTTCGCGACATTTGGGATTTACCAATACGGGCTCCGGGAAATCAGCAGGATCAAAAAGGATAAGACTAAGGTAGCCCAGCTTTTCACGACGTTGTTCACATTCAGCTTGATCACGAACGCCGTTACGATGGCTGCTTACTTGTTAGTGACTTTCCTGGGGTATGGTGACCATTACCTGTTCCCGATTCTCCTTATCTTCTCATTCAGCTTCGTCATGAATATCTTTTATGTTGAATGGCTGAATGAGGCATTTGAAAACTATGATTTCATCACAATCAAAACGATCATCGTAAAAATCATCTATGTCGTCCTATTGATTGCTCTCGTAAAAAGTTCGGCAGATTATTTGATTTTCACATCACTTCTAGTAATGACGACAAGCCTGAACAATATCATCAGTTTTGTTTATATAAAAAGACAAGTGAAGTTTGATTTTTCACATATGAAATTCAAGCCTCACATTAAACCGTTATTTTTGGTAGTTATCTTCATGAACGGGAATATCCTTTATTCCCAGTTGGATATCTTCATGCTAGGTCGTTATGTAAGCGATGCGGCCGTATCATTCTACGTCATGTCGAAGCAGATTACAACGATAATAAGCGCACTGATGCTCAGCGTTGTACAGGTGACAATACCAAGGCTTTCCTATATACTCGGTTCATCCAATGATGAGGAATCCTATGTGAATCTCGTACAAAGAGTTGCAAGGATATATTATGCTGTCCTTTTCCCTGCAGCTGTAGGCCTGCTGGCAATATCTGACCTGGGGGTAATCGCTTATGGAGGCGGTGAGTTTGCCGGAGCTGGTTCGGTCCTTGCTGTCTACTCCATCTACATGATTTTCGTCGGTACTGACAATGTCCTCGCCAACCAGGTCATGTATGTGAAAAAGAAAGAGAATATCCTCGTCAGGTTCATTGTCATTGGCGGTATTTTCAACTTGATGCTAAATGCTATTTTTGTGTACCTAGATCTATTCAGTGCTGCGGTGGCCATTGGGACGACAGCTGCATCAACGGTATTGCTTGTTGCGATGGAATATTACTATATCCGAAAAAGGCTGGATATACCTTTATACCTTTTTAACAAAACCAACATGAAATACCTGCTATTCTCACTGACATTCTTCCCGATTTCTTATATTCTGAGGAGTTTCATCTCAGGTACTTATGTTCTTTTCACCGTCATCGTACTGGCATGTATTGCCGTCTATGGTGCACTGATGTGGCTGACCAAGGACGAAATGCTGTACCTGCTGCTTGATAAAGTGAAGAATAAATTGCCTGGGTTTAAGAAATGACCATAACAAAAGGCTGAGGATTTTCCTCAGCCTTTTTCTTATTCCATCATCATTTTCTTTCCATTCGATTCAGCTATGCTATTTTCCTTATCGTCCAGGACCTTGACGACAACTTCTATTTCTTTACCATTAAATTTTTCTGGAACTGAAGCAATCAATGTTTTCTCATCATTGAAGATAGTTGTTTGCTGCTCTCCGTTAATGAAGATTTTGGCGTTTGAGACAAAATGCTTGCCGGAGACTTTAAGGTTATCCTTTTCTGTCATCTTCAGCTTCGTAATTTTCATTTTCTCGCTGCCCAAGAAGTAATCGTCATGAGGCTTCACTGGGTTCTTCTTGTAGCTATACTGTTCGCCAAACAACGTGTCATATTGGAGGAGCTGATACTCTTTCAGCTTGTTTTCATCGATGTTCTCATCTGCATAAAATGGCTTTTTAGGAATGACGTGTGTCCCTTCCTCATATACTTTTTCAGCCATCGCGAACATCGGCGACTTGTCCCTTTTGGCGTGAGAAAGGATGTAGGAGCCCAGGAAGTTAGGCGTCATCCGCAAGTCTTCTTTCTTGCCTTCAGAGTAATTATCCCATACGAGCAATGGTGTGGTCTGAAGCTTTAAATAATCTTCGTAGGCATGAATGCTCTTGAAGTAGTCGGCTTCCCGATACACCGCATAATCATAGCCAAGCATCGGGAGGTGATCCCCGTATATCACGACCATTGTTGGTTCATCGAGTTCTTTAACACCTTCAATCAAGACCCTGATTGAATCATCCGTTTCCTTCAGCACTTGGCAGTAAAGGTCAAGGACGTACTGAGGCACCTTGGTTAGCTGAGGTGTGTTCTTACAGCTGGGAAGCGGGTCGTAACGAATATCATCGTATGGACCGTGGCTAGAGACGGTAACCGTATTGATAAAGTCAGGACCTTCCGTTTTTTTGAGTTCTTTGACCGTCTGTTTCATCAACTCTCGGTCGTCGATATATGGACCAATCATCTTAGGATTGGAGAAAAACTCCATGCTGACGAATTTTTCATAGCCAAGCCATTTGTACGTAAGGTTCCGGTCATAGAACCAGTTCTTGAATGTGTGGACTGCCGTGGTGTTATATCCCTGGTTCCTGAAAACGTGAGGCAGGGCATCGATTGGCCGGTTGACTTGAGCGTTATAACTTTCCTTACCCTCTGGCAGGAAGCGGGTTGACATTCCTGTCATGATCTCCAGTTCCGTGTTAATGGTTCCTCCGCCAAAAATATGGGTAAGAAGCTCGCCTGACGAATGTTCCTTTGTCAGAGATCTGTAATAAGGAATCGGATCCTCTTCAAATGATAGATTCTTCAACAGTAATGGATCCCAGAACGCTTCCGCGAGGACGACAATTACGTTTGGTTTGAAGTCTTCGTCCACACCTTCCGTTTCAGGCAGGGATTCCACGATCTTATTGATTTCTCGCTTGCTGTATTCAGTCGGATGGACCACTTTTGACTCTTCCTTCAGGTTCAGGAAACCGCCAACCAGCCCAAGTTTCTGGTATTCCTCAACATTGCCGACAGCCGAGGCTCTTATGGAAAATACCGTTGGATTCAACAATATCGCTGCTGTTCCGGCAATCGCGATCACAGAGATCATTAGACGAATTTTCAACTTCAACGGCTCTGTGATTTTCATTAGATAATAGACTGCCCCAAAAATGAAAGCCAAAACAATAATAGCCACCATGGCCATTTTGACTGATAAAAAGCCGTCTAGGACGTTTGCGAAGGCTGCACCTTCCTTTACGAGGCCGAGGTCAGTTGGTGTAAGATAATCCCCTCTAAGCTTGAACTTCTGGTAGCTGCCAAACGCAACGACAGAAAAGAAGGCTAGCTGCAGGATGATGAATGGGATGAATAATTTCTTCGGAATAAACAATACTGTTGAAATAAACAGAAGGAAGAATAAATAGGAAATGACAAATGCTGCACTGCTTTCCTGAATCCATTTTAACGCCGCCGCAAAAGATCCGCGGTGGATCGATTCGATCGCCAATAATGATACGAGCGGGGCGAGCAGCAATAAAAGGATGTACCATATTTTAGCTTTATTAAGATTAAGTCGGTCAAATACTTTTTTCATAGCAAGGTAATCCTTTCTTTCATATTTGTAATCTATTAAATCAATGATAAGTGCAAAACTATATATATTTATCCAAACAGCAACTGGATAAACCGAAAGGACGATAAATATCTATCGTCCTTTGGATGTCTTAATGTTTCAGTTGTTTAAGCCTGTGGAAGGCAAATCCTAAGGCCAGGAAGTAATAGAGCATGAACGTATCATTTTCAAGGATGTTATAGACCAGGCCCCCGACCATCATTGTCACGAAGAAGAAGACAAGGGTAATCGCCAATGGGCGGTCTGACTGCTTATAAATTTTAATAGTAATCAGCAATAAATAACCAATGAAGACAGTCAGGATCAACACGCCGACAATGCCTGTTTCGGCAAGTGTCAGGATATATTGATTATCTGAGTAAAAATTGAAGCCAATTTCATATTCATCATAGATTGGTGATGAGTAAGCAAGTGTCGCTGCTCCTCCGAATGTTCCAAAACCAGTTCCGATAATTGGATGGTCCTTGAAGACTTCAATTGCCTTTGTCACATAATAAATCCTGCCGTCCGCGCTGCTTTTGCCAATTGTATCCTCAGAAAAAGCCTCCTTATAACGGTTGTAGCCTGTTTCCTCTTTGTTTTTGTTAGATGAAGTGTCATCCTCCTCATCAAGACCATCGACGTTATCGACTGCATACAGGACATTGTCCTGATAGAAATCTGCTGTGGCTGTTACTGCATAAAACAAGCCAGCCGATACAAAGGTCACCATCAAAATAGGCACCAATCTCTTCAGGTTACGGAAAAAGACGAAATAAGCAATAACGAACACAAAAAGTGCAAGGAAAGCTCCGCGTGAATAAGTCAGCAGGAATGTTGCACCAATCGTGGACAGGCCAGCTAAAAATAGCCACCTTTTGTTTCCTTTAAAATGATTGAATAAGGCAAGTGAGATCAAAAATGCAATTGCCAGATACAGAGCCAATTCGTTCGGTCCTTTTAGCAGACCATAGACACGGATATGGTTTGTATTCGAGAGGCTCCAATTCTGCCATGCTTCTGGCATGAAAGCTGTCTTATCGGATATCTTTTCCACAAAACCATGAATAGACAGGATCACAGCAGTGACGAATGTCAGCAGGATTGCCCTTTTCTTGAATGCTTCAGTAAGATCCATTCTCTTGATAACATAGTAGACCAGGTAAAACAGGATGTAAGCACGGACCTGCAGGATGATCGCCATCAGTTCGACACCGGTAATCAAAGCGGAAATGATACCCACCGCCAGGAAGGCGAAGAACGCCAGCTCGAACACCTGGAATTGGAATAGGTTTTTCAAGTTTTTCCGATTGTCATAAGCTGTCCAAATCAAGAGGGCAAATATAATTAAGTCACCCGTGATCTTTAGCCCGGAATTCATTTCGATTAAAAAGGGCCTCAATGATACAAATAAAATGAGGAGCAGAAGTCCCGCCTGCCTGTTCATCAAAGTGAAGAGGGCGAGGATGACAGATGCAGCCAACGCAATGTAGGTGTTGCCAACCAAGATGCTAAAAGTAACAAGTAAGACAGACAGCAGCAAAACCAAGCTGTCTTTGCGTAGTATATTCATCATTTACCAACCTCTATATTTATTTAAATATCTGGCTGCGCGGATTGTTCGCTAAGATGTTCACTGTTCCCATTCTGCCATGCTATACCGCAGTTAGCCGGTTTTTTAGTCTTCAGGAAGTGGTGCCATCTGCTGCAATCTTGCATTTTTATACACAGGCAAATATTTTTGGATTTTTCACTTAAACCAGCATCTATGATAACTTTTTTTGTCGAATTAATCAAGATTCGATGACTTCCAATTTTGTGTTAGATTTTTTATTCTCTATTATGTGATTTACATTTAATAGGTAATCATATAGAATACTATCCGTTGAAATCATCTTTACTGAAGGGAAGCATAAGCGAATGCTGTTTAATTCATATACTTTTATTTTCATTTTCCTTCCTATTGTATTTATCGGTTATTTTGCGTTGTTGCGGATCAAGCCGGTCATAGGGAAAGCATTCCTCGTTTTGAGTTCTTTATTCTTTTATGGTTATTGGAATGAATCCTATCTTTTCCTGATCATCGGATCGATTCTTGTAAACTTCTACTTCGGCAAGATCCTGACTCGGGAAAATATCAGTCACATCATCAGGAAGCTTGTTGTTAGTGTCGGAATTGCAATCAATATCGCGCTTCTTGGATATTATAAGTACTCTGACTTTTTTATCGAAAATTTCAATTCGCTGTTCAGCCTTGACCAGAACCTGCTGAACCTTGCGCTGCCGCTTGCAATCAGTTTCTTCACTTTCCAGCAGATTGCCTTCCTTGTGGACAGCTACCGGTTGGAAACGAAGGATTATAACATTCTAGATTATTCTTTGTTCGTTACCTTTTTCCCTCAGTTGATTGCCGGGCCAATTGTCCATCATAGCGAGGTCATGCCCCAATTCAACGATAAGAAAAATTGGAAGCTGAACTATGCGAACATCTCCCGCGGGCTTTATATATTTGGGATAGGTTTGTTCAAGAAAGTCATCATTGCGGACACCTTTGCTCTATGGGCAAATGACGGTTACAGCAATATGGCATCACTGTCACTGTATGACAGCTGGGTTACAACGCTGTCCTACACCTTCCAGCTGTATTTTGATTTCAGCGCTTATTGTGATATGGCAATCGGAATCGGCCTACTTTTCAATGTTGTGCTGCCAATCAATTTCAATTCACCATATAAGTCTTTGAACATCCAGGAATTCTGGAAAAGATGGCATATCACTCTGGGAAGGTTCTTTACTCAATATGTCTATATCCCTCTGGGCGGAAATCGGAAGGGACAGGCTAGGACCTATTTCAATCTGTTTTTGATTTTCTTCATAAGCGGCTTTTGGCATGGGGCAGGCTGGACATTCATTGTCTGGGGAGCGATGCATGGGTTTGCAAGCATTCTGTACAGATGGTGGAGCCGGACAGGTTTTTCTTTCCCAAAAGTGGTATCCTGGTTCATCACCTTCATGTTCGTCCACGTTGCATGGGTGTATTTCAGAGCAATCAGCATTGACCAGGCGAATGTCATGATCAAGAAGATGTTCAGCTTCCATACGTTGACCCTGCCAGAAGGATTGGCTCAATCTGTCCTTAACCTTACTGGGCGGTCTTATCCTGTTGCAACGTACTTCTTCAGCCTTGATCTGGCTATTGTGCTTGCAATAGGGTTGCTTGTCGTTTTCTTTGCAAAAAATTCAATCGAAAAGATGAACCTGTTCCAGCCATCCATTAAACATGCAGTGGCAACAGCGTTTTTCTTTGTCGTATCAGTACTATACCTGAACAGGGTAAGTGAATTCTTGTATTTCAACTTCTAAATTGCACGAGGTGCGAATCATGCGCGAGAAATCTTTTATTAAGCTATTTTTCCTTTGTTCCATACTGTTGGCCTCAATCGTAGCCGTTTTCATTTATATAGTAGACCCTTTATTCTATTATCGGGAGCAAACCCTTTATCGGCCGCAATATCTGGCAACCGAAAGGTACCAGATGCCTGGATTGCTGAAAAATAGGGAGTACGAAACATTGTTCACCTCCACTTCGATGGGTAGGAACTTTGTCGAAAGTCATGCAGATGAAAAAATGGAAACTGTTTCCTTCAACGGTGCTTTGCCGGCATCTACGGCAAGGGAACAAGCGATGGTCGCCGACCTCGCTATCAGGCACCAGGATTTAAAGACGATTATTTGGGAAATCAATTATTATTCTTTTGCCGAAGAACCGGACTGGACCTTGGAACCTGAGAAAAATTCCTTCCCGCACTTTTTATATGATGATTCCAAATGGAACGACATCAAATATCTGTTCAACTCGTATTCCTTTGAAGTGCTGTATGATAACATTTTAGCCAACAAGGAAGGCGACGAACGGAAGAGGGATGTGGAAACATTATATAAATTCGGTGGCGGGGTGCCGCCGCAATCAATTGAAAGCATGGCGGCCAAGCTTGATGGACTGGAGCAAAGCAGCCAATTGCCGAAATATGAACATGTAGAAAATATGATGAAATCGTTTGAAGCGAATGTGATCCCTCTCGTGAAAAATAACCCTGATATCACATTCAAACTGTTCTATGCGCCTTATCCAATTGTCAACCATGTCTCGTTTTACCGGAAAAATCCACAGTATCTTGAGGAGAGGGCAAAATTCAAAGCGGCAGTATTCGAAAAAATAAGCCAGTATGACAACGTCCAGCTTTACGATTTCCAAACAGAATCATCCATTACGTATGTTGCGAAGAACTATATGGACAGTGTCCATTATTACCGCTATATTAACGACTGGATGATTGATTACATGGCAGAATACAATGGTATTTCCTCTAAAGAAGAGAATGATAAAATCATTGAAGAATTCCGGAATCAAATTATCAACTTCGATGTTGCACAGCTAAAGTGAGGTTTTTCAAAGGCCAGTAAATTTTTGCTGGCCTTTTTCTGTGCCAAATTGACTGTATCTCTGTGTCTGATGATGAGAGCATTCCTAGTATCGGCTGAAATGATTGAGTAAGAGATTCAATATTTTTACAGAAAATGACCATTTTCGAGTTTACTTTCAAATTTTGAACTGATATGATTAAATCGTTCAAAAAATGAATGATTAATGACTGATTATATAAATATTAAATTGAGAGGACGATTCGTTTGTATAACTTCTATATTTTAGAAACTATATCCAAATTCCCTGATTTAAGCCAAAAAGCGATAGCGGAAAAATGCAATATTTCAGCTGGGAAGGTAAATTATACGATTAATAAGCTTCTTGCTAACGGATTATTAGACATAAACAAGAACGGCAAGAAGTTTCAATATACAGTCACTGAATCTGGCAAGGAGTATCTTAAACAGGAGCTGGAAGAGTTCCAGTCTACTAAGGTCACTCTTCATACTAGCGGAAAAAAGCGCATCAAAAATGCAGTGATCCTTGCTGCCGGGGCTAAAAACGATTTTCAAGAGCCTGTTTGCCTGGTTCCTATTGATGAGATCACCTTGATTAACAGAACGCTGGATATCCTATCAAGGAATGGTATTGAAAATATTGTCATAGTCACGGGTTACAAAGCCTGGGCATTTGACGCACATCCTTCAATTGCTAATCGCCCTGGTATTCACTTCGTTCATAATGCGGATTATTTATGGACAGGCTCGATGGCTTCTCTTGCTGCGGCAAGGGAATTTATAAATGATGATTTTATATTAATTGAGGATGATATTTTAATAGAAGAAAATGCAATCATTGAGTTGCTCGACCAAAAAGAGAGGGATTGTATCCTCGTTACAAAAGAAAGTGGGTCTGGTGACGAAGCATATATTGAAATCAGGAACGGCTATTTATATAAGATTTCAAAGGACATCCATCAAATGAACCGTATAGATGGAGAGATGATTGGAGTTACGAAGGTCTCAATCGATGTATACAGGGAAATGCTGCGACAGTTTGAATTTAACAAAAATCCTTTCATGAATTACGAATATATGCTCCTTGATATCTCAAGGAAAATAAATATAGGCTTCTTAAAAATCTCAGATATGATCTGGGCTGAGGTTGATAATACAGCTCAGCTGCAAGCTGTGATTGATAAGACTTATCCGATGTTAATAAGGAAGGAAGCGCTGTTTAAAGAATACGAACTACGGCAAACAATTGCTTCAGCACTTGATATGGATGAGAATATCATCACAGAAGTAAAGCCCTTTGGAGGGATGACCAACAAAAACTTCAAAGCCACCATTGGTGATGAAGAGTATGTTGTCAGGGTTTCTGGCGCAGGCACACAGGATATGATAAACAGGATTGAGGAAAAGAAAAATACAGAGTTGGTATCCGCACTCGGAATCAATCCTGAACAGCTATATTTTGATGAAACGACCGGATTGAAGATTGCCCGATTCATTACAGATGCTGAGACGTTGAATCCGAAGACTGCGAAACGGCCTGAAAATATCAGGCAGGTAGCAATGACCTTAAAGAAGCTGCATTCTTCAGGCATTGAAATGGTTAATGAATTTGATACATTCAAAACACTGGCGGTTTATGAACTGCTGACTGATAAAGCTGGCGGAACTTATTTCGAGGATTATGAAGAAGTAAAGGACCAGGTTATTGAGCTTAAAAATTATTATGAAAAAATGCACGTGCAACCTGCACCATGCCATAATGACACGGTTCCAGAGAACTTTGTCAGAAGCACGAATGACACCCTTTATTTAATTGATTGGGAATATAGCGGGATGAATGACCCGCTATGGGATTTGGCTGCTTTCTCAATGGAGTGCGGTTTTGATGAAAAAGAGGAAGAGCTTTTTCTAAAGCAGTATTTTGACGGAACGCCAACCACACAGGAAAGAGAACGAATTATAATAAGCAAGATATTCCAGGATTTCCTGTGGAGTGTTTGGACATTATTGAAGGAAGCATGCGGTGACGATTTTGGGCCGTATGGACTAAACCGTTACAAACGTGCGAAAGAGAACATTCAGCTATTTAAACAAAAGTTCGGGGAGGCAGCCAAAATTGAACAGTAAAACCATCAAGGGAGCATCCCTCGGTATATCGTCTGGTCTTTTTTGGGCTATTGATACGATTTTAATCGGATACATCCTGGCATCGGCGACATTTATGTCTTTTGCAGAAATCGCACTTGCAGCCCCATTGATCAGTACCTTCCTACATGATTTAATGTCTTCCATCTGGATGATGATCCTGCTAGGGGTGAAAGGGGAGCTTGGGTTAACATTCAAGAAACTTAAAACGAGAAGCGGCCTTTTCGTCGTCCTTGCAGCAACTCTTGGCGGACCGGTCGGAATGACCTTTTATGTGCTGTCTGTCCAAAGTATCGGTGCTTCATTCACTGCCACGATTTCATCGATTTACCCAGCAATCGGCGCATTCTTTGCCTTTATCTTGCTGAAGGATAAATTATCCCTGAAGAATTGGGCAGGCTTATTAACAAGTATCTTGTCCATTACCTTGCTAAGTTACTCAGGAAACCTGATCAGCGGCAGCACCGTCTCCATTGGCTTGATTTTTATCCTGCTCTGCGTTTTTGGCTGGGGAATGGAATCCGTAATTGTAGCTTATGGAATGAAAGATGACCAGGTTTCTCCAATTCAGGCTTTATTGATCAGGCAATTCACTTCTGCCGTCATATTTGGTCTCTTGATTATTCCGATTTTCGTCGGTCATTCAGTGACTGGGCAAGTACTCAGCACGAATGCTACTTGGCTGATTGCTTTAATTGCCTTAGCTGGTACGCTTTCTTACATCTTTTATTATCAGGCAATCAATCTTGTCGGGCCTGTACGCGCAATGGGCTTAAACATCTCCTACGCTGCCTGGGCGATCCTGATCGATGTGCTGTTCCTTGGCGGAGACTTCTCGTTCAAGAACATGGTTTTTGCTGCATTAATCATGGTCGGCTCGATCTTCACGGTTATGGAGAATAAAAAGAAGCTCATTCGTGATGATGGAGATTTAATGCGTGGAAATCCTGCCTCGGCTTTTAATAAATAGTAGTTTCGGAGTTACTTTCCATAATATACAGAAATTTTCCATGGATAAAAACATATTGATTCGAGAAGATAGACCTATTGACTGTTTAGGTCTATCTTTATTTTTGAATTTTTAGATAATTACCCTCAAAGTTTTATCTTCTCTAAAACGGGAATTCTATTTGCAATGGATATAACCTGTGTTATAATTCCTCATGATACATTTGTCGATATTAGTCTATTAAAAATTTAATCTATAAAATTAGAAACTTATTTTGTGTTTCATCGTCGAATACTTTGTTGGATTGAATTTACTTGTTTTCTTTATTACGTCTATGGGCAAGATACATTTGAGGAGGATCTTCATGGTTTATGTAACCTTAATAGTATGTTTTATCGCTTCCATCCTTATAACTCCTTTAGTTAAAAAATTGGCTTTGAAAATTGGTGCGACTGATGCACCTAATCAGCGTAAAGTGCACGCAAAAGTAATGCCGCGCCTAGGCGGACTTGCCATATATATAAGCTTTGTAATCGGTCTTTTGATACTTCGTCCAGAGGCCGAGTATAATACAGCCATTATTTTAGGAAGCTTGATCATCATCATCACTGGCGTACTGGATGACATGATGGAACTATCTGCTAAAATCAAGATGCTTGGACAACTTGCCGCAGCAGGCCTTGTAGTAGTCTGGGGCGGAGTGCAAGTTACATTCATCAACATTCCATTCATCGATTCCCAAATTCAATTTGGATTCATGAGCATACCGATCACTATTTTCTGGATTGTTGGTATTACGAATGCGATTAACCTGATTGATGGGTTGGATGGGCTAGCAGCTGGAGTTTCATCTATCGCCTTGATTACCATTTCTGGTATGGCGATCATCATGGGTGACCAGTATACAGTCATGCTTGCATCCATTGTTTTAGCATCAACGCTTGGCTTCTTGATTTATAACTTCCACCCAGCAAAAATATTCATGGGTGATACAGGTGCTTTGTTCCTTGGATACATGATTGCAGTCTTATCATTACTGGGGTTCAAAAACGTAACATTCATTTCGTTCATTGTCCCGGTTATTATACTCGGAGTACCAATTTCTGATACATTTTTTGCGATCATCCGCAGGATTGTCAATAAACAGCCGCTTTCTGCGCCAGATAAATCACATTTGCACCACTGCTTGCTTCGCCTTGGTTATACACATAGACAAACAGTGCTAATGATTTATGCAATGGCTGCATTCTTCGGATTAGCAGCAGTCATCTTTTCACAAGCAAAGCTTTGGGGATCTTTTGTACTGATTGCGATTCTCCTTCTTCTTATTGAGATCATTGCTGAAAGCATTGGACTTGTCGGTAAAAACTACAGACCATTATTAAAAATATTCAGGACAGTGAAATATTCGCAAGCGAGAGACCGCTAAATATGAAATAACCCTTTGCCCCAAGGCAAAGGGTTATTTTTTTAGGTTTGAAATACTAATACAGTGGTAAATGGATTAGAAAGGAGTAACTAATAAAAAAACCCTTCTTAATTAGAAGGGTCTTGTGAAGCAGTTTCGTTTGTATTGATTGATGTCGATTCAATCGCTGATGAATCAGTACCAGCAAGGTTAAGGTGGGTTTGCAGCTTAAGCTTCGTTTCTTGGAGTGCAGCTTCATCAAGTTGATAGTAGTAAGCTCCGCCGAGGGTTAAATCAGAACCTGCAAGTGTTAATGTTTCAGTGTTAAGATTTTTTCCTGCAGTAGCAAACTCAATGAATGACTTCATTTCATCAAAGCTTAAATCGGTGGTCATATTGTCACCGACTGCCTCGATAACATTCGCATATTTTGTAACAGATCCAGCAGATGCAGCTTTAGAAATAATCGCTTTAATAATTTCCTGCTGACGTTTGCCGCGTTCAATATCGTTGTCATAGTGCCTAGTTCTTGCAAGTGCCAATGCTTCTTCGCCATCTAAAGTTTGTAATCCTTCTGTAAGCCTGATTGCTCCGGCACGGTCGTTTGAATCCTGTTCAACAAGGTTGTAAGGAACGTTCACTTCAATACCGTTTAATGCATCAATAACGTCAATGAATGCATTAAAGTTCATTTTTACATAATAATCAATAGGTACATCCAATAAATCTTCCACTGTTTCAAGGGTCAATTCAACTCCGCCATAAGCATGGGCATGGTTGATTCTCGTTTTGTTTGTTCGGCCAGGAATGGATACGTAGGAATCGCGTGGAATGCTCAACAGTTTAATTGACTTGTCATTTTGGTTGAAAGTCGCAAGCATCAATGCATCTGTTCTTGAGCCTTTCTCGAACTTCCTATTCTCGCTGTCATCTACTCCGATAAAGAGAACAGAAATATTCTCTTCGAATGGATCCACATCTGGACGAGTCTTTTCACGTTCAATTGGTTTGTACGATTTTTCCATAACGGTTTCGGCTTTTGTATATAAGAATGCTCCATATCCAGCAGCAGCCACAAAAATCAATAGTATAGGCATCAAAATCCAACGGACAAGTCTTTTTCTCTTCCTTCTCTTGCTATTAAGAGAAGAGCGTCGTTCAGAAACCATGATATTCTCCTTTTCCTTAAATAGGTATATGTGTCTAAAAACTTTGGGAATTATTAATTCGCCTAAACTTCATTTTACAATTTATTTCTTCTATAGTAAATTCAAATTTTTGTCAGAGGTCTTCCTCCATATAAATAACCTCTCCATCATGGATTTCTGCCTGACCATTAGTTAGTTCGACCATCCATTCGGTAAACTCGCTTTTCTTTGCTTCCTCAACATAGGTTTCCAATGTTACTGTATCAATATAATGGATATCTTTTAATTGATAAACTGATGATCGAAGTTCATTTTCCACTTTTCCAAGCAGGGTATAGTCAATCGTCGTGTGCATCACCTGCATCAGCTTCCGTTCAACAATACCCGTTGCAGCAAGTCCCTCGGAGGTTGCTTTCCCATATGCGCGAATCAGACCGCCTGCCCCAAGTTTTATACCGCCGAAATATCTAGTTACGACAACGACCGTATCTTTTAATTGTTTCTTTTTAAGGACTTCGAGAATGGGAACGCCGGCAGTGCCGCTTGGTTCGCCATCATCATTCGCTTTCTGGATTTGATCATTCTCTCCGATCAGATAGGCTGAGCAGTTATGGGTTGCATTCCAGTTCTTCTTTTTTATGTCCATGATAAACTGCTGTGCTTGTTCCTCTGTTTCGGCCCTAGAGATATACGCAATGAACCGAGACTTTTGAATCTCTATTTCGTTGATTCCATGTCCTTTTACAGTAAAGTAGCTAGGAAGCATGTCTCCTGCTCCTCTCTATTAAAAATTTTCCCAATAGATTGCGGCCACCTTCACATCGATTTCTATTTTCCCGAAACGGTGTTAATGCTACAATTCATATAATCATTATAAGTATCAAGTTAGCCACAAACAACATGTCTTATGATTGTAATATAACTTTAATACAGGGCAAGTGTTTGAATGTTATAATAGTTAGTGGTCTGACAGCCTTTCATTGTTGCGGAAACATTATTTGGAAGAAAGTTTTTTGTATGCAATTGGAGGTTTATCTCCTAGAATTATAGGATATAAGACTTAGAATGAAAAATCAAAACTATGTCTTTATGACGATTTTTGTTAAAAATGGCATGATTTTCTTGTTGATATTAGTAACAAATAACTTTTCACGCTAAAATATCATTAAGTGCCACCCGTGGGGGAGTTATTCATGGTGATTAAACAATTCGACAGCAAAACACTGGATATCATTTTGGAAAAAATGATAGAGACTGTCGGTAACAGCAAAGATGAAATCTTCCGAATTGGAGAAGAATGCAGGAATGACTTTGAATCTATCACTCAGGAGCTCCAGGAAATCAAGCGAAAAGTCGCACAGATCATTAATGAGGGCGATAAGCTTGAGGCGCAGGTAAGGTCTGCAAGAAAGCGGCTTTCTGAAGTGAGCAAGCATTTTAAAGATTACACTGAAATACAAGTCAGGGAAGCATATGAAGTTGCTCATAAGCTTCAGATGGACCTGACATTGAACCGACAGACAGAAAAACAGCTCCGTGAAAAACGCGACGATCTAGAGCGGAGATTAATTGGTCTAAACGAAACGATTGAACGGGCAGAACATCTTGTTTCCCAAATCTCTGTAGTCATGAACTATATGATGAGTGATATAAGGAAAATGGGTGAAGCGCTTGAAACCGCAAAAGAAAAGCAGGACTTCGGACTAAAAATCATTGAAGCTCAGGAAGAAGAGCGTAAACGCCTTTCACGTGAGATTCATGACGGTCCAGCACAAATGCTGGCAAATGTGATGATGCGCTCGGATTTGATCGAAAAGGTTTATAAAGAGCGAAGCGCAAACGAAGCAATCAAAGAAATCAAGGATATGAAAAAAATGGTGCGAAGCGCACTATATGAGGTCCGAAGAATCATTTATGACTTAAGGCCAATGGCTCTTGACGACCTCGGTCTTGTTCCTACCCTCAAAAAATATTTACAGACAATCGAAGAGTATCATAGTTCCACAAAAATTGAATTCATAAATATTGGGACCGATCATCGACTCCCTGCTAAGTATGAAGTTGCGCTGTTCCGAATGGTTCAGGAATCGGTTCAAAATGCGCTCAAGCATGCGAATGCACATTTGATCCAGGTGAAGCTGGAGATTAAAAAAGACAATGTTATGGTAGTCATTAAAGACGATGGAAATGGTTTCGATATCAACGACAGAAAACCTGAGTCTTTTGGCATCCTTGGTATCAAGGAAAGAGTCGAACTGCTTGAAGGTGAGCTCGCCATTCATTCAAAAATTAGTGCAGGGACGCTGGTTATTATCCAAATACCATTGAATCATTAAAAAGAGCAATTGCGGCTGTAGCCGCCACTAGAGATAAAAAAATAGAGACAAAAGCCGTAAGGGAGGGCGAATGTATGACAACCAAGATTGTCATTATTGACGACCATCAATTATTCAGAGAAGGGGTAAAACGGATCCTGGATTTTGAACCGTCTTTTGAAGTAGTTGCTGAAGGAGACGATGGCAGCGAAGCAATCCAGCTAGTTGATCAGCATCAGCCGGACGTTGTCATTATGGATATCAACATGCCTAACACAAATGGAGTGGAAGCGACAGCTAACCTGATTGAAAAGTATCCAGAGTCAAAGGTTATCATTCTATCCATCCATGATGATGAAAATTATGTAACCCATGCACTTAGAACTGGCGCAACAGGTTATTTATTAAAAGAAATGGATGCCGACGCATTAGTCGAAGCTGTAAAAGTAGTTGCAGATGGGGGCTCATATCTGCACCCGCGTGTAACCCACAACCTGGTAAAAGAATACCGCCGTCTTTCTGAAGATGAAAACGGACAAGATAAGTATGTTTCCCCTGTGGAAATACGACGTCCGCTTCACCTGCTGACACGCCGTGAGTGTGAAGTCCTCCAGCTTTTAGCCGATGGAAAGAGCAACAGAGGAATTGGTGAAGCGCTGTTTATCAGTGAGAAGACAGTCAAGAACCACGTAAGCAACATCCTGCAAAAAATGAATGTAAACGATCGAACCCAGGCAGTAGTCGTAGCCATCAAAAATGGCTGGGTAGAAGTTCGATAACAAAAGAAACCACATTTGTCGACATGATGAATGTGGTTTTTTGTCGTTTTATGTTGGAAAAATACGACAAAAAAACCGCCAGAGATTTACAAACTCTTAACAAATTCCGATATAATTAGGGAACAGTAAATCGAAGGGGTGGTCAAAATATCTACGCTATTGGACTTAACAGATGAAAAATTACTAGAAGCTTACCAAAAGGCTACTCTGTTAAATTTGGATGTAACCTTTATTGAAATGCTGGCAGAAGAAATTAATAATAGAGGATTGGAAAGTTCAATTCGTTCATATGTCTCTTAAATTTGTAACGCTGCGCAATCGATTGCCAGCGTTTTTTTAATTTTATCAGAAACGGATTTAAGGTGATTGGCCGGTGGAAAGTGATATAGAAGCCTGTAATCCTGATATTTGTTGCAGAACTACTTGAATTTTGGCTGGGAAAAATCAGCTGTTTTTTCCAGTTCGCTATAAAATCGAAAAAGTCGCTATAAAAACAAGAAAGTCGCTATATAAGTGATAAACTCGCTATAAAAACAAGAAAGTCGCTATATAAGTGATAAACTCGCTATAAAAACAAGAAAGTCGCTATATAAGTGATAAACTCGCTATAAAAACAAGAAAGTCGCTATATAAATGATAAACTCGCTATAAAAACAAAAATGTCGGTGTAAAAAATATTTTTCTTTGATAAAATTTTCTGCCACCACTTTTCGTGCGAACCTAATCAAGGGCAACCTGCAGGGAAATGAGTGCAAACGACAAAAAGGTCATATAGAAACAATATGAGACACGAAAACTGCACTATCCAACCAGTTTCCGCACTTCCAAAATTCTTTACCCAAATAGTTTCCCTGAAAGAATGCAATTTGCGGGAAGTTCATATAAAATGGGATTGTACATACTGTAGAGAAAAACATAAGGATGGTAATAAAATAATGAAAACGGCAGTTATCACGGATAGCACTGCTTACATCCCGAAAGAGTTGCGGGAGAAATGGAATATCCACATGATTCCGTTGAGCGTGATTTTCGATCATGAGACATATAGAGAAGAAATAGACATCACCGCTGGAGAGTTTTATGAAGAAGTGAAGCAGCGCGAGCTACCGACGACGTCAATGCCTCCAATCGGCGAGTTCGTCGAGCTTTTTGAAAAATTGGCCAAGGATTACGATTCGGTCATCAGCATCCATTTATCCAGCGGGATCAGCGGCACGTATCAGGGTGCGGTTAGCGCAGGTGAAATGGTTGAGGGGATAAAAGTATATCCGTTCGATTCTGAGATCAGCGCCATGGTTCAGGGATTTTATGCTCTTGAAGCCGCAGAGCTGGCAGAGCAAGGAGTTGAACCTGAGAAAATCATCGAGCGCTTAAATGAAGTGAAAAAATCCATCCGTGCTTACTTTATGGTGGATGATTTAAGCCATCTTCAGCGAGGCGGCCGGTTGTCCAGTGCCCAGGCACTGATTGGAAGCCTGTTGCAGGTGAAGCCTTTGCTCCATTTTGAGGATAAGAAGATTGTTCCGTATGAAAAGGTGCGTACACGTAAAAAAGCAATGAACCGTGTCGTTGAATTGCTTGCGGAAGATGCGAACAGCGGCGGTGAGTATCGTGCGGTCGTCATCCATGCCAATCGTGAAGCAGAAGCACTTGAATGGAAAAGTGAGCTAGAGGCTCAGTTCCCGAATGTCGAATTCATGTTAAGCTACTTTGGCCCAGTCATCGGAACCCATCTTGGAGAAGGATCGATGGGCATGGGCTGGTATAAGAAATAACTACGGAAAAGTTCTAACAACAATGATGAAGCGTCAGATCCGTATGAGGAATTGGCGCTTCTTTTCAGTGTCCAGCTCCAGCGTCTAGCCCCTCGAGTCGCTTCGGTCCGCCCAATGAAGTCAAAGAACGAGTTCAACGGTCGGCCCTCCAGCGCTTGTCGGGGCTGATCAAGGCGCTTGCGCTTTTCTGATTGTCCACATAAAAACAGTAGTTATCAACAAAACGATCCACTTACTAACAGGCATTTTACAAACAACTTCTATTTATCCACAGGGAAAACCGCTTACATTAACTCAAACAGACACTTACCAACAAATTAACCCACATTATCCACATAAAAACCATGTTATCCACATATAAATCCACAAAAGGCTGTGATTAACTTTGACAAAAGTAGAAAGTTTAATCCCCAATACCGATTATTCTGTTGATGAACCGGTATTCACCGATGTGAATACTCCTCAGTTTCCTTCGTTATCCACAAATTGCTCTTTCCACTACAATCCCGAACTGCAAAAAATGCTGGCTGGTAAACAACTGCTCATGGAGGAACTGTCCTTTCCGATGGAGGAAATACAAAACCACCATGAACATGGTTATTTAGCTTACCGCAAGGGAGTCCTCCAGAAGCCACTGTCTTGTACAAGATGTGACACGACAGATCCTTCCTGGTTTTCGGAGTTCCCATGCTCCCGTTGTGGAAAAGTGGAGTTCTATTGCCGAAAGTGTTTGATGATGGGAAGGGTGAGTGAATGCACGCCTCTTATCAGCTGGGCGGGACCGGAACTGGGATTTGATCAAGTGACGGAGCCACTTCAGTGGAAAGGTGAATTGTCAGAAGGGCAGAAGGCTGCTTCCCGGCGAGTTGTGGAAGCTGTGGAAAACTCATCAGAACTGCTTGTCTGGGCAGTTGCCGGGGCAGGTAAAACGGAAGTCTTATTTGCCGGGATTGCGCAGGCTTTATCCACAGGAAAGCGGGTTTGCGTAGCTACTCCTAGGACGGATGTGGTTCATGAGATTGCGCCTCGTTTTCGAAAAGTGTTCCCGGATATTAAAATTGCTGCTCTCTATGGCGGCAGCGATGAACGCCATGAGTATGTACAGCTTTCCATTGCCACCACACATCAGCTTCTTCGCTTTTACAGGGCGTTTGACGTCATGATTGTCGATGAAGTCGATGCCTTCCCATATTCTATTGACGAAACTCTCCAATATGCCGTGCAGCAATCCAGAAAACCAACTTCCTCTTTGATTTACTTAACTGCTACACCTAAAAAAAAGTGGCAGAGAGAGTGCCGACTTGGCAAAAGAGATTATGTCACGATTCCTGCCCGCTTTCATCGGCATCCGCTGCCAGTACCGCAGTTTGTGTGGGCTGGAAACTGGGAGAAGCAACTCAGTAAAGGGAGACTGTCAACACCAATAATAAAATGGATAGAATCCAGATTAGTCAGCAGAAAACAGGCACTGATTTTTGCCCCGAAAATCACCTCCATGGACAAAATCCTCATCATCCTTCAACAATTGCATCCTCTTATTGATTCCGTCCATGCTGAAGATCCTCACAGAAAAGAAAAAGTGATGAAGTTCCGGAACAATGATATCCCTATCTTGCTTACAACAACTATTCTTGAACGCGGTGTTACGATTCCTAATATCGATGTTGCTGTCATTGGATCGGAGGATAAAATTTTTATCGAGAGCGCTCTCGTTCAGATTGCCGGCCGGGCAGGAAGAAGTGCTGGGTATCCGACAGGTGATGTTACGTTTTTTCATTATGGAAAAACAGAAGCGATGCTCAGTGCCCGCAGGCAAATTATGTTGATGAACAAAGAAGGGATCAAGAAGGGACTGATTGATGTATGAAAGGGAGCCATTGTTTGATCTGCCATGAGGAGATAGAAGCTGTATTGTCATGGAATATTCTTTTTGGCAAAGAAAAGACACCAAAGATATGCGGAGAATGCAATGATAATTTTGCTCCTATCACAGGTGAAGTATGTGAGATTTGCGGCAGGCCATTTGCCTTTTTGGAAGCGGAGTATAGAGTGGGTAATCTATGCTTCGATTGCAAGCGATGGGAGGAAGATGAGCACTGGAGTGGGAGCCTCGATCGAAACCGCTCACTTTATCGGTATACCGATTTTACAAAAGATGTGGTGGCGAAATTCAAATTCCGTGGTGACTATGTACTTGGGGAGATTTTTGCGGAAGATATCCGACAGACTTTGCAAGCTTTCCAATATGATTATATTGTCCCTATCCCGCTCAGTGAAGAACGACTCTATGAAAGAGGATTTAACCAGGCGGAAGCCCTAATCACCACTGCTGGTTTCGAACCAACCCAACTGCTCTCCAGAGTCCATACCGAAAAACAGTCAAAAAAATCCCGTTCAGATCGAATTCATCTACAGCAGGTCTTCAAATTCGATTCAGACCTAAATCTAAACAGTAAAACAATTTTGCTGATTGACGATATATATACTACAGGCTCAACGCTGAGGCATGCAGCCAAAATTTTAAAAGAAAACGGAGCTGCCAGGGTGTATTCGTTCACTTTGGCACGCTGATTGAGATAAAATTGGAGGAGGAAGGACCTTGGACCTTCAAAATTGCCCGCAATGCGGCGAAATATATATGGTAAATAAATTTCGGGACGTTTGCGAAAAGTGCTGGAGAAAAGAAGAAGCGGCATATGATACCGTCTCTAAATATATGAGAAAACGTGAAAACCGGGCTGCGACTATGCTGCAAGTGGTTGAAGCGACAGGTGTTTCGGAAAAACTGATCCTGAAGTTCATTAAAAATGGCAAGCTTCAAATCGCGCAATTCCCAAACCTCGGTTATCCTTGTGACAAATGCGGGAAAGTGATAAGGACTGGAAGACTCTGTGAAGGCTGCGCTGATGAACTCAGGACCGATTTAAAACACCTGGAGCGGGAAGAAGAGTTCAAACAAAAGTTGAATAGCCATAAGGCGACTTATTTTACTAAAGAATAAGACTAAAGTCGTTATTTTACATTGTTACTAAATATACCGGGTAAATATCCGATATTAAAGGAGTAGAATCCTCAACTTATTGAAAGCGAGGGATAATTAATGAAAATCAATAATTTTGGAACGAATCGAATCAACCCATATAACCGACAGATTAATAAGATGGATGAACTGAAGAAGACTGAAAAACCAGTTGATAAGGTAGAGATTTCATCAACAGCAAAGGCGATGCAGCAACTGTCAGAAGTTGAACAGCTGCGCCAGAAAAAGGTAGAAGAGCTGAAGGTCCAGGTGGAGAATGGGACTTATAAGCCTAATCCAAAGGATATCGCAAAAAGCATCCTTGATTTTTATGGAAAAAAATAATGCCGGGGGAACACAATGAGCATCCATCTTTTAATTGAGAGCATGCAAAAGCTTTTAAAGCTGCATAAGAGCTTGCTGGAATTATCATTGAAGAAGACGGGGATTTTGGAGACAGAGGATATCCAGGCTCTTACCCAGTTATTAAAAGAAGAGCAGGCTCATATCCTGGCGATTGAGAAAATTGAAGTAGAGCGGAGGAGAGCTGCTTCTGACCGAAATTTAAGTGACCTCCTTGAGGAAATGCCTGAACCCCACAAGGGAATTCTAGAAGGAATTAGCAAGGAACTCCGGGATGTCATAACAAAAATCCAGGAACAGAACGATTTGAACACAAGTCTCATTTCACAATCCCTGAAATTCATCTCTTTTTCAATGAGCATTGTGGAACCGCCGCAGGATGATTATAACTATGGACCGAACGAGACAGGTGGTCAGGGAAAGAGCCTGTTCAGTTCCAAAGCGTAAATTTCACACTGGAGGAAGTCTTACATGCGATCGACCTTTATGGGATTAGAAACAGCAAGGCGCGGAATGTTCACTCAGCAGACCGCTTTACATACGACAGGACATAATATTGCCAATGCGAACACGCCTGGCTACACGAGGCAGCGGGTTAATTTTGCCCAGACGGAACCCTATCCGACGGCCTCCATTAATAGACCCAACATTGCAGGTCAGGTTGGAACAGGTGTAAAAGCTGATTCGGTGCAAAGGATTCGTGAAAGTTTCCTGGATATCCAGTATCGTGGCGAGACGAATAAACTAGGTTACGCATCTTCCAAGGCTGAGTCTTATGCAAAACTGGAGCAGATCATGAATGAACCTTCTGATTCGGGGCTTTCCAATACAATGGATCAGTTCTGGCAGTCATTGCAAGACCTTGCAGTGAATCCGAATAACGAGGGAGCGAGATCAGTTGTCAGACAGCGAGGGGCTGCAGTAGCAGATACATTCAACTATTTGCATAACTCCTTGGTGGCCGTCCAGAAGGACCTTGGCAACCAGATCAATGTGACTGTCGATAAAGTGAACTCTATTTTAAGCCAGATTAACGGCATCAATGATCAAATCGGCGGCGTTGAACCGCACGGTTTTTTGCCAAATGATCTGTATGATGAGCGCGACCGCTTGATTGATGAGCTTTCATCGATTGTGAATATAAAGGTAGATTATGCTGAAAGCGGCGGCAAAGCCCACCCGAATGCCGAGGGGAAGGCGGTCATCAAGCTTGTCAGTGATGATGGCAAGCAGCATGCGCTTCTTGTAGGGGCAGCAGGATATAATAAACTTACTGCCAATAAAGATGGTGCAGGAGGTTCAATCAAATCGGTGACCGTCGGCGAAGTTAAGCTCAATTTTAACGAAATAAAGTCTAGCGGAGAATTACGCGGTCTAATTGATGCCTTTGGCTATGAAAATAAAGATGGTCAAGCGACTGGGATCTATGCAGATATGCTAAAGGAACTTGACAACCTTGCTTTTACATTTGCGAAGGAATTCAATGCGGTACATGAATCGGGTCTTAGCCCGAATGAAATCAAGGATGAAAAGGCAGAAGATATTGCATTTTTTGCTGATTCCGAGTCTAGTGCGATTGATGAACGGGAAGGATTTGCAGGGCGGATTACTGTGGACCAACGAATTCATGACAGCCTTGACAATATTGCATCGGCAACAGGTACGGACCCGAAACTGGCAACAGTGGGTGATGGCACGAATGTCCTGAATCTCGCGAATGTAATCAATAAGCCTTTTGACTATGGGAATAAATCCGAGCTCTCGGACTTCCGCGATTATTATGAGGGAGTCATTGGCGGCATGGCGGTTCAATCACAGGAAGCGAACCGGATGACGATGAACGGCCAGGCACTCCAGCAAGCGGTAGAAAATAAACGCCAGTCAGTAAGCTCCGTTTCCCTCGATGAGGAAATGACGAATATGATCCAGTTCCAACATGCTTATAACGCATCAGCCAGGATGATCAAGCTGCAGGATGAAATGCTTGATAAAATTATCAATGGCATGGGAACAGCCGGAAGGTAAGGTGAAGTAAATGCGGATCACACAATCGATGCTCTCCTCCAACTCGCTTAAGCATCTTAGTGAGAGTTACCGGAGAATGGGACAATATGAGGACCAGCTCGCCACTGGCAAAAAAATCACAAAACCTTCGGACGACCCGGTTGTCGCGATGAAGGGGATGTATTACCGTTCCAACCTGACAGAGGTGGAACAGTATAAACGGAATCTTTCTGAGCTTTATTTATGGATGGATAATTCCGAGGCAGGCATTGACCAGGCGAACAGTGCGCTGCAGCGTGTACGCGAGCTGACGATCCAGGGGCAGAACGATTCGAATAGCCCTGATGATCGCAGAGCGATAGCGCGCGAGGTTGAGCAGTTGAAACAAAGCCTTGCAGCTACAGCGAATACACAGGTTGGCGGTAGGTATATCTTCCACGGCACAGATGTCTTGGAGCCAACCGTTAAAGTTGGGGACAAGATAGAGGTTGCTGAAAATCTGTACAAGGATGAAATCAATAACTATCAAGTTGAAGTTTCCCGCGGCGTATCCATGAAAGCTAATGTCAATCCAGCCAATGTGTTCAACCAGGAAATGTTCGATACAGTCCAGAAAATCCAGGACCAATTGGACAGCGGTAACCCGCAGGAGTTGGACAAGCTGCTGAATGATCTCGATAAGGTGATGAATACCTTGTCAGCAGAACGTTCCGAGCTTGGAGCACGCTACAATCGCCTCGAAATGATGGAAAATCGACTCGGTCAGCAGGAAGTCATGGCAACCAAAATCCTATCTGACAATGAGGATGCCGACATCGAGCGCGTCATCATGGACCTCAAGTCACAGGAAAGCGTCCATCGTGCGGCCCTAAGCGTCAGCGCACGAATCATCCAGCCGACATTGATGGATTTCTTAAGATAACTTAAATGAAGCCTTATCAAGCTATTTGATAAGGCTTTTCTATTAATTTAATAATTTAAATGTTTTAAAATTCGAGAAGTGTCCAGCTCCAGCGCCTAGCCCCTCGAGTCGCTTCGGTCAGCCCGATGAAGTCAAAGAACGACTTCAGCGGTCTGCCCTCCAGCGCTTGTCGGGGCTTACCAAGGCGCTTACGCTTTTCTAATAGGAGGGAACCTATGAATATTCCTCAAATCAGGATGGAATCTACTTTTGCTAGAATTGGCATGGATACCAGCCGTGGTGAAGTGCAAATTGAACAGCGGCATGCGGATATGAGCATTGAACAGCCGCGGCCGGAGATGATGGTAGACCGTCGTCCTCCGAGATTGACGATTGATCAGACGCAAGCCTTTGAGGAAGCGAACCTGAAAAGTGTTTTCAGGATGATTGAAGATACTACAAGACAAGGGTATCAACAGGTGATGAACATGATCGCCACCAAGTCACAGGAAGGCGACGAGCTGATGATGATCGAAAATGGATTCTCGGCTATCAGAAGCCAGGCCGAACGGAACAGCCTGCCGCCACAGTCAGACTTTAATATTGGGTGGATTCCGTCCCATAATAGTGTCAAAATAAATTATGACCCAGGTGAGACAAACATCCGTTGGAATGTTCGCCCGGTGAATATAGAAGTTACACCGAATAAGCCCGTAATCAGCTATTATCCAGGCAAAACAGATATCTTTTTGGCACAAAAAAATTCATTGAATATAGACTTTGAGATTTAAAGGAGATTCTGAGATGAAATTAAACACGAAATACCATAATGAAGTTGAGATAAGAGAAGAAGAAATATTACATTTTGAAAAAGGGATTCCCGGGTTTCCGGATGAAATGAAGTTTGTGATCCTGCCATTGAATGAAGACGGATCATTCTCAGTGTTACAATCGGTTGAAACTACAGAACTGGCATTCGTCATTGCGAGCCCGTTTTCATTTTTCCAGGACTATGACTTTAAATTAGAAGATTCCGTTGTGGAAGAATTAGAATTAAGATCCGAGAACGATGTCACGGTCTATTCAATCCTGACAGTACAAGATCCATTTGAAAAAACAACGGCAAACCTTCAAGCTCCAGTGATCATCAATAAAACCACCAACAAAGCCAAGCAAGTAATCCTTGTCGACGAAAAATACAAAACAAAGCACAACCTGTTCGGCAAAACAGAACTCCACAAGGTAAAGGGGTGACCGGTATGCTAGTACTGACACGCAAAAACGGCGAAACCATCAAAATCGGCGACGACATCGAAATCACCATCGTCTCAGCCAAAAACGACCAAGTCAAAATCGGCATCAAAGCACCCAAAAACATCGAAATCCTGAGGAAAGAAATCTACGAACAAATCCAGGAAGAAAACCAGCAGGCGTCAAAAGATATCTCGAGCCTGCTCATGAATCTAAAGACCCAAAAATAATTTCGAAAAATTTATTTAAAATCTATTAAACAAATAAACCCTCCGACGATATATAAATTGTAAGGGAAAATAAGGACGGCCGCCTTATCAACCCGAACCAATTCAACAGGTTCACAAGGAAGTGAACCTACACATTCAAGGAGGAAATTTATAATGAGAATTAATCACAATATTGCTGCGTTGAATACGCACCGTCAATTAGCTTCTGCTTCTAATGCACAATCTAAATCTATGGAGAAGCTATCTTCGGGTCTACGTATCAACCGTGCTGGGGACGATGCTGCTGGACTTGCTATTTCTGAAAAAATGAGAGGGCAAGTTCGTGGACTAGAACAAGCATCACGTAACTCTCAGGATGGTATCTCGTTAATTCAAACGGCAGAAGGCGCTTTGAACGAAACACATGACATTCTTCAACGTATGCGTGAGTTAGTAGTTCAAGGTGGAAACATGGGAACGAATGAAGGAGAAGACCTTCAAGCTGTTCAAGACGAAATCTCACAATTAGCTGATGAAATCACTAAAATTAGTGAAAGAACTCAATTCAATGGTAAAACATTACTAAATGGAGATTTTACAACTGGTACAGCCGATTTAGTATTCCAGATTGGTGCCAATAATACCCAACAATTAACGCTTAATATTGACGCAATGGATGCAACAACTTTAGGGGTTGATACAGCAGCTATTGATGTAACAGCATTTGCAGCAGGAACAGATACTGATGCTGCGCTAACAGCAATTGACGGTGCAATCGATACTGTTTCTGCTCAACGTTCTTCTTTAGGAGCAACACAGAACCGTTTAGAGCATACAATTAACAACCTAAACAATGCTTCTGAAAACCTAACTGCTGCGGAATCTCGTATCCGTGACGTTGATTATGCTTTAGCTGCCTAAGAGCAGTAACAAGCACAGTCGTCCTGGCTGGTAACGGCCAGAGATCATAATCGGGTGAATTGCTGGAAACCCCTTAGAGCTTTTCTTGCCACAACGTAGTTGGAAACGACAAGCGTGATGGTTAGAAAAAAGAAAAGATTGGGCAATCAGCAGCCAAGCTCCTGTCTCGAAAGAGTGGAGAAGGTTCAACGACTAGGATAGGCCATCTAAGGCGAAAGCTATGATGATGAAATCCGTAGGTGAAACAATGGTCATCAGCATTGTGAATCCGAAGTGCCCGGCCCCTACTAGGATGCTAGAGGGTGAAGATATAGTCTGGTCATTTATGAAAGTAAATGTTCGCACGATGGCGAAGGAAATGATGAACCAAACTAAAAACTCAATTCTTGCTCAAGCATCTCAAGCTATGTTAGCGCAAGCGAATCAGCAACCGCAAGGAGTTCTTCAATTATTACGTTAATCTTAATTAAAATTTAAAAAAGAGATCCTTCTAACGGATCTCTTTTTTAGTAGTTTTTTAGTGGGTCTTTAGACTCAAAAATGATAGAGGATCAAAAAGTAATTTTTTCTCAAGTTGAAAAGTACAGTCTTAAAATTGCAAAATAAAAGGGAACTGTTTCAACAGTCGTTTTTTTAATTATAGATATTCATTCAAAACTCTTAGTAAAAGGGAGGAAGAAAAGTTGCTATTATCTAAGAAAACTATAAAAAAAACAATGATTGTTTTCTTTATTTTTATACTTTGGATTGCTCCTGTTCTAGCCAATGCAACAGATGTTATCATCGAAGGGCCCACGCCCGACACGACAGCACCTGAGCTTAAAAGCTTAGAGATTTCAGCCAACGAAGCAACACCCGAAAATTCTGTGAAACTCATTGCAGAAGTAACTGATGACCTTTCAGGTGTGAGATCAGTCTCAGGATATTATCGTTCCCCGAACAACAATAGTAAGTACTTAACATTTTATTTAAATCAAACTACAAATAAATATGAGGCTACTGTAAGCTTTTCACAATATGATGATCCAGGTGAATGGGAACTAAACTATATTTCTTTATATGATAATAAAGATAATTCGGCTTACGTCTATGATATTAATAGTAGTTATTCCAGTACTCAAAAATTTGATTATGCTCCTTATGTCATTAATGTAAGTGGGGTTACACCTAAACCACCTGAGCCGCCTAAAGAAGATTTCACTCCACCAGTCTTGAATGAAATTGAGGTTATAAATCAAACTGCTGTTAAGGCAAATGAATCTGCTACAATTGTCGCAGATGTAACAGATGATAAATCTGGAGTTTCGAGTGTTTCTGCAAGATTTGTAAAGCCGAGTGGCAGAACGCAAAATGTGTACCTTTACTATAATCAAACATCTCAAAAATTTGAAGGTAAAATACATATTGATACTTTTGAAGAAATAGGAACATGGAAACTTCAATACGTTTATATGTATGACAAAGAGTACAATAGTAAAACAATCTATGATTCTACTTTATACAGTTCTAGCAATTATGAGAAAAGAGATTTTAGTAGCTGCATCTTTGAAGTAGGCGGAACTACTCCAGACCTCATTGGACCAATTTTTAAAGACTTAGCTATTGAGGTAGTACAACTTTCTAAAACAGAAGCATTAGTGAAATATACTGCTGAAATTGTAGACAGCCTTTCCGGAATAAGCAGTGTATATGCAAACTTCAGCAAACCAAGCGGCAGAACGTTTGGTGTGAATTTCAGTAGGCAGTCAGACAAGTATATAGGAACTGTAAAAATTGATAAATTTGATGAACTAGGCCTGTGGAAAATCAATTATTTTAGATTAATCGATAATAAAGAGAATACAAGGTATATTAGACAGTCTGCTATAGGTGCGAATGATGGTGTATGGGACCTGAGTAAGTATTCGTTTAATGTGCGTGGCTTAATAACGATTGCTCCTGTTTCTCCGTCTAGTCTAGAATTATCTCCAAAAGATTTAATTATTGAGCCTGGTGAATCTGTTCAACTTCAATCAGTTCTAAAAATGACGGATGGTTCTTCAAGTGATGTGACTTCCTTAGCTGGAACAACTTACTTATCAACTAATCCAGAGCAGGTACTAGTTGATGAAAATGGGCTAATCACTGTATCTCCAGATGCAGAGCCAGGTTTTGTGTATATTCAAGCACAAAATGGAGCAGTGGAAGATGGTGTGAAAATTACGATACCAGGAGAAATTAGTGAGTCGTTTCTCAGTTTAAAGCCATTTTCATTATCTTTTTCGCCAGGACAATCGAAACAACTTTATGTAGAGGTTTCAGAAAATGGTGTTATAAAAGAAATCACTTCAGGTTCATCGGGTATTAAATATGTAAGTGATAATTCGAGTGTAAGTGTTGGTGAAAATGGTTTGGTTTTTGCTTCACATGAAGCTAACCCTGGTACGGCAACAATTACAATTAACTATAACGGAATACAATCAAAAGCTGCTGTCACAGTAACTGGACCGCCTACCGTTCAGAGTCTTGCCATGTCACCTTCCGAAGGAGCAGTACCTGCAGGAGAAACGATACAATTAATGGTCAGGGCAACGATGTCTGATGGTTCATCCAAGGATGTAACCGATAGCTTAGAGGGAACAACATACGTATCCTCAGATTCCAGCAAAGCAATTGTAAATGAAAGTGGTTTGGTTACTGTACCTGCATCAGCACAAAATGGTGAAGTTATAATTACAGCAAAGAATAATGGGAAAATTGTTAAAAGCACTATCATAGTGAGCAGTCCAGTATTGAAGGAATTAGAAGTTTCCCCTGCCACTAAAGAATTACATCGGGGTGATACTGTATCATTAGCAGTTAAAGGGTGGTTCAGTGACGGAGAAGAAAGAAATATGAAATCAAGCAATTCGGGAACAACATATGTAAGTTCAACTCCGAGTAGGGTTTTAGTGGATCAAAATGGTAATATTAACATTCCTGGCTCAGCTACATATGGTGAAGCTGTTATTACCATTAGGAATGGTACCATAGAAGCCACGGTTATAATTATTGTGAAAGAAGACCCAAGTGAAATTCTTACTGACATAATAACAGAATCAAATAGTTATACAGTGAATGCAGAAGATAAAATTCAACTTGTAATAACTGGAGTATATTTAGATGGGGCAGTAAGAGATATATCATCATCAAAAGAAGGGACTACTTATGGAAGTTCGGTCCCAAGCAGAGCGGTTGTAGATTCCACTGGATTAATTTCCATACCTGCTACCGCAACACCAGGGAATGCGACTATTAATATAACCAATGGTTCTTTAAGGACAACAGTAATTGTCACCGTAGAAGATATTCCCATTAATGAGTTAGTTGAATTAAAAGCTGAAATACCTAATAATTTTTTTCAAATTGGTGATGTCAGTCAGTTAATTATTAGAGGAGTATATTTCGATGGAATGTCAAAGGATGTTACCGAATCAACTGAAGGAACAACGTACACAAGTTCAACACCAAGCCGTGCAGTTGTAGATTCTAATGGAAAAATTACCATACCAGCAAGCGCAACCTATGGGCCTGCCACCATTACTGTAAGGAACGGTGATTTGTCCACGACGATTGTGATCACAGTGGAAGAAGATTTAAGCGGAAAAATAACAGATATCCAGGTTCATTCAGTATCCACAAGTGGATATCGAGGGGAAGAAATACAGCTGAAGGTAACAGGCACTTTAGGAAATGGAGAGACAAAAGACATAACTTCAAGCTTGAACGGAACAACGTACACAAGTTCAACACCAAGCCGTGCGGTAGTAGACTCTAATGGAAAGATTACCATACCAACAAATGCAACCTATGGGCCTGCCACCATTATTGTAAGAAACGGTGATTTGTTCACGACAATTGTGATCACTGTGGAAGAAAATTTAAGCGGAAAATTAATGGATATCCAGGTGGATTCGGCATCCACAAGTGGATATCGAGGGGAAGAAATACAGCTGAAGGTAACAGGCACT
Organism: Mesobacillus sp. LC4; assembly: GCF_053543455.1. Taxonomy (NCBI): domain Bacteria; kingdom Bacillati; phylum Bacillota; class Bacilli; order Caryophanales; family Bacillaceae; genus Mesobacillus; species Mesobacillus sp. LC4. The sequence goes on from NZ_JBGCUB010000002.1 coordinate 605,306, forward strand.
TTAGGAAATGGAGAGACAAAAGACTTAACTTCAAGCTCGACCGGAACAACGTACACAAGTTCAACACCAAGCCGTGCAGTAGTAGATTCTAATGGAAAAATTACCATACCAACAAGCGCAACCTATGGGCCTGCCACCATTACAGTAAGGAACGGTGATTTGTCCACGACGATTGTGATCACAGTGGAAGAAGATTTAAACGGAAAAATAACAGATATCCAGGTTGATTCAGTATCCACAAGTGGATATCGAGGGGAAGAAATACAGCTGAAGGTAACAGGCACTTTAGGAAATGGAGAGACAAAAGACTTAACTTCAAGCTTGACCGGAACAACGTACACAAGTTCAACACCAAGTCGTGCAGTAGTAGATTCTAATGGAAAGATTACCATACCAACAAGCGCAACCTATGGGCCTGCCACCATTACAGTAAGGAACGGTGATTTGTCCACGACGATTGTGATCACTGTGGAAGAAGATTTAAACGGAAAAATAACAGATATCCAGGTTGATTCAGTATCCACAAGTGGATATCGAGGGGAAGAAATACAGCTGAAGGTAACAGGCACTTTAGGAAATGGAGAGACAAAAGACTTAACTTCAAGCTCGACCGGAACAACGTACACAAGTTCAACACCAAGTCGTGCAGTAGTAGATTCTAATGGAAAGATTACCATATCAACAAGCGCAACCTATGGTCCTGCCACCATTACTGTAAGGAACGATGACTTGTCCACGACGATTGTGGTCACAGTGGAAGAAGATTTAAGCGGAAAAATAATGGATATCCAGGTTGATTCAGCATCCACAAGAGGATATCGAGGGGAAGAAATACAGCTGAAGGTAACAGGTACTTTAGGAAATGGAGAAACAAAAGACTTAACTTCAAGCTCGACCGGAACAACGTACACAAGTTCAACACCAAGTCGTGCAGTTATAGATCTAAACGGAAAGATAACTATACCGGTGTCTGCCACGTATGGAGATGTTACGATTACAATTAAAAATGGTACAGTATACCAGAAGTTTATCTTAACGGTAGCACAAGATTTGAGCACGTTAATTACCAAAATTAATGTCGATGCAGGGTCTACTTATGTAAATAAAGGGTCCACCAAACAACTAGTGGTTACTGGGATATTTGGCGACGGTGCTCAAAAGGATATTTCACATTCGACTCAGGGAACAACGTATAGTATTTCAACTCCTAGTAGGGCCATTATTGACTCCAACGGTTTAATAACGATACCTACTACAGCAAGTTCGGGGAGTGTTACAATTACAATAAAAAATGGAACGTTAAAAACAACTATTGTTCTAACTGTTATTTAAATCTTAAAGGAGTAACTACTTTGTTACTCCTTTCTTAGTAGAAATAACCGGTTGATAGGAAAATAGTCTTTGTTAATATTGACGTTCTATTTGTTTGCTAATAAAATAGTAGTATATATGAAATATCTAGTGAAAAAGGCAAATCATAGGAAACTATGAGACGCAAAGCCAAGGGCCTGAACCACATATGTGGATGGCAGCCGGTTCCCACAAGGTATTTAGCGGAAGTATGCCTAAATATCTTTAGGCATTTTTTTGTGCCTTTTTCGCGGAAAAGGAGGATGAATATGAACAAACAAACTAGAAGAATCTCTGTATTTATGACTATTTTACTAGTTCTTCAAATGGTCATGCCGTTGTTAAAACCTTTGGCTGAAGAAATTATCCCACAGCCTCAGAATGTCAAAGCTGTCGAATATTCTCCGGCTAACGTTCGGATAACTTGGGACGCAATCTCTGGGGTAAATGCTTATAGAGTATACGAACTGAATAGTGATCAATGGGAAATGATTGATGAGCGTGTAACAACCTCAGCTTACATACGAAATGTACCAGAGGGGAGTTATACTTACGCTGTGACCGCAGTTAAGGGTACTTCTGAATCAACTATCATAGACAGTGTGAGTGTAAATATAACTTATCCAGAGTTGCAATCACCTGATGAGTTAACTGTTAAAGTGTTAAACGGAAATGATCTTCGTTTAAGTTGGTCGTCTGCCCCTAATGCGTCGGAGTATAATATTTATCTAGTGACAGATGGGGTTAGGGAACGTGTTAAAACTCTAGATAGTTCCTATACAAGTTACACAGTTAGGAAGTTATCAGAAGGGAAATATAACTTTGAAGTTACATCTGCGCATCCCTTATTTGGTGAGTCAATCACACCTTCTCAGCTTACTTATGAATTGATTCATCCAGAAATGCAGCCACCGGGTGACTTGATATTCAAAGTTTTAAATGGAAATGACCTTCGTTTAAGTTGGAACGAATCAGAATATGCTTCAGAATATAATGTTTACCAAAAAATAGACGGAAAAAGAGTGCTAGAACGAACAATGGATGGCACCTCTTATACATTCAGAAATCTTCCGGAAGGTAACTATGAATATGAAGTGACTTCAAACAGCGATAGATTTGGTGAGTCTGCAGAGGCATCTAATCTTTCATACACTTTAAAGCATCCGACTATGCAGGCACCAGAAAATCTGTCTTTAAAAGTTTTAAATGGCAATGATCTTCGTCTAACCTGGGAAGAATCAGAATTTGCAGCTGGTTATAATATTTATCAAATTATTGATAACCAAAAAATATTGGTAAAGCCTATTGAAGGTTCCAGCACTGGGTATACGTTCAGAAACATGGTTGAAGGATTGTATGAGTTTGAGGTAACTTCTTACAGTGACCGATTCGGGGAATCTGAGTCTGTCTCTGATTTGACCTATCAACTTATGCATCCTGTAATGGCCCCGCCAGAAAACTTAACTGTTAGGATTCTAAACGGAAATGACATCCGTTTAACTTGGAATGGTTCAGAATTTGCTACAGGGTATAATATTTATCAAGTTATTAGTGGAGAAAAAGAACTTATTCAAACTACAGATGGTACAAGTTATACCTTTAAAAACCTACCTGAAGGTTCTTATGATTATGAGGTGCAATCTCTTAGCGATCGCTTTGGGGAGTCACCTATATCATCAAATATTTCTCACCAATTAGTACATCCAATCATGCAAGCGCCGACTCAGGTAAAAAATACTGTGAGAAATGGTAATGACATCAATGTTAGCTGGGCAGCATCTGAATTTGCAACTGGTTATTACATTTATCAAGTTATTGGAGATCAAAGAACTTTAGTAGATACAGTCATAGGTTCTACATCTCTTACCTTGAGGAATATGCCTGAGGGCGAATATTCTTACGAGGTTTCATCCTACAGCGACCGTTTTGGGGAATCGGTAGAACTAGGTCAAACTAGCTTAACACTCGTTTTCCCGGAAGTGGAAATACCGGTATTAAAACTTAAATCATTAGTTGGACAAACTGCAACATTGACATGGAATGTGATTAATGGCATAACATCATTTAATGTTTATGAAATGAAAGACGGAAATGCTGAGTTTATTGGAAAAACAGATAAAACGTCTTTAGCAATATTTAATATTGATGATGGTACACATAGTTATGTTGTAACAGCAAATCACGATCGATTTGGAGAGTCAAATTACTCCAATGTGGTTCAAGTAGAAATTCAATTGGATAAAATCCCGCCAGTTACAACATCTAATATTCCTTCTGAATGGGTTAAATCTAATTTTAGCCTTCAATTAACTGCGGAAGATGAAAAGAGCGGTGTGAACAAAACCTATTATTCTGTTAACAATGCATCTTTTGCCGAAGGTTCTTCTGCTTCTATTTCACAAGAAGGCACCCACCAGGTTTCTTTTTATAGCACAGATAAGGCAGGGAATGTTGAGCAGGTTAAAACAGAAACAGTGAAAGTAGACAAAACAGCTCCGGTAACATCTGCAGATTTAGAGAGCGGTACGTATAAAGAAGCAAAAGTACTAAATTTATCTGCAGTTGATAATTTTAGTGGAGTGAAAACTACCTATTATTCGATTAACGGATCGGAGTTTACTGAAAGTACAACTATTGAATTAGCTCAAGGTGATAGAAAAGTTTCCTTCTATAGTGTGGATATAGCCGGAAACGAAGAAGAGGTTCAAACAATTGTATTTACAATAGATGAAGCGCCGCCAGTTACTGTTTCAGATATTGAAGAAAAATGGAATCAAGAAAGCGTTGCTGTTAAATTATCTGCAACTGATAATCTAAGTGGAGTTTCACAAACCTTCTATTCTATAAACGGGTTAGAATTTGTAGAAGGAACAGAATTCTCTATTTCAGGTGATGGGCTTCATAATGTTGCCTATTATAGTGTAGACAACGCGGGCAATGAAGAGGAAGTTAAGACAGAAACGGTTAAAATCGACAGTCAGGCACCCCTTACTACATCTAATATTGAAGAAGGTTGGGTAAGTGGAGGTTTTAAAGTTAGTCTTAAAGCCATTGATGAGTTGAGCGGAGTTTCCAAAACCTATTATTCTATTAATGGTGAAGAATTCACGGAAGGCACAAGTGTAGTGTTCCCTGATGATGGAAATTATGAGGTTTCCTATTACAGCATTGATATTGCCGGAAACGAAGAAGGAATTAAAACAGAAAAAGTAAATGTAGACAATCAGGCTCCTGTTACAGTTTCCAACCTTGAAGAGAAATGGTATAAGGATCGTGTTGAAGTTGAATTATCTGCAACAGATAATCTAAGCGGTGTTGAGGCAACTTACTACTCCGTCAACGGTTCGGGTTTCATTGAAGGTAATTCCCTAATGATCAAGGAAAAAGGGAAATATGAAATTTCTTACTATAGTGTCGACAATGCTGGAAATGTAGAAGAAGTGAAAACAGAACTTGTAAAAATGGACAACCAGGCACCGGTGACAACTTCTAATTTCGATGATGAGTGGTATCAGAGTGAGATGAAAGTCGTGCTGACTGCAACTGATGATTTAAGTGGAGTTAAGGCAACTTACTATTCATTAGATGGTGAGAATTTCACTGAAGGAACAGAAATCTCGCTTGAAGCAGACGGTATTTACGAAGTTTTCTATTACAGTGTAGACAAAGCAGGCAACATTGAACAAACTCAAACTGACACTGTTAAAATTGACAGTGAAGCACCTGTGACTTCAGATAATGTTTCAGATATTTGGTACAACACAAGCTTTGAGGTTGTATTGAATGCGGATGACAACTTAAGCAAAGTAGACAAAACATATTATTCAATCAATGGCTCAGAGTTCATTGAAGGTGCAAGCTTCGAGGTATCTGAAGAAGGCATTATTGAGGTTGAATATTACAGCATCGACAAAGCTGGCAATAAAGAAGAAGTTAATAAAACTCAGGTTAAAATCGATAAAACAGCACCAACGATTTCTGTGGATGTGCAGGAAGAGTATAAGCTTGGTTCAGAGTTCGCCATTTCGTATACTGCTGCCGACGGACATTCAGGCATTGCAAGTGAAGAAGTGACCATCAACGGTGTTGCCTACAAAAATGGCGATAAACTGACTCTTGACCAGCCAGGTGTTTACAAACTAAACATTACAGTAACTGACCATGCGGGCTGGATTACTACGGTTAAAAAAGAACTCGTTGTTTACATCCCGGCAACTCTAGAGGTTCTGCCAAAAGTCATTAAAGGCAATAAAGGCATCTTCACTGTAAAGGCGAACCTCCCACGTGAATTTGCGGGTTCTTCATTCGATGTTCCAACAGCGACATTAAATGGAGTGGCTCCTAAGGTTGATAATAACGGCTTGTTTAAACAAGCGGATAAAGGTCATTTCAAATTCGAGCGTGAGGATTTTGACTGGAAGCCAGGTAAAGTAGAATTGGAATTCAGAGCATATCTTGATAATGGTTACCTTGTGATAGGTTCGACTCTTGTCGATGTAAAATAAACAGGTAACAGCAAAGGCTCCTCGGAATGAGGAGCCTTTCTTTTAGTCTTCAGGATACATGATCCTGAAAGCTTCATCATTTAGGTTCATCTGTTCTCGTAAATATATCTTGAGATTTCTGTCATCAAAAATCAACCCAAATGATTGGGCGTCGCGAAGGAATCTTAATCTTGCTTCCGGAGTAGCTGTCTTGAAAAATTCCTCAACCTGCTCTAGTTTTAAATCTCGATCTCTGCTCACTTCCATCACCGGATGGCTGCCGTTGCCGGAAATCGTATTGACAATTCCTATTCCGTCATCAGTTTCAAGGAAAGTCTCTTCCGCTCGTGCCTCTTTCAACCTTTGAAAGTAAGTAAGTAAATCCCCGGTAGGCTCCAAATTGAACGAATCTTTAAAAATGTCCCTTACTTCCTGGGATACTTGATATTCCTCAGCATCCTCTTCGAATCTTTTAAAATCTTCTTCTGCCGTATTCATATCCAGTACTTCCAAAGAGGCAGGATAAGAGTATAAAAGCTTTAAAAAATCATTTAAGTTCCTGGCGACGATTTTTACAGGGTCATCAAAATCCATTGGTGACACGCGGACAATATATGCGTCTTCTAAGTCTGCCGCCATTCCAAAATCAGTTAGGAAGCCAAAGTGGATGCCATCCGATCCCGGACGGGCAAATGAAATTAAATCGATTGGTGTGTTCAAATAACGCTGGTCAATTTCGTCTATTGAAAAGTACAAACCTAATAAATCCCCGTAAGGAAGCATGCCTGATTGTTCAAGTTCCTTTTGCAAACTAATCAGATTTTTTAATGTGTCTGGGACAGGATATTTCCCATAATTACGATTAACCACTTGGCTACACTCCATTAATTCATTTTACCTTTTATTATTCTTCAGATTCTTACCCTTTCCTTCCTGACTGGATCAAAAGATTGCAAACATTCCCAGCAATCTAGTCAAAAAACCTCATTCAAAAAATACCACGCAAGCCGATACAAAGAGTAGATTTATATGTTCGGAGTGTGTTGAGATGATGCAGGTAACAAATCATTCGGTTTCAAGACAGATTAATGAGAGCCAGAATCAGGTTAAGTCTGGGGATGTTACCCCTGTGATGATCAAGGAGAGGTCGGGGGCCAATGAGGCGACGGTGCTTCTGAAGGGTCAGGAATATAAAGCTCAATTTGAAGGCCCTGTTCCTGCTTCTGACCGCATGCTTGCTGAAGTTGTCAGCATGCCAGAGAAAGGGAAGGTTGTTTTGAGACAGGCATCTGCTCCTCCAGCACCTGTTAAAGCACCGGAATCACAGTCCATCGATGCCCGTCTGTCCAGGACCGGAATCGATCCAGCTAAAAACATAGAGTTGAAGAATGCGGTAAAAATTCTTGATGCGAAGTCTATCCCGTTAACGAAAGATAGCCTTCAAGTTTTACAGAAATTCATGAATGAAGCACCTGGTTCAGTTCAGGAAAAAATAGAAACGATAAAAGTGATTGCACAAAAGAATTTGCCTGTGACCACAGAGCATTTAAAATCCATCCACTCAGCGATGCATGGACCTGCATTGAAGGATGCGTTGCAGGAACTTACCGCTGGCAGAGAAATTAAATTCGATGTGCCGCAGCATGTACCGAAGCAAGAAGTAACAAAGGGAGTTCCCGAAAGACAGTCTGTTAGCAGCAACTCTTCTACCCCTTCAACACAAAAAATTGAACAAGTACTCCGGCAGATTAACGATGGAACCGTTTCTTCTGCTGAAATTAAAAAGTTAGTTGCAAGCACCGGAAACACACCGGCAATCCAATCGCTAAAACAGGAAATCCTAAAGGCACTGCAAATTCATGATGCGGGATCAGAACGCATACTACTGGCGAAAGAGAGCGAACCGGCCAAAGCAGCGCAATTAGTGACAGATGGCCAGAAGCTGCAGCAAATATCCGCTGCAAGGCTCGCTCAATCCCTTGCCAGCCTGGCGGACGTTCTCGAATCAGAAATAGATCAAACAGGCCAGGAACTTTTAAAACTGCACTCTATTTTAAAAGATGCTCAAAAAGAATCTGCTGTTGAAAAGATGCTGAAAACGGTTGGGAAGGCTATTGAGAGTTTTGAAGACTCAACCGATCTAGCACAATTAAAGTCTTCTTTTGAAAAAGCACAGCTCCTTTCAGAACAGGGCCGGGAACTTGCAGCCCGCAAAGTGATGGCAGAAGCAGTCAGCCAGCTTGAGAAACAGCACCCGTTTTTACAAAAAAGTGCCGACCCGCTTGCACTTACAGATGCTGAACAGTACGCCATCAATGAGTCATTGCAAACATTGGGACTCCAGTCAAAAGCCATTTTGGTGACGGAAATATCCAAAAAGCTCTCGCAGATGGCGATCGATTTTAAAAAGATCAAACAGGACATCACGAGAAATTTGGACAATGTCTCGAACATGATTGATCAAAGCGGCAGCAAAGCAACTGCCAGGCAGATGCTTGATACCACCATAAACAAGCTCGACAATGCGATACTAAAAAGCAATTTCATGCTTTATACCGATATGCTCACGGAGAAAAAGATGCTGAACGCAAGCTCGCGTTTAAATGAAGCGAGGAACCTCCTGGCAAAAGGTGATTTCACCCAGGCAAGCCAGATTGTCAAAGAGGTCAAAAAGGTTCTCGACCAAATTATTTTTAAGCCTTCGACCACAAGAGTCCAGAATTTTGTCAGTGAACAAAGCTTCTTAAAGTCAGCGCCAACGCTGGATGAGCAGCTGGCCTACGGGATCAAGCAGGCAGTCAGGCCGATGCCTGACCAGGATTATTCGTCTCGCCAGGTGTTTGAATCACTGAAACGATTGGGTCTGACTCATGAAAATGATGCGGCAAACAACCTGGTTTTCGGTTCAAAAGGGGAACGCGATGAACTGAGTCCTAACTTAAAATCTCTGCTGATCAAAATGAGCCAGGAAGGCGAAGGGCAGGCGAAAGCTGAACAGGCTCTCTCTAACCTGACTGGCCAGCAGCTGCTGAATAAACAGGATCCTTCAGGAATGCAGAACCTGTTCATGCAAATGCCTTTCCTCCTGAATCAAAAAATGGAGAATATCAAGGTATTCATCAACTCACAGAAATCGGGAGAGAAAATTGATTGGGAGAATTGCAGCCTTTATTTTGTCCTTGAAACGAAGAAACTCGGTGAGGTAGGTATCCTGGTAACGGCCCAGAATCGCAATATCTCGATCACTTTTAACAGCAATAAGGACGGACTACAGCAAAAATTGGTGCCTTTAACTGAGGTGTCTGCAGAACGCCTACAGGAAATTGGCTATAAACTCGAGGCCTTGAAATCAAAGAAGCTCTCTGAGAACCACAGCGACACAACTGAGGAAGAGAAACAAAGTATAACCCCTGCTTTTACAGAGAAAGGGTATGATTTCTCGATATGAATAATCTTTATTTTAACCAGATCAATCGCAGAGTGACGAACGGGCCTTCTGCGGCTGTCATTAAATACGATGAAGAGCAAGGGAAATCGCCGACGATCGTGGCCCAGGGCAGCGGGCAGGTGGCTGAGAAAATCATTGAACTTGCAAAGAAGAACAATGTACACCTCCAGGAAGATTCTTCTCTGCTGCAGGACCTGCTTGATATCGACCTTGGAGATTCTGTTCCGCCACAACTGTATGGAGTTGTCGCTGAGATTTTCATTTTGCTGGAAGAATTAGAAAAAAACTATTAAACTTCGGCGGGTATTGCCGATAAATTCAGTAGTTACCATTTACGGAGGTATATGATGGAGGCACTGACAAAAGACGTCATCTTCAAGAAAAGCCCCCAGGAATTAACGGCTCTCCTTTATGAAGGAATTATCGATAACCTGGAACAGGCAATTGAGCTGATCAATGAGAAGTCCTATGTGCAGGCAAATGCCAAACTGCAGCGGACAAATGATATTTTACATAGGCTTGGAGTCGGGTTGAAGTATGAAGCTGGTCCAATCGGCCAGCAGCTCGATATGCTATACAACTACATGGCCGATCAGATTGTCCAGGCGAATTTGAGGAAGGACACATCCCTTCTAAAAGAAATGATTAATTTGATCCAGCCAATCGCACAGGCATGGAACGATGTTTTGAAAAAGAAAGTGAATGTATCCCAGTCAAGCACAGTAAGAAAAGTGACTGCCTATGAAAACAGCATCATGAGAGTCCAAAATTAAGAGAGATAGAGGGAGAAGAGAATGAGAATCAACCATAATATTTCTGCACTGAATGCTTACCGCAATCTTGCGGTTAACAATACAAATACAGCAAAGAGCCTTGAAAAATTATCATCAGGCCTTCGCATCAACAAAGCTTCTGACGATGCAGCAGGCCTAGCAATCTCTGAAAAAATGCGCTCACAGATCCGCGGTTTGGAAATGGCTGAAAGAAACGCGCTAGATGGCATTTCTTTGATTCAGACAGCTGAAGGAGCACTATCTTCTTCTCATGAAATTTTACAACGGATGCGTGAATTGGCTGTACAAGCAGCAAATGATTCTTATACAGACACAGATCGTGCGGAGATTCAGAAGGAAGTAAACCAATTAACTTCTGAGCTTAATAGAATCGGGAATGCAACTGAATTCAACAGTGCTTCTCTTTTAGATGGCAGCAGGGTGAATGCTCTCTCAACTAATGGCAAAGCATTCGCAGATGGAGCATCAAGCCAATTTGATGCTGCAACTGGTATGGATTTGACTGTGGGCAGCGAGCTTGAACCTGGCAATTACACAATCAATGTATTCAAGTCACCAGCAGGAGCTTACTTTCCAAATGGAGAAGAATCTCAGGTTGTTGAGCTTTCTACAAGCGACCTGACTGTAACTGGTACAGGGACACTTACGTTTACTAGCAATGGCATCGCTTATGACCGCAGCCAGGGAAATCCTGCTCCAGCTGTGAATGATACAATCACACTTGAAATGCTGGATGCTACTACTTTTAGCGTAAAAGATTCTTCAGGAACAATCAATGATACTTACACAATCGGTGATCAGTATAATAATCACGGGATCACTTTCCGTATGGAAGATGCAGCAGGATTTGTGGCAGGGGACAAAGCGGAGTTCACAATCGATGCTGACTCTGGAACAGCAGGAACACTGCAGCAAGGATTTGCAGCAGGTAATACAGGGAATAATGATGCAGCATTCACGCAACCGATTACTGTTACAACTGCAGCAGAAGCTGGTGATTGGACCCTTACAAGGAATGGTACAGACTGGCAAGTAGAATTCACTCCAGCAGGCGGAAGCACGGCAACTGTCTCAGATACAGTGGGTGAAACAGCACTTTATAACAATCACGGCATCTCATTCCAATTTGCCTCAGTAGATATGGCTGACGGAGATAAAATCACGTTCAGCACACCTGCAGCTGAGCCATTCTACAAGTATTCAATTGAAATGGGCGGCGTGGAGCAAGAAGTAGCAGCGAAGGTTGCAGACGGAGTGGACCCAGTCGTTCTTGCTCTTGATGTAACTGAAGGTTTAAGTATGAATAGCCTTGCTTTGAAGGAAGGGTCTTTCAGCTTTGAAGTGAAGGAAGTGGCAACTGGCAATGACGGTTCACTGAACTTCCAGATCGGTGCGAATGCTGGACAGTCCGTCACTTTGGAAGTTAACGACATGCGTGCACAGGCGTTACAGGTAAGTGCTGACGCTGCCGGAGAAAAATCAGTGACCATGCAGGACGGCACTGTTAAGCAGGTTTGGTATACAGAAGTTCCATCTGTCACAGACGGCGTTTCTGCAAGCAACACAGAATTTGCAGTTGACCTAACATCTCACGAAAAGGCACAGGCAGCAATCACAGTATTCTCTGATGCAATCCAGCAGGTTTCTTCTGAACGTGCCCGTCTTGGTTCAATCCAGAATCGTTTGGAGCACACGGTTAACAACCTGAGAACGATGACTGAAAACGTGACATCTTCCGAATCACGTATCCGCGATCTTGATATGGCGAAGGAAATGTCCACATTCACAAAGAACAACATTCTGAATCAGGCAGCACAGGCGATGCTTTCACAGGCAAACCAGATGCCTCAGGGAGTTCTTCAGCTACTTAAGTAATATCTCATAGGAGAGAGGCAGTAATTGCCTCTCCCTTTTTATGTTAAATATCGGCTATAATGGAATTAATAGATTAGTATAAGGGTGTGTACGATGGATATACAACGTGTTACCAAGGCTTCGGTCAATAAAACCGGCATGAAGGAGCAAGTCGCCAAGGATTCCATCTCATTCAGTGAAGTAGTCAGCCAGCGTCGCAATGATGTTACTTTTGGGCGTTTGAGCAAGAAAATGAAAGAGATTGAGGATCAGGGAAAGAAACTGGTAGATACCAGGTCGGTCGAGAACCTGAAAAAATATAAAAAGCTTGTTAAGGACTTTATGGAGGACGCGGTTAAAAACGGACTTGAGCTGAAAGAGCACCGGGGCTTCAGCCAGCGTGGTTCCTCAAAAATTTACAAGCTAGTAAAAGAAGTGGACAGCAAACTTATAGACTTAACGAACAATATCCTCGATAAAGAAAAAAACGGCCTCGAATTATTGGGACTTGTCGGCGAAATCCAGGGCATGCTTATTAATATTTATACGTAAAGCTTTCTCTATATGAGGAAGCTTGTTTTATTTTCCAGTGATTTGGAAGACGGTGCAATAATGGTGGATTACGGTGCAATTACGAAAGTTAACGGTGCAATAATGGTTGCTTACAGAGCAATTAAGCCTGTTAACGGTGCAATTATGGTCTTCTACCGTGCAATGAAGAGTTCTCGAAGCATTTAAGACCAATTACCGTCCGCAATTATCCAGCATGTTCGTGCAATTAACGACTCAAATGCTAATGAGCCAATTATCACAGTGCATTTACGACAGGTAAATATTACTTTCCGGTCAACCCTTCTTTATTTTTCACAAAAAGTTAAAGAGTTTAAGCAGGCAGACCGATATATTAAATATAATATGAGCTTTAGAGGAGGCAATAGCATGATTAACCGTCTCTCTTCTGATACACCTAGTACATACATCTATGAAACGATTAAGACGAAAATTGATAACATCGGTGCGCAAGCCGAACCCGAAAGGAATCCTAGCCCTGTTCCTGCTGAGGAAGGGTTACAGGCTGTTCCAAAAGAAAAACTCGAAGGCGTAGTAGAGGGACTGAATAAATACCTCCAACAAAGCCAAACTTCATTAAAATTCCAATATCATGAGAAGCTGCAGGAATACTATGTCACTCTCGTGGATGAAAAAACAAAGGAAGTCGTCAGGGAAATCCCGCCGAAGAAAATGCTAGATTTTTACGCGGCGATGACAGAATTCCTGGGACTAATAGTAGATAAAAAGATTTAAAGGCAGGTGCAGAAATTATGGTTAGAATCGGCGGCCTTGCGAGCGGCATGGATATCGACTCGCTTGTTGGCGACTTAATGAAAGCTGAAAGAATCCCATTGAACAAGCTGCATCAGAAGAAACAGATTATTGAATGGCAGCGTGATGATTACCGGGCGATGAATAAATTGCTCGCAGATCTTGATACATCCATTTTTGATGGCGTATTCCGGCAGTCAACGTTTACGAAGAAGAAAGTGACGACTTCGAATGAAGCCGCGGTTTCAGTACGTAACATCAATGCGACTTCAAACCTGAACTCAAGTATTAGTGTAAGCAGGTTAGCTGAATCAGCAAATATGGTTAGCTCGGCAAGAATCGGTAATGCAAGCTTCGACCCTAACGGAAAGCTGGCAGACCAGAAGGATAATTTCAATACTCCTTTTGTGCTGACCGATAATACGATAACAATTGAAGCAATCGGCAAGGATGGCAACATGCCTGCAGCTCCGGTTGAAATCACGATTGATCCAGCTAATGATTCACTGAATTCGATCATTGATAAAATCAATAATTCCAATGCTGGAGTCGTCGCTTTCTACGATTCAGTTGAAGGAAAAGTATCTCTTACTGCTAAAAACTCTGGAGATAACGTAGGAGATGCAGAAATAAAGCTTACTGGCAACTTTTTCACAAATCAGCTTAATCTCGATGCAAATAGTGATCTTGCAGCAGGAGCATCAAGGGGGAAAGCGGGTACAAGTGCTGAATTCACCATCAATGGACTCACCACTACACGTCCAACAAACACCTTCGTCATCAATGGATTCGAATACACCCTGAAGCAAACAACAGGCACAAACACTGTTGCGGTCAACTCAGCCACGGATGAAGAAGCTGTTTTTAAATCAATTACCGATTTTGTGAACAAATACAATGAAACAATTGCAGGGATTAATTCCAAGGTCACCGAGGAACGCTACCGCAAATATCAGCCGCTTTCTGATGAAGAACGGGAAGGGATGACCGAAAAGCAGGCTGAGATGTGGGATGAAAAAGCGAAAAGCGGGATGCTTAGAAACGATTCCATCTTATCTGGCGCTTTAAACAAGATGCGAACCGATCTTTATGGCCGGGTCGGCAATGACACGGACGCTGTGAATGATAATTTTGACCAGTTAGCGGAGATTGGGATTACCACTTCAAAAAACTATCTTGACCGCGGAAAGCTTGTCATTGATCCAAATAAATTGCGTGAAGCCATAAAAAATGATCCGAATGCAATCTACAAACTTTTTACGAACGAAAGCACAGTAGAAAGTGAACAAGGAATCGCAAGAAAGCTGCGAGCGACCATTAAGGATACAATTTCAACAATCGAAGGCCGTGCCGGCAATGCAATGCGTACGAACGCTCAGTTCACACTCGGCCGGAATCTGACTTCGATTGACAAGCAAATCGACCGTTTTGAAGACCGTTTGATAAAAGTCGAAGACCGCTACTGGCGTCAATTTACCGCGATGGAAAAAGCGATCCAGAAGGCAAATGAACAATCGGCTTATCTGATGTCGCAGTTCTATAGCGGCTAATGCTAGAAAGGACGTGGAATGATGGCAATACCAAATCCATATCAATCCTATAAACAAAATTCCGTCAACACTGCCTCACCAGGCGAATTGACTTTGATGCTTTATAACGGATGTTTGAAGTTTATACACCAGGCGAAAAAAGCGATAGGTGATAATAACATCCAGGATAAGAACAATAGTATTTTACGAGCTCAGGACATCATCCGCGAGTTGATGGTCACGCTTAATCCCGATATCGAGGTTGGAAAACAAATGATGAGCATGTACGACTACATGCTTAGAAGGCTTGTTGAAGCAAATATTAAGAATGACCTTGAAATCCTGGATGAAGTGGAAGGCCTGGTGACGGAATTCCGTGATACTTGGAAGCAGGTCATCCAAATCAACAGACAAAAGCAATTCACCCCGGACGGAAGAGTATAATGAGCCCGTTGGTAAGGTTTTACGAAACAACAGCAAAGCTAGTCCAAGTGCTTGAAGGCACATTTGATCGGGATGAGAAAATCCTGCTCCTGGATAAGCTGCTCGCTGAGCGGGATATTTTATTGAAAGAAATTAAACGGCCGAATCCTGAAGAAGCCGAGCTGGCTGAAAAAGTTATCAAACTCAACCAAAAGCTCGATGTGCTTTTAGCAAAAGAAAAAACACTGATCCAAAAGGATTTGAAAGATCTGAAGAACCGTAAGGAAAAATCAGATATGTACCAAAACCCATATGCTTCCGTTTCCGTTGATGGAATGTTCTACGATAAACGCAACTAAACCGCCTATTCGGGCGGTTTTTTTGTATTAGGACAAGTTCCTACAAATTATCCACTATTCCGACGGTAAAAACAGACATAAAAATGTCAAATCTTCAGACTGTTTTTGCAGGAGTTCTTTGGGGTAAAATAGAATTAGTAATACATAGTCATATCCCAAAGGAGGAGTCCACTATGAACTACAACATTCGTGGAGAAAACATTGAGGTAACGCCAGCAATCAGAGAGTATGTAGAGAAAAAGGTTGCGAAGCTTGACCGGTACTTTACCGAGTCACCCAATGCCAATGTGAACGTGAACCTGAAAGTTTACCAGGATAAAAAAGCAAAAGTTGAAATTACGATTCCGATGAAGGACCTTGTGCTTCGCGCAGAGGAGCTTCATGAAGATATGTATGCTGCGATCGATTTGATCACTGATAAGCTTGAGCGTCAAATCCGCAAGCACAAAACAAAGGTCAACCGCAAGTTCCGTGAAAAGGATAGCCTGAAGGATTACGCTCCGATTTTCACAGAAGTCGAGCAGGTGGAAGAAGATGAAGATCTTGAAGTTGTCCGTACTAAGAGCTTCGACCTGAAGCCGATGGACAGCGAAGAAGCGATCCTGCAGATGAACATGCTGGGCCATAGCTTCTACGTGTTCACAAACGCTGAAACAAACCAAACAAACGTTGTTTACAAGCGTAACGATGGCCGTTATGGTTTGATTGAAGCTCAATAATAATCTTAAACTCTACCCACAGTCAGAAATTGGCTGTGGGTTTTAATTTGGTCTTTTGAAGGAAATATTATACCGGGTGCCGAAATAATTTTACAGGAGGCGATACATATGACATTTTCAATCGTAGGTTATGACCCACAGGAAAAAGAGTGGGGAATTGCCGTTCAATCTAAATTTCTTGGAGTAGGGGCAGTTGTTCCGTTTGCGAAGGCGGGAGTTGGTGCAGTGGCGACGCAATCTTATGCGAATACAGCATATGGTCCGCATGCACTTGAGTTGATGGCCCAGGGGAAATCAGCTGAGGAAGTGATGGAGCTGATCACGAAGGATGATCCTGACAAGGAGATGCGCCAGGTTGGCTTGATTGACGCAGAAGGAAACGGTGCAACTTTTACAGGTACATATTGTTATGACTGGGCAGGCGGAGTGACAGGTAAGCACTTTGCGGCGCAGGGTAATATTTTAGTAGATGAAAATACTGTGAAGGCAATGGCAGAGACATTTGAGTCGACAGAAGGCTCGCTCGCGCATCGGCTGCTTCAGGCACTCAACGCCGGACAGCAAGCTGGTGGTGACAGCAGGGGCCAGCAGTCGGCGGCTCTCCTTGTCGTCAAGGAAAAGGGCGGATATGGCGGCTACAACGATCGTTACATCGATCTCCGTGTAGATGATCATCCGGAGCCAATCACTGAATTGATCCGCATCTACGGCTTGCAGCAGCTTTATTTTGCAAAAGCAAAGCCAGAGAATGTAGTGGCAATTGAAGGTGAAATCAGGGAAACAATCGTCCAGCACCTCAAGCGTCTTGATTACCTAAAGGCTGATCCATCTGATGACGAAGAGCTCCACAAAGCGCTCACTGCCTACATCCACACTGAAAACTTCGAAGAGCGCGAGCAGGAGAAGGGCAAAATCGACCTCGAAGTTTTGGAGTTTATGAAAAATCAATAATATATGGTCCCACTGTCAGCCGACAGTGGGACTTTTAACCTTTTCGATTGGTTGTCACCCCCATTTGTAAGTGGTAGAATAGTAAGAAGAAATAAATCGAATTTTTCTAAAAGGGATTCGGTGCGTTTACAGCGAATCTTTTTTCTTTGGGACAATTTTTAACAATCGAAATCAACTAGATTCAATAGATAAAAGGAGCGTCTGTATGGGGATTTTAACGAAAATTTTCGACCAGAATAAACGCGATATCAAGAAATTGACGAAAATGGCGGATCAGATCGATGCGCTTGCAGGCGATATGGAAAAGCTGTCTGATGACCAGCTGAGGGAAAAGACAGAGGAGTTCAAAAGCCGTTACCAGAACGGTGCATCTACTGATGACTTGCTGATTGAAGCTTTTGCTGTCGTACGTGAAGGTGCGAAGCGTGTCCTGGGCCTTTACCCTTATAAAGTTCAGTTGATGGGTGGTATCGCCCTTCATGAGGGGAATATCTCCGAGATGAAGACTGGTGAAGGTAAAACCCTTACAGCGACAATGCCGGTTTACCTGAACGCGATCACTGGTCGCGGCGTGCACGTCATCACGGTCAACGAATACCTCGCAAGCCGTGACGCCGTTGAGATGGGCAAGCTGTATGAATTTCTTGGCCTGTCAGTCGGCCTCAACCTGAACAGCATGACGAAGGAAGAGAAGCAGGAAGCATACCGTGCTGATATCACATATGGTACGAACAATGAGTTTGGCTTTGACTATCTTCGCGACAATATGGTGCTTTACAGTGATCAGAAGGTTCAACGTCCTCTGCACTTCTGTGTCATCGATGAAGTTGACTCCATCTTGATCGATGAAGCGCGTACGCCATTGATCATTTCCGGGTCTGCGCAAAAATCTGCTGCGCTTTACATTCAGGCGAATGCATTCGTTCGCAATTTGAAGCGTGAAGAAGACTACACTTATGATGAAAAAACGAAGGGTGTCCAGCTGACGGAAGAAGGAATCACGAAGTCCGAGAAGGCTTTTGGCATCGAGAACCTTTTTGACATTAAGCATGTGACATTGCTTCACCACATCAACCAGGCGATGAAAGCCCAGGCGAGCATGCACAAGGATGTGGATTATGTCGTACAGGATGGCGAAATCGTCATCGTTGACCAGTTCACTGGTCGTCTGATGAAGGGTCGCCGCTACAGCGAAGGCTTGCATCAGGCAATCGAGGCAAAAGAAGGCCTTGAGATCCAGAACGAGAGCATGACGCTTGCGACAATCACCTTCCAGAACTACTTCCGTATGTACGAAAAGCTGTCCGGTATGACAGGTACAGCGAAGACTGAGGAAGAGGAGTTCCGTAATATCTACAATATGAACGTTGTTGTGATTCCGACGAACCGTCCGATCGCCCGTGACGACCGTCCAGATTTAATTTATGCGAGTATGCAGGGCAAATTCAAGGCAGTGGCCGATGACATCGCCGAGCGTCACAAGGCTGGACAACCTGTTCTTGTTGGTACGGTTGCGATTGAAACGTCGGAAATCATTTCTGCGTTTTTAACGAAAAAGGGAATTAAGCATAATGTATTGAACGCGAAAAACCATGAGCGTGAAGCGGAAATCATCGCTGAAGCAGGCCATCAAGGCTCGGTTACAATCGCGACGAACATGGCAGGCCGTGGTACGGACATCAAGCTTGGCGAGGGCGTCAAAGAAATTGGCGGTCTTGCGGTTATTGGTACGGAGCGTCACGAGAGCCGTCGTATCGACAATCAGCTGCGCGGGCGTTCCGGACGTCAGGGAGACCCAGGTGTGACGCAGTTCTATCTTTCCATGGAAGATGAACTGATGCGCCGCTTCGGTTCTGACAATATGAAAACAATGATGGAGCGTCTTGGTATGGATGATACCCAGCCAATCCAGAGTAAGATGGTGTCAAGAGCCGTTGAATCTGCGCAAAAACGTGTTGAAGGCAACAACTTTGATGCTCGTAAGCAATTGCTTCAGTACGATGATGTTCTTCGCCAGCAGCGTGAAATCATCTACAAGCAGCGTGATGAGGTTCTTGAATCTGAAAACCTCCGTGAAATCGTAGAAAGAATGATCAGATCTGCATTGGAGCGCAATGTCTCTGCCCATACTCCGGCAGGCGAGGATATGGAAAAATGGGACCTGAGCAGCATCATCGACTACGTGAACGGTAACCTGCTACACGAAGGCGACATCACTGCTGAAGACCTTCGCGGCAAAGAAGCAGATGAAATCATTGAAGCCATCATGGCGAAGGTGAAAGAACGCTATAATGAAAAAGAAGAAATGCTGACAGACGAGCAAATGCGCGAGTTTGAGAAAGTTATCGTGCTTCGTTCGGTTGACTCAAAGTGGATGGACCATATCGACCAGATGGACCAGTTGCGACAGGGTATCCACCTGCGTGCGTACGGCCAGATCGATCCACTGCGCGAATACCAGCATGAAGGCTTCGCGATGTTCGAAAACATGGTGCTTTCCATCGAAGACGACGTTGCGAAATATATCATGAAAGCTGAAATCCGCAGCAACCTTGAGCGCCAGGAAGTAGCAAAAGGCCACGCGGTGAATCCGAAGGAAGACGAAGGCGGCAAGGTAAAGAAGAAGCCTGTTGTCAAGTCAATGGATGTTGGCCGTAATGACCCATGCATCTGCGGCAGCGGCAAGAAATACAAGAACTGCTGTGGCAAGGCTGAATAACTTAAGTGAATTTCAATTAAGAGGGCCGGATTTCGGCTCTCTTTTTCCTTGGAACATACAATACGGTATAATGGAAAGTAACTTATTTATGAGGTGAATGATATGGAATTAGCAGATATCAGGAATGAGCTTGAGAAAACAGCTAAGAAATTAGCGGACTTCAGGGGGTCTCTTTGACCTCGAAAATAAAGAAGCGCGAATCGCAGAGCTAGAAGATGGCATGCTTGCGCCGGACTTCTGGGATGACCAGCAGAAGGCACAGGTTGTCATCAATGAAGCAAATGCGCTTAAAGAACAGGTTAATGTTTTTAACGAGCTGAATGAGACTTACGAAAATCTCGATTTGACTTATGAGCTTGTAAAAGAGGAAGATGACGCGGATCTTCGTGAAGAGCTGGAGAAGGAACTTGTCGAGTTCAAGGATCGCATGAGTGAGTTCGAGCTTCAACTATTGTTGAGTGAAGAACATGATAAAAATAATGCCATTCTTGAATTGCACCCAGGCGCTGGCGGAACGGAATCCCAGGACTGGGGCTCTATGCTGTTGCGTATGTATACGCGCTGGGCGGAAAAACGCGGCTTCAAAGTTGAGACGCTGGATTACCTGCCAGGAGATGAAGCGGGAATCAAGAGTGTTACTTTGAAGATTAACGGACACAATGCATACGGTTATCTGAAAGCGGAAAAAGGCGTACACCGTCTCGTACGTATTTCGCCGTTCGACTCTTCAGGCCGACGTCACACTTCATTCGTATCCTGTGAAGTCATGCCGGAATTCAATAACGAAATCGAAATTGAAATCCGTACGGAAGACTTGAAAATCGATACGTACCGTGCAAGCGGTGCCGGCGGTCAGCACATCAACACAACTGACTCAGCCGTGCGAATCACCCACTTACCGACCGGTGTTGTTGTTTCATCACAGGCAGAACGTTCACAGATCAAGAACCGTGAAACATCGATGAAGATGCTGAAAGCAAAGCTTTACCAGCGTGAAATCGAACAGCAGCAAGCCGAGCTGGACGAAATCCGCGGTGAGCAAAAAGAAATCGGATGGGGCAGCCAGATCCGCTCCTACGTATTCCACCCGTACTCCATGGTCAAGGACCACCGCACCGGTGCCGAATCAGGCAACGTACAAGGCGTCATGGATGGGGATATTGATATGTTTATTGATGCTTATTTGAGGTCAAAGTTGAGTTTGAGTGAGTAAACCGAGCTCCATATGAGTTTTAGGAGTCCCCCGCCGGGTTGGCGGGGGACTTTTGTGCTTAATGAGCTGCTAGTTTGTTTGATTATGAGTTAATTGCACGGTCAAACGCCATAATTGCGCGGTAAGCGAAGCTAATTGCACCGTCATCCTAATAATGGAAAAACCTCCTCGCCCAAAGGGAAGAGGAGGGTATAATCATGCTTGATAATATACTCTATTTTTCGTACTTCCTGTATGCTGTAGGCTCATATTCCTCAACAAGATTGTCGAAGTACTCCGTGACGGCAGGCGTAAGAAACCTCTCAATTGCTTATTTGTCATCGTCGGCCCAATCAGTAAAAAATAATCAAGAATAGCCTGTTCATGAACATTAGTTGAAGTGGTGCCACAATGGGGGCAGTACCATTTTCTTGAGATTCTCTCCATGAGAAATTGCTCGCACGTTGGACATTGAATACCGGGGATGATGTCAGACGGGGATAGATTATACTTGCTAATATCAGCTTTCTCTGGCTCGTGGCTTTTCATCAGAAGTTTTGATAATTTTTTTACATCCTTGCTAGAAAGAACTTCTCCTTGATGACGATTTTGAAACTCGTCTACTTTAAAGACCAATTGTCCTCCTTTGCAAACTCGATTATAAATCTCTTGGTTTTTACTGGGGTTTTGAAGAATGGAGCCCTGATTGCTGTAGGTGACGAGGAATTCTAGAGGAAGAGAGTTGATATTGTTTTTCTTCAGCCAGTTCCTGAATTGATAGACTTGTCTTTTTACCTGGTCAACCGGGCAGTCGTATACCTCCGTATTGTCATTATACGTTCGGAAAACTTGTTTGAAGGCAGGATCAAACTCTATTATTCCAGGCATATTCTTATTTTCGATCAGCAGGGCAAATTTGGTTGATAAAAGAAGGAAATCAATTTGGAAGTAGTTAGTGCCAAGTGGAATGCGGAGATCCTGGAGGATGATAAAATCGTTTTCGTTCAAGAGGCTGAGGTAATAATCCATATCCTGTTCGCCTTTGAATCCCGCTTTTTTAATCAGCAAATCTTTAAGAATATCTGGCCTCTTTGGATGGTTTGGAGGAAGTCTGCGCAGCAGTGCTTCATTAACGAGGATTCTCCGTGGGGTCGTTCTGCGTTTAACTATCAAACATTTTCACTCCTTTAGGTTGATGAGTGTATATTCGACATATATCGGTAAAAACCCTGTTAAAGAGTGAGATGTTTTTCCACGTTTATTTTTTTTGTAAAATTTTCCCTACAATTCAAGTTCTCAATTACCTATTTACAACAACCCCAGGAACCCGGAGAGATGAACTGATCCAGATAAGGGCAAGAATTAGCTGGCGAGCCCAAAACAGATAAGGAGTAAAAAGGTAACTTTAAACTAAACAACAGTTCACCCCTTAATTACCTATTTACAACAACCCCAGGCACCCGGAGAGATGACTGATTCAGTAAAGGGAAAGAACTATTAGGCTAGCACGAAACAGATAAGGAGTAAATAAGGTAACTTTTAATTAGTATCTCGATGTTTCCTCTAAAAAACTCTTGAAAACCTACAACGCGCAGTACGTAATTCGTTTTTGTGCAGGGCGAAGGTAGAAACAAGGTCCAAAAAGTAAACTTACTAGTGAAATAGCTGTTTATTGGAGTCAACTTTGCTACTGGAAAAATTATTCTGTTAGTAAAATAAGATAATTGCACCGTTGTTTAATGTAATTGCACCGTTTTTTGAAATAATTGCACGGTCCTCCTAATTAATTGCACCATTAATCGAGATAATTGCACCGTCTTCCTAAATAAGGAAAAATAAGAAAGCAGCCCTCCTAAGAAGGCTGCTCCCACATATTAGATAAACAAATTCAATCCAGAATCCTCTGCATCACCAAGGTAGGCTGCTACGCCGCCGATTTCGACTCCGTCGATGAGTTCTTCTTTTGCGATGCCCATGATGTCCATGCTCATGCCGCAGGCTACTAGCTTGATGCCGGCGTCCATGGCGTTTTTCATCAGGGTTTCTAAGCTGTCGACGTTTTTATTGGCCATGACGGTCTTGATCATCTTGGAACCCATGCCGCCCATGTTCATCTTGGATAGTGGCAGGTCATTTGCGCCCTTGGGCATCATCATGCTGAACATCTTCGCCATCATGTCTTTCTCGGTGGCTGGCGCGTCGCTGCGCTTCAGGATGTTCAGTCCCCAGAAGGTGAAGAACAAAGTTACTTCTTTCCCCATCGCCGCGGCACCGGATGCGATGATGAAAGTTGCGATGGCTTTGTCTAGGTCACCGCTGAACACGACCATAGTCGCACCATTTTTAGCCGGAGCAGCAGTCGGCACGCCAGTCGGGACCTCAACAGGAGCTGCCATCATAGGCACGACCACATTGCCTTTCATGATCTGAGCTTTGAACTTCTTATCCTCAAACTTGTTGCTGATCAGCTTGTTGCCTGTCTTTTCACACCATGCTTTGATGTCCTTCGCGAAGCCTGGATCTGTTGCGTGGACTTCCATCACCTCGCCGTCCTGCAAATCGCCAATTGTCTTATACACCTTCATGATCGGACCTGGGCAAGACAGGCCGCAAGCGTCAAGCGTAGCCTTCACAGTCGGCGGGGCAGCTTCCACGGGAGATACAGCCGAAGCAGGAGCGGTAGGTGCCTGAGCAACAGGGGCCGCCTCAACTGCAAACCCAACACTGGACTGGGCAGCACCCGCAGCAATCTCTTCCATCGCAGCATTACGCTGTGCCACGCCATTGTCGCTGATTGGTGTACCGCAGTTCTCACTCGCATCTGGCTCGAACACACAAGAGTAAGTCTTGTAGCCGCCATCCAGATTACGAACCTTGAATCCAGCCTGCATCAGGATACGGGATGCTAGATAACCACGAAGGCCGACCTGACAATAGACATACACTTCTTTTGTAGGGATTTCGCCAAGTCGTTCGCGAAGTTCCCCAAGAGGGATGTTTACAGAGCCTTCGATCATACCCATGTCGCGTTCAATCGGCTCACGAACGTCAATCAGGTAACCACCATTAGCTAAAATATCATTGATTTCATGCCATTGAACAGTTTCAACTAAACCTTCTGCGATATTCTTCGCTGCGTAGCCAGCCATATTGACAGGGTCTTTTGCAGAAGAGTAAGGTGGTGCGTATGCCAGTTCAAGGTCCGGCAGGTCAAAAATCGTCATGCCACCCTTGATGGCAGTCGCTAGAACGTCGATGCGCTTGTCTGCGCCATCATAAGATACTGCCTGTGCACCAAAGATTTTTCCTGTTTCACGGTCAAAGATCAATTTTAGCGCGATTGGGAACGCGCCAGGGTAGTAACCAGCATGTGAGCTTGGGTGTACGTGCACAACATCATAAGAGATGCCAAGGCGCTTCAGTGTCTTCTCGTTATTTCCGGTTGCTGCAACGGTCATATCGAACACCTTCGCAATGGATGTGCCAAGAGTGCCCTGGTATTTTGAATCGATGCCATTGATATGGTCAGCAACGATGCGTCCCTGGCGGTTGGCCGGCCATGCAAGCGGGATATGAGTCGCCTGTCCGTTGATATAGTCTTTCACTTCGATTGCGTCGCCAATTGCGTAGATGCTTTCGTCAGCTGTCTGCAGGCGCTCATTGACACGGATGGCACCGCGAAGGCCAAGCTCCAGTCCAGCTTCCTTAGCTAATTTATTTTCAGCAGCAACACCAATCGCAAGGATAACGAGATCAGTATCAAGTTGCTTACCGCTGCTGAGGTTAATGATCTTACCATTCTTCTCAAAAGATTTAACGCCATCTTCAAGTACAAGATTCACGCCTTTTTCACGGAGGTGTTGGTGTAAAATAGAAGCCATCTCGAAGTCGATTGGCGCCATGATTTGGTCAGCCATCTCGACGAGTGTCACTTCGACACCACGTTCCCAAAGGTTTTCGGCCATTTCGACGCCGATGAAGCCACCACCGATAACTGTCGCTTTCTTCGGCTGTTGCTCATCAACATATGCCTTGATTTTATCAGTATCAGGAATGTTGCGAAGCGTAAATAAAGCGTCAGCTTCATTAATGCCCGGAATCGCAGGCTTGATTGGGCTCGCACCTGGTGATAAAACAAGCACATCATAGCTTTCCGCATAAGTTTCGCCAGTTTTCAGGTTCTTGATCTCCACCACTTTGCGTTCACGGTCAATGCGTGTGACTTCGCTAAGGTTGCGTATGTCCATGTTGAATTTTTTTGACATACCTTCAACCGTCTGCACAAGCAATGCGTCGCGTTCCTGAATTGCACCGCCAATATAATAAGGAAGGCCGCAGTTTGCAAAAGAAATGTATTCACCGCGCTCGACCATCACGATTTCGGTTTGTTCATCCAATCTTCTTAAACGAGCTGCTGTTGTAGCTCCGCCAGCCACTCCACCTACGATTACCACTTTTTTAGCCATGTTCATTACCCTCTTTCTTAAAAATTTATATAGTTTCGATTTGATTTTTGGTCAATTATTTACATGCTCGGCTTACAATCCGTAATCTCCAGACTGGCCAGATGCTAGGTACGGATATTGTGTAATGGTGAGCATGTAAAATATTAAAAAAATGTATTTTTCTTTTTTACAGGAAAGACTAATCATGTGATCGCCTCCTTATACGTGAAATATATCACAAAGTACGACTAGGGGTAAGGGTATTTGATAAAGCGTCAAAAACTGTTCATAATTTCACAAACTTAACTAAGTCCTGCGATTGTTTGCTTGCAAAATAAGCTGGACGAAATGTTTCTATATTATAGGTTCAGTTTTTAGAACGTAGTGCTAGTAAAGATTCACGGTTTTGTAAGGAGTGTTAGTAAATAGAGGTGAAATTATGCCATAAATACCACCTACACAAAAAAGGATGCAAAACCAACTTTCACCCTTTAACACGGCGCACTGCTAGCGTTTACAGGAAATTCGACACGTGCTATACTCACTGACGGCATTAAAGGAAAAAGGGGATAGGACTGTGAAAAAACGGCGTAATCATACGATAAATCCAACTTTAGAAAAGCTGATTGAATATGTATATGTGTTGATAGGTTCTGGCATTGTGGCCATTTCTTTCAATGTATTCTTGCTGCCAAACCGGGTTGCTTCCGGTGGGGTCAGCGGGATCAGTACGATTTTGGATGCGACGCTCGGCTGGGAGCCGGCGTATGTGCAGTGGGCTTTTAATATCCCTCTGTTTATTGCAGGGGTTGTTTTACTGGGGCGCCAATATGGGTATAAAACTCTTGCAGGGACCATTTTTCTTCCATTTGTCGTGTTTTTGACAAATGACGTAAAGCCTTGGACTCTCGATCCGTTGCTCGGATCGTTGTTCGGCGGAATCGGTGTGGGCCTTGGTCTTGGCATTGTTTTCAGAGGAAATGCATCGACTGGCGGAACCGATTTGGCGGCGCAGATCATCCACAAGTATACGGGGCTCTCACTTGGCACCTGTGTGGCACTCATTGATGGACTGATTGTATTATCTGCAGCGATTGTATTTGATATTGAACGCGGTCTTTACGCTTTGATTGGGCTGTATGTTACTAGTAAAACCATCGACTTAGTGCAGGTCGGAATTGGGCGCTCGAAGATGGCAATGGTCATTACGAACCGCCAGGATGAAGTTCGTGAAGCCATTTTGAATAAAATAGACCGCGGAGTGACAAAACTATCAGCATACGGCGGCTATACCGACCAGGAACGGCCAATTATCATGTGTGTTGTGGATCAAACGGAGTTCACAAAATTGAAACAATTGGTCCAATCCATTGACCCTGCTGCATTTGTCATTGTAATGGATGCTTCAGAGGTATTGGGCGAGGGTTTTAAAAGAGCTTGATATTGGTATAAAATAGTCGTGTATGCAAAATTTTCTTAGGGGGAGTTATGTTGAAGAAGAAATTATTAGCTCTATTAATGGGAACCTCCTTGGCACTGGCAGCTTGCGGTGGCGGCGGTGATGAAGCTGGCGGCGGGGACACAGCTGGTGCGGATCCGGAAAAGCTTTTTAACCAAAAATGTTCAAGTTGCCATGGCGGCAATCTTGAAGGCGGCGTAGGACCAAAATTAAGTGATGTAGGTTCTCGTCTATCTCAGGATGAAATTGAAAGTGTAATTGCGAACGGCCAGGGATCAATGCCTCCGAAACTGCTTGAAGGCGACGATGCATCAGCAGTAGCTGAATGGCTGGCAAACAAAAAATAATACTTATAAGGAAACGTCCTCAATCTCAGGGCGTTTTTTTTTTGCTCTTTTTTCCAATCATACTTAAGCATAATTGCTGTCTTTATGCATTTCTGTAAAATCGCCAAATTATTTAGCAATTCAGCAAGCTTCACAATTTGTACATACAGAGTTTGAAAAAATATCGTTACATATTAGTAATAAAACTAAAAATTCTACTAAATTACAAACAAGATAATATAAGGATTTTCCTTGGTAAATAGCTAGCTTGTAAGGCTATCACACATTCGAACAGCTAGACAGAATAACCTTTTCAGGTATTTAATGGAATAAAAATCTATATTTGAAAAGAAACTGTAATATATAAAAGGGTTTTTTTGATAGATTGAGATGCTATAATAGGTTTGTTACAAATTGTCGAAGTTTAGCCATGTGTTTTAAGACAAACTATCTAAGGTGATACAAAAATGATAGATATGCAAGATGTGTATAAGACCTATTCCAATGGCATCGTAGCTGCTAATGGGATCAATGTTCATATAGATGCAGGTGAATTTTTATACGTAGTAGGGCCCAGCGGTGCTGGGAAATCTACTTTTATCAAAATGATGTACCGTGAAGTTAAGCCTTCACAAGGTTCAATCATTATAAATGGTGTTAATCTGGCAAAGCTAAAGGACAGCAAAGTACCATTGCTGCGCCGCAATATTGGCGTCGTGTTCCAGGATTTTAAATTGTTGAACACTCTTTCAGTCTATGAAAATGTCGCTTTTGCGATGGAAGTGATCGAGGAACAGCCACAGTATATTAAAAAGCGCGTCATGGAAACCCTGGAACTGGTAGGACTTAAGCACAAAGCAAGAGCACTTCCTACTGAGCTGTCAGGCGGGGAGCAGCAGCGTGTTGCTATCGCTCGTTCAATCGTGAACGCACCAAAAGTGGTGATCGCTGATGAGCCTACGGGAAACCTTGATCCGGATACTTCATGGGAAATCATGAACATATTTGAAGAGATCAACATGAGGGGAACCACGATTGTCATGGCCACCCACAACAAAGAAATCGTCAACACAATCAAGCATCGCGTCATCGCGATCGAGAACGGCAGAATTGCCCGTGACGAAATGAAAGGTGAATACGGATATGAAAGCTAGAACATTCCGCCGCCACGTTCGTGAGAGCTTTAAAAGCTTGGGCCGAAACGGCTGGATGACATTCGCATCCGTAAGTGCCGTTACAGTTACCCTGCTTTTGGTCGGTGTCTTTTTCGTCATTATGATGAATTTAAATAAAGTTGCAACCACAATCGAGGAGGATGTTGAAATCCGAGTCCATGTGGATGTAGCAGCGAACGACAAAGATAAAGAGGTATTGGAGCAGCAAATAAACCAGATTTCTGGTATTAAGAATGTAACCTATTCATCAAAGGAACAAGAACTTGAAAGTCTTATAAAAAGTCTTGGAGATGAAGGGGAAGCCTTCCAGCTGTTTGAACAGGACAATCCTTTGAACGATGTGTTCGTCGTAAAGACGAAAAACCCTACTGACACAATGAGAGTTGCCAAGCAAATTGAGAAATTTAATTTTGTCACTTCCGTAAAGTATGGACAAGGCAAGGTTGAAAAATTATTCAGTTTTATAAAAGTAAGCCGTAATGTCGGGCTCGTCCTGATTGTCGGACTACTTTTCACCGCCATGTTCTTAATCTCTAACACAATAAAAATTACGATCATGGCACGAAGACGAGAAATTGAAATTATGAGACTTGTAGGTGCTACGAACGGTTTCATCAGATGGCCATTTTTCCTTGAAGGCCTCTGGCTTGGAATCCTTGGGGCAGTGGTGCCGATCGGAGTAGTTTCCGCAGCCTATTATTATGCTTACGACTTCATTAACGATAAGCTGAAAGACCATTTTATCAAATTGCTTGAATTTAATCCGTTTGTTTACCAGTTATCAGCAATTCTGATCATAATGGGAGCAGCAATTGGAATCTGGGGAAGTCTCATGTCCGTCCGTAAATTCTTGAAAGTGTAATGGGATGAATTTCCGGGTTTTACCTGGAAATTCTTCTAAACACTACATAGCCAATAGACGATAGATAGAAAGACAAAGTTACGAAACTATCATGAGTAAGAGAGGGGAAAGATCTAGTGAAAAAGCAGATACTCTCACTAGCAGTAGTCAGTACTTTAAGCCTGGGTTCTTTGCTTAGCCCATTATCAATAAACCAAGCAACAGCAGCAAGCATTTCGGAAATGCAAAAACAGAAGGAAGAGCTTGAACAAAAGCGTTCAGGCATTTCTTCTGAAATTAATGAGAAGGAATCCAAAATCGGTGAACTGCAAAATGAGCAGCAGGTGTTAAATGACCAAATCAAGAAGCTTGATTTTGCCGTAAATGATGCCGAACAGAAAATTGCAGCAAAGAACGCTGAAATTGCGCAGACAACTGAGGAAATTGAGCAACTAAAAGTTGAGATTGCTGAATTGGTAAAGCGCATTGATCAACGTAACGAACTGTTAAAGGACAAGGCACGCTCTCTTCAGGAAAACGGTGGCTCAGTAAACTATATTGATGTATTGCTAGGAGCAAATAGTTTTAGCGACTTCATTGACCGAGTGAGTGCCGTAACAACTATTGTACAAGCTGACAAAGGTATCCTTGAACAGCATGCAAGGGATAAAGAAGAGCTTGAAGCGAAACAACAAGAAGTTGAAACCAAGCTTAATAGCCTTCAAGAAATGAAAAAAGATCTCGAGGCGTTAAAAGTTAAATTGAATGCGCAAATAGAAGAAAAAAATAAGTTAATGAGTTCGCTTAAACATGAAGAGGAACAGATGCATGCGGAAAAGTTAGACTTGGCAGAAGCTGCGGATGTCTTGGCAGCACAGGAAGCAGCCATGGCTCAGGCAATTAAGTTGGCACAGAAACGTGAAGCTGAAAGACAGGCGGAACTTGAAAGACAAAGAAAAGCAGCAGCAGAGGCGGCGGCGGCACAGAAAAGTAGTGGCGGCAGCACTAGCTCAACTCCAGATCCTGCACCAGCTGTTTCTGCACCATCGTCTGGTGGTATGATTATCATGCCGGCCAGCGGTCGAATCACCTCAGGTCTAGGTGCTCGATGGGGTTCATTCCATGCGGGTATGGATATTGCTAATAGGGCAGCTAATGTGCCAATTTATGCTGCTGCAGATGGCGTCGTTATCCGTTCATATTATTCTTCAAGCTACGGAAACGTAATCTTTGTTGCACACTCCATCAATGGGCAAACATGGACAACTGTTTATGCACATATGAGCTCAAGATTGGCTGGAAACGGTGCAGTCGTTTCTCGCGGGCAACAAATTGGTGTAATGGGCAATACAGGACAATCATATGGCCAGCATTTGCATTTTGAGCTTCACAAAGGCTCTTGGAACGCGTCTAAGTCGAATGCTGTGAATCCACAAGCATATATGTAATAAATCCAGGAAGAGACCTCCAAGTCTCTTCCTTTTTATTTTTCCCGATTAAACCTCTCAGAAACTTGTAAAATATAACCATAATAGCCATGCCTCCAAAATTAATCCTTCATACCCTGTCCCTCTTCGTCATATAATGGGAATCATAGAAATTTTTACGGCGGAGGAGCAGTTGATGCGGTAAACGGGGAGGAGTTTGGCAATGGAACGTAAGTGGATTGCCATTTTGATGGCGGGCTCGCTGCTGACTGGAGCGGGGAGTACATACGCCGGCATGCAATGGTATGAAAGCAAGGCGGGGGTTCTGGAACGCCAAATCGTGCCTCTGAAAAATCAGGTGGGTGCACAGGCTGGCGATGCTAGCAGTCTCGAAAAAGTCGAGCAGGCATACAGTTTAATTTTTAACAGTTACGTTGAAAAGGTGGAAGAAGAAGAGCTGATTGAAGGCGCGATCCAGGGAATGCTTTCAAAGCTGGAGGATCCTTACTCTGTCTATATGGACAAGGAGACGGCCAAACAATTCAATGAGACGCTCGAATCGTCTTTTGAAGGGATTGGTGCAGAGGTCAGTACAGTCGATGGAAAAATCGTGATCGTTTCTCCTTTTAAAAATTCACCCGCAGAGAAGGCGGGACTGAAGCCGAATGATCAGATTTTAAAGGTCGATGGCGAGAGTATCGAGGGATTGGATTTATATGAAGCGACGTTGAAGATTCGCGGTAAAAAAGGGACGCCTGTTATGCTGGAAATCGAGCGTAAAGGCTTGAAGGATCCCCTTATGGTAAAAGTGATTCGCGACGAAATCCCGCAGATTACCGTTCATGCTGACATGAAAAAGGTAAATGGCGAGAAAATTGGCTATATGGAGATTACCTCGTTTTCAGAAGATACCTCCAAGGAGTTCAACAAGGAGCTTAAGGCTTTTGAAAAAGAAGGAATGGATGCGCTGCTGATCGATGTGCGAGGCAATCCTGGGGGGCTGCTCTCCAGTGTCGAAGAAATTCTGCGTGAGCTTATTCCTAAAACGAAACCACTTTATCAAATCGAGGAACGCAGCGGCGATAAGACTCGTTATTTCTCCAATCTGGAAAAAGCGAAACAATATCGTGTTGCGGTGTTGACAGACGATGGCAGTGCATCTGCATCGGAAATTCTGGCTGGGGCTTTGAAGGAAGCAGGCGGCTATCCAGTCATTGGCGAAAAGACATTCGGCAAAGGGACAGTCCAGCAGGCTGTGCCGATGGGGGATGGCAGCAATATCAAGCTGACACTGTTCAAATGGCTTACGCCTGATGGCAACTGGATTCATAAAAAAGGTATCGAGCCGACTGTCGAGGTCAATCAGCCTGCGCTGTATGATACCCATCCTATCCAGGCTGAAAAGCCGCTCAAGCTCGATATGAATAACGAGCAGGTGAAAAACGCGCAGGAAATCCTCGCAGGTCTCGGATTTGAGCCGGGCCGTACTGATGGCTACTACAGTGGCATGACCGAAATTGCCGTCAAAGCATTCCAGCGGAAAAATGACATGACCGTAACAGGTGTCATTGACGCAAAAACAGCCACCTCACTCGAGGATGCAGCGAGAGAAGCGATGAAACAAGAAGAAAACGACTTACAGCTGCAGACCGCATTGAGGCTGCTGGCGAAATGAGCAAAAGAAGCTGTACTCGAGATTAAATCGGGTACAGCTTTTCCTTATTTTGGATGAAGGTGCAATTAATGAAGGTGAAGGCGCAATTACGGTTAGTGAACGCGCAATTATCAGTCGCCTCTGTGCAATTATTAATGATGAGCGTGCAATTATCGGGTTGAACGAACAGAATAATTTTTCCAGTGCATCTTTAAACCCAAATAACACCCTAATCTGATGGGTTTTCGTGAAATCAATGCACTCAAATAAGCGAATTAGACCGAATCTACCTCAATAGAACCTGAATCTACGGCATAATCACCCGCAATAGATCCACAAGAAAAAAATCCCATCAATATTCCTCAACTATTGATAGGTTTTACCATCCAGATTTGATAGAATAAGCTTAATATCATGTAATTTTTGAAGGCTGGTGACATAGGGGTGGCACAGGATTGGTTCATTGAACTTTTGAAAGGGACGGGCAGGCTTCTGCTTCACCCTGTGTTCTATTATTCTTTTATTATAGCGGCGGTCCTTGGTGTTTCGCGTGTGAGGCGGGAGCGGAAGAACTTCACGGTGCGGGCGCAGGATGCTTATTTTGAACTCAGGCAGCTGGTTCCGTTGGGATTGCTGGTGGGTCTCGTTATCTCCATCATCGTCATTGCGGCGGGAATTGCGATTCCGTTCGCAGCCATTGCTTTGGTTGCCACAGCAACTCTCCTGTTGAGTCTGCTAACAAAAGTCAGGCTGCTTACGCCTGCCTATACGATCGGTGCGGCGTTTTTCGCATTAATCTTCCTATCAGGAAAGGAAATCGACCTTCCATTAGCAGGCGATTTATTCTCAACCCTTGATGAAAAAATCTATCCATCGATTGCGATTTTATTAGCATTATTGACGATTGGCGAAGGTTTCCTTATTTTACGAAATGGGAAAAAGGGGACTTCACCTAAATTGAAGAAGAGCAAGCGCGGCCAAACGGTTGGTGTCCACGAGGTTAAACGTCTGTGGGTGATTCCGGCATTCATGCTTGTGCCGGGCAGTGTGCTGACGCTGCCATTCGAGTGGTGGCCGGTGTTCGCCCTCGGAGACAATACATATTCATTGATTCTTGTGCCGTTTGCGATCGGTATGCATCAGCAAGTCCAGGGGATGCTGCCTAAAGAAGCGGTCCAACAGCTGGGCAGCCGTGTAACAGGCCTTGGAATCCTGATTACGCTGGTTGCAGCAGCAGGTTACTGGTATCCAATCGCTTGCGTGGCTGCTGTGTCGCTCGCCATCATCGGGCGAGAAGCCCTGACATTGACACAGCGGATGCAAGAAGAGAGCAGGCCGTTCTATTTTTCGAAAAAGAACCATGGCGTGATGATTCTCGGTATCCTACCAGAATCTCCTGCCGATAAAATGGCTCTTGGTGTAGGCGAGCTTGTCACCAAGGTCAATGGCACGAATGTTCATGATGAACAATCATTTTACGAGGTTTTATCCCGAAACAGGGCGCATTGCAAGCTGGAAGTCCTCGATACGAACGGGCAAATCCGCTTCGTGCAAAGAGCGTTGTATGAAGGCGATCATCACGAATTAGGCATCCTTTTTGTACAGGATGAAAAGAAGTGGGACAGTGAAGTCGTGTAAAGCGGGAGACCTATTAAAGGCCTCCCGCTTTTGCTTTGCATGAATCGTCTACTCCACTACCCCGGTCCTCACAATCTCCAAATCAATCTTCACATTGACTTTGCTTTCGGGATACATCTCATGCCATTTCTCGGCCGTCATGTTTGACTCTCTGACGCTTTTGCGATAAATATCTCCGAAGCCGAAGGGGTCTGTACCGAGTTCTCTTGTTTTTGCGAGGAATTTTCCTAAATCATCTTCCATTTTTTTACTCAGTTCTTTATCGATTTGCTTCAGATTGGCAGGATTCTTGAGATCCACCGCCTGGTTGATTTCCATTAGCCTTGTGTTCAGCTTTATTTTCAATTCAAATTCAAGCTGTTCTTTGTTAATGAGATTGATATGGCTTCTGCTTTTGATCGTATCTAAGACGACGATTAACTTATCAGTTCCTTCCGGTTCCTGAAGATATTGTATTCCTTCATTGCTGATTGGCATTTCAATCGAACCAACAGTATAGCGGTCGTTGATCAATTTTAAATAAAAGGATTCTTCAATGCCGACTTTACCGACCATCTTGTCTCTTTTAATCAGGGCCATGCCGGTGATTTGTATTTCCCCATTGATTGTTTTTAAGGTAGGCATAGATGGATCGATACCTTCAGAATAGTAATCATGCATGACTTCCTGCAGTGTTGCTGAAGGGATGGTTTCGCCTTTTATGTTTTGATCCAATTCTTTATAAATCAGCTGGCTTATATCCGAAAACTTCTTGTTCTCCATATTTAGCATTTTATTCACATTTCCTTCAACAACAGCTAAATAAGTAAGATCGCTGATGGCGGGATCCCGCGCAAGGGTGTCGGCCAGAGTGACAAGGCCTTTCTTGACGACTTCCTCACTGAAAAGGGCAACCCTCAGCTGGCCGGATTGCAACTTTTTCGGGCTCTTCAGGTCAGCCTTAATTCTGGCCCCTTTGGTGGTATCCGCTTTCGTGGTAAGGACAGCAAAATTTTGTGGAGCTTCGGGATCGATCTGAAGCAACACCATTGTAGTCAGGATTTTTCCATTCTCCGTAACGTCATAACCAATGGTTGTTATCAGCCCCATTCGCTCAAGTGTCTTTGGTTCAGCGCAGCCTATGAGCAAAATGGGCACTAGCAGCAAAGCTGTAAGTCTACTGATGATTTTCTGCATTGGCCCCACCCTTTTTTTTGAAAAATTTCTTCTTGACTAAAACAGCTGCATAAAGGAGGAATGGATATCCAAAGATGAGATAAAATGCTCCTTTGGCAAAATAATCATTCATCATGTTGATTTGGGTCCTGTTCAATGGATATACCAGGGTAATATAAATAAGCACCAGCAGGAACCAGCCGACCTTCTTCTCCTTTTTATTCAGCATTCTTGACACTCCGCGTGTTGCAGCCCACAAATACAGCATGAGGTTTGGGAGAATCAGCAAGATCCAGAAGGTGATCGCCACATACTCGAAACGTTCAATAAAAGGGAATCGGACGATTTTAAAAAGGGAAAGTGTGCCCCAAATCGTCCGTTCCAGCTGGCCTCCGCTGAAATAAGCCAGGGAGACGACCATCAGCGCAAGATATAAAACGGTGGTGAATAGCAACCCTAATTGCATATGTTTTTGGACCTTCTCTTTTTCTTTTAAAAAAGGAAAAATCACCAGGATGATCTCAAAACCGATTGCTGTAAAGGTCATTTGTTTTGCTCCCATTGCGATTTCTGTCAGGCTGGATTCCAAAATCGGGAATAAATAATCCCAATTGGCAAACTGAAATGGATAGGCGAGCATGAGGATCAGCCATAAAGATAAAACCACGCTGAAGAAACTGACGCCGACAATTGTCCGCAGCCCGCCGTTCAGGCCGTAATACACAAGATAGACAATTGTAAATGCCAGAAGCCAGTTAGGGACTTCAGGGAAAACCCATGCCTGTATCACTTCGATATAGTTGCGGATGATGATATGGAAGGCGCCAAGAAAGTAAAGGACGAAAAGGAAATTCAGCAAATTGCCGATCCATTTCCCCATTGCATCATATTGAACCCCAAAAAGGTCTGAGGATTCATAGGCAGCCATTATTTTCACCATGACAAAGCCGACTATGGCAGTGGCGATTCCGCCGAGGATAACGGAAATCCAGGCGTCATGCTTTGCTTCCAGATAGATGATTCGCTGGAAGCCTTGAATGCCCACACCAATCTGCATGGAATGGACAATAAAAAACAGCAGGAAAGTATTGACCATTGTATGAGGTTTTGGCTCGATTAACACCTTCATCTGTAACACCACAACTTTACTTTTTATCAGATTCGCGAGCATCGTATTTCAGTTTGTCCTGTGGCCTCGATTGTGCTGGTCTTGTATTTGTCCACCCTATTGGCATGCGGATGATGCTATCCCGCCAATCGGCAAGCCGGGGCGGGTAAAATGGTGCAAGAAATGGGCTGCCTAAGCTTGATTGCCTGATTAAGTGAATCAGAAGGAAGCAGAAGCCGACCATTAGCCCGTAAAAGCCCCAAAATCCTGCAAGGATAATCAATGGGAATCGTAATACCCTGATGACATTGCCCATCATATAACTTGGGGTCGTAAAGGATGCAAGCGCACTAACGGCTATGATGATAATCAGGATATTACTCGTGAAACCAGCGTCCACGGCAGCTGTACCGACAACGATACCGCCTACGATACCCATTGTCTGGCCGACTTTTGTCGGCAAGCGGGCTCCAGCTTCTCTCAAGAGCTCAATCATCGTTTCCAGCAGCAATGCTTCGATTATAGGCGGGAAAGGAACCTTGGACCTTGATTCACCCAGAGGGATTAGCAGGGTCTGGGGGATGATTTCGTAATGGAATGTCAATGAAGCAACGTAAATGGGCGTGAAGAATATAGAAACAATCATTGAAAAAATCCTTAATCCACGAAGGAAGGTAGCGATTTGCCACCGCACACTTTGATCCTCCATGCTTTGGAAAAATTCAATGAAAGAATGGGGCGCTCCAATAACTTGTACGCTTCCGTCCACAAGGACAACTAGTTTACCGTTAAGCAGCCATGCACAGGCGCGGTCAGGCCTTTCTGTCATCAGCATTTGCGGAAAAATGGCCAATGAATTATCCTCTATCAATTGAACCAGGATCGAACTGTCAAGAATGCTGTCAATTTGAATGTTCTTGATTCTTTCACGCATCCTGTCAACCATTTCTTCATCAGCAATTCCTTTCATATAAAGAAGCGAAACTCCTGACCTCGTTTGTTTTCCTACAGTAAAGCTTTCATTGCAGATATTAGGGTTGGTGAGATACCTGCGGATAAGGGAGATATTCGTGGCCATGCTCTCATTAAAGGCGATTTGCGATCCCAATACCTGTGACTCATTTTCTGGCCGCGTCAATGATCGGTTTTCCTGTGTGCCTACCATTGCGGTAATGATGACTGGGTGTCCTGGCGAATGGACGGCCACTGCTCCGTGTAAAATCGAATCAATCACATCTTCTATATATTTCTGTTTGGAAGTGCTGGAAACGGTAATATGCTTAATCGCATCGTTTGGTGAAGCTTGTGCATTCTCGAGACGAGCGAGTACATCTTCATTCATCATCTTCTTATCTGTTAAAGTATCGAAAAAAATCAAAGTATATCCATTCGGGAGTTCCTTAACATTTAAATCCGCACTATCATGGAAGTGCTCCTTCATCTTTTGGGTGAATTCAG
Source organism: Mesobacillus sp. LC4 (assembly GCF_053543455.1). NCBI lineage: Bacteria > Bacillati > Bacillota > Bacilli > Caryophanales > Bacillaceae > Mesobacillus > Mesobacillus sp. LC4. The sequence goes on from NZ_JBGCUB010000002.1 coordinate 643,137, forward strand.
CCCCATTTACAGGGATTAATTCCTTGTCTTCGAGGTTTTTTTGATTCATGCTGGTGCTGGCTTCGGCTTTCTTTTTCTTGAAGAACATCAAAAATCCCTCCGATGCAGTCATCTACTCAAAAGGTTTTGCCTTAATGGGAAAAATTATACTTCTGATAGTTTGAATGGCTGCTTGAAGAAAACGTGAACAACATAAGGTGTTCAGAAGGAGGTAGAGTTAAATCTGAGTGGCAAAATGAAAAAAGAAGCTGACGTTTTGTCAGCTTCCTATGTTAAAACTCCCAATGAATCAAGGAATACGATGATGATCACCACAGGTATGACGAATCTCATCACGTTGTACCAGAGGGTAAAGAGCAGGCTGCCTCCTTTTGAATCCTTTAGCAGCTCCTGCCGCAATACTTCTTTTTTGATTTTCAGCGGTACGAAAATCGAAATCAGCAAGACTCCTAGTGGCATTAGGATGTTGCTGACAAGGAAGTCGGCCGTGTCGAAGATGTTTTTCTCGAAAACGGTTGCTTCCGCCAAGGTCCCGAATGACAGGGCTGAAGGGATGCCGAGCAGGAAAATCAAGCCGCCGGCAACCCAGGCAAATCTGGTGCGCTTCCTCGGATCGCCTTTCGCAAGGGTGGCGACGACAATTTCCAGCATTGAAAATGCCGAGGTCAGGGTCGCGAACAGGAATAATGCTAGGAACAGCAGCAGGAAAAGTTCACCTAGGAACATTTTTTCAAAAACAGCTGGAAGGACGACGAACAGCAATCCAGGTCCTTCCGCCGGTTCAAATCCGAGCGAAAATACAGCAGGGAAGATTGCCAGCCCGGCAAGCAGTGCTATGAACAGGTTCATCCCGACAACTGACAGAGCAGGCTGGACAATGCTGCCTTTCTTCGGCAGGTATGAGCTATAAGTGACCATTACGGATACACCGACACTCAGGGAGAAAAATGATTGTCCCATCGCGAACAGGATGCTTTCCGACGTAATGCTTGAAAAATCTGGCGCAAGGAAAAATTTCACGCCTTGAAGCGCGTTTTCCAGTGTCAGTGAGCGGATGATCAGAATGATGAAAAGCAGGAACAACGCCGGCATCAGGATTTTGCTTGCTTTTTCGATCCCGGATTGAACTCCTTTGGCAACAACAATAATCGTGATCAATAAGAAGGCAGCCTGGGCAGCGAGCACGCTCCATGGACTGCTGATCGTCTGTCCGAACAAGCTTCCATAATCAGCACCTTCTTCGATCACACCGCCAGCAAGTCCTTTTACAAAATAAAGGCTGATCCAGCCGCCGACTACACTGTAGAAGCTTAGCAGCACGAAGCTGGTGACAACACCAAGTATCCCGATCAAATACCATTTGCTTTTCGGCGCGATTTCCAGGTAGGCACGGATTGCTTCCTTTCCAGTGCTGCGGCCGATGACAAACTCCGCAAGCAATAATGGCAACCCGATGAATAATGAAAATAAGATAAACATCAGGAAAAATGCTCCGCCGCCGCTCACTCCCGTTACATAAGGCAGCTTCCAGATTGCTCCGATGCCAATCGCTGACCCTGCTGCGGCCAGTATGAACCCGATTTTCGATGACCATTGTTCTTTCTCCATGTGTATTCTCCCTTTTTCTCTCTATTTCAGCTGATGATGATAGAGGATTGGGCAAAATAAAAAGCCACGCCTCTATCCATCAATCTGGATAGGGACGTGGCTGAACACGCGGTACCACCCTATTTGGAAGCAAGCTGCTTCCCGCTCAAGTTACTGGATAACGGACCAAACCGTTCCTTTTTAATGCTCTTTTCACCGATGCGAAAACAGCTATTTTTAAAAGGAAAAGCTCCAAGAACGAAATTCACCATGTCTTTGTATCAGTTTCCACCAACCACTGATTCTCTATTAACAGGGAGACCGGCTTAATAGACTCTCTTCAACGCTTCAACTTATTAAAATATATTACTAGAAATTATAGTGTGATAATGAAGGGGTGTCAAGAATAGTTTTTTTATGCTACCCAACAAGCGATTGCCTGGTCCTATAAGAAATAACTGAAAAATGCCCAGGCCATGGCCGTGAATAAACCTATGAACCCGGACGTGTAACCAAGCATCTTCAAGGACGTGTGTTTTTTTTCAAGAAGGTACTGTCTGTAACTCAGGTCTCCATTAGCAAATTTAAGACCCAATTCATCGGGCTCCACAGTGAATTGTTTTCCAGCTTTTGTTTGTAATATAACCTCCTTGATCAATGGGATATTCTCAACTTCTTGAATCTTAGTTTTTAAGGAGGTCTTCAGGTCACTTTCAATAAAAGTGCCGCCGACAAAATCGACGCGCACAACTTTGTATGTGGGGCAATCCAGGATCTTTTCGAAATAATGGCAGGCCTGAAGTTCAATTGCATTATTTGATACACACATCATATCCGCCTCCTCGCCTTCGCTGTTCATTATATGCTAAAAGTGTTGTGATGCTGCTGTTCCAATGCCTCCATTCCTTTCTGGGTGATCATGGTTCCGCTTCTGCCGCGGCGGACGGTGACCAAGCCTTGTTGTTCGAGTTCTTTTAAGCGCAGCCGAATTTGCTGTTGAGTAAGCGGACTGCTCGTGTTCGACATCATAAGGCTTAGCTGCGGCCTCCCAGCGCTTTTTCCTGCCGAGTTCAATTCTTTTATGAACTGAAGAAGTGTTTTGTACTCTTCGGCCTTCTTATAACCGGTGAGTCCTGTCTCGCCAGTGCTGCTCTTTTCCTGCTGATCGACAGGGAGGTCTTCTGTAGAGATGGTGTCGCCTTCGGAAACAGCGAGCATGTAGAGCAAAGTATTTTTCAGTTCGCGGATATTGCCCTTCCATTCCAATCCTGTCAATTTTAAAATGGCGTCTCTTTCGATTTGCGCCTTAGGCTTATGGCTTTCATAGATGAAATGCTGAACCAATAATGGAATGTCTTCCTTTCGTTCCCGGAGAGGAGGCAGGCTGAGTGACAAAACCTTCAAGCGGTGATAGAGGTCCTCACGGAATTCACCTTTCTCGATCATTTCCTTGAGGTTCTTGTTCGTGGCCGCGATGATCCGTACATCGACAGGGATGTTCCTGGTGCCTCCTATCCGCCGAATCTCTTGTTCTTGCAGAACACGCAAAAGCCTCGCTTGAAGCTTCATGCTGATATCCCCAATTTCATCGAGAAACAGGGTGCCGCCATCCGCCTGTTCGAATACGCCTTTTTTGCCTCCTTTTCTTGCACCTGTAAAAGAGCCTTCTTCATACCCGAACAATTCGCTTTCCAGCAGATCTTCCGGCAGTGCATTGCAGTTGATTGCCAGGTATGGAGCGTCCCTGCGGCTCGATACCATATGGATGGCGCTTGCGAAAAGCTCTTTCCCTGTCCCGCTTTCTCCCTGGATGAGGATTGGCAGGTGGGTCCTCGCCAGCTTGCGGGCAATTTTCTTCGTCTCTTTGATTGTTTTGCTTTTACCAAGGATATTTTCAAAAGTATGCTTCGCTATATATCCTTTCTTCTGTAACTCTAACCTGACCGCTTTCTCCATTTCGATTGTTTCATCCATATTCTTGAATGTGGCCACAACCGTCTTTTCCTGGTCAATAGGCATCCGGTGGACCATGACATTCGTTTTTCGTACGAGGAATGGATAGGGTACCTCTTCACCTGCTTCTTTTAGGAGGAAGTGAAGAAGCTCAGGGTTATGGAAAACTTCATTCACCTTCCTGTTCAGGGCCCTTTCCTTTGGGATGCCTGTGATTTTTTCCAGAACATCATTGAAGACCGTAATGCTGCCTGTGGAATCCAGGGCCAGAATGCCATCATTGACACCATCGACTACATGTTTCAAGTACTGATTCAACTTAACGGCTTCCTCTTTTAGGAAAGACAGTTTTTGGCTTAGTTCAATGATCCTCCTCGTATATCTGTCAGCGACCTGAATCCCTAGGGCCTCAGGCAAGCCGAGGCGGTCAACGATTTTCATGATCGTATGGATATCGATCAGCCGGACGCCGAGATTGATCTTGGTAGTGATTGTATCGGGAATCAGCTCCATTTCCCCGGGGGTGACGGCAATATCGATGGTTTGGGGGTATTTTATTCCTGGAAAAAAGGGATGGTAATGTAAGTGATCGATACCTAGTGCTTTTAAGGTGTGAATGGAGTCATTCACGCTCTCAGGAAAGTCATTCACATAGAGGACATTTGTGCCGGCGGGGAGGCTGAACAGCCTGTCGATATACTGATGGTTAATGGTCCTGTTCGAGATAATCACCTCACAGCCTTCACCAATGACATGCTTGACTTCTTCCTCAATCAGATAGGATGAATAAATGACAATTTTATCAGAAATCCTTTCCGGCAATGCTTCCTCTGAAGAATGACTCATGATTGATACATAATTTCCTAGTATGCTTTCTAGTTGGTCATGTAGCGCCAATCTTGTTTCTCTTGTTCCGGCTAAAAGAATGACTTGTTTTTTCATTTTAATTGGTTCCTTTTGGTTGTGTCTTGGATTTATTATATCATTTAAACAACCAATTAGAACCAATTCAAGTCTGGTTTTCAGCAAGGATGTGTGATTTTTCAAAGGTGTAGGGGGTTTTTAAACATTGGCATGAAAATTGCAAAAACTTATAATGAGCAATTTTTTATTATTTCAAGGGGGTTTTAGGATTGGGAAATAAAGTATGGAAGGTACCGCACACATTTGTAATCGTGTTTTTCGTTGTCATGCTTGCGGCCATCGTGACGTATTTTGTGCCGGTTGGCCAATTCGAAACAAAGGAAATCACCTATAGTGACAATGGTGAGGAAAAAACGAAGACTGTATTGGATCCTGAAAGTTTTCAGATTGTAAAAGATGAACAGGGAAATCCAGTCCATAAAGGAACCGATTTGTTTGAAGCAGGCGGTGAAGCAGGCTTCCTGAACTTTGTCTTTGAAGGGTTGGTTTCTGGTGATAAATGGGGCTCTGCTGTCGGAGTTGTCGCCTTTATTTTAATCATTGGCGGGGCTTTTGGCATCATCATGAGAACAAGGGCGATTGAGGAAGGAATCCTCAATGTCATCGATAAGACAAAGGGCAGGGAAATCCTGATCATCCCGATCATGTTTTTCTTATTCTCACTTGGCGGAGCTGTTTTTGGAATGGGTGAGGAAGCGATCGCCTTCGCGATGATCCTCGTACCTCTGATGGTGGCGCTTGGATATGACGCCATTACAGGAGTGATGATCACTTATGTGGCAACGCAGATAGGATTCGCGACATCCTGGATGAATCCGTTCGGTGTCGCAATCGCACAGGGGATTTCTGGTGTGCCTGTTTTGTCCGAGTCTCCGTTCCGTATGGCGATGTGGGCGGTGTTCACGCTGCTCGGGATCATCTACACATGGCGTTATGCTTCAAGCATCAAGAAGGACCCGGTGAAATCCCTGTCATACGGCAGCGACGACTATTTCCGCAAGGATATGAGTAATCATAATTTGAATGTGAAGTTCACTCTGGGGCACAGCCTCGTGATATTGACAATTGCTGCTGGCATCGCCTGGATTGTCTGGGGAGTCATTGAGCATGCATACTATATTCCGGAGATTGCTTCACAGTTCTTCACCATCGGGCTTGTTGCCGGAATCATTGGGGTCATTTTCAAACTGAACAATATGAAAGTGAATGATATTGCAGATGGGTTCATTGACGGAGCGAAGGACTTATTGCCAGCTGCCTTAGTCGTCGGCATGGCGAAAGGAATTGTCATCATCCTTGGCGGCGACAGCCCTGATGCACCGTCCGTGCTTAACACGATGCTCTATGGTGCAGGCCAGGCGATTGGTGACCTGCCGGCATCGGTTTCGGCGGTGTTTATGTACTTATTCCAGTCTATTTTCAACTTTTTCGTCGTTTCGGGGTCGGGCCAGGCTGCATTGACGATGCCATTAATGGCTCCGCTAGCCGATATCGCCGGAGTTTCCCGCCAGGTTGCTGTACTGGCCTTCCAGCTTGGTGACGGCTTGACAAACATCATCGTTCCGACTTCAGCTGCACTAATCGGTACGCTGGGAGCAGCTCGGATTGACTGGGGAGTATGGGCAAAATTCATCGGCAAGTTCATGCTTCTGTTAATAGCAGTATCCATCATATTTATTATCATTGCTGTATCCATTGGTTTATAATGGGAAAAAGAATTGCAGGAGGGGACCCTAGTGCTGACGTTAATCAAAAATGGAGACATTTACGCACCAGATTACCTGGGAAAGAAAGATATATTGCTTGTGGATCGTAAAATCGGCTTTATCGAGGATGAAATTGAAGTCCCGGAAAACTTCGTTGATATGAAGGTGATCGATGCAACCGGCAAAAGGATTGTTCCGGGTTTCATCGATTCCCATGTCCATCTGATTGGCGGGGGCGGTGAAGGCGGGTTCCGGACGAGGACGCCGGAAATCCAGCTGACACAGGCAACGACTGCAGGGATTACGACGCTCGTCGGTGTGCTCGGCACCGACGGGACGACACGGACGATGTCAAACCTCATTGCCAAAGCTCGCGGGCTTGAGGAAGAAGGGATTACCACCTATGTACAGACAGGTTCCTATCAGGTCCCGGTCAAAACACTGACCGGGAAAATCGAGGACGATATCATTTTAATAGATAAAATTATCGGCGCAGGAGAGATTGCGATTGCTGACCATCGCTCATCGCAGCCGACAGCTGAAGAATTGGCGAAGATCGCTTCGGCAGCTCGCATTGGCGGAATGCTTTCAGGCAAGAGCGGCATCGTCAATGTCCATGTTGGTGACAGCTATGACCATTTACAGCTGATTGAGGAGGTTATCGAAAATACCGATATCCCAATTAGGCAGTTTTATCCTACCCATATCAACCGCAACCCGCATTTGTTCGAGGCTGGTATTGAGTATGCGAAAAAAGGCGGCTGGGTTGATTTTACAACAAGTTCAATTCCGAAGTTTTTAGAGGAGGGCGAGGTAAAATGCAGCGTTGCTTTGAAACGCATGCTGGATGCCGGAGTAGGAATCGGCCAAATCACTTTTACATCTGACGGACAGGCCAGCCTGCCGGATTTCGATGAAAATGGTGAATTGGTCGGCCTGCAGATTGGACAAGTTTCTTCTTTGTACGAAGCGGTCAAGGATGCTGTCTTAGGGGAAGGGATTCCGCTCGAAGTGGCCATCCGCGTCATCACCTCGAACCCGGCGACGATTCTAAAGCTTTCGCAAAAAGGGTGTATCGAAACAGGTCGTGACGCAGACCTTGTGCTGCTGGATGCAAACCTAGAGATTGACACTGTGATTGCGATGGGGAAGGCCATGGTAGAAAACGCTGTACCAGTTGTGAAGGGAACATTTGAATAAATTAGAAAAACCTTGACCGCGGTCAAGGTTTTTTTACTCTATGCAAGTGTTGTTTGGACACTTGGTCGATATATTCAAAAATTTGGTCGATATAATTAAAAATCCGCTGATAAATTCAAAAATGTGGTCGATATATTCGAAAATCCGCTGATATATTTAAATATGTGGTCGAAAAAACCTTATTCCATCAATAAACTGAAGGTTTGAAGCGGCAATGATTGTGCTAATCCAAAAATAACTACGTCAATCAGCAAAAACTGACCTGAATTTTTAAAAAATCATATACAGAATCCACCCGCCAACAGCCCCGGTCACAACGACAATCCACGGTGCAAGCTTCCAGTAGACGAGCATGCTGAAAAGCACGGCCGCGAACACAAAATCAATTGGCTCGAGGATGGAACTCGTCCAGATTGGGTGGTAAAACGCCGCAATCAGGATGCCGACGACCGCTGCGTTAACACCCATCAATGCACGGCTGATCTTACTATTTCTTCTCAATGTGTCCCAGAATGGGAGGGTACCAAGAATAAGCAGGAATGCAGGCAAAAAGATTGCCACAGTAGCGAGCAATCCGCCCTGCCAGCCGTCAATGATCGCCCCGAGATAGGCAGCGAATGTGAACAATGGACCTGGAACTGCCTGGGCAGCACCATAACCTGCAAGGAAGGCTTCCTCGCTCAGCCAGCCTGTCGGCACGAATTCACGTTCAAGCAATGGCAGGACAACGTGGCCGCCGCCAAACACGAGTGAGCCTGATCGGTAAAAGCTGTCAAACATTGCAATCCAATTCAATGAAGTCGCTTCACGTAATATCGGCAGGAGGATCAATAAGCCGAAAAACAATCCCAGGCTGACATAGCCGACAGTGTTGGAAATTGAAAAAGTCATTCTTTTATCATCTGTTGCAGTGTGAGACTTGAAAAATACATATCCTAAAACACCAGCGACGATAATGACGCCGATTTGCGTGAAAGCGGTCTGCCAAAGCAGCGTTGCAGCGAGTGCCATTAAAGCAATCGTTTTCCGTGGCAAATCGGGAGTCAGTTTCTGCGCCATTCCCAGGATCGCATGGGCAACGACTGCGACGGCGACAATTTTCAGTCCGTGAATCCAGCCGGCATCCCCAACATCAAATCCCTGCAAAATGATGGCGAAAATGATCAACGCTAAAACCGAAGGCAGTGTGAATCCCAGGAAGGCGAACAGGCCCCCGAGCAATCCGCCGCGCATCAATCCAACACCAATTCCAACCTGGCTGCTAGCTGGACCAGGCAGGAATTGGCATAATGCCACCAAGTCTGCATAAGTTTTTTCGTCCATCCACTTTCTGCGGCGGACATATTCTTCATGGAAGTAGCCGAGGTGGGCAACAGGCCCCCCAAACGACGTCAGACCAAGTCTGGTCGAAACCATTAAAATTTCCAGCAGAGACTGGAAGGTAACGCTTTTTTTCTCTGTCATTTCTTTTTCTCCTTCATAACTAATTGTAATCGTTCATTGAAAAAAGATTTATAGGCCAGCTGCAAATAGAGAATCACCGTCAGTGATACGCTCCCCACAATCCCTAGCATGATCGCGATCTGGTATTCCACCGCCAGGATTGGCGACGTTCCGGACAGGATTTGCCCTGTCATCATCCCGGGCAGGAAAATGATCCCCATACCGACCATCGAGTTGATTGTGGGCAGCATAGCGGCATCAAAGGCCTGGTTGACCACTTTCTTTGCTGCCTGCTTGGGCGTAGCCCCGAGCATAAGGGCACCCTCGATTTGAGCTTTGTTCGCTGCGAAGCCTGAAATCAGATTGTTCACGCCTAGGGACACGCCTGTCATCGAGTTCCCGATGATAATTCCGGCAATCGGGATGAAATAACGCGGCTCGTACCATGGAGTAACGTTAAGGACGACGAGAATGAAAAAGAACAGACTCGTCAAGATACCGATTGCCATCGCAAAGGCAATATGTTTTTTCATCGCTGCGCCGAGTGGATGCTTTGTCCGTTTGTAGACATTATGAATCGCAAAAATCTGCATGATGGCAATGATCAACAGGGTATAAAACGGACTCGGGTTATTAAACAGGTAGACAAGCAAATAACCGACTAGTATAAGCTGCAAAGACATTCGGGCAGTTGCCAGCAGGATTTCTTTTTCGCGGGGAATCCCACGGACCCTGACAATAACGATCAAAATCAGGATGAAAATATACGCAGCGGAGAGCTGCCAAAACGCCAGGTCCATTACGTTTTCCATCAGCATTGCCTCCCTTCAGAGTAGGAATTCTTCCTTACAATCAGAAGACGGTCAATCCGCCTTGATCCCCGCTGAATAACGCGATACATCTATGGTATTTTCTGCGACCAGCTCAGCAAGCTCGTGCGAATGGGTGATCATGATGACTGTCTTGGATTTCTCCCTGACATGGTCGCGGAACCTTAATAACACATTTCTTGCGGTCTCCTCATCAAGCGCAGAGGTCGGCTCGTCCAGCAAAAAGACTTCAGGATCAAGCAGCATCGCCCTTGCCCAGGAAAGCCGCTGTTTCTCGCCTCCGGAAAGGTGTTCTGCATCTTCGTCAAGACGTTTATTAAGCATGAACAATTCAAGCAAATCATCCATTTCCTTTGCACTGGCCGGCTCCTTCTCTGAAAAAGTACGGCCAATCTGCAGGTTGTCTTCAATGGTCCCGTCAAAAATGACCGGCGCCTGCGAAACCATCACGACGGATCTTCTTAGTTGAAGGGGATCCATGCTGCTAATGGACTTATTTTTAAAAAGGATCTCTCCATGATCCGGGCTCGACAGGTTATTCAATAATCTCAATAAAGTTGATTTCCCACTGCCGCTCGGGCCAACAATGCAGGTAATTTGATTGGCTGGAATGCTCAACTCATCGATATGAAGTATCCCGTCCACTTTGACATTCATAAGTTGGAACAAGCTGATTTCCTCCCCTCAATTTTGACTTAATCCTTGATTTCCCTGAACAATTCGAAGGCCTTTTTACGTGCTTCCTCCAGCACGTTATTGCCTTTATCTGTTGTCCGATAGTATTTCCGGATTTTCCCTTCAACATTTCTTTCTTCTTTTAAAAGAAGACCGTCCGATTCCATACTGTGGAGAATCGGGTATAGTGTGCCTGCACTAATGGAATAGCCATGCTCCTTAAGCTCCTCTAGCATCCACAGCCCAAAAATCGGTTCTTCCTTTGCATGATGCAAAATATGAATCTGGATGAAGCCGAGAAATAGTTTCCTGAGGACTTTATCCTCCATAAAAAATTCCTTCTTTCGTTGATATCGAAATTCAATAACGAAACTCGATATCATTCTAACGTATCTGAGAGATTAATCAACTATTTAACTTTATCCTTGCTCTCTGAAAAAACAAAAATAAATTCTACTTCAGAAATTTGCAGATTTTATCGATTTCATAAAGTTGTTAAACCTTTCATCGAAAAACTGTAGTTTGTGATGAAGTTAACATTTCCAGTGAGATTTAGCGGATTATCATAACGGTAGATTTCGATAAAGGAGGGCTCATGATGAGTCGTTTAAATGTAAAAATGATTAGTATCCTTGCATCTGTTGGAATAGTTCTGGCGGGGTGTGGATCGGATACTGCTACTAGGGTTGAGGAGAAGCCGGCAGTAAAAGCGGCCAAACAGGAACAAATCCTCGATAGATATTTTTTCACCGCAAATGAGGGCGGTACTATCAGTAAGGTCAGTGTAAAAGACAATAAAGTGGCTGAAACCATCCAGGCTGACGGTGTCGTTCACAATATCCAGCTTTCACCTGATGGAAAAGTAGTTGCCGTAACACTTATTCCAGGTTCCGGGCATGGCCATGGTGATCATGGAGAAGGTTCACCTGGAAGAGTATTATTCTATGATGCCCTAACTAGTGAACTTTTGAAAGAAGTGGTGGTAGGGAATCACCCGGCGCATGTTGTCTATTCAGGGGATGGCAAATATGTATTGGCAACAAACAATGAAGACGACAACGTTTCAGTCATAGACGCAGCAACCTATGAAGTTGTCAAAACCATACCAACAGGCAATGGCCCCCACGGATTCAGGATTTCAGCGGACAGCAAATTTGCCTATATCGCCAATATGGGTGAGGATACAGTTAGTGCTATCAATCTGAAAACATTCAATGAAGAAAGAATTAAAATAGGCAATACACCTGTCACAACTGGAGTGACAAAGGACGGGGAGACCCTGGTAGTAACCCTTTTCTCAGAAAATTCACTGGCCATAGTTGACCTGGAAACGAAGCAAGTGGACAAGGTAGGAGTTGGTACAGGGCCTGCGCAGGTCTATATTGGGCCTGACAGCAAATACGCGTATGTCGCCAATCAGGGAACCGAGGAATCACCGTCAAATTCAATGACAATAGTAGACCTTGAGACGAAGAAGGTTGTCGATGAAATCCAAACAGGGAATGGGGCGCATGGTGTAACTGTGAGCGAAGACGGGAAGCTCGCCTATGTAACCAATATGTTTGATAACACCGTCAGCATTATTGACCTTGAAAGCAAGAAAGTAGAAACGATTGGCGTTGGTGAAATTCCTAATGGAATCACGATAATGGACTGACGAAATTGATTTTCTCTCAAAAACTCCATACATTCTCCACTTTTTCACGGTATGATAGAATTAATTTTCAGAAAATGAGGTGGAAGGGGGGAGAATATAATTGGAAGCGACTGAAAAAACCATCAAGCTGGCTGTTAACGGCGGGATAGATTTCGGTTCCAAGCTGAATGCCAAACAACTAATCGTCCTGGCAAAATATCTGGAAGAAGATCAGGAGCTGGAGCTGACAACGTTTCAACAGCTGTATATAGATATTCCTGAAAGCAGGAAAGAGGAGGCACTAGCAGAGTTTGCACAGGCGGGACTTAGCTGCTATCCAGTCGGTAGTTTCGTGAAAAGCCTCCGCACATGCAATTTTTGCAAAGGAGCAGAGGAGGAAGGGATGCCTGTTGCAATTGAACTGAACAAAAGGATTGCCGGCAAACCTGTTCCTTTTACCCTGAAACCAGCCTATACCGGCTGCCCGGTCGGCTGCGGTGAACCGCTCATCAACGATATTGGCATCATGAAAGTGAAAGACGGGTATAGCCTGTATGCTGGAGGAAAATCAAAGGGGCAGGATGCCAGACCGGGAACACTGTTATATGAACAGCTTACTCAGGATGAGCTTTATCAAAAAGTTGACCTGCTCATAGACATATATAATGAGAATGGGAAAAAGCGCGAGCCGGTTCATAAATTCATTGCCCGATTTGGCAAAAGCGAACTGTTGGAGAGGATAAATACAGTATTTCAAAGCAAAAAACAAGATGATCTCTGATTCCGCTATCCGAGAATGAAGAAATCCAGTTTTCTGGAGGTTGGGTTTAAAATAAGCATAAGGACCAAACAAGTGGGTTTGGTCCTTATGCTTATTCATTTTTATAATAAAGAATGGGTTTTGGGGTATAGGATAAAATAGTATGACAAGGAGTGAAGCGGAGTGTCCAAAAATGCTTTGTCAAAATGGATCAAATTTGGTGGTTACACCGTTATTGCAATCTTTGCAGGATTATTTATCCTAGGCTTTATGACCGGTGAAACAGACTTGATGAGCGAGCTTTTAGAAAAGGGCGGAACGATAGCTGAAATAGGGGCAATCACTGCGTTTGCCTTATGGATTGTCAGATTGTTATTCTTGCAGCTGAAAAAACGGAATTTTGTTTTTGTGAAGTGGATTCAGCTAGCTTTCAAGCTGTTAAGGGAGCACCATACACTGATAGGCTGGGCTGCATTTTCTGCCGCACTCGCCCATGGGTCTTACTTTTTTCTGCAGACAAATGAAGAATGGGAAAGCATCTACAGCGGATTAGCAACATTGATAGGGTTTGCTTTCCTCGTAATCTTTGGCTTGACCCTGGACAAGTGGGTTAAGGGGAAGAAGTATCTCACCTATAAAAAAATCCACCAGGCAATCGCGATTGTATTTGGGCTTGCCTTAGGGGTTCATCTCCTGTTTGGTTAAGGGGACTAAAAAAAAGACTCCAGGAATGACGGAGTCTTACTCTTCTACCGTAAACTGTCCCATCATCCCGGCATCTTCATGCTCAAGGATATGGCAGTGGTACATGAATAATCCTTTATGGTCGAACGTTGCGATTGCCCTCACTTTTTCACCTGGCTCGACTAATATTGTATCTTTCCATCCGCGCTCATTTGGCGGCGGCGGATTGCCGTCTCGGTCGAGAATCAGGAATTGGGTGCCGTGTCCGTGGAATGGATGGGCCATGCCCATGTTATTGCCCATCATTCCCATTCCCTCGTTTGAAATCTCCCAGATCTCTGTGTCATGGAGTTTCAGCTGCTCGTCAATCCTGTCCATGTCCATCTGTTTGCCGTTGATCGTAACGTTCCGGCCCATCCCTGACATGACAAACTCCCTTGTTCTTGCAGCCATCGATTCATTCACTACTGGTATGTCTACTAGTTGGGAAGGGATTTCTTTCGGTCCAATCTCCTCGCCGCTGACGACAAATTTCATGAATGCCATTCCCTGGTCGGTCAGTTCAACGGTTTCTCCCTTTTCATAGCCAGAAAAATCGACGATCAGTTCGGCCCGCTCCGCCGAACTCAACACCAGGCTATTCATCTTTACCGGCTCTGCCAACAGCCCGCCGTCTGTCCCAATCTGGTGAAATTCCTGTCCATTGCTTAAAGCGAATTGATAGATCCGCGCATTTGACCCATTCAGCAGCCGGAAGCGAACCTTGCCTTTTGGAACCTCAACATAGGGGTTGATGGCTCCATTGACCATGATCGTGTCACCTTGGAGACCCATCATCACATCATGCATACTCAAATCATATTCAAACTGTCCGTTTTCATCGAGCTGCTTATCCTGGACTATGAGCGGAATATCATTCACGCCATATTCGTCAGGCAGATCAAGCTTCTCACTTTCCTCATCATCAATTAAAAATAAACCAGCAAGTCCTTTATAAACATGTTCGCCGGTTTCATGGAGAAGATGGGGATGGTACCACAATGTTGCCGCGTGTTGTTCGATCGTAAACTCCGGATTCCAAGTGGTACCCGGCTGGATTCCGGAATGCGGACCGCCATCATCCTCGCCATCTACTTCGAGCCCATGCCAGTGAAGCGTCGTAGCTTCGTCCAACTCATTTTTTACCTTGACGGAGACATCGTCACCCTTCTTTACGCGGATGACTGGTCCCAAATAGTTCCCATTGTACCCAAACGTATCGGTTGCTTTACCTTCTAAAAATTCCATAGATCCTTGTTTGGCAACAAGGGTGTATTCTGCTTTGTCAGGGTCGGGGTTCTCATCTTCAAGGATTGGCGGGATCGGCAGAGGTTTGTCTGCCTCTCCTAAAGAGTCATTCCGCATATCCTCCACCGAACCGGAACCGCCGCCCATCATGCCTCCATCGCCCATGCCCATGCCGCCGTTCATCATGCCGCCGCCCTGGCCCGCCATATTGCCGCCTGCGCCACCCATGCTTCTCATGAAAAACCAGCCGCCGGCTATGACTAATACAAGAATGATTATTGCTGCTATGACTACCTTTTTCACTTTTACGCCTCCTTAGAAGTCCTCTTGTCCTTGTGATGTTTCATGAATTCCACATTATATATACCTCATTAAGTATTTTATAAGCGCATAATTTCTATTGCAAACATAATAGACCCTATCAGCTAAATATGCATTTTCTGTGGAGTTTAGGCCTCCCTGAAAGTGGTAGTTGTTATTTGAGACAACCAAAATAAGGAGGAAATTATTATGTTACTTCCCGCATCAGATTTAGGTTTGATTACGACTCACTTACCCGCCCATGACGGCATGATCATGAAGGTGAAGCTTTTGGCAAAAGAAGCAAAGGATGAAACATTACTTGAGTTACTTAATAAGAAAGTAGGAATCATGAGAAGTCATGTGCGCATCATGCTGGACATGCTTGATCCAGATAAGAGCGATTTCGAGGAGCTGCCGAACCTTGATGAAATCCCGGAGGACCAATTAGAAACAACAACGAGAGGAACGCAGAAGATGGACAGGCATATCGCAATGGAAATCAAGGCTTCAACAGAGGCAATGGCCAAAGATAATTTCGTTTCAGCTTTAAAAATGAAAGATCCAAAGGTCAAGCAAACACATGTTGAAATGGCACTACAACAAGTACAGCTCCTCAATATGATTACAGGGTACCTTAAAGAAAACGAAGCGGATGTAACGCCTCTTGGTACATCGGATGAACAAAAGAAAGTGGTGAATCATTTCAGCCATATGATGGAAGAATAAATTTTAAGAATGGAGGCAGAGAAGATGAAACGTGAAGAGGAACATGGAAGTGGCATACACCACGGCTCCTTGCATGAGGACGGTTTAACTGGAGAAAGCAGACCGGCTGATGGCACCTCACAAGACAGCCATGCCTTCCACCAGGATCGTAACGTGCATGATGCCCATGCCCCCGAACAGGAGGGTCATGGCATGCATGATAACCATGCCCCCAAACAGGATCATGGCATGCGTGCTTCTCATGCCGGGCATCACAGACACGGTCAGCTTTCAGGCGAGCAAAATGCAGCAAAAGTCCAGGTGGAATGGAAGTCAAATCCTGAACCAATTGAAAGTGATCGGGAAACGGAGATATTCCTTGATATCAAGGATGCATCGGGAAAGGCTTTTGAATCGTTTACCACTGTCCATGAGAAAGAGATGCATCTCCTGGCTATTAAAAAGGATTTATCTGTATTCCAGCATCTTCACCCTGATTACCTGGGAAAAGGGAGATTCCAGATTAAAACGACCTTCCCACAGGCTGGCAGGTATAAACTGTATGCCGATTTCCTGCCGGAAGGTGCGAATCAACAGCTGGCCACACATGAGCTTGTGGTCACTGGACATGAAGCCAATGATGAAATCGAAGCAGATAAAGTCTTGAGGAAAACAGTCGACGACCTTGAAATCGAGCTGATCCTTCCTTCAGCCAAGGTGGATGAACCGGTAAAGCTGATTTTCGAACTTCGTGATCAGGTTGGAGAGCCTGTTACTGATTTGGAGCCCTATCTTGGTTCTGCAGGGCATGTTGTGATTGTCAGCGAGGACATGAGTGAATTCCTCCATGTCCATCCTGCCGATGAAAACACGAAAGGTCCAAAAGTTGAGTATATGACAAGCTTCCCAAGGGAAGGTTTGTTTAAAATATGGGGACAGTTCAAGCATAAAGGCAAGCTCTATACCGTTTCATTTGTGATTGGAGTAGAGTAGGCTGAACAATTCATTAGCACACTATGATGGTGTGCTAATCGTTTGAATTTTTCAGTAAAGGAGGCAGGATATGTGAAGGATGAAGTCATTGAAGGAAAAATCAGCATGCCGCAAACGAATAGAGGGCGGCTGAAAATCATTACTGTGCTCGCCATTCCGGCGGTCATCGAAAATTTTTTCCAGACAATCCTCGGATTTGTTGATACGTACTTTGTCTCGAAAATTGGCCTGGCCGAAGTTTCAGCTGTAGGGGTGACCAATGCCGTCCTGGCTATTTATTTTGCTTTGTTCATGGCAATCGGTGTAGCAGCCAATGTGCGGATTGCGAACTTCCTGGGTGCAAATCTCCCCGAAAAAGCAAGGCATATTTCACAGCAATCCATCGTTCTCGCAGCGTTCTTTGGAATCTTAACGGGCGTCATAACCTTGATTTTTGCAGAACCGCTCCTGAAGCTGATGGGCATAGAAGCGGAAGTACTCGAGGCAGGAGCCCTCTATTTCAGGATTGTCGGAATTCCGTCCATTGTAATGAGCTTTATGTTTGTTTTAAGCGCAATCCTGCGCGGGGCAGGCGACACTAAATCTCCGATGAAGGTCAGTATTGTCATCAATATTATCAATGCTGTTTTGGATTACGTCCTCATCTTCGGGTTCTTGTTCATACCGGAAATGGGAATTGTCGGAGCTGCATTGGCAACGGTGTTCTCTCGGCTGATTGGCAGCATTGCATTATTTTACTATGTGAATCGCACTGAAACCCTTACCTTCCGCAAGGATTATTGGAGCATTGACAAGACACATTTAAAGGAGCTTACGACGCTTGGTGCTCCCGCAGCAGGCGAGAGACTGGTCATGCGCGCGGGCCAAATCGTTTATTTTGGTTTCGTCGTTGCTCTCGGAACGAATGCATTTGCGGCACATCAGATTGCCGGGAATGTGGAGGTATTTTCTTATATGATTGGTTACGGCTTCGCCACTGCGGCAACCATCCTCGTCGGACAGCAAATTGGTGCGGGAAACCTTGAAGAGGCCAAGCATTATGCCAGATTATCGACCTATCTCACAGTTGGTTCAATGACCGTGCTCGGAGCGTTGCTCTTCTTTCTCGGCGACTGGGCCGGAAGCTTTTTTACAGAAGATCAACAGGTTGTTGACAACATCGGCACAGCACTGAAAATCTCGGGAGTATTCCAGCCATTCCTTGCAGTATTGATGGTGCTGACAGGCGCATTTCAAGGCGCGAACAACACCAAGTTCCCGATGTACCTGACAGGGTTCGGGATGTGGGCTGTACGGACGGTGCTGGTCTATCTCCTCGGAATCAAGCTTGGCTGGGGCCTTGCCGGTGTTTGGATCGCGATTGGCGCTGATATTGCTTTCCGTGCCATTGTCCTGGCGATCCAGTTCAAGCGCGGAAAATGGATGGCGCTCGAAAAAGCCCCGGACCCGGAATCCCACTGCCACCCGCAAACGGCAAAAGAAAACATGTCCGCCTGTGCGAACAATTATTGAACACAAGCATACAGTTCCTGCTGTATGCTTTATTAAATTTAAATGGTTAGGAAGCATGAAGATGGACAAAGTAAGGATAGAGAAAATGAATTTTTTATAAGGATGTTACTATGGCTCTCTCGATTTATATCACTATAACCATATTGCTGCTCCATTTCGCTTATCATGTGCAAAAACGGCTGAACTTCTTGCAGAATGCGCTGATTTTCATGGTGATTGCCATCATAACGCGACAATGTGTGACGCTTTTGGCGCTGGAATGGCACTTTTTAAAAATGACCGAGGATCATTGGCTGTTCATTTGTTTGCTTCTATGCAGGGATATCCTGACACCGATGGTCACTGTACTTTTTGCTAATTATTATGTGCGAGCCAATAAGCCTTTTTATAAAATGGCAGCTTTTTTGATTGCATTGGGAGTCCTGCTTGCCGCACATAAGCTGGCAGTGCATTTTCATATCCTGACCTATCTCAAGTGGAATTTTTTCTATACGACTTTATTGAATGCCGGTTTCCTGCTTGCAACGCTAGGTGTCTTAAAGCTGGCAACATTTTTACAAACATTGGAGAGTCGCCAAAATGAAAGTTTATGATACTGCGTTCAATGCAAATGAATGGTTCGTGATCATCAGCATGATCGTCATGAATCTGGCAATATGGTTTGCACCGAAGTTATTCAGCAAGCTGGAGAGCGTTGGTTATTATATTTTCGGCATTTATATCGGCTTATTTTATGATCATACCCTCTCAATCAAGCCCTGGGACTATTATGATGTCAACGATAACTCGTCTTATCAGTTCATCGATTTCATGAGCTATATCATGTATGGTCCATACAGCTACTTCTTTCTTTATTTTTACGTAAAATGGGACATCAGAAAGCTCAGAATCATTCCCTACATCCTGATTTGGTCGGCGTTATCGATGCTGCTGGAGTGGATCGGCCTGAAGGTAGGCCTGTTCCATTTCGACAAAGGCTACAAAATGTACTGGTCGTTCCCAATCTATCTGCTTTCCCAGACGATGATCATTTTCTTCTACTACTTAAGTACCCTATATGAAAAAACTGGAAATGGAAAGAGAAGTGAATTATAATTTGAGGGACTAAGGGTAGAGGGGATTTTTCATGGTTAAAAGCAGTACAATGCGTTTCATAAGACTTGTTTTGCAGTACATAGCAGGGGTATTTTTGTTTATTATCATTGGAAGCCTGCCCGTCCTCTTACGGAATTTGACATTTGACACGGAGGGCTATTTTAACAGTGTGAAAGATTTGACCGTTAAAGTTTTCACATTAAGCAATTTGACATATGATGGACAACACGAAATGCTGCCGGCGGTGTTGGGCCGTTTTTTCTATTCGATGAAGACATTGGGCATGGGACTGTTTGCAGCGACAGTGATGGCGTTCCTGCTATCCTATGTACTTGTCCTCTTTTTTGACAAGAAAAAAGACTATATTCTAAGCTTCATAGAAATCATCCGATCCATTCCTGATGTACTGTGGATGTTCCTGCTGCAGGCCGGGGTGGTTTGGATTTTTAAGACCTTTGGGGTGAAATTTATCCAGACGACCTCGCTCGGCAGCGATCACCAGGCTGTCCTGCTGCCGCTCATCAGCCTGAGCCTGCCGATTTTTCTGTTTTTGACGCAGATTATCGTTTTAAAAATCTTTGAAGAGCTGGATAAGCCATACATTTTATTGGCGAAAGCTAAAGGGCTTTCCTATTTTTACATGCTGAATATCCACGTGGTCCGCAATATCAGCCAGGATTTGAAGGAACACTTCAAGACGATTGTCTGGATGATGCTTTCGACGCTGGTCATGGTGGAATATATCTTTAACTTAAATGGGTTGATGCTGTTCAATATCAAGTATGTTTCAGTCGAACTGTTCGTGTTCAGCTGCATCCTGTTCTTTACGCCATTTTTCCTGATTTACAGACTAATAGATTTTAGAAGGTTATCGCTATGATCAGATTGCTGAAAACGAAAAAATTCATATTTGGGACTGGATTCTTGATCATCCTCCTGACACTGAGCATTTTGAACACCGTGGTGAACGACGGGAAAATCAGGCAGGTTCCATTCATCTACAATGAAGATGGGACATTGGAAAAAGCGCCGCCATATCCGCCGTTTGATGTTTTTCTGTTTGGCTCCGATATGTACGGCTATGATATGCTCCATACCGTAATCGAGGGGGCGAAATACTCCATTGGCATCGTGTTGATTGTCGCCTTGCTAAGGATGCTCTTATCGATTATATTCAGTTATTTTCTATTCCGGGTCCCGGATCGCATCTTCAAAGGGATAAAAGCGATCTCTGAACCGTTATCCTTTTTTCCGCAGACGCTGATTGCCTTCTTCCTGCTGGTCACAGTCGTCATGTACACGATCCACGGCTTCCATCACTCGCTATGGGTAAGAGCTTTGTATGAATTCATCATTTTGGTATTGATCGCACTTCCGTCTCTAACGGTTCAGCTGATCGAACAGAAGCGCCGTGTTTGGAAGGAAGAATTCATTGAATCGGCGGTTACGCTTGGCGGAAGCAAGCGCCATATTTACTTTAAGCATGTCCTGCCGCAGCTGTACGAAGAATGGGTGTTGATGTTTGGCCAGCAGTTTTTGCAGGTATTGACGCTGCTTGTGCATCTTGGCGTCTTGCACGTCCTGTTTGGAGGCACGATTACCGGCGAAGGTCCACCTTCATCGGTAACACATGAATGGTCAGGACTGATTGGTCTCAACAAACGATTCATGCTTGCTTATGAATGGATTGTCTATGTGCCGATCCTGTTTTTCGCCTTGACCGCCTTGAGCGTGGCGATGATCAACAAAGCTTTGAGCGACTTCTTCAAGCATAAAGACATGGTGAGGAAGAATCGGGAGGTATAACACTTTCGTACTATAAAAATACCCCGTTTGATGAATAGTCTGCATGCAAAAATTTTGCCATAATAGTTTTCAACAAAACTCTTTATGAGTTTGGCCCATTCATTGGCTAGTGGTATCCCCATTTGGCCAGTGAGTGGGTTTTATTTGTCTTTTATGGGCATGAGCGATAAAATTAATTAACTGAAAATTCTAAACATAGAGGAGGTGCTGTGCTTGGACATGAAGCTTTCACAAAAAAGGGAAAGGTACGCAAAGCTGTTAATGAACTCAGTTTCCCTGACTGGATGGGTGCTCATCCTTTTTTCCTTTGTAAAAATAGAAACGCGTGCTGAACCGGTTGTTTTGGCGCTATTATTCTTATTCCTGCTTATAAGCGAGTACTATCCGATGCCGGTTTGGAGAGGCCAGACGGCCATCACATTCCCGGTAGTCTACGTGTTATTTTTACTGTATGGATTTTCGTACACTGCGATTGCCTATGCAGGCGCTGTCCTGATTGTTAACCTCATCCATAGAAGGCCGCTGCGGACGGTGTTGTTCAACCCCGCTCAGCTGGTGCTTAGCTTTTACGCTGCCGCCATGCTGCTCCCTTTAATGGAAACCCTTCTGGGCAAGCTTGCACTCACACCGCTGATCCAGGGCATATTAAGTTATCTTTTCCTGCTGGCTGTCTATGTTCTGGTCAATAACTTGATTGTCGACCTCGTACTTTATATCAGGCCGCAGCACTATTCTTTTAAAATGTGGAAGCAAAAGACGCTCACTGAATTGAACAGTGCGGCAATTTCCTTGATTTACGGTATTACCCTGTATGTCGTTGGCAGCCAAAATCGCGGTGAAATCGACGTATTTGCATACTTCTTCTTTTTCTCGCCGCTTGTCGGGATATCCCTGCTGAGTGCGACGATTGCCAGGCTGAAAAGAGAAAAGAATCGTTTGAAGCTGCTTTTCTCAATCACTTCAGAGTTGAACCAGATGCTTCCTTCACAGGACTGGCTTTCAGCTTTAAGAGGAAGCTTCAATGAATTGATTGGTGCAGAGGCGAGTTTATTATGGATCAAAAGGGATGGTGAGTGGGAGCTTAGCTTCAAAGATGGCAGTACAAAATTGAACTGTGAGCTACCAACAGAAGCATTTGTAGAATTTGACGGTATGCGTCGTCCAGTGGTCTATAATGACCGCAAAAAGGAAGGCGGTGTTGCAACTGGATGCTTTGAAGATGACGTAAAGGCATTCGTCTACTCGCCGCTTGTCATCGAGAACGAAACGATCGGGATGTTCATCATTGCCAGGAGCCGGACGAAAAGCTTCGAGGACCACGATGTCCAATCCATTGCGACGCTTGCCAACCAGCTGGCAGTTATCATCAAGACAAGGATGCTTTTTACTGAGAAAGAAAAGGTGATTGTCCTTGAGGAAAGAAACCGGA
Source organism: Mesobacillus sp. LC4 (assembly GCF_053543455.1). Classification (NCBI taxonomy): domain Bacteria; kingdom Bacillati; phylum Bacillota; class Bacilli; order Caryophanales; family Bacillaceae; genus Mesobacillus; species Mesobacillus sp. LC4. Next base: position 665,665 of record NZ_JBGCUB010000002.1, read on the forward strand.
TTGCCCGCGATATTCATGATGGTGTCGCCCAGACACTTGCAGGGGCTGTCATGAAGCTGGATACGGCGGGAAAGAAGTTCAATAAAAATCCCGAAGAAACAAGGAAGCTTCTGGATGAAAGCGTCAGCGGCCTCAGGGAAAGCCTGAAGGAAGTGCGCGAGTCGATTTATGCGCTGCGCCCATACCCAACTCAAAAAGCAACACTAGCAGAAGCGATTCTAAGAAAAATCGAAGCTGTCCAGAAGGAATACCAGCAGGATATCGAATTCGAAATCAGGGGGCAGGAGCAGGAGCTTAGCCCGATGGTCGAAAAGGTTCTTTTTGACACTTTCCAGGAAAGTCTTCACAATGCCATCAAGCATTCGCAGGCTATGAAAGTAGAAGTTCTTTTAAGCTACCAAACTGAGCATATTCTATTAAAGGTCAAGGATGAAGGGAAAGGATTCTCGCTGTTCCAGGCGATGCTCAAGGCGAGGAACCAGCCGCATTTCGGCATTCTGCAAATGAACGATGCCGCCGAAAAAATCAATGCATCCTTGCAGATCGATAGCAAGGAGGGCTCAGGAACGGAAGTCAGCATCACCGTTCCTAGAATGGGAATCGAGGGGGAAACCACGAATGATCAGGCTCATGCTAGTGGATGACCATGCCGTGCTCCGCGACGGGCTGCGGAATATCATATCTGTTGAAGAAGATATCGAAGTCGTCGGTGAAGCCGTTTCTGGCGACGATGCCCTGCTGCAAGTGGAAAAATGCAAGCCGGATATGATTCTGATGGATATCAATATGCCGATGAAAAATGGCGTCGAAGTCACAGGCATTCTAAAAAAGAAATACCCGCATATCAAAGTCCTTGTGCTGACGATGCACAGCCATGAGGAGTATTTCATGTCGGCGATCCGCGAAGGAGCGGACGGCTATTTATTGAAGGACGCGCCATCCGACCAGGTCGTCGAGGCCATCCGGACCGTCGCCCGCGGAGAATCGGTCATCCATCCGTCGATGACGAGGAAGCTGCTCGCCTTTCACCAGCAAAAACAAACACAGCAGGAGGACACAACACTGACCGAGCGGGAAAAAGAGGTGCTGCTTTGCCTGGTCGAAGGGCTCAGCAACAAGGAAATTGCCGACCGCCTGTTCATCAGCGACAAAACCGTCAAAATCCATGTCAGCAAGATTTTCAAAAAGCTGAACGTCAAAAGCCGCTCGCAGGTCGTCATCCATGCCGTCCAGCACCAGCTCGTACCAATTCCGCCGACATCGAGCGGGGTATAAGGAGAGTCCTCTTAAGGAGGGCTCTTTTATTTTAATATATAGAATTGGAAAAATGATACTCCCCGCAATAATGACACTCACCTTTCCCATCTTTAATCAATACCGGATAACAGCATAATGAACACTGAATATATTCGCCTGTGGTTTGTTTATTTGCTCTTTCAATATCCTTTTGCAGAGATTCCTGTCTGGTTGTATAGGCCCCTTTTACTAAATTTCTGCTTCCGCATACCTGACACTTCGATGCTGAGTTGCTGCATAAAGAGTGGCAATCATCGCATTGCTTCATTTTCACTGGCATTTTTATCAGACTCCAATTTGTTTTGTTTTTATTACGAGACTAAACCGGAAAAAGTTCCAACTCAGAAGAGAATACTACTTTAGTAGTAACCAAGATTAGTACAGAGGTTATTATTTTTTAATTCCAATGCAGAATAGTTTCGATGTAAATATTGTGGGAATATTAAGAAAAATAATGAAGGAGCTGAAAATTTGAATGAAGTTTAAAGCTGCATTTTTATCTTTTATCCTGATGGCCGCAACGGTCTTTGCCTCGCTCGTGCCCGGGACGGCGACAAAGGCAGTGGAGCCTGTCAAAGCCGTGGTAGACGCCGATTTGACGAAAAGACTTTTGACAGCCATCGCCCCTGTCGAAGCAATCGTCACTTTTAAAAGTGATGAGGGTGTCTTGCCGGAGCATGTAAACCTTCTTAAGACACTTGGCATCTCGAAAGGGCTGACACTGAACGAACTGCCGATCGCAGGGGTATTGGCTACAAAAGCACAGATTGATCATCTTGCACAAAGTGATCAGGTCGTCTCCATCTATTTGAACAAAAAGCTGGAATATGAGAATGCGGAAGCAACGGACATCACCGGAGTGGATCAAGTCCGGACGGATGACACAATGAGAAAATTGAATGGCGGCTTGCCAGTGAGCGGAAAGGGAATTGGTGTCGTCATCAATGACAGCGGGGTTGACGGTACGCACCGCGACCTTGAGTTTGGCAGCCATCTTGTCCAAAATGTGTTGGGTTCGACAAACCTCAATGCACTCAGCACACTATTACCAGTTTCTTATGTTGAAAATGTCCCGAACACCGATTCAAGCTCAGGCCATGGGACGCATGTGGCTGGTATTGTTGGCGGAACTGGTGAAATGTCAGGAGGCAAATATGAAGGAGTCGCCCCTGGCGCGAACCTGATTGGCTACGGATCGGGTGCGGCGGTCGCGATGCTTGATACTATTGGCGGTTTTGATTATGCGCTGACCCATCAGCAGGAATACAACATTCGCGTAATTACGAATTCATGGGGAGACACAGGTGATGCAGGTACAGACTTCGATCCATACAACCCTATTAATATTGCAACTAAGAAACTCTATGACCGCGGAATCGTGACGGTTTTCTCGGCAGGGAATTCAGGTCCTGATGCAAAAACGATCTCTGGTAATTATAAAAAAGCTCCGTGGGTAGTAACCGTTGCTGCTGGGGATAAAACTGGAAAGCTCGCCGACTTTTCATCACGCGGCGAAGAGGGACGTGGCGGAACGGTAACAGTCGATGGCCAAACATGGAAATGGACTGACCAGCCTACAGTGACATCACCTGGTGTCGACATCATTTCAACAAGAGTCATCAGCCCGCTCGTGGCGCTTGGTGCAACAGCTGATGCTGAATATATTGAGCCGGCATACCTGCCTTACTACACGACGATGAGCGGAACATCCATGGCTGCACCGCATGTCGCCGGCATCATCGCCCTGATGCTTGAAGCGAATCCATTGCTGTCGCCTGCCGATGTAAAAGCAATCCTTGAAAACACCGCGACTTCCATGCAGGATTACACGGAGTGGGAAGTCGGGGCTGGCTATGTGAATGCTTATAAAGCCGTAGATGCAGCTTTTAAAAAGAAGAAATAACAATTAGTTGATCTCCCTTGCTTCGGCAAGGGAGATTTTTACTCCGCCACGCAGGATTTTTGCCATGCTGAAGTGAAAAACGAGCAAATTAAGCGGGAAGCAGGTTTTTTTAGGGGAGATTGCCTCGGTAAAAGATAGAAATAGACCTAGAATACTGCTCCTTACCTGACTGGAAAATTTATTCTCTTGCTCAGTGGAGCTAATTGCACGGAACTTTAGTGGAATCGAGCGATTAAGGACGTTAATTGCATCATCTTTGTCATTAATTGCACGAAGAAACCTGATAATTGCACCGTCATCCAAATTATGGAAAAAACAAATCAAAAAACGGAAATTCTAATCAAAAAAACATCAGCACTACCCATCTATAACTTTTGTACGATGCCAGAATAGATATTCCGGAATCCGATTTTATAACCTTTGAAGAATAGTTTTCCAGCGAAGAATTCCAGATAATTAAGATAGGAATTTTTAAAATTTTTATAGAATGAGAGGAGAATACCATGAAACGTTTTATGTATTTGCTGTTTGCTTTATTGCTCATTTTTCCGGTATTTGCTGCACCACAGGGAAAGGCGAGCAGCCTGGCTGTTATCGATCCGCTTGTCAGCAAGGAACTTGATACGGCAAGTTCGCTTGAAGTCATCGTCACGTTTAAAGGAGACAGCGCTCCAACCAGCTCGCAATTATCACTGTTAAAAACGCTCGGTATTGAAACAGGGATCAGCATGAAATCCTTGCCGATTGCCGGTGTGATCGCGACAAAGGAGCAAATCGAAAAGCTTGCGGCCAATCCGGAAGTACAATCGATCTACATGAACAGAAAACTTACTTACTTCAATGCGGATGCCACCGCCATCACTGGCGTCGATAAAGCGAGGACAGACGACAGTTTCCGCAAAGCAAACGGCGGCCTGCCTGTTTCAGGAAAAGGAATCGGTGTCGTCGTGAACGATAGTGGCGTTGACGGTACACATAAGGACCATGAGCTTGGCAAAAACCTTGTCCAGAATGTCATGGGTTCCACCAACCTGAATGCACTTGCACCAGGATTGCTGCCAATCACCTATCAAGAAAACGTACCGAATACTGATACAAATTCAGGCCATGGCACGCATGTAGCCGGCACAGTCGGCGGGACTGGCGCCATGTCCGGCGGCAAATATGAAGGTGCTGCCCCAGGTGCAGATTTGATTGGCTACGGTTCAGGAGCGGCATTGTTCGTCCTTGATGGCATCGGTGGTTTTGACTATGCGATTACACATCAGTCACAGTACAATATCCGCGTCATCACGAACTCATGGGGTTCTTCAGGAGACTTTGACCCGAACGACCCAATCAATATTGCCAGCAAAAAAGCGCACGACCGCGGAATTACAGTTCTTTTTGCAGCAGGGAATGAAGGACCTGGGGAAAACACGCATAACCCTTACGCAAAAGCTCCATGGGTCATTTCTGTAGCTGCTGGAGTCAAAGATGGGACGCTGGCAGATTTCTCATCAAGAGGCACGAAGGGTGTAGGCGGAACTTTTACAATGGATGGAAAGGAATGGACGTGGAAGGATGAACCGACCGTTACGGCTCCAGGTGTAGATATCGTTTCAACTCGGGTACTTGCACCAGTATCAAGCCTGTCTGCCGACCAGGATGCGCAAACAATAGAAGCGGCGTACCTGCCATACTATACAACGATGAGCGGTACATCGATGGCGACTCCGCATGTGGCAGGAATCGTAGCGTTAATGCTTGAGGCAAACCCACTGTTGTCACCTGATGAAATCAAGTCGATTCTGGAACAGACAGCTACGAATATGCCAGGATATGAAACATGGGAAGTGGGCGCTGGCTATGTGAATGCCTATGCTGCTATTGATAAAGTATTCAATGACACGGCTTACGGATCTACGCTGAATTCGACCCAGACATTCTACAGCAATGTTGAATCATCAACAGAACGGAAGGAATTTTCGGTTGACTACAATCCGCTTACATTTATATCCGACAATCAATATGAATTCACAGTCGAAGAAGGAATGTCCAGTCTTGTGGCAAAAGTGGACGGCGCGGGTCTCATCGAACAGACCGGAAATCCGATCAACCTTGTGCTGATCGCTCCGGATGGCACAGAATACAGCTCTGGCGTCAGCCTGCTGTTCCCGCTTTATTATGATCGCACCGTATCGGTGACTTCTCCGGCACCAGGTGCATGGAAGGCTGAAATCCGCGGGCTTCGCGGCGCTGATGCCAATCCGCTGGGCTTGGCTTTGCCGGAAAGTGTAAAAGGGGAAATGGCCTTCACGAAGGTCAGTGGTTTCTCCGGGTTGAACGACATTGCCGGCCACCTGGCAGCAGATGCAATTAAAATGGGTGTGAGTGAACGATTATTCGACGGCTTCTCCAACGGAGCCTTCAAGCCGGATGCACTTTTAACAAGAGCAGAGCTGGCAAAATACCTGGTGATGGGCGCTGAAATCAAGCAATCTTTGCCTGCATCGCCAAGTTTCTCAGATGTCTCAAGCTCTGATCTTTCATTTGTTGAAGCAGCAACAGCAAAAGGAGCTTCATTCCGCGACCAGGAGCACATCCAGAATGGAGTTATCCTTCCGAAGGCAAACGGGAAATTCGCACCTAAGGATGGTGTGACCCGCGCAGAGCTGGCCTATTCATTGGTTCAATCATTAGGTCTGCAAAAAGAAGCAGAGGAATTCGAAGGTCAGCTGACGGTCCAGTATAATGGCGAAAGAATCGCGATTTCAGATGCACCAGAAGTTCCTGAACATCTGAAAGGCTATGTCCAGATGGCACTTGACCTGAATATCCTCAATGCTAAATTCGCCGTCACGCAGGGTCCATATGATTTGAAACCAAAGGTAACAGCGAGCTTCAACCCATCTGTAAAAAATACACGCGGTGACTTCGCGGTTGCCATGACGCGGTACTATAACGCTTTTCTAAAATAAGGTAAAATGAGAACAGGCTGAGCTGGCCTGTTCTTTTGTGTAAAAGGGGGAGTTTGTATGAGGAAAATAGATGCAATATTTTTTGACCTTGATGGTACCTTGCTGGACCGCGATGCCTCTCTAATAAAATTCATTAATGATCAGTACGACCGTTTCAAAAGCGAACTATACTTGATAGATAAACGTTATTACATGAATAGATTCATAGAACTGGACGCCCGTGGTTATGTGTGGAAGGACAAAGTATACAGCCAGCTTTTACAAGAGTTGAACATAACGGCCCTGACATGGGAAGAGCTGCTAGAAGACTACATAACGAATTTCAAGCATTCGTGTAGAGGTTTTCAAAACCTGCATGAAGTTCTCGGAAAACTAAAGCAATTAGAGATCAAACTGGGTATCATTTCGAATGGCAAAACCCACTTCCAGATGGACAACATAAATGCTTTGGGAATCGAGGGTTACTTCGATACCATCCTGATCTCGGAGGAAGTGGAATTGAGGAAGCCTGATTCCCGCATCTTCCGTATGGGGATGGAGAATCTTGCTGTATCAGCTTCTCACAGTATATTTGTAGGCGACCATCCTGAAAATGATGTGGCAGCGTCCAAAATGGCTGGAATGATTGGCATATGGAAGCGAGATGTCTACTGGCATAGCGCGGCGGCAGATTATATCATCGAGGAACTGGAAGAATTGTTAACTATTATTCAAATAGGAGCTGAAGAACATGACTGATTTTAATATCTCCTATAATCCTCCAAGACCTTCAGAATATATCAATCTACGTCTTGAAGCAGGGATGAGCGAGAAATCGCAGGAGGCAGCACGAATCGGATTGAAGAATTCATTGTTTGCTGTCACGGTTTATGATGAGTCGGCCATCGTGGCAATGGGCAGGATCATAGGGGATGGCGGATCCTTTTTTCAAGTAGTCGATATCGCCGTTAAGCCTGACTATCAAGGGAAGGGGCTTGGGAAACTGGTGATGGGGAAGATTATGGAATACCTTGATAAACATACATATGACGGTTCTTATGTCAGCCTGATTGCGGATGCCCCGGCAAACAAGCTGTATGAACAATTTGGTTTTGACTATACTTATCCGAATTCATATGGGATGTATCGAAAGTACTAACTTGATATAACAGGAAGAAAATACCTGGTTTATTAATTGTTGGGAAAGTAGTTTTTATACCGTTGTTGGTATTCTAACAGGACTTTAAATGTGCTTTAATTAGCTAAAGAAAAAAGTAATGTTAGATTGAAGGGTTGAGACCAGATGAAATACTCACCTAAAGATATACAACTGATCAAAGACCAGCTAGGCAGCCAATCGTTAACGACCATTGCCCGAAAGTTGAATCGAAGTATTACGGCCCTTGAATTGAAAATTACCAGAATGGGGCTTTCCCATACGAAATCCTGCACAGGAATGCTGACCGCCGGCGAACTCGCTAAAATCCTCAAAGTTGACCGAAACACCGTTATGCAGTGGATTCATAACCATGAATTGGGCTATCATCAGCGAATTACCCGGAATAAAAAGAGATTTACGTTTATCAACATAGATGAATTTTGGATATGGGCAGAAAAAAACAGGCATAAAATCGACTTTTCCAAGCTCGAGCCTGATGAACTGCCGCCTGAACCAGGATGGGTTGCAAAAGAACGCACCATAGCACGGCAAACCACGAATTATAAAGCATGGACCACGCACGAAGAAAAGCAGGTCCTCGAATGGTACTGCTGCGGAAAAACACTTTCTGAAATCTCTGAGATGCTTGGACGGACACGAGAGTCCAACCGCAAGAAAATTAAACGCCTCACAGAATAAACTTCTATGTAAAAAAGCCTACAATTTATGGTAATTACTATTTACTATTGTAATACTTGTAAAATAATAGTATATTTTTCCTGCAATAGTATTGTTTAATATTTACAGATTGTTCTATGTCCCCAGGAGGATTGTATATGGATATTTATGTTGCCAGGCAGCCTATATTCGATATGAACGAGAAGACTGTTGCTTATGAATTATTATATAGGAACAGCTCGGTCAATAATTATCAGCATACTGATGGGGATCAGGCCACAACAGATGTGATTGTGAATAGTTTCTTGAATATTGGTGTCAAAGACTTATCAAACGGCAAGCCTTGTTTTATTAATTTTACTGAAAAATTATTGAAACTGGGTGTTCCATCCTATTTCAATCCATTATCCATCGTGGTGGAGATTCTCGAGACAGTAGAACTGAATGAAGATATTCTCGGGATCTGCAAAGAGTTGAAGGCACATGGATATACCATAGCGCTTGACGATTTTTTTGTTTCGCAGTGGAATGAATTGACGGTCCAGCTATTGGATTATATTGATATCATCAAGATTGATTTCCGTTCGACGAAACGAGCGGACAGGCAGGAAATGATTCGGTTTATCAGTGGCCGGGACATAAAGTTTCTCGCTGAAAAAGTTGAAACGATTGAAGAATATATAGAGGCGAAAGAAGACGGATTTGTCTACTTCCAGGGATTTTATTTCAGTAAACCTGTCATCCTGAACAGCTATGATATTCCATCATACTATCATTCGTATTTTCAGATTTTAAAAGAAATCGAGAGTCCTGAGCCTGATCTTGAGAAGATTAAAGATGTGATTGAAAGGGATATCTCCCTTTCCTATAAATTGTTAAGACTGATTAATAATCCGGTTTTCAGGCCAAGGAATGAGGTTTCTTCCATTAAGCAAGCCATCATACTGCTAGGCTTGAATGAAATCAAAAAATGGATTTATGTTCTGGCGATCAGGGGAGCAGACAAAGACTCAGGCGGTTCAAAGGAACGGGAAATCATTGAACTATCACTGAAGCGCGGGAAGCTGGGGGAATTGATCGGCAGGAAGGTCGGCAGAGAAGTGCTGGCCTCAAAATACTTCCTTCTCGGAATGTTTTCTTTGATGGATTCCTTATTGCATCATCCGATGGAGGATCTTCTTGAAGACTTGCCGCTAAGCAATGAGCTGAAGGCTGCCTTATCAGGTGAAAAGAACGACGAATACATGATGCTAGAATTTTTAAAGGAAATCGAACTCGCTTTCCACGAGGATCTCGAGCTGACGTTTAATCCTACCAAAATGACAATGGAGGAACTGTTCAGGCTCTATGGTGAAGCGAGCGACTGGGCTACAAAGGTCTTAAGTGAAGTGAATCCTTAACATGGAGCATGCCGGCGCATGCTTTTTCTTTTTGCAGCTATAAAGGTTGGATAAGATAGAAGGGCCGCTGCTGATATAATATAAGCGCGATAAGCTTTATATGAGGAAGATTCTTGTAACCAGCCTCCAAACAAGTTATATTTTTAATAGGATATTTAAAATTTCGTTAATTCTCTGAATGAGGTGTTTAATCCATTGGTGCTGAAATATTTGTCCGCACTGTTGCTGCCTGGTTTCATGGTTGTTTTTTTTACCAGGGTTGCCTATAATCACATCCTTGCGCTTGTGTTGACAGTCGCTTTGATTGCGGCTTCTGTTTATAAAGGGTACACAGATTCTTTTCTGCTGATTGTCGTTGATGCTTTTTCATTGACGTTGGGCTTTTTTCTGGCGAACCAGATGATGAAGCGCAACAAAAAGCAGTCATAAATTAAAAGTAAGCCTGTCGAATTCTGTTCGGCGGGTTTTTCTTGTTTTACAAGGGATTTACCTGATTTAATCAAACGTTTGATGAACAAACATTCGACTTACTACTACAATCTTATTAAAAACTATGAAGTTGATTCGAATGTTTGTTCGCTTTTTGTTGGTTTGTTTTACCTTCTTTGTGGTAGAATGAGGATATGACTTTTTGACAGCTATGTAAGGCTTATATAGATGAAGCTCTTTTCGATATAGTTACTGATTCAATGAATCTGAATTGTTTACGAAAAGTGCCTAGAAATTTCAAATTACAGGAGGCTTTTCTGTGAAGGACCAATTTGAATTAGTCTCGAAGTATTCTCCGCAGGGAGACCAGCCTGCCGCCATTAAAGAACTGGTGCAGGGAATCCGCGATAACAAGAAGCACCAGACGTTGCTTGGCGCGACAGGAACGGGCAAGACATTCACGATTTCCAATGTGATCAAGGAAGTGAACAAGCCGACGCTTGTCATCGCCCACAACAAGACATTGGCCGGGCAGCTCTACAGCGAGTTCAAGGAATTTTTCCCGAACAATGCGGTTGAGTATTTCGTCAGTTACTATGATTATTATCAGCCAGAAGCTTATGTGCCGCAGACGGATACATTCATTGAGAAGGATGCGAGCATCAATGATGAGATTGACAAGTTGCGTCACTCTGCTACATCTTCTTTATTTGAGCGTAAAGATGTCATCATCATTGCCAGTGTATCCTGCATATACGGCCTCGGTAATCCAGATGAATACCGTGACATGGTCGTGTCACTCCGGACAGGGATGGAAATTGAGCGGAACAAGCTGCTCCACAAGCTGGTCGATATCCAGTATGAACGGAATGACATTGACTTTAAGCGCGGGACGTTCCGTGTCCGCGGCGATGTAGTCGAGATTTTTCCGGCATCCCGTGATGAACACTGCATGAGGGTCGAGTTTTTTGGCGATGAGATTGACCGGATTCGCGAGGTCGACGCGCTGACTGGCGAGATCATTGGCGAACGTGATCATGTCGCGATTTTCCCGGCGTCCCACTTCGTTACACGTGAAGAAAAAATGCGGGTTGCCATCGAGAACATCGAAAAGGAATTGGAAGAACGCCTGGAGGTACTTCGTGCCGAGGAAAAACTTCTTGAGGCGCAAAGGCTCGAGCAGCGGACAAGATATGATCTTGAGATGATGCGTGAGATGGGCTTCTGCTCCGGCATCGAAAACTATTCACGCCACCTGACGTTGAGACCGGCCGGTGCGACTCCATATACTTTACTAGATTACTTCCCGGACGATTTTATGATCGTTGTTGATGAGTCACATGTTACATTGCCGCAAATACGGGGAATGTTTAATGGTGACCAGGCACGTAAACAGGTGCTGGTTGACCACGGTTTCCGCCTGCCGTCAGCGATGGATAACCGCCCGCTGACATTTGCAGAATTCGAGAAACATGTCAAACAGGCCGTGTTCGTATCGGCGACTCCAGGTCCGTATGAACTGGAGCATACTCCAGAGATGGTCCAGCAGATCATCCGCCCGACAGGATTGCTTGACCCGACAATCGATGTAAGGCCGATTGAGGGCCAAATAGATGACCTGATCGGCGAAATCCAGGAGCGGACGAAGCGGAATGAGCGTGTCCTCGTAACGACGTTGACGAAAAAGATGTCCGAAGACCTGACGGATTACCTGAAGGAGATCGGCATCAAGGTCCAGTACCTGCACTCTGAGGTCAAGACGCTCGAGCGGATTGAAATCATCCGTGAGCTCCGTCTTGGGAAATATGATGTGCTCATCGGGATCAATCTATTGAGGGAAGGCCTTGATATTCCTGAGGTTTCCCTGGTCACCATTCTCGATGCTGATAAGGAAGGCTTCCTTCGTTCCGAAAGGTCGCTGATCCAGACGATTGGCCGTGCGGCGAGGAATGCCAGCGGACATGTCATCATGTATGCAGACAAGATGACCGATTCGATGGAAAAGGCGATCAGTGAAACAAAGCGTCGCCGTGAGATCCAGGAAGAATATAACCTAAAGCATGGCATCACACCGCAAACGATCCAGAAGAGTATCCGCGATGTGATCAGGGCGACGATTGCTGCCGAGGAGCAGGAAGAGTACAGCCCGGCAGAAGGCCTGAAGAAATTGACGAAGAAAGATCGCGAGCAAGTGATTTTAAATATGGAAAAAGAAATGAAGGAAGCGGCAAAGGCTCTCAATTTCGAACGGGCAGCTGAGCTGCGTGACCTCATTCTTGAGTTAAAAGCGGAAGGATGACGATAATATGGCTATGGATAAACTGATTGTCAAAGGCGCCAGGGCCCATAATTTGAAAAATATAGATGTCACCATTCCGAGAGACAAGCTTGTTGTACTGACAGGACTTTCCGGTTCAGGAAAGTCCTCGCTTGCATTCGATACCATCTATGCTGAAGGACAGCGCCGCTATGTGGAATCTTTGTCTGCATATGCGCGCCAGTTCCTGGGTCAAATGGACAAGCCGGATGTTGACTCGATCGAAGGATTATCCCCGGCGATTTCCATCGACCAGAAAACAACGAGCCGTAATCCGCGTTCGACGGTTGGAACGGTGACAGAGATATATGATTATTTACGATTGTTATTTGCAAGGGTGGGCCGTCCAACCTGCCCGATTCACAATATAGAGATTTCTTCACAGACAATTGAGCAGATGGTCGACCGTGTGCTTGAATATCCGGAAAGGACCAAGCTGCAGATTCTTGCGCCCCTCGTATCCGGAAGAAAGGGTACGCATGCCAAAGTCCTCGAAGATGTGAAAAAGCAAGGCTATGTCCGTGTCCGTATTGACGGCGAGATGCATGACCTTGGAGACGAAATCGAACTCGAGAAAAACAAAAAGCATTCGATTGAAGTCGTCATCGACCGTATTGTCGTCAAGGAAGGCATTGCTGCACGTCTGGCGGACTCTATGGAAGCTGCGCTTAAGCTAGGCGAAGGAAATGTTCTCATCGACGTAATCGGAGAAGAAGAGCTGATGTTCAGTGAGAACCATGCCTGTCCGATCTGCGGTTTTTCAATCGGCGAGCTTGAGCCTAGGATGTTCTCTTTTAACAGTCCATTTGGTGCTTGTCCTGAATGTGACGGACTTGGTGCGAAGCTGGAGGTTGATGTTGACCTCGTCGTTCCAAACAAGGAGCTATCATTGAAGCAGCATGCAATCGCTCCGTGGGAACCAACAAGTTCTCAGTATTATCCGCAGCTGCTTGAAGCGGTCTGTAATCATTATGGAATCGACATGGACGTACCGGTGAAAGATCTGCCTGACCATGAGATGGACAAGATTCTCTATGGCTCAGATAAGGATCGTATCTATTTCCGCTATGAAAATGACTGGGGCCAGGTCAGGGAAAACTATATTGTTTTTGAGGGCGTCTTGAAAAATATCGAGCGCCGCTATAAGGAAACAGGCTCTGATTATATCCGTGAACAGATGGAAAAGTATATGGGTGAGCATGCCTGCCCGACTTGTAAAGGGTATAGGCTTAAGCGTGAAACGCTGGCTGTTCTTGTAGACGGCCGCCATATCGGTGAAGTGACGGCATTATCGGTAGAGGATGCCCATCAATTCTTTCAGAACCTTGAGCTTTCGGAAAAAGAAATGAAGATTGCTAATATGATTTTCCGCGAGATTACGGAACGTCTTGGCTTCCTGATCAATGTCGGATTGGATTACCTCACAATGAGCCGTTCTGCTGGGACACTTTCCGGTGGGGAGGCACAGCGTATCAGGCTCGCAACCCAGATTGGCTCTCGTCTCACAGGTGTCCTGTATATTCTCGATGAGCCTTCCATCGGTTTGCATCAGCGCGACAATGACAGACTGATCGATACGCTGAAAAACATGCGCGATATCGGCAATACGCTGATTGTCGTCGAGCACGATGAAGACACGATGCTCGCAGCGGACCATCTGATCGATATCGGTCCTGGAGCGGGTGTCCATGGCGGTGAAATCATTTCGCAGGGAACGCCTGCAGAAGTCATGAATGATCCAAACTCACTGACAGGGAAGTACCTTTCTGGTAAAAAGTTCATCCCGCTGCCGATCGAGCGCCGTAAACCAGATGGCCGCTATATCGAAATCAAGGGTGCAAAGGAAAACAACCTGAAAAACGTCAGCGTGAAGTTCCCGCTTGGAACCTTCATGGCGGTGACAGGCGTTTCCGGTTCTGGTAAAAGTACGCTGATCAATGAAATCCTGCACAAATCGCTGGCAATGCAGCTGCACCGAGCAAAAAGTAAACCAGGCGAATTCAGGGAAATCAAAGGTGTCGAGCATCTCGATAAGGTCATCGATATTGACCAATCGCCAATCGGCCGGACACCAAGATCGAACCCGGCTACTTACACCGGCGTGTTCGATGATATCCGTGATGTGTTTGCAACAACAAATGAAGCAAAGGTTCGCGGCTATAAAAAAGGCCGTTTCAGCTTCAATGTAAAAGGCGGACGCTGTGAAGCCTGCCGAGGCGACGGCATCATCAAAATCGAAATGCACTTCCTTCCAGACGTTTACGTGCCATGTGAAGTCTGCCACGGCAAACGATACAACCGCGAGACATTGGAAGTGAAATATAAAGGAAAGAATATTTCCGATATCCTTGATATGACGGTTGAAGCAGCGGTGGAATTCTTCGCGAACATTCCGAAGATCGCCCGCAAGCTGCAGACGATTTATGATGTCGGACTAGGCTATATCACTCTCGGCCAGCCAGCGACGACCCTTTCCGGAGGGGAAGCGCAGCGCGTCAAGTTGGCTTCTGAGCTTCATCGCCGTTCCACCGGCCGTTCGCTGTATATCCTGGATGAGCCCACAACAGGCTTGCATGTCGATGATATTTCCCGCCTGCTTGTTGTCCTTCAGCGTCTTGTTGAAAATGGTGACACCGTGCTTGTGATCGAGCACAACCTCGATGTCATCAAAGCTGCGGACTATATTGTCGACCTCGGACCTGAAGGAGGAGACCGCGGCGGTACAATCCTTGCCACCGGAACACCAGAAAAGATTGCCGAAGTGGAAGAATCCTATACCGGCAGATACCTGAAGCCGATTCTGGAACGCGACAGGCTGAGGATGAAAGAGCAAATTGTGGAAAAAGAAAAAAGCACAAGCAATGCATAATAGAATTTTTCGCCCTTCCGTTTGAGGAAGGGTTTTTTGTTTTATAAAAAGACTTTGATTTTACAAAATTAGGATGATGGTGCAATTATGGCCTGTAAGCGTGCAATTATCACCGATCATCGTGCAATTACGATGAGTATCCGCGCAATTAAGCATTGCGAGTAAGAGAATAATTTTTCCAGTTAAAGAAATCAGCGAAATATCCTGTAAAAAACTGCTCAAGTAGCACCAAAACTGCTCAAGTATCACGAAAACTACTCAAGTAGCATGAAATCTACAAGGAAATCCCCTATAAAAGGCATTCACACAACTTTCACGAGCCTTTATGCGTTATAAACAAGGGATAAATCACAATTTGTCGAACTATTTTCATAAAGATATGAAACTTCCAGGATTCCCGAGCGTATTAATTTCTAAGGAGATGAAGAGGATGGATACGAAAAGGATTCTGTCTGCTTTGTGCTATTTCAGTGTTATGTTTGCCGGGATATTGTTTCCGCTCGTTGCTTATTTGGCATCCGAGGATGAAGATGTAAAGTTTCATGCGAAGAAGGCATTGCTGTCGCATCTCATTCCATTGATCCCGCTGCCGCTTATTGTGGTAGCAGCTTTAGTCGATTTTACAGGAGGGACAGGGGAATTCCCTGTGTTCATGTTCAGCAGCGCTATTTTAATGGTCATACTGAGTCTGATCGTGTTGATCTGGAATCTGGTCAAAGGGATAAAAGTGCTTAATATAAATTGAGGAGGATGGAAATGATGAAGGAAGAACGTAAACGGATTCTCAAGTTAGTTGAGGAAGGGAAAATGACAGTTGAGGAAGCTTTATTCCTGATCGAGCAAATGGAACAGGGGAACGCGCAAAGCCAATCAACGGCACTATCTACCGACGTAAAGGTTGATGAAAGCAAGAAGGATGAGTTTAAGAAGGAAGACTACACTACTTATAAATTCAATACTGTGAAAGACAAGGTGCTCGACTTTGTCGATTCAGCATTCAAAAAAATAAAAGACTTCGATTTGGATCTTAATTTCGGCCAGTCTATCGATATCACGCATATTTTTCAGCAGGGTGATGCCTATCTGAATCAGGTGGATATTGATATGGCAAATGGATCTGTAAAGGTTGTGCCATGGGAGCAAAAAGATGTGCGTATCGAGTGCAGCGCAAAAGTATACAGAGTGGAAAACCAGGATGAGGCGCGCAGGAAGTTTTTAGAGGACGCGATTTTCACAATTGAAAACCAGAAGCTCCGTTTCTCGGTCCAGCAGAAGTGGATGAAGGTTGATGCGGTCATCCATATCCCCAAAGAAGAGTATGAAACTGTTCGAATTCGTTTGTTTAATGGCTCCATCGAAGGTGAAAACTTAGCAATAAAGGATTTTCGCGCAAAAACTGCGAACGGAAAAGTTTTGCTTGGAAATCTTGAGTGCGGCAAGCTCGAGACAGAAACAGCAAATGGACAAATCAACGTATCCAGAAGCGCAATCAAAGAGTTTGAAGCTGAAACAATTAATGGCGCGATCAAGGCAGATGGCTTTTTTGACCAAGTCGATCTTCAATCTTTCAATGGCAATGTCACATGTACGGTGAAAAACCAGGATTGCGAAAGTGTGGAAGTGAAGGCGACTACCGGAAGCATCGACGTATTCTTGCCAGAGAAAACGCCAGCCAGCGGGGAGTTGAAATCAAATCTTGGCGGTTTTACAATTGAACTCGACGGCATTCAAGTCGTTGAGGAGAAAAGCGATATGGTCCAAAAGAATTTGCGTTTCAAGCCTGCCGACAGTGGACAGAAAGCTGTCAGGCTCTATGCGGATACAAAAACCGGCTCCATCGCAGTGAAGAAATTAATCCAATAGTTTTTTGTAACAGGAAGGGTGAACGAAATGAAATTAACCCGCTCACGGAAAAATCGAATGCTGGCAGGGGTGCTCGGCGGCATGGCTGAGTCCTTTGGAATGAGTGCGGCACTCATACGGATATTATTTGTGATCTTGACGTTCAGTACTGCATTCTTTCCAATGGCTATGATCTATCTTGTGCTAGTGTTCGTATTGCCAAACAAGGAAGGCTATTAAAGATGAGATGGCTGTTAGGAATTGTCATTAACGCTGTTCTCTTCATGGCTCTTGCTGGCTACTTCGAGGATGCTATTTATCTTTCAGGATTTGGTGCCGCTTTGGGAGCAAGCTTCATTCTATCGATCCTGAATGTACTTGTTAAGCCAATCTTGATTCTGCTGACGCTCCCTGTGACAGTGCTCAGCCTAGGGCTTTTCTTGTTTGTCATCAATGCCGTCACGCTGATGCTGACGGATAGTTTGATGGGAAGTTCCTTCGAGATTTCCAGCTTCGGCATGGCGCTGCTCACGGCCATAATTATGTCAATCGCGAACCTGATTATCCAGAACACGTTCTTAAGTAAATCAAAAGAGTAGAGAAAAGGCCGGCACCAATGTGTCGGCCTTTTAATTATTCTTTGTCGATATAGACATCAAAGCCCGCTTTTCTTAATCGCTCAGCAAGCTCTTTAGCGTTTTGTTCATTATCGAACGCTCCAGCCTGGACTTTAAACAGCCCTTCTCTCTTGGCAGGGGCATTGGCTTTTGCGGGAGGCGGAGCTGGCACTGGTGCAGGAGCATTGGCTTTGCGCTGCAGCTTGAACTGCTCAGCCAATGCCTTCACGATGCCTTCTGCAATCGTTCTGCGGTAAGTTTCTGAACGCAGTAATTGTATTTCATTGCGGTTTGTCATGAAGCCGCACTCCACCAGCACGGCGTCCATTTCTGTTTCCCTCAGGACATGGAAGTCTGCTGTTTTTACACCACGGTTTTCGAGACCCGTCGAGACCACAAGGATACGTTGGATTTTTTGGGCCAGTTGATAAGCCACAGGAGGCCTTGTTGGATAGACAAATGTTTCGATTCCGCCAACATTGCTCCAGCCTCCGGTGCCAAAAGCATTGGCATGTATTGAAACAAATATATCTACATTCAAGTTGTTTGCCTTATCTGTCCTAGCCTTCAATGATACATCCTTCTGATCAGAATGAGAAAAATACACGGTGACATTCTTATAGTTGGCCAGCAGCTGTCTGGCATAATTAGCAACAGCTCTGTTGAACTCATATTCTCTCATGCCATCAGGACTTCGCTTACCCGGGGTGTTGTAGCCATGCCCAGCATCAAGCATGATTTTCAAAATGATCACACCTTCCGATAAAAAGATTTCCTCATCAGTATATATATGACCAAAGGCTGGAAAAGGACATAGTGACACAGGATAAAACTGGACTCAAAGTGAATGTTGCTCTTTTAGTCTCGTTCGGAGACTTGCACCTTCCTCATAACAGTCACTATTTATTCAATTCAAAAATGTCCTCAACCCTCTGTGAGATAAATTCATGGGCGTCCTGGATTCCGATGTTATAAAAGTGTGGTGCAAGCTTATCAGCAACGAACTCTAGGATCAGCAAGGCAGCCAAATCGCCTAGTTCCTCTCCGCGTTCTTCTAGGAAATATCTCTTGATTTCGTCCGTCATCTGGGTCTTCGCGTGATCATCGATCTTGAAGTTCTTCAACATGTTATCTACTCCTTGTTTTATGTATTACCCTAATTGTAAGCGAGTCAGACAAATATTTCGACAGAAGGGTTCGATTATTTCCGTGGAAATAAGCATTCCTTTTTCGACATTCTGTAAAAATAAGCTTTCGTTAAAATATAAGGCTGTTTTCGTAAACTCTGTTGTCCTGGATGAAAAGCAGGTTTAACTTCGAAAAAGACCTATAGAGTGCAGCCTTTTGAAAGAGTAAAAAATATAAGGGGAAGTTTTCCGGTTATTTTTAAAATAGAGCTATTTTAAGCTGAAATAAGCGAAGTTTTTCCGTCTATTCAATTAAAAGTCCTCAATTTCTGTTGTTTAAAATCCAATAGGCGGAATTTCTCCGTCTATTCCCGCAAATTTTTAACTAGTGTCCTAAATAGGCGGAATTCCTCAGGCTATTTGTTCAGAACAAATCATAAAAAGATAGAACTAAATAACAGTGCCTCAGGAAAGAGTCAAATAAAAAGAGACCCAAAATGGATCTCTGAAAATACTCATCCACGCTGCATGGTGTGGACGAATTTATATCGGTCGGCACGATAGGCAGACTTAACGAATTCGAATGGTGTGCCATCTTTCAAATGTGAAGTCCTGAGGATCAGCAGGACAGGGGAGCCTTTTTCGATTTCGAGGAGGCGCAATTCCTGTTCCTTAGCGATCGACGCTTCTATCTGCTGTATGGCTTCGTGGATGGTCAGTGATAATTTTTCTTCGATATACTGGTAAAGCGACTGGTTGATAATGTCTTCTGTCAATCCTTTGACCAGGTTGGCTGGCAGATAGGTGGTCTCAAGGGCCATTGGTACATTGTCTGCTAGCCTGACACGTTTGATTTCATATACTGGAGTGTTTTCATTTACCTTGAGGCGCTCGGCAATTTCCCGTCCGGATGGAATGATTTCAAACGAAACGAGTTTGCTTCCCGGAGTGAAGCCTCGTTCTTTCATGTCTTCCGTGAAACTTGTCAATCCCTGCAGGCGTTGTTCGACCTTCTTTTTATTCACGAATGTGCCTTTGCCTTTTTGTCGGTACAAATATCCGTCATTTACAAGATTCGTCAACGCCTGCCTGATGGTCATCCTGCTGATTTGGAACATATCTGCATAGACCCGTTCAGAAGGAATCGTTTCATCTGGCTGGAGTTCGCCGCTGTCAATCTGGGCTTTGATATATTCCTCTAGTTGGTGGTAAATAGGTATGGGTGAACTTTTATCAATCATAAGTCATTCTCCTGACTGCTTGCATTTTTCCGTCTTCTGTCTCCGGAATAATCGCCTATCTTCAGAGGCTATTTCTGCATTGCTTGCATTTTTTAGACGCTGTTCCTGTTTGTCTTCTAACACTACTTCTATAAGCGGCGCTGCTCATTTCGTGCGAAGGGTTACGGCTATGAAAAGAGCTTTCTTTTTAAAAAATTTTAAAGCAATGCTGTCGCTTCTTTATCGGCGAATATCGTGACATTAGGATGTTTTTGAAGCACCGAAGCAGGGAATTGCTCGCTGACATCGCCATTCATCAAACGGGCGAGTGCTTTTGCCTTGGAGGAACCCGACACAAGCAGAAAGATTTCTTTGCTATCCATGATTGAGGCAATTCCCATCGTGATCGCTTGCTTAGGGACGTCCTCCAATGATTCAAAGAATCTTGAGTTTGCTTTTCGCGTGCTTTCTGCCAGGTCGATGACATGCGTCCTGCTATCAAAGGGAGTTCCAGGTTCGTTAAAACCAATATGGCCGTTCTGCCCGATTCCAAGGATCTGCAGGTCGATGCCGCCATGCTCTTCAATGAACTGTTCATAGCGTATGCATTCCTCATCGAGATCCTTCGCAGTGCCATCCGGGATATGAGTTTGATCCAGCGGGATATCGATGTGCTCAAATAAATGTTCACACATGAAGTAGTGATAGCTTTTACGATCTTTTTTCGGAATGCCCATGTACTCGTCCAGATTGAATGTATTAATATCTTTATAGGAAGTCTGGTTCTGCTTATGATCCCTGATGAGCTCCTGATAGAGACCAGTTGGCGTACTCCCGGTAGCAAGTCCAAGGTTCAGCGATGGGTTTCTCTGGATTCGTGAGATGATTTCCTCTGCAGCTTTCTGGCTAAGCTCCTCGTAATTTGAAGTTGTAATCAGTTTCAATGTCATCACCTCTTTCATGGCTGTTTTTAACGAGTGTAGCTGGCGACTCCACGACAAAATGTCATGGCGACCTCATGGTTATTGTCCAGGACGACAAGATCGGCGTCTTTGCCTGGAGCAATGCTGCCTTTCCGGTCAAAAATATTCAGCTGCCTGGCAGGGTTTTCGCTGGCAAGCTTGACGGCTTCTTCGAGGCTGATGCCGGTGAATTGCATCATGTTTTGCAATGAATCTTTCATTTTTAAAATACTGCCAGCAAGTGTGCCATCCGCTAGTAGTGCTTTTCCGTCGGCGACGTTAACTTCCTGTCCGCCAAGATCATAACTGCCGTTTTTTAGGCATTTTGCTCTCATTGAATCGGTGATTAGGATGACTCCATCCGTTCCTTTGGCGCGAATCGATAGATCGAGCATTTCGGGAACGACATGGATGCCGTCTGCAATCATTTCAATCTTCAACTCTTCAAAAAGAAGGGCGGCACCGGCGACACCTGGATCCCGGTGGTGCATGCCGCGCATGCCGTTGAACAAGTGCGTCACATGAGTGGCTCCAGCTTTCACGGCTTCTGCCATCTGTGCGTAGGTGGCATCCGAGTGGCCAATCGAGGCTATGACACCATTTTCAGCAAGATAGGCAATAAGAAGATTGCCGTTTTCTTTTTCGGGAGCGAGTGTCACAAGCCTGATATTGTTTCCGGAAGCCTCCTGCATTTTCGCGAAAAGGTCGATATCTGGTGTGATGATATGCTGTGAAGGCTGTGCTCCTTTCCGAGCTTCATTGATGAAAGGTCCTTCCAAATGAAGCCCAAGCACCTCCGCTTTACCAGGATGGTTATGATGGCTGATATATTCAGCGACATTTTCCAATGCTTTCATTATGGCGTCTTGATTCTGGGTGATGGTCGTCGCCAGGAAGCTTGTTGTGCCTTCCTCAGGCAAAACCGATGCCATCGTCGTGATTGCTTCGGTGGTTCCATCCATCGTATCGGCTCCGCCAGCACCGTGGATGTGCACATCGATAAACCCTGGTACAATCGTGCTGTCCTCAGGAAGTTCGATGACCTCGGCTTGATGTTGGGGGAGGGAGGTTATCGGGTCTGTTTCGATAATCTTTCCGTCCTTTATAGAAATGAATCCTTTTTCAATCATGCCATCTTGTGTCAATACAGAGGCGTTGGTAAGCAATAAATCTTTCATTTTATATCACCTGAAAGTTATGTCCTGTTCTTTTTTCTTTACCCTTTGTCCCTCTTATTATACAAATATACGCTAGTGGTTGTCTATACCACGTTAAAGATATAGTGAAAAAATAATAATGGTATAGACAAGTCTACCTGTCACTATTTTTATAAAAATCGCTGATGGCGTTCCTCAGGTAGCCTTCATGCTTTTCCAATAGTTCTTTTGCTTCTGTGCCCCTGAGTCCAGTCGTGACTTGGAGGATCGCCGCTTTCGTGTGATAGTTTTGCTCCTTGATGGCCACTCTTGCTTCTTCATCAGAAGCACCGGTTGCCATTTTTACGATATTGACAGCGCGGTTATGTAATTTTTCATTCGTCATCTGCACATCGACCATCAGGTTGCCATATACTTTGCCCAGTTTGATCATCGAAGCAGTTGAGAGCATGTTCAAAACCAGTTTTTGGGCAGTACCTGCTTTCATCCTCGTGGAACCTGTGATCACTTCTGGTCCGACAACTGCGGCTATCGTGTGGTCGGAGATTTTCTCCATTTCGGAATCCTTGCTGCAGACGACAGAAACTGTAGTAGCACCAAGCTCCTTAGCGTATTCCAAAGCACCGATCGTATATGGTGTGCGCCCGCTGGCAGCGATCCCGACAACAATATCATCAGGTGTCAGGTTGATGTTTACCAAATCAGCTTTGCCCTGGTCTTTGTCATCCTCGACACCTTCGAGCGCTTCAGTCATCGCTTCCTTGCCGCCAGCGATGATTCCAATGACAAGTCCAGGGTCCGTTCCGAAAGTCGGAGGGCATTCGGAAGCATCGATGATTCCGAGTCGTCCGGAAGTCCCGGCACCAATATAGATCAGTCGGCCACCGTTTTTAAAGGCAGCGACAATCTTGTCGACGACTTCCGAAATGTTCGGAACCTGCCTTGCGAGCACGTTCGGAACGATGGTGTCCTCCTGGTTAATGACGGTGATGATTTCCTCTGTCGACATCAAGTCGATATTCATTGTTTTCGGGTTCTGCTGTTCTGTATTAAGCTTTGCGATTTCCATGTCTATCCCTCACAATAAATTGAAATTTTTGTCCTGCCTTGATCTCATCAAGCAATGGCAGGTCTTCATGTATTACTTTACCAATGCAATTCACTTTTTCATCCTGTGGCAGGTCATTGATGGCGATTTGCAATTCGCCTGCATACCGGCCGTAAAGCTCATTATCGATGGTGATTGTTCCGCGCTGTCTTTCGTGCAGATTGCGAGGTGGAATCTTTTTTTCACCTATCGAGGCAAAGGACCGTGATTCAACCGCCCTGATGACATCGCGGGCAGGATCCATTCGGTTCGTCAGCGGCTTGCTCAATAGTTCGGAATGCTCCTGACTTCCGCTATCAATCCTGAGAGGAATGACTTTTTTACCCAGGAATGACAATAACTCCAGCTGTTCGTCTGTTACAGAGTGATCCCCAATCAGCACCTTATCGGTAAAACAAGAACCCATCAGTTCTGCGACAGCTATATGCGGAAGCTGACACCGATGTTTTTCAAGGGTAGGAAGCCCGGAAAAAACAGGCCCGCGCAGATCCTGATTCCCAGGAACGAAAGCCATCGTTGTAATGCCGAAAGAACGGAACATTAGATTCCTTTCCAACAGGAAGTCCTTGTCCAATCCAGTTTCAGGCCTTGGGTAAAAATTATGCCATGCTTCGACGTTCCTGGTATTCAAACCTGCATCCTGCCATGCATCTAGTTCCTCTCTCGATACCGTGCTGGCGTTGATTCCTATCTTCATTTTATGCGAAAGCTCCACAATTTGCTGTGTTGTAAATCCATAATCAGCCCTGATTCCAGTTAGCCCCCAATGAAGCAGTTCATCATAATGCTCCCAGTCCAGCCCAAGGTAATCCAATGAGCGTGGGGACACATCGGCCATCAGCTCCATTTGGTACTTTTTCGCCAATGAGCCAAGCTCTTGTAAAAGCTCTTTATACTCAGCTGGATTATCTTCCGGTATATGTAAGGAAGTGAAGATGGAATTCAGTCCGTATCGAGCTGATTTTTCAATCCAAGCAGCATTTTGTGCCATCAAATCCTTTTTCAGATATACGGAAATGCCAAGCATGACAATCACTCCTCCAATCAAAAAATGTTTGTTAGATGACTCGAAGTGACTATTGAAAAACGCAAAAGCCACTAGAAAAGAAGAAAGGAGGAAAATTGCTCTCCTCCTTTTTCTGTATTTGCCTGTTAGATGCCTTTAGCCATTTCTTCTTTGAAGCCAAACGTCCAAGTGAAGATGAACCCGAATACGTAGGCAAGCAGAAGTCCAACCAAGTAGAGCAGAATTTGATTGGTATGGACAAGGAATGCAAGCGGGATACCGGAAACGCCGATAGCAATCGTTGCGATCTTAAAGAATGCCTGGAATGCTCCGCCGACTGCTGCGCCAAGGCAGGCAGTGATGAATGGACGGCCAAGCGGCAGGGTGACACCGAAAATCAGCGGTTCGCCAATGCCAAGCATACCAACAGGCAGTCCGCCCTTGATGACCTTTTTAAGTCTCTCATTCTTCGTTTTAAAGTAAATTGCGAATGCTGCACCAACCTGGCCTGCGCCACCCATTGCGAGGATTGGCAGCAACGGGTCGTCGCCGATCGTGTTGATTAATTCCATATGCACAGGAGTCAAGCCCTGGTGCAAACCTGTAACTACAAGAGGAAGGAATGTTCCTGCAAGGACAAGACCTGCAAGGATGCCGCCGACATCAAGAAGGCCAAGCAAGCCCTTTGTGATCAAATCGGAAATCCATCCGCCAACAGGCTGGAGCACGAATAATGTAGCAACACCAGTAATCAATAATGATAGAGTAGGAGTAATGATGATATCCAAAGAAGATGGAACGAATTTGCGAATCCGCTTTTCAAGCAATGCAATGAAAGCTGCAGCCAGCATAACGCCGATCAATCCGCCGCGGCCTGGAACGAGCGCTTCACCAAACAAAGTGATGTTCGCAAGACCCGGGTTGATGATCAAGATACCAGCAGCACCGCCAAGAGCAGGCGAGCCCCCAAATTCACGAGCCGTGTTGATACCGACAAATACACCGAGGTAACTGAAGATACCCCAGCCAATCAGGTTAAGAAACTGAATAAGCGTCGATTCGGGATCAGCACCGGAGCGGATGATGACATTTGTCAGTCCTGCAATCAAACCGGATGCGACAATTGCCGGAATCAGCGGAATGAAGATGCTGGCGATCCTTCTTAGGAATAGCTTGAATGGAGTCGCGTTTTTCTTGTTAAGTTCGTCCTTCGTACGGCCGGCAAGGCCCGCAAAAGGATCCGGATCGGACTCGTCTACTGAACTGGCAGTCTTGCCGGTGATTTCTGAAACCTCGTTCGCTACCTTAGTGACAATTCCAGGTCCAAGGATAATTTGCAATGTCTCTGCTTCCACGACACCGAGCACGCCATCTACTTTCTTGATGCCGTCAAGATTGACTTTGCCGTAGTCCGCCGGCTTGACACGCAGGCGGGTCATGCACGAGGCAACATCAGCAATATTATCCGCGCCGCCAAGCTGTGCAAGTATTTCCCTTGCCAGGCGTTCTTCATTACGCATGGTATTTCCCCCTCTTAATGTAAATTAATAAAAAATAATGAATTCGCTTACAAAACGATGATAACAAGTCTACTGTATAGTTGTCTATACCTTTTTTTAAAAAATGAGTAGTTGGTATTAACATAAAGGGGTGGATAATACCAATTTGGAAGTTTCCCTGCGTTGATGGTGTTTTTTATTTGCTTATATTTGGTTCTTCATGAAAAAGTGCTAAAATAAAAGGTATTGTGATCATGTGGGAATTTACACTCATATAAAGGAGGAACTTCTTTGCCGAAAGTCCGTACGAAAGACCTCATCAAGAAATTCGACATGGAATTGATAAGTGGAGAGGAAGGAATCAACCGTCCGATCACCACTACTGACATTTCAAGACCAGGGCTAGAAATCGCTGGCTATTTTGAATATTATCCTGCAGAGCGCCTGCAGCTTCTTGGAAAAACAGAACTGACCTTCTTTGAAAAATTGGCTCCCCGTGAAAGGGAGGAGCGGATGCAAAAGCTTTGTACCGATATTACTCCGTGTATTATTGTTACAAGAGACATGGAGGTTCCTGCCGAACTGGTCGAGGCGGCTGAACGAGAATCGGTTCCGCTTTTGCGTTCAAAGCAAAAAACTACAAG
This sequence comes from Mesobacillus sp. LC4, assembly GCF_053543455.1. Lineage (NCBI taxonomy): Bacteria > Bacillati > Bacillota > Bacilli > Caryophanales > Bacillaceae > Mesobacillus > Mesobacillus sp. LC4. The sequence continues at coordinate 691,837 of NZ_JBGCUB010000002.1, forward strand.
GCTCTCCAGTCACCTGACAAACTATCTGGAAAGCAAGCTGGCACCGACGACTGCTGTCCACGGTGTACTGGTCGATTTGTATGGAATCGGCGTCCTGATCACTGGGAAAAGCGGTGTAGGTAAAAGTGAAACAGCGCTTGAATTGGTCAAAAGGGGACACCGTCTCGTAGCTGATGATTGCGTTGAAATCCGCCAGGAGGATATCGGGACACTTGTCGGGAACTCACCCGATTTGATTGAGCATCTTCTCGAAATCCGCGGCGTAGGAATCATCAATGTGATGACGCTGTTCGGTGCTGGTGCCGTGCGTTCGCATAAACGGATTTCACTGATCATTGACCTCGAGATCTGGGATCAGAAAAAATCCTATGACAGATTGGGCCTTGATGAAGAGAAGCTGAAAATCCTCGACACTGATATAACGAAGTTGACGATCCCAGTTCGTCCAGGACGAAACCTTGCTGTCATCATCGAGGTAGCAGCGATGAACTTCAGGCTGAAGCGCATGGGTGTCAATGCAGCAGAGCAATTCACTAATAGGCTGTCTGACGTCATTGAAGACGGCGATCATGATGAACATTAATGAACTCTTTTTAAGTTAGTTACTTGCTGTGAAAGCAAAAAAAAGCCTTAATCAAACGTTTGATTAAGAACGGCCAAAGTGCTGGTAGAAGTGATTTTTATATAAAAGAGGGGAAAAACATGGAGAAAAATATTCAGCCGATCGACCCGATCGCCTTTTCGCTCGGGCCGATCCAGGTGCACTGGTATGGCGTCATCATCGGACTAGGAATTGCGCTTGCGTTATGGATTGCCATGCGCGAAGGTGAACGCCGCGGCTTGCACAAAGATACTTTTGCAGATTTGATGCTATGGGCGATCCCAATCGCCATTCTGTCAGCAAGGCTTTACTATGTAATCTTCCAGTGGGATTATTACGCACAGTATCCAGGAGAAATTTTCAAGGTTTGGAATGGCGGCATCGCGATTCACGGGGCATTGATCGGATCTGTTGCTACAGCGTATTTCTTTACGAAGTCACGGAATGTTTCGTTTTGGAAGCTGGCGGACATCGCAGCACCAAGCATCATCCTTGGACAGGCAATCGGCCGTTGGGGAAACTTCATGAACCAGGAAGCGCATGGCGGGGAAGTGACGAGGACATTTTTAGAAAACCTTCACCTGCCTGAATTCATCATCAATCAGATGTATATCAACGGAACGTATTATCATCCAACGTTCCTGTATGAATCGATCTGGAATTTGCTCGGTTTCATCTTGCTGATGTCTTTACGCAGAGTGAACCTGGGACGCGGGGAAATTTTCCTTAGCTATGTCATTTGGTACTCGATTGGACGCTTCTTTGTTGAAGGAATGCGAACGGACAGCTTGATGCTGACAGAATCATTAAGGATTGCCCAGACCATTTCGATCGCATTGATTTTATTGGCAATCGGCTTATGGATTTTCAGAAGAGTAAAGGGTTATTCAAAAGTACGTTATTTAGAGAACTAGAAATTTCGGATTACTAAAAGTGAGAAACAATAAATAGAATGAATCAAGGCATAAGTAATGGGAGAGATGATTCAATGGGTTCTACATTAAAAAGAGGGTTGATGGTTGGCTTGAACACAACTTGGGCACTCGGGAAGGTCATCTTTCCAGTCACCTTGATTGTGTCAATCCTTCAATACACTCCAATCCTGCCGTGGGTAATTGACCTGATTACGCCTTTGATGTCGCTGCTCGGGTTGTCAGGGGATGCGGCGATTCCGCTTGTCATTGGGAACTTCCTTAATTTATACGCGGCCATTGGAGCAATCCTGACGCTTGATCTAACGGTAAAAGAGGTCTTCATCATTGCGGTGATGCTGAGCTTTTCACATAATATGCTGGTTGAATCGAGTGTCGCCCTCAAGGTTGGCGTCAAGCTGTGGGTCATTGTTCTGGTCCGTCTCGGACTCGCGTTCATATCAGCTGTGGTCATCAATCTTGTTTGGAATGGCGGAGCTGAAATCGCGAAATATGGAATGGTCCCTGCAAAAAGTGAAGAAGTTTCAGGATGGGGAGCGATCCTGCTTGAAGGTATTACGAAGGCGGGAGTCGGCATATTCCAGCTGGCCATCATCGTTATCCCTCTGATGGTCGTCGTGCAAATTATGAAGGAAAAGCAATGGCTTGCTGTTTTTTCAAGATGGATGGCACCTGCAACTAGAGCGCTCGGCATGAAGGAGAATACCTCGACGACAATGGCAGCCGGCCTGCTGATCGGGCTCGCGTATGGCGCGGGCGTGATGATCCAGGCAGTCCAGGAGGATGGAGTCAGCAAAAAGGATGTCACGCTGGCGTTCATTTTCCTCGTTGCCTGCCATGCCGTCGTGGAAGATACATTAATTTTTGTTCCGCTCGGAATTCCGGTTCTGCCGCTGCTGCTGATCCGCCTTGGTGTGGCGATTTTATTGACAATCACAGTCGCGATCATTTGGAACCGCGCGGACCTCGCAAAAAGAAAGGAAGCAGTATATGAGCAATAAAATAGACACAGTCCTGTTCGATCTTGACGGGACCTTAATTGATACGAACGAACTGATTATCTCATCTTTCCTACACACAATGGAAACCTATTATCCAGGCCAATACAAAAGGGAGGATGTTCTTCCGTTTTTAGGGCCGTCTTTAAAAGAATCGTTTGAGAAGCTGGATCCTGTAGGCTATGAGGAAATGATCACTACCTACCGGACTTACAACCTGGCAAATCACGATCTCTTGGTAAAAGAATTCGATGGAGTATATGAAACAGTCAGGACATTGAAGGAAAACGGCTTCCATTTAGGGATCGTCACAACGAAGCGTTCGGATGTAGTTAAGATGGGCTTAAAGCTGACAGGATTGGATGAATTTTTCGAAGTCGTCGTCGCGCTTGACCACGTTGAAAAAGCGAAACCAGATCCGGAGCCGCTTTTAAAAGCATTGGACATGCTCGGCTCATCACCTGACCGTGCAATCATGGTCGGAGATAACCATCATGATATCCTCGGCGGCAAGAACGCCGGCACAAAAACAGTCGGTGTCGCATGGTCCATCAAGGGAAGAGCACATCTAGAGGAATACAAGCCAGATTATATCTTGGAAAATATGGCTGAAATCCTGCCAATCCTCGGGGTGTAAAATGAGAAGGACGACTCGTTATCGAGTAGAAGGAGCAAACTCACTCTGGCATGTGTATAAAACCGTCCCGTTCTGGAAGGTCGTCAAAAATTTCGTCGTCATCCAGGCAGCGCGCTACACGCCATTTCTCGGCATGAAAAACTGGCTGTACCGCAATTTCCTCCGTATGAAAGTCGGCGACCAGACCTCGTTTGCGCTGATGGTCATGCTGGACGTCATGTTCCCGGAGAAAATCTCCGTCGGCCGCAATACGGTCATCGGCTATAATACGACAATCCTGGCGCACGAATACTTGATCAAGGAATACCGCCTCGGCGACGTCGAAATTGGCAGTGAAGTCATGATCGGGGCCAATTCCACGCTCATGCCTGGCATCACGATTGGTGACGGCGCCATCGTCTCCGCCGGAACACTCGTCCACAAAGACGTGCCGGCAGGAGCCTTTGTCGGCGGCAACCCAATGCGCGTGATCTACACAAAGGAAGAACTCGCAGAGCGCTGGGCGGATGATGAAATCTATGGACAATCACCAACAAAATAAAGCGAAGCGGATTTGAGGCCGCTTCGCTTTTTTTTGTGGGAAAAATTGGATGTGGTCGAATTAATGCAAAAAGTGGTCGAAATAATTCCAAATATGGTCGATAAATTCAAAAATCCGCTGATATATTTGAAAAAGTGGTCGATATAATTTGTTTTTCGCCAATAAAATTATTTTTGGAATGAAAAAGGCGTCTGGTAACACTATTTTTTATAAGAAAATTATCCTTTGTCGCCTTCGCTTCTACTTAAATGGAATTCCGAATAACAATAGATGGTTTTGTCTGCAAACTCGTTTGTTTCTCGGAAGGAGCAGGTCTGCACGCCAATTTTTCTGGCGGGAATCAGGTCTGTGCTCTGGTCGCCGACTACAAGATCCAAGCCATATCTGTCATGCAGGTACTTATACGCATGAATATCCGGCTTTAACGAATAACCGTCATCCGCAGGGCAAATGACTTCCTGGAAAAATTGCCCTAGTTCCCAGTGTTCCAGCAGCTCTTCTGTTGATCGCCGATTGCGATGGGTTACAAGGACATTTGCATCTGCGTTTGCAAGCACATCTTTCACATAGGGAAAAAGTGGCTTCCTGTCATTTGGCAAAGTACGCTCAATCTCTCGGAATTCAGTTACCTTCTTTTTATCGACACCGTAAAAGTCATAGGCTGTCCCATATTTCAGGTGCGGAAGGACTTCTTCATACTTCAAGTCTTTTTTTGCCACCACCGTAAATGCCTCGACAAGTGTCGGCCACGTATCAAGGATTGTCCCGTCCAAGTCCCAGAGGATTTTCACTGCTAAGCCCTCCTTTTTGTTTGCCCCCATTTTAACAGTCCAATTTTTAAAAAGCCAACATGAACAGCTTATGGTTGACGGATAATAAAATGAACGATAAAATACATATAACTTCATCTTGTTACCATATTAGCGAACTAAAGGATTTAGAAAATTTATATATCAAACACCAGCAACGAAGAGGGTGAAAATCAATGAGCAGATTATTCATGTTTGAAAAGCCGCTTGGCATGCGGGATACACTTCCGGAATTGCATGAAGCGAAAGAAAAAGTCCGAAGCTCGATTCAAAAAGAAATGAAGCAATGGGGTTTCCAATTCATCGAGACACCGGCGCTCGAATATTACGAAACAGTTGGCAGTGCTTCAGCAATCCTTGATCAGCAGCTGTTCAAGCTGTTGGACCAGCAGGGGCATACGCTTGTGCTGCGGCCAGATATGACCGCACCGATCGCGAGGGTTGCGGCTTCAAAATTATTCAAGGATCAGGTTCCGTTAAGGCTGGCCTATTCTGAGAATGTCTACCGCGCCCAGCAGCGAGAAGGCGGGCGGCCAGCTGAATTTGAGCAGATTGGCGTCGAGTGTATCGGCGACGGTTCGGTTAGCGCGGATGGTGAAATGATCTCACTTGCGATTTCCTCGCTGAAAAAAGCAGGGCTGGAACAGTTTCAGCTGTCCGTCGGGCATGTTGGCTTCGTCAATGAATTGTTCGTCCAGATCCTTGGCACGGAAGAAAGAGCCAGGGAACTGACGAAATTTTTATATGAGAAAAATTATGTCGGTTATCGAGAGCATGTCAAAGCATTGCCGTTGTCATCAATTGATTCACAAAGGCTTCTCGCATTCCTGGAACTGCGCGGCGGTCCGGAAGTGATTGACAGGGCATCTGAATTGGTTGAGAACGGAAAAGGCAAGGCAGCACTGGATGAACTAAAGCTGCTGTTTGCCATCATCGAAGACTTTGGCGGAAGCGACCGAATTAAATTTGACTTAACGATTGTCAGCCATATGAGCTATTATACTGGCATTTTATTTGAGGTTTACGCTGGAATGGTAGGCTTCCCAATCGGCAATGGCGGCCGCTATGACAAGCTGCTCGAGAAATTCGGCAAATCGACTGGGGCCACTGGATTCGCAATCAGACTCGACCGCCTGCTTGAAAGCCTCGGCAATCTTAGTGAACCTGAGCCTGTTACTTGCATTCTTTTCAGTCATGAACGGAGAAAGGAAGCATACCAGCTTGCCGCCCAGCGCAGGGAGGACGGGGAACGTGTCATCCTCCAGGACATCAGTGCAGTAGGCAATCTTGATGCTTGTTCCGCTGCTTTTGCTGATGTCGTTTATCTTGTAGGGAAGGAGGGAGCGCAATGAATGAGCAGCTGACCATCGCGATGCCGAAGGGCAGGATTTTTACCGAAGCGGTTGAACTGCTGCGGAATGCGGGCTTTGATTTGCCTCCTGAATTTGATGATTCCCGCAAGTTGATTATTGATGTGGAAGAAGAAAATTTCCGCTTCATACTCGCGAAGCCAATGGATGTCGCTACATACGTCGAACATGGTGTCGCCGATCTCGGAATTGCCGGAAAGGATGTCCTGCTTGAAGAAGAACGGGACGTGTACGAACTGCTCGATTTAAAGATTAGTGGATGCTATCTTGCCGTTGCCGGATTACCGGATACAAAAATGAATGATGTTGCCCCAAAAATAGCGACTAAATACCCGAACATCGCCGCAGCCTATTTCCGAGAGCAGGGCGAGCAAGTCGAAATCATCAAATTGAACGGATCAATCGAGCTTGCGCCATTAATCGGGCTCTCCGATAGGATCGTCGACATCGTCTCTACCGGAAGGACATTAAAGGAAAATGGCCTGGTCGAGTACGAAACAATCACAAGCGTAACCTCAAGGCTGATTGTCAATCCAGTCAGCTACCGGATAAAGGATGAGCGGATCAGCGAGCTGATCAAACGTTTGGATAAAGTCATCTGACTTGTAAGTTGAATATGCAACTAGATTGAATGGGGATGAAGTCAACTAGCTTGAAAGCGGATGATGTCATCTTGATTATAAGGTCTTAGTTAAAGGCCCGAAAATGCTGAAGAAACTCAATCGAGATGTAATAGATCGTGAATCTGAAAGGATTTGAATTCCATGGAGATTTTACAAATAGATGGAAGTTTGTCACTCAAACGGACTGTAGATGGCGGAACCGAAGAGCAGAGAAAAGCGGTACAGAGCATTATCGCAGAGGTCCGTGCTTCAGGTGACCAGGCGCTCAGGACTTTTACAAAAAAGTTTGATCAAGTGGCGCTCGATGATTTTATGGTGACAGACGATGAAATTTCAGAAGCCTATAATTCGGTCAGCAGCCAGCTCGTGGACATTATTAAAGAGGCAGCTGATAATATCCGTTACTACCATGAAAAGCAGCTGCGTCCGTCATGGATGACAACAGAGGAAAATGGAACGATGCTCGGCCAGAAAGTAACGCCGCTCGATTCTGTCGGTGTATATGTGCCGGGCGGGACGGCGGCTTATCCTTCATCAGTGTTAATGAATGTCATCCCTGCAAAAACCGCTGGTGTTCAGCGGATCCTGATGGTCTCGCCACCTGGCCAGGATGGAAAGCTACCGGCAGGCGTTCTTGTTGCCGCAGATATTGCCGGGGTAAAAGAAATCTATAAAATCGGCGGAGCACAGGCGATCGCCGCACTCGCATACGGCACTGAAACGATCAAGCCGGTCGATAAAATCACAGGTCCAGGAAACATCTATGTCGCCCTGGCAAAACGTGAGGTGTTTGGCGACGTCGCAATAGATATGATTGCTGGACCAAGCGAGATTGGTATCCTCGCCGACGACACCGCCCGAGCCAACGAAATTGCAGCAGACCTGCTTTCCCAGGCAGAGCATGACCCGCGGGCATGTGCCGTTTTAGTGACAACATCCCGTACTCTTGCAGAAGATGTTCAAAATGAAGTGTACAAACAGCTTTCACAATTGCCTAGAAAGGAAATCGCTGCACAGGCAATCGAAAACTTTGGAGCGATTTATGTGGCAGCAGATCTGGATGAGGCAGTCAGTGCCATCAACCAGCTGGCACCGGAACACCTGGAAATTGTCACGGAGAATCCGATGGAGCTTCTCGGTAAAATCAAGCACGCCGGCGCGATTTTCCTGGGAAGATATAGCTCGGAGCCTGTTGGTGATTATTTTGCGGGACCGAACCATGTCCTGCCAACGAACGGGACAGCTCGCTTTTCAAGCCCGTTGAGTGTCGAGGATTTCCAAAAGAAATCGAGCATTATCCTTTACAGCGAAAAAGCGCTGAAAGATAACGCTGAAAAAATCGCCGAATTTGCAAGGCTCGAAGGTTTGGAAGCCCATGCAAGGGCCGTCGAAGCAAGACTTAAATCGTAATGAAAGTGGATGGAGGGAACGCTGATGGAACGCACAGCAACGGTGAATCGATATACAAATGAAACAAAAATAGACTTGGATTTCAGTATCGATGGTGAGGGTAAAACGACACTTGATACGGGAGTCCCCTTTCTTTCCCATATGCTTGATTTATTCGCAAAGCATGGCCAATTCGATTTAAAAGTGGATGCCAAGGGTGATGTGGAGGTAGATGGCCACCATACAACTGAGGATATTGGCATCTGCATCGGACAAGCGCTCCGCGAAGCACTAGGCGATAAAAAAGGAATCAAACGATATGGCAACGCCTTTGTACCAATGGATGAGGCGCTTGCGCAGGTAGTCATCGATCTGAGCAACCGTCCCCACCTTGAAATGCGGGCAGAATTCCCTGCTCAGCAGGTGGGCACATTTGATGTCGAGCTCGTCCATGAATTCCTGTGGAAGCTGGCGCTCGAAGCAAGAATGAACCTGCATGTTATCGTCCACTACGGAAAAAACACTCACCACATGATCGAAGCGGTGTTCAAGGCTCTTGGCCGCGCGCTTGATGAAGCGACAACCATCGACCCGCGGGTAAAAGGAGTGCCTTCATCAAAAGGGATGCTGTAACGACGCAGTTACGCCGGAAGAAAAACGAACTCGCTAATAGGAAGGAAGTTATCTCATGATTGGCATCGTCGATTACGGCATGGGCAATCTGTTCAGCGTCAGCAAAGCGCTTGAACGCCTGGATGTGCCATATTTCATATCACAACATAAAGGCAATTTAATGGAAGCAGATGCACTGCTCGTCCCTGGCGTCGGTTCATTCCGTGATGCAATGGATATATTGGACCGTACTGGACTGACCCAAATGATCCGAGATTTTGCCGCAACTGGCAAGCCCGTGCTCGGAATCTGCCTCGGCATGCAGCTGTTGTTTGAAGAAAGCACGGAAAATGGGCTGACAAAGGGTTTGAGCCTGCTTCCTGGTAAAGTGGAACGTTTTTCAGGTGAGACAGAAGTCGGTGAAAACTATAAGGTTCCGCATATGGGCTGGAACAAGCTCCGTTTTACCGGGGATTCTCCATTGCTGGCCTCTCTTGAAGAAGATTATGTTTACTTTGTCCATTCTTATTATGTAAAAACGAAAGATCCTGACGTCCTGGTGGCGGTTGGCGATTATTATGATGTTGAAGTGCCGGCCATCGTTTGCAGGGAAAATATCTTCGGGATGCAATTCCATCCGGAAAAAAGCAGTGATATGGGAATGGTGCTGCTCCGCAATTTTGCGAACCTTGCAACAGAAAGGAAGACAGACTCATGAAATTCACAATCTACCCGGCGATCGACATGCGCGGCGGAAAATGTGTAAGACTGCTGCAAGGCGATTATGACAAGGAAACGGTTTATGGAGATTCTCCTTTTGAAATGGCGAAGAAATTCGCAGATGAAGGGGCAAAATGGATTCATATGGTCGACCTTGATGGCGCGAGGGATGGCAAGCGTGTGAACGATCAATTCGTCATCCAGGCAGTAAAAGAGCTGGGCGTGAACGTCCAAATAGGCGGCGGCATTCGGAGTGAAGATGATATTAACCACTATCTTGAAAATGGCGTCAGCCGTGTCATCATCGGCAGCATTGCTGTTTCAAATCCTGAATTTGCTGAGGAGATGGTCAGGAAGTATGGAGCAAAAATTGCCATCGGCCTAGATGCGAAAAATGGCTTCGTCGCGACACATGGCTGGCTGAATACTTCAGAGGTAAGTGCTGTCGAGCTTGGCAAAAGATTTGCAGACGCTGGAGCAGAGACCTTCATTTTTACCGATATCGCCACGGACGGTACGTTAGCCGGACCGAATCTGGAGGCAACCCGGCAGCTTGCTCTGGAGACAGGCAAAAGTGTCATCGCTTCTGGAGGGGTCAGCTCGCTTGACGATTTAGGTGCGCTCCGGCAGCTAAGGGAAGATGGCGTCAGCGGCGCGATCGTCGGCAAAGCGATTTATGAAGGGCGATTTTCGGTAAAGTCTGCGCTTGAATTGGGGGAGTCCTGATGCTGAGCAAACGGATCATTCCCTGCCTTGATGTGAAAGAAGGCCGCGTCGTAAAAGGAGTGCAATTTGTGCAACTCCGCGATGCCGGCGACCCTGTGGAACTGGCTCGATTTTACGATGAGCAAGGAGCCGATGAACTCGTGTTCCTTGATATATCTGCTTCCGTTGAAGGAAGGAAGACGATGGTCGAGGTGGTCCGGGAAGTCGCTTCAGAGCTGGCCATCCCGTTCACCGTCGGCGGCGGCATCAACACGCTTGAAGATATGAAAAAGATGCTTCGTTCTGGGGCTGACAAAGTGTCGTTGAACACTGCAGCTGTCAATAATCCGAAACTAATCTCAGAAGGCTCTGATTTCTTCGGAGCCCAGTGCATTGTCGTCGCCATCGATGCGAAATACGACCCAGAGCTCGGCTCATGGCGAGTGTATACTCATGGCGGCCGGACACCGACAGAGTGGGAAGTGATTGACTGGGCAAAAGAAGCTGTCCGCCTTGGAGCAGGAGAAATCCTGCTGACAAGCATGGACAGTGATGGCGAAAAGAAGGGCTTTGATCTCGCATTGACCAGAGCCGTGAGTGAAGCGGTAACTGTGCCTGTAATTGCGTCAGGCGGTGCAGGAAACGCCGACCATTTTGTTGACGCTTTTACCGAAGGAAAAGCCGATGCCGCACTGGCTGCATCAATCTTTCACTATCGCGAAACCTCTGTAAAAGAAGTGAAATCCCATCTCCGCGAAAAAGGAGTGACCGTACGATGAATCTAGAAGAATTGAAGTTTGATGACAATGGCCTGATACCCGCGGTCGTCCAGGATGCAACGACACGTGAAGTCCTGACTGTTGCCTATATGAATGAAGAATCCCTCAGGAAGTCGCTTGAAACACGAGAAACCTGGTTTTACAGCCGTTCCCGCCAGGAGCTCTGGCATAAAGGCGCAACGAGCGGCAACACCCAAAAAATCGTCGAGATGAAATATGACTGTGACGGAGATTCCCTTGTAGTGCTTGTCGACCCAGCCGGACCGGCATGCCACACAGGAGCAGTCAGCTGTTTTTCGGAAAATCTGTTGGAGCGTTCTGATGAGCGTGATTCAGCGGAACTCTCAGATAGCAGGCTGGAGCGTTCCGCCGACCAACTTGCTTCACTAAGTGATTCAGAAAGTGCGGCGAATCGAACTGCCGACCAATTTGCTTCCCTAAGCGATTTCGCCGTCATGCTTCAGCTGGAAAAAACGATCTCCAAGCGCGAACAGGAAATGCCAGAAGGTGCCTACACTACCTATCTATTTGAAAAAGGCGTCGATAAGATTTTGAAAAAAGTCGGCGAAGAAGCATCGGAAGTCATCATTGCCGCAAAAAACCGTGACCCAGAAGAACTGAAATGGGAAGCCGCCGACCTGCTTTACCACCTGATGGTCCTGCTGCAGGAGCAAAAGCTGCCGCTGAAAGAGGTATTGGCAGTATTGAATAAAAGAAAGAAGCCCAGCGCAGAAGAATAGATTGCGCTGGGTTTTTGCTGCCTTAACTTAATCAAAGAAGTTTTTTCCCGGAGAGTAGGTGCGTCCTTTATTCGTGCCGAGAGACGTCAAATCCATACAAGCTAAGAGTCGTTTTGCGGTTGAGGTAGATTCTAGTTTCATATAATCACGAAATTGCTTGTTAGTAATAGAAGGGTCGTAAAGAAGGAAATAATCCCTCAATGCCTGTAAGTGGGCGGCCGCAGCTTTATGTCCGCAGCCTTTGCAAGTCCATTTCCCCTGATGGTAATCCATACCGAATGCCTCGCATGCAGGACACTGAACACCCTTAGCCATATTATCAAATGGAAGGTTCATCGACTTTGGATCTGGAACCAATGGCACATGCGCCTTTACTAATTGTTTGGAGATTTTTTTCATTTCAGTTTTGGATAAGAGTGACTTGGGATGCTTATTGTAAAATGGCGGGATTTTGAAAGTGACATTTGCAGATCTGAAGACTCTATAACTGACTTCCTTGTCATTGGTTGGATTTTTAATGAGGGCCTGCGTATTGCTTATGGCAACAAGGTAATCAATCGGCGGAGGCGTAAAATGGTGCTTTTCTAGAAATGCTCGTAATTGAGATGCTTGGATTTTAGTCTGGAGGATCGGGTCGGGAAAAACTTCTTCTATATCGTTTTGAATTCTGATTAATTGATTGAATTCTGGAAGGAAAATAAGTGTACCTGCTAAATTTTTGGAATCGATGATGAGGAGAAAGTGTGGGGTAATGATGAGGGTGTCGATTTGGAAGTGAGTACTGTTGATCGGAATCCTCAAATCGTGCAAAATCACCATATCAGAGTGATCAATTTGCTCTAAAAAGTAATCCAGCGTCTTTTCTCCTTTATAACCTGCACGTTTCCGATAAAGTTTCTTTTCGAAATCTGCTTTTCTGAAGTCATCAGGAGGAAAGCGTCTCACTATTGCTTCTAATATCATGATTTCTTTAGGATATTCTCTTGTTTTTCCAATCAAAGTCTATCACTCCTTAATATTGGTACTGTAATATTCGATGGCATCACTGAAAATACCTTCTTATAACATATAGATTCAAGACTAGTGGATTATATCGATCACATTTTAGAATATATCAGCGGATTTTTGATTTTATCGACCACATTTGGCAATATATCAGCGGATTTTTAATTATATCGACCACTTTTTGCAATATATCGACCAACTCCCCGAAATCGCCCTCTCCAATTACAAATTCAAATCCACACCTTCTCGAACACTCTGTCCGTATGTTATACTACATTAGTTAAAGTTGCTTCGATAAAACACTGTATGTGTATTCTTATACAATTCAAAGGTTCAAAGGATATGGATTTACTAAAATACAAATGGAGGATCATATGGGAAAAGACTCTAAAGCAATGAAGCAAAAAGGCCAATTGCTGTCATTCGTTCCGACTGGTGAGTATTATTTCACCAAAGGGGTCAAGGCTTTTCACAGGCGGGACCTTAAAAAGGCTGAGAAGTATTTCCGGCGTGCGATGCATCTTGAGCCTGGCGAGCCGATGATCGTTTGCCAGCTGGCGATTGTGCTGTCGGAGATGGGTGAATACCAGCAGTCTAACCGCCTATTGCACTTGGTCCTCGAAGAACTCGATGAAAACATGGCAGAGTGCCATTATTTCTTAGCGAATAACTATGCTCACCTGGGATTGTTCCGCGATGCGTTCAGGCATGCTAATCTTTATTTGGAATTGAATGAAGACGGTGAGTTTGCCGAGGATGCGAACGACCTGCTTGAGCTTCTGACGATGGAAGCGGAAGAGATGGATGAGGATTATTATGAAGAGGATGACCTGATCGTCAAGCAGGAGGAAGCGCGCAATCATTTGGAATCGGGAGAGTTTCCGAAGGCGATTGAGATCTTCCAGGAGGTCATCGAGGAGTATCCGGAATACTGGTCAGCTTACAATAATCTGGCGCTGGCGTATTTTTACCTCGGCGAGACGACGAAGGCGCGTGACATCCTGAATGATGTGCTTGAGCGGAACCCTGGCAACCTGCATGCATTGTGCAATGCCCTTGTGTTTGCGCATTATCAGGGACAGGAGAAGGAAGGCCAGGACCTTAAGGATTCACTGGAAAAAATCCACCCGATCCACTTTGAACATCAGTTCAAGCTTGGCGCTACATTTGCGCTTGTCGGCGAGTACGAGTTGGCATACCGCTGGCTGAAGAAGTTGCAAAAGACCGGTTTTGAAGGCGACGGTGCATTCTATTACTGGTTGGCGCATGCTTCTTATTTTACCGGCAGGGAAAATACAGCAGTATCAGCCTGGAAAAAGGTGCTCGAGTTCAGTCCTGAAAAAGAGGGAATGGAGCCTTGGGCTGACAAACCGGACGTTAAGTTCGAATCACAGGTTTCAGCGATCCTGAACCAGCTGAACAGCGATTATCCGGAGGAACGGCTTTTTGCGCTATTCCTTACATCGCTATCCGCTAAAAAGAAGGAGATTCTCTCGGCGGAGACATCAACGGATAAAATGACCGAAATGGAAAAATCATACCTTGCGTATGTGAGTTCCGGTAAACTGAACAGTAAGGAAGAAGAAGTGAAGGGCGCGCATGAAACGGCGAAGCTCCTTTATGACCACCACCAGCCGATCGGTAAAAATGAAGCGGGTGTCTACATCATGTGGTTCTCGGTTTTTGAGCAGGCAGCTGAAGCTGGCTATGACTTCAAGAACCAAAAGGCTTGGGCCGCAGCGGTTGATTATCTGTGGGATAAACTAAGAGACATCAAGACCTCAAAAGCAGCAGTCGCAAAGAAATATGGATTGTCCGTATCAACTCTGACCAAATATATAAATTTGGCAAACGAGTTTCTTCACGAGGAAGACAGCATTTAATTTTAAAGCTAACCCATCTATCTAATAGAAGGGTTAGCTTTTTTCATGGAAAAAGTGTCATTGCCCGATATGGCAATGACACTGCATTCTGAGTTAGCCTATGAAACGATGGTAAAGTGTTTTTGCTTCGGAAATGTCTTTGATTCCATGGACCAATACCCTTCCATCCTTGAAAACAACCAATCTCGCTGAATCGACTGTAAAAGAAAGCAGAAATGGATTGCGCTGTGTCTTGATTCCTTGTGCGGCCAGCGTCCTCTCCAAATGGTCGAGATTCCTTACCTGATTGGCCCCTGGCCTGATTTGGACCGTATCCCTTCCGCAGAGGACGGCAGCCTTTGTCTGGTTGTCATAAGAGAGGAACGGGTATGTCTGGTCTTCTCCGCACGAAGGGCAGGATGCCTTTTTCAGGGAAGAGACGTTGATTGTTCGATACTGATTGTTCCATACATCGAATGAGACAAGTTTATATCGCAGAGAATCGACGTCACCTGTCAGGATTTTTAGCGCTTCCGCTGATTGGTGCGCGACAACCATCTGAATGGCAGGCTGGATCACACCGGCTGTATCACAGGTCACTCCTCCCAATGGAATTGTCTCCAATAAACAGTTGAGGCATGGGGTCGTCCCGGGCAGAATCGTGAAGCTCAAGCCATAGCTCCCGACACAGCCTCCATAAATCCAGGGAATCTTATACTTTTGCGATATATCATTGATCAACAGGCGGATATCAAAGTTATCCGTCGCATCGATGATCAAATCCACACCATCGGTCAATTGTTCCAGCTCCTGGACGCCGACATCCACTACATGGGGGATGATTTCTACATCCGAATTAATGGCCCTTAGCCTTCTGGCTGATGCCACTGCTTTTGGCATTCTATCCAGTGCATCTTCTTCACAATAAAGCTGCTGCCGCTGAAGGTTGCTCCATTCCACATAATCCCTGTCGGCAATTGTCAGTTTGCCAATTCCGGCCCTGGTGAGGAATTCGGCATTTGCCGCGCCTAGAGCGCCTGCGCCGATCATTAAGACATGCTTGCTCCGAAGCTTTTCCTGGCCTTTTTTGCCGATTGGCGAAAATAATTCCTGGCGGGAGTACCTGCTGGTCAACTAAAGATCATCCCTTCAGCAGGGCTGCTGGCGGAAGCGTAATGCTTTTTCGGCATTCTTCCGGCCTCGAAACCAAATCTGCCCGCTTCTACTGCTAGCTTCATAGCTTTAGCCATTTTTACCGGATCATTCGCTGAAGAGACGGCAGTGTTCAGCAAGACACCATCCGCTCCGAGTTCCATGGAAGCAGCCGCATCTGCCGGACTGCCTATCCCGGCGTCGACAATCACCGGTACGGTTGCCTGCTCAATGATGAATTTTAGATAAAGAGGGTTGATGATTCCCTGTCCAGAGCCGATTGGCGAGGCGCAAGGCATGACGGCATGGCAGCCGAGCTCCTGCAGCTTCCTTGCCAGAACAACATCGTCTGACGTGTAAGGCAGAACGATAAATCCTTCATTTAATAGAATTTCTGAAGCTCTTAGTGTCTCGACCGGGTCAGGGAGAAGTGTTTTGTCACAGCCGATGACTTCGACCTTCACCATGTCACAGAGCCCTGAGGCCTTGGCAAGTCTCGCAATCCGGACAGCTTCCTCTGCGGTCTTAGCTCCTGCTGTGTTTGGAAGGAGCTTGTATTTCTTTAAATCTAGCTGTTCTAGAAAATTGGGCTGGTTTGCCTCGAAGATATTCATGCGCCGAACAGCAAAAGTAAGCACCTCTGTGCCGGATTCCTCTACAGCTTTCCTTTGGATATCAAAGTCAGGGTATTTACCGGTCCCCAGCAATAAACGGGAGTTAAATTCGTATGGTCCAATTTTTAGCATGATCATCCGCCTCCTACAAAATGTACAATCTCAATTCGGTCACCATCGGACAGCTTTGTATCCTGATGGGCACTTTTTTCTAAAATAGCTTCATTTAATTCGATGATTAAAACTTTTTCTTCAAGCTGAAAATAGTTTAATAGCTCTGATGCAGTTTTAATTTGGCCAGGAATGTTCATCTTTTCCCCATTTATAACCAGCTCCATGACTAATTCTCCTTTCATGCTCTTACGCTCTCAGTAATCCGTGACAGCCGGAAGGGTCCTGAATCCAGCGTTTTCCCATCCAACAAATCCGCCATCAGTTCCCCGGTTGCAGGCGACAATAAAATTCCATTCCGAAAATGCCCGGCTGCAATGAATAAATTACGGCATGATGGATGCTCCCCCAAAAAAGGCAAGCCATCTTCGGACAGGGGCCGAATCCCGGTCCACGCCCGCTCCATTTCGGAATCTGCAATGCCAGGCACAAGGAGCTTTGCTTTTTCCATAAGGGTAGAGATTCCATCTACTGTTACTCTTTCATCAAAGGAATTCGGTTTTACTGTTGCACCGACAATTAGTCTCCCGGATTTCTTTGGGACGATATAGCATCCATGAGAAAAAATAGTTCCCTTGATGAGCGGCTTATCTGTAAGTACGGAAAAGCACTCTCCTTTTACAGGAGAAATTGGCAGGGAAAGACCGGTTTTCTCTGTTAAAAAGGGGCTCCATGCGCCTGTTGCGACCACGACTGACTCTGCATAAACAGGACCATGGTCGGTTTTTACGCCCAATACTTTTTCATTCTCAATGATCAAATCATTAACACTCGTAAACTCGTAAAACTCTGCTCCGTTCACCATTGCTGCTTTTGCGAAGGCAATGGTCAACTCACGTGCATCCACCTGGCCGTCTTCCGGGATGAACATGGCTCCAAGCAGGCTGTTTGAAACATTAGGCTCCCATTCCATTAATTCTTCAATGGCCAGCCATTCTGCTTTCTCACCAGATTTTGTCTGAAATTCAATCAATGCCTTTAAATCAAAGGCTTCCTTTTCGGTTGCAGCCACCCTGTACATGCCTTTATTCTGTAAGCCGACATGGACACCCGAAAGCTCTTCAAGCTCTCTTGCCAATTCAGGGAACATGGCGCGGCTTTTTCGGGCGAATTGGAATAAGGGCCCATCATCTGTAAGTTCTGTTTGAGCTCCCAAAATCCCGGCTGCTGCGCCGGATGCTTTGCCAGCCAGCCGTCCTTTTTCTATTACGGCGACACTTCGTCCTCGTTTTGATAATTGATAGGCAATCGAACTGCCATTGATGCCGCCGCCAATTATGATGGCATCATAAGTCTTTTTCATGCAGAGTACCTCCGTGGTTGATTTTTTGTGAATAGCACCAAGCGGCATGAACGGGATCATTGGATTGAAGGATTCCTGACATCACAGCTGCTCCGTCTGCCCCGGCCGATATTACCGAATCGACGTTTCTAGGCTTAATGCCGCCAATGACAATAACGGGAATTTCCACATTTGCTTTTATCGCTGTCAATTCATGAAGGCCTTTCCCTGGCAGGCCCTCTTTAGACTGAGTCTCAAAAATATGGCCATAAAGAAGAAAGTCTGCACCTTCTCTTACTGCCTCAAGGGCATCACTGTATGAATGAACGGAACAGCCAGCCGTAATTCCCGGGAATTGTTGTTTGACAAGGGCGATTGGAAGGCTGTGATAGGCGAGCTGGACGCAGGTGTTATATGACCAGGCGACATCAGCTCGATCATTGACAACGATTTTTTCGGAAGGTATTCCTTTATAAAGAAGCATTTCGACTCCAGCGGCGACTTCCTTTGCAGTGAGCTTTTTTTCACGCAAATGAAATCTGTCAATGAATGGGTTGATTTTCCCGGCAATGTCGGCAAATGCTTTTAATGTGAGCTTTCCGTCTGATATGACATGCAGTTGTTTTTTCATTATTCACCTTTCTCAAGACCAGCATTGGTGTTCATGGAACCTGCAGCATTCGAAGGCTGGCTTGTTTTTTAAGAAATTAAAGCAGCATGACGGGAAACTTATCATGGTGTCATAATGACCGGACATCGACTGCAGGGAAAAGCGGATAATGTCCGGAAATGTAAAAGACAAGCGACAGAATTATGGCGAAGTAAGCTATGAAAAGCAGGTCGTACCTGGAAAAGCCTATTTCATAGTAATAGGTGCGCTTTCTGCTTTGTGTGAACCGTTTTGCTTCCATTGCCACCGCGATTCTGTATGCGCGGCGTATGCTTTGGGAAAGCAGGGGAATGGAATAGCCTTTGATGGATGTTAAAATTCCTCCAACCGTATAGGTATTCTGGATTCCTCTGACCGTCCTCGCATATCTGATGGTGGCTGCCTCTTCAATCATGATTGGGATCAACCGGATGCCTGCCATGAAGCTGTATGCATATTTTGGGTTCAGCTTCAGCTGCTGCATCAAGGAGTAGAACAGCAGGACCGGACTGGTCGTCAGCGCGAAGGTGAGTCCAAGCATCGCATAGACGAGTGCCCTGAAACCCAGGTGTATTCCCCTAAAAAGACTTTCCTGTGTGATATGGATCAAGCCCCATTTAAATAGGGTCAACTCTCCCTTTCCGAACAAGATCATCGACGAAGAAGTCGAAAGGAAAATCAGCAGAAACGGAATAGAGAATAGCAGAATTCGCTTGAAAGGATGACTTGTAAAAAAGAGAAACAATAGTGCAGGTCCCAAAGTGAAGAGGATCATCACGTTCAGGTTATGGATGAACAGGACAGCAAAAAACAGGCATGCGACTCCCAATAGTTTCACGCTGGGGTTGATTTTATGAAGCCAGGTCACTTTATTGTCAAATTGAATATGCATGGCTGGCCTCCGCTGAAATTGCCTTTTCTTCTATCTCTTTGTCGTACGGCACCACTTCACCGTCAATGATATCCCATATCTTTGTAGCAAAGTGCTCGATTATGTTCTTATCATGGGTGGCCATGATAATGATGTGCCCGCTTTTTCGGTAACTTTCTAAAAGTTCAAGCAGGGCAAATGTATTTTTTGAATCCTGGCCAAAAGTCGGTTCATCAAGAAGAAGGATGGCAGGATTCTGGGCAACGGCTGTCGCAACGCTAAGGCGGCGCTTTTGGCCCATCGATAACTGGTATGGATGAAGACTTTTTTGGCCTGAGAGATTGAACAGCATCAACAGCTCGGTAACCTTTTTCTCAATGGTTTCTTGTTCATCTTGTTTTTGCCGGAAAGTAAACGCGAGCTCCTCAAAAACTGTATTCGCAACGAATTGAAGTTCAGGATTTTGAAAAACAAAACCAGCTTCACTGGAAATGTCTTTATTACGCCGAATATTCCGTCCGTTTACTTGATAGGTCCCTTCCGTTTTCAGCAGTTGGATGAGCGACAAAAGCAAGGTACTTTTGCCGGCTCCATTTTTGCCAGCTACCGCAATCCAGTCGCCAGACTTCGCTTCAGCATGCTTGATCTTGATTTTGGTTTCTTTATGACGGAAACCTATAAAGTTTTCTAAAAATACTTCCTTCTTAAGTTGGAAATCTGGCTTGCTTGAAACGGATGAAGGTGCTCTGTACTGATCCCATACTCCCGGGAACCAGATTCCATTTTTCGAAAATTCATTTCTGCAGGAAACAAAAACGGACTCGGGGTTGCCATCGGCAATAATGGTTCCTGCTGCATCAAACACAATGATCCGGTCAATAAAGTCGATAACGTGTTCAATCTTATGCTCTACGATAATCACTGTCTTATCAGTGGATATGTTTTTTACCGTTTCCCAGATCATCTCTGTCCCTTCTGGATCGAGCATCGCGGTAGGCTCGTCAAAGAACAGGACCTCTGGATCAAGGGCAAGAACAGATGCAATGGCCAACCGCTGTTTCATACCACCGGAAAAGGTATTGATCCTGGAATGGTGGTCCTTAAGATCAAGACCTACAAGCGACAAAAGTTCGTCAATCCTTTTGGGCATTTGTTCTCTGGGGACATTCAGGTTTTCCAATACAAAAGCAATTTCCTCATCCGCATATGGCATACAAAACTGGGTGTCTGGATCCTGGAAGACAAACCCCCAGGATTCAGGATGAATACTGCTTTCGAATTTAATCGGCACATCAACGGAATTTGGGATCAGCCCCGAAAGTGCCTGTAACAGAGTCGACTTGCCACATCCTGAAGGACCAAGCAGGAGCACTTTTTCTCCTTTTTTAAATGATATGGATAGGTCCTTGAAGAGAAGGTCTTTCGTGCCAGGAAACTTCAATCTCAGCTTTTTAAATGAAGATATTATTGGCATCCAATCACCCCTGTTTATTGGTTCAAAGAATCAAAGTCATCTTGAGAAGCTGGTCTAAGGATATTTGCAACTCCTGTCCGCTCCAGCGCTTTTGCAATCCCCAGTGCCAGCAGGCCGGAGAATAGAATGGACCCTGCAGTCCTCATGGCAATTAATAATGCAAGGTTCCACGCGGCCAGGTCTTCGATATACCCTTTGTAAAAGTCCATCATCAGTGAGCCTGCGCATGCTGCAATACTGGCAAGGCTGACAACAATCACTCCAGAACGTTTATAGCCAAAAGCCATCAAAACCAGCTCCGCAAACAATCCCTGGACAAAGCCGTAGATCAATACCTCAAGTCCAAATTCAGAACCCATCAGGAATTCCCCGGATGAAGCGGCTACCTCGGCCAGAAGAGCAACGCCAGGTTTTCGGATAACCAGGAAAGCGACTATTGCAGCGATGAACCACATTCCATAGATGAATTGATCTAGATGGAGCCCTAGCGGCTTGAGCGCGTAGTATAGTGGCCCCCAAATTTTATAGATAATCCCGAACGCAATTGAAATAACGACAGTAACTAAAATATCTGTCAGTTTTAATCCTTTTGACATTTTTCATCTCCCCTTCTGTTCTCCAGCTTACTGGACGATTGTTTTTTCGTTGTTTACCGACCAGCCTTCAAGTGTCCAGGCCATTTCCCAGAACCTAAGCTCGTAATGGCTGCTGTAGATAAAATGCTGCTTCATTCTTTCTCTTTCTTTATCGGAAGCACTTTCGGCAATGGCATCAAGGAGGGTGAGCTGCTCGTTTACAAGCTCGCTGAACCAATCGCTTCCGTACGCAGCGATCCATTCCTGGTAAATAGGAGTTGCAGGTGATGCATGCTTCAGCTGTTCTCCAATTTCGTAATAAATCCAGTAGCAGGGAAGGATGGCGGCAATGATTTCCCCAAGGCTGCCGGAAGCAGCTACACGGTAAAGATGGGAGGTATACGCATAGGCTGTAGGCGCCGGGCTGAAGTTTTCAAGTTCTTCCTTAGTGACACCGAGCTGACCTATGAATTGTTCATGCAAGCCAAGCTCAGCCTGGTATGTACCCTGCGCATGGGCCGCCATTTTTGCTGTGGTTGATAATTCCTCGGCTCTTGATGCGGCAATGGCCTGGATGCGGGCAAAATGGGAAAGGTAGTAAGAATCCTGCAAGACATAATAACGGAAGTTTTCAAGCGGTAAAGCTCCCTTTGCGATTCCTTGCACGAATGGATGGTCCAAGTTTGCTTCCCAAATTTCCCTTGCTTCTTGACGGATCAACTGTGTAAAAGTAGACATAACAACCTCCTGATAAGTAATTTTTCAACATCCTTATGGTGAAGAATGCTGTTTTTTTCCAATAAAAAAGCCACTTTCTGCAGGCAGAAAGTGGCTGTATTGGCAGCAAGATAAAAGCATGATGCTCCAGATACTCCACTTCCCTACGCTGGTATGATCCAGATCAGGTTCAAAGGGTCTTAAAGTTTCACTTTAATCTCAGCCTTAACGAAAGGCTCCCCTAGCGGTAAAACAATTCTATTATTAATCTTATTTTCTGTAAATTATCATATCATCCTTCACAAAATTGTCAATATTGAAGCTGGCATCAAAATTCACAAATAAGGTCTTGCATAACAAGAAGGGATGATTCGTTGGATTTTTGGGTAGAAGTTTGTACTATTTAGCAATAAGACGTGATTTATGAATTTTGTATACATTAAAGGGTATAAGAAGAAGTGTATGTCAATTCCGTGAACTTAAGCATATTTTTGGACTATGGTACAGTTGTTTTATAGGATATGTTTAGGCAGGAAATACTAATTATGGTATGAAACCGAAATTTAACGGATTATGATATTCAAAGGAGTTGTACACCATGTCAGAAGAGAAAATTTATGACGTCATTATCATCGGAGCTGGACCAGCTGGGATGACGGCTGCTGTTTATACATCACGTGCGAACTTGTCTACATTGATGCTAGAGCGCGGGGTGCCAGGCGGACAAATGGCCAATACAGAAGAAGTGGAAAACTACCCGGGATTTGACCACATTCTTGGACCTGAGCTTTCGACGAAAATGTTCGACCACGCGAAAAAGTTCGGTGCGGAATATGCTTACGGCGATGTAAAAGAAGTCATCGACGGCAAAGAATATAAAACAATCAAGGCTGGCAACAAGGAATACAAAGCGCGCTCCATCATCATCTCTGCAGGAGCGGAGTACAAAAAGCTTGGCGTTCCTGGCGAGCAGGAGTTAGGCGGCCGCGGTGTATCTTACTGTGCGGTTTGTGATGGCGCATTTTTCAAAAATAAAGAACTTGTTGTGGTCGGCGGCGGAGACTCAGCGGTAGAAGAAGGCGTGTACTTGACTCGCTTCGCTTCAAAAGTGACAATCGTTCACCGCCGTGACGAGCTTCGTGCCCAAAAAATCCTTCAGGACCGTGCATTTGCCAATGACAAGATTGATTTTATCTGGAATCATACAGTCAAGCAGATCAACGATAAAGATGGCAAGGTCGGCAGCGTAACCCTTGTTTCAACACAGGATGGCGCTGAGCAGGAATTCGCGGCAGATGGCGTGTTCATCTACATCGGAATGGTTCCTTTGACAAAGCCATTCGAAAGCCTCGGCATCACGAACAGCAATGGCTATATCGAAACGAACGAACAGATGGAAACGAAAGTGCCTGGAATCTTCGCGGCTGGCGACATTCGTGAAAAAACACTACGCCAGATCGTTACAGCTACAGGCGATGGCAGTATCGCGGCGCAAAACGCACAGCACTATGTAGAAGAATTGGTTGAAGAATTGAAAGCAAACGCATAATATAGACGCCAAACCCGCTGGATTACATCAGCGGGTTTTTTCCAAGCTTATGGTAAAAACAGCATGTCTCGGCATAAATTAACAAAACGTAATTATTTATTAATTCTACTGTAACAGTAGTGAAACAATCATGGGGTATTATAGGAATAGAAATTGACCCCCTTTTAAAAATATAATCCTTTGACGGCACAGGTTATCCTGTGCTCTTTTTTTTGCCAAAAAGTGAAACAGGCTTTTTCAAAGGATTATAACACCATATCCATGCTAAAATTCTTATTCAATGTTCCTCATCATTCTTTAACAAAAATATCATCTTTGTATTCATTGTGGCGAAAAACTAAAAATAGTATAATGGAAAGAATAAAAGTTCGGCTATCTTACATGATTGTTTTTTCGTAAAAGCTGATTTTGGATGTTGTTTGGACTCTGGAACAGCTTGGATAATGAAAACGTTAACGTGCCTATTGCACGCATATATAAAGAGGTGGATTGGATGCAGCGAGTGACGAATTGTGTTTTAGTAAAAGATGAAAAAATTTTACTGCTGCAAAAGCCGCGCCGAAATTGGTGGGTGGCTCCAGGCGGAAAAATGGAACCAGGAGAAACCGTGAAGGATTCGTGTGTCAGGGAATTCCGTGAAGAAACAGGGATCTATCTTCGCAATCCTCAAATCAAAGGGATTTTTACATTTGTCATCAAGGAAGATGATCAAGTCGTATCGGAATGGATGATGTTCACGTTTTACGCTACCGAGGCGGATGGAATCAACCTGGATGAATGTGAGGAAGGAACCCTTGAATGGCATGAGTTTGATGACATCAAAGACCTGCCAATGGCAGCGGGAGACCATCACATACTGGAATACATGGTCCATGGACAAGGAATTATCTATGGCACCTTTACTTATACACCGGATTTTGAGCTGATCAACTACAGGCTCGATCCAAACTGATCATATAATAATTTGCAGGGGGAAAGAGAAATGAGTACCGGTTCAAGCACTGATACCCAGCTCGTCATTATAACAGGTATGTCTGGCGCAGGTAAGACCGTCGCGATCCAGAGCTTCGAAGACCTAGGATTCTTCTGCGTCGACAATCTGCCGCCGACATTGCTCCCGAAATTCCTGGAGTTAATGAAGGAATCTGGCACAAAAATGAACAAAGTGGCGCTTGTCATGGATTTGCGAGGACGTGAATTTTTTGACTCTTTATTCAAAGCGCTTGATGATTTGGCGGAAACTTCATGGGTGACACCGCAAGTATTGTTCCTTGATGCGGAGGATTCCACACTAGTACGCCGCTATAAAGAAACAAGGCGTTCACATCCGTTAGCTCCATCAGGACTGCCGCTTGAAGGCATCCAGCTTGAGCGCGAGCTTTTGGAAGAGCTGAAGGGAAGGGCGCAGCTTATCTATAAAACAACGGGCATGAAGCCGAAGGATCTCCGCGAAAAGATTCTTGAAGAGTTTTCCGTGAATAAAAAGACAATTTTCACCGTGAATGTCATGTCTTTTGGTTTCAAGCACGGAATACCGATTGATGCCGACCTGGTTTTTGACGTCCGCTTTTTGCCGAATCCGCATTATATCGAGCATATGCGTCCGAAAACTGGTCTTGATGAAGACGTGTCGACATATGTTTTAAAATGGAATGAGACGTCCAAGTTCCTGGAAAAAGTGACGGACCTGCTTAGTTTCATGCTTCCGCATTATAAGCGGGAAGGAAAGGCGCAGCTTATCATCGCCATTGGCTGCACAGGCGGACAGCATCGTTCCGTTGCATTGGCAGAACATATCGCCAAGTTTTTCGAAAAGGACTATCATACCCGTGTGACTCACCGTGATATCGATAAAAGGCAGGGACTTCTAAAATGATGAATGATGGTTTGCCGAGAATCGTCATCATCGGGGGTGGAACCGGACTCCCTGTCCTGCTGCGCGGATTGAAAAAGCACCCTGTCGATATTACGGCCATCGTCACGGTTGCAGATGATGGCGGAAGCTCCGGCCGTTTACGGGAGGATATGCATATTCCTCCGCCCGGTGATATCCGGAATGTCCTGGCAGCACTATCAGATGTGGAGCCGCTGATTGAAGAGATGTTCCAGCATCGGTTCAATACAGCAAATGAATTGTCTGGCCACTCGCTCGGAAACCTGATCCTTGCTGCGATGACATCAATCACCGGAAACTTTGTGCATGCGATCCAGGAAATGAGCAAGGTTTTGAATGTCCGCGGGAAAGTACTGCCGGCAGCAAACAGGAGTGTCATGCTGAATGCAGTGATGGAGGATGACAGCATTGTCAGGGGCGAGTCCAAGATTCCTTACTCTGGAAAAAGGATCAAAAGGGTCTTTCTGAATCCGGAAGGCGTAAAGCCTTTGCCTGAAACGCTCCAGGCCATCAGGGAAGCTGACTTGATTGTGATCGGTCCGGGCAGTTTGTATACGAGCATCTTGCCGAACTTGCTCGTAAAGAGGCTGGGCAAGGAAGTATGCAAAGCGAAAGCGCGCAAGGTATATATCTGCAATCTGATGACACAGGCAGGTGAGACGCATGATTTTGCCGCCAGTGATCATATCAAAGCCATCTATGACCATATGGATTGTGCTTTTATTGATACGATCCTTGTGAACAGTGAGACCATCCCGCCGGATGTCGAGCTGCGCTATAAAGAGGAGTTAGCACAGCCTGTCCATTTTGACCTTGACCGGCTGACGGCACTTGGAATTGAAGTCGTCCAGGATGAAATCGCAGAACTCGACGGCAATGTCATCAGGCATGATACAAAAAAAGTTTCAGAAATTTTATATTCTATGATAATAGATGAAACCAAAAAGAGATATAACGCGTAAATATAGGATGCAAGCGTTTGTCTCTCTTTTGGGGTAGGTGCACTGGTATTCTTCAGGGGCCTAACAGAAAAAGACAAAATCAGCTGCTGTGCTTAAGCCGGCGCTATATAACCAGGGGGGTGAGAAGGTGTCGTTCGCTTCGGAAACAAAAAAGGAACTCACGAATATCGACGTGAAGGGCTGCTGCGCTGACGCGGAATTGTCCGCTTTAATCCGGATGAATGGTTCCCTTTCCTTCTCAAATCGCAAACTCATCGTAGACATACAGACGGAAAATGCCGCGATTGCCAGACGCATCTATACCTTGATCAAAAAAAGTTATCAGGTTCAGGTCGAGCTGCTGGTGCGTAAAAAAATGCGGCTGAAAAAGAATAATGTTTATATTGTCCGCCTTAAGGAATCAGCCAGGGAAATTCTGGAGGATTTAAAGATTTTAGGAGAAGGCTTTGAAATAATCCACGAAATTTCGCCGGAACTCGTGAAAAAGAAATGTTGTAAGCGTTCTTATTTAAGAGGCGCATTTCTCGCAGGAGGCTCTGTGAACAATCCGGAGACATCTTCCTATCATTTGGAGATTGCCTCCATGTACCAGGAGCATAATGACTCATTATGTGAACTGATGAATACATTCGGCCTGAACAGCAAAACGCTTGAGCGCAAAAAAGGGTTCATCACCTATTTGAAGGAAGCGGAAAAAATCACAGAGTTCCTGAACATCGTTGGCGCCCATAATGCACTGCTGCGATTTGAGGATATCCGGATTGTCCGCGATATGAGAAATTCAGTTAATCGTCTTGTGAATTGTGAAACAGCTAACTTGAATAAAACGATTGGTGCTGCATTAAGACAGGTGGAAAATATCCGCTACATACGGGATACAGTCGGTCTGCAAATTTTGCCGGATAAACTGAGGGAAATCGCTCAGCTCCGTGTCGACTACCAGGATGTCACCCTTAAAGAATTGGGCGAAATGGTCAGCGGGGGATCAATCAGCAAATCAGGAATCAATCACCGGCTGCGAAAGATCGATGAAATAGCAGATAAACTGCGTGCCGGGCAAATTACAAATAAATAGAGGGCTAGAGGAGGAAAAAGCAATGGTTGAAAAACAGGTGGAAGTGAAGTTGAAAACGGGTTTACAGGCTCGTCCTGCGGCATTGTTCGTGCAGGAAGCAAACAGGTTCTCATCCGATATTTTTCTCGAGAAAGACGGTAAAAAAGTGAACGCGAAAAGCATCATGGGATTGATGAGCTTAGCTGTAAGCGCTGGCGCATCCGTGAATCTGATCGCTGAAGGCAATGATGAAGAAGAAGCAGTTGAGAAGCTTGCTGAATACATCCAAAAGGAAAACTAAAAATAAATACTAAAAAACTCGCTTCCCATTTAAAGGGAGCGAGTTTTTGATTGAGCTTACTTGTCTTTCTTTTCCTCTAGTACGTTGCGAGTGATAATCTGGTCTACAAGACCATATTCCTTCGCGCGCTCAGCAGTCATGAAGTTGTCGCGGTCCGTATCTTTCGCGATGACTTCAAGCGGCTGGCCAGTGCGCTCGGAAAGAATCGTATTCAGCTTTTCGCGAAGGAAAAGGATGCGCTTCGCAGCGATCTCGATTTCTGTCGCCTGTCCTTGAGCACCGCCAAGAGGCTGGTGGATCATGACTTCTGCATTTGGCAGGGCATAACGCTTGCCTTTCGTACCAGCAGCAAGAAGGAATGCACCCATTGAAGCAGCCATACCGATACAGATTGTCTGTACATCCGGCTTGATGAACTGCATTGTATCGTAGATTGCCATGCCGGCAGTAATGCTGCCGCCCGGGCTATTGATGTAGATAGAAATGTCCTTTTCCGGATTCTCAGCTTCCAGGAAAAGCAGCTGGGCTACGATGGAATTAGCAACATTGTCATCAATTCCGCTTCCAAGCATAATGATGCGATCCTTCAAAAGGCGGGAATAAATATCATATGCCCTTTCGCCCCGATTCGTTTGTTCAATAACTGTAGGAATCAAGTTCATGTTTGTTTTCCTCCTTTAACGTAAGATCATTTCACTGCATTTACTAAAGGCATAACAGTCTTTATAAAAGCAGGGTACTGCCCTAAAAAGGCAGATTGCAGGCTGGCATAAACTGGTTCGCTTGCCAGAACACCTATGTAGTTTAATGATACACGCATGGTCAATAAAGGTCAAACGAATCGCTTGTAAAGCCTGCATAAACTGTTCGACAATAATGTATATTCCAATTTACTGTACCGTATCCATCTTACCCAAGATTGTTATTTTTAAACAAATAGCAGTCCTGAGCTTCCAAAAAAACCTGCTTGCAAAGGGACTGAACATATCCTATAATAGGTAAGCGTAACGCCAACTATTAACATGCCCTCGTGGTGCAACGGATAGCACGTAAGATTCCGGTTCTTGAGATGTGGGTTCGATTCCTGCCGAGGGCGTAGAATAAGTATTTAAGTGGCTTTTGAGAGTGATCAGATAAAACTGTCCAAGTTTTGTCTGGTCTCCTCGAAAGCCTTTTTTATTTTCTTTATCCCTAAATTAGGGGTACGGTGCAATTATTGAGGATGACGGTGCAATTCTGGACTACTTTGGTGCAATTATCGTGTTAGATAGCGCAATTCTAGCCGCTGAAGGTGCAATTATTGCGGCTCTATTAGAGAAAAAGTATTCGCAGTTACTTTTTCACAGGCAATACCTTGCTCATATCAGGGCATTTCCTGTGAATTTGATAAGTTAATAGATACGAATTCAATTGGATGAGGGAAATAGTAATTGAAAACAGAGCGCTTATATTGCCAATGCCAAATTCTTTCCATACACCAAACCCCGTTTATCATGTAAAATGAGTGCAGGGGTGATTGAGATGGATTTGAAGGCTGGTTTATGGCAAAAGCAGACATTAAAATTAGCGATGACTCAGGAACTGACCCAGGCGATTGCGCTTTTGCAATACTCTGCGCAGGAGCTGGCAGCGTTTCTTGAAACTAAATCAATGGAAAATCCCCTGATGCAAGTGGACTTTAAAAACATCTCCAATTTTGATGCGAGTATGGACCGTACACGAAAAACAAGAAAAAAAACGTTTGAACGGGACCAGAAGAACTTGATCGAACAGATTGGCGCGGGTACGAGTGATACCCTCGAAGACTATCTACTATCTCAATTGAACTTATTAAAAGCAACACCTGAAGAAAAATTGATTTTACATGAATTGATTGAAAACATAGATGAAAACGGTTACTTGAACTTGCAAAGACAAGACCTTGTCAGAAGGTTTTGTGTTGATGAAGAAATTGTCGATTGCGCTTTCTTTAAGCTTCAGTCCCTTGAACCGGCCGGCATCGGTGCGAATGATCTCAAGGAATGCCTGCTGCTTCAATTGACAAGGCAAAAGCGCACACCTGAAAATGAACTGGCAATAAAGATTATTTCCGAACATTTCCTGCTTTTTGCCGAGAAAAAGTGGAAGGCATTGGCGAAGATGCTGAATATCGATGTGAAGGAAATCCAAAAAGTCCATGATGATATCCAGCAGCTGAACCCTAAACCTGGGGCAGCCTTCCAGCGCGAGAAGCCTGCCTACATTGTCCCGGATGTGGTCGTCAAACGGGAAGCGAATGAACTCTCGGTTAGTGTGTTCGATGCACTGATTCCTAAAATTTCTTTTAATGAAGGATATTTCCAACAGTTGTCTGGACACAAGGATCCAGAGGTCAATAGATTCCTGCAGGAAAAGCAGGGGGACTACCAGTGGATTCATCGCAGCCTTGAGCAAAGGAAGGAAACGTTGCTCAAGGTATCGATGAAAATCATTGAAAAACAACAGGAATTCTTTTTAATTGGACCAGAACATCTGAAACCGATGACGATGAGGGAAGTGGCTGACGAACTCGAAATCCACGAGTCGACAGTCAGCCGAACTGTCCGCGAAAAATACATGCAGACTCCGACCGGCACTCATGAATTGAAATCCTTTTTTACAAGCGCGATCGCGACCACAGAGAACGACCAGGCTTCTTCCCAAAAAGTAAAAGCGGCCATCGAAAGATTCATAAAAGAAGAAGATAAAAAGAAACCTATATCCGACCAAAAACTAGTACAAATGCTCGAAGACGAAGAAGGCATGGTCGTCTCAAGAAGAACCGTCGCCAAATACCGCGACCAGCTCGGCATTCCGTCGTCGTCGAAACGGAAGAGATTTGATTAGTGCACTGATGTTCAAGTGTTTAAATAAAATATTTACTTTAAGATGATGGTTTTAACACAAAATATTATTAATAAGTTGAATGGAACGGAAGGTGCGAGACTCCTCCGAAAATGCTAACGCATTTCCATCGTGGGTGCGCGAATTCGCGGAAGCCATTCAATGTCCTCCGGGATCAGCGGGCTAGGTGAGACCCCGCAGGCGCTTTAGCGCTGAGGAGGCTCACCGCACGCCCCGAGGAAAGCGAAGCATCCTGGAGTGGAAATCAACCTATTAGCAGAATATTGATATTCAAATTACTTTAAGGAGCCCAAAATGCAAAAAACAGTCAAACTATATTCTCGGTCACGCTGCCATTTGTGTGGATCAGCGCGTGAGATCCTCGAAGACTTACAAGCAAAATGGAATATTACAATAGAAGAAATCAATATCGACCTCGATGATGAGCTCGTCGAAAAGTACGGAATCATGATTCCAGTCATCGAATTGGATGGCGAAGAGCTGCAATACGGAATTATTAACAAAAAGTTCATAGATGAAGCGTTTTCACGAAAAAACATTGAGTTTATAAGTTGATTAAGGGTTTCACTCCTGTTAGAATGAGGTTTGTAGCAGGGGTGATTTTTTTTACCGCGAGTGGGACATAATATGTCTTAGCGGGACATTTGAAGTCCAACGCTGGAAAAGGAGAATATCAACATGGACTTTTCGCTCATTGATATTCAAAAAAGAATATTGCCCGATTTATTGCAAGTTATGCAAAAACGATACCTCATCCTCCAATACATAAATGTGATGCAGCCAGTTGGCAGGAGAAATCTTTCGGTCAGCCTAAACTTGACTGAACGGATTTTGCGTTCTGAGGTGGAGTTTTTGAAAGACCAGAATCTGATTTCGATGTCAGTTCAGGGAATGACACTGACCAAAGCGGGAAAAGATATACTGGAAAGTCTTGATAGAGTAATGCGGGACATAATGGGTATAGACTCATTAGAGCGCCAGCTTCAGGAGCGCATGGGCATCCGGAGGGTAATTGTAGTCCCGGGTGACAGCGACCAGTCTCCCTGGGTGAAAAGTGAGCTGGGACGCGCAACAGCCAACAGTATGAAAGAGCTTCTCCACAGTAAGAATATTATTGCTGTAACAGGAGGATCGACAATGGCGGCCGTAGCGGAAAGTTTGACTCCTGAATTTGGCAAAAAGGATTTGCTGTTCGTGCCGGCAAGGGGCGGAATCGGCGAGGACGTCAAGAACCAGGCAAACACAGTTTGTGCGATCATGGCGGACAATACGAATTCACGCAACCGGGTCTTTTATGTACCCGACCAGGTCAGCACAGAGGTTTACAAATCCTTCATCAAAGAACCGCTGATCTACGAGGTCTGGAATTTAGTCAAATCAGCTAGCATGGTTTTACATGGTATTGGAGACGCTATTACAATGGCGGAACGCCGCAATACCAGTCCGGAGGATTTACATAAGATCCTCGATGGAAAAGCAGTAGGCGAGGCTTTTGGTTACTATTTTAATGAAGATGGGGAAATCGTCCACAAAGTGCTGACGATTGGCCTTCAGCTTAATGATCTCGCGAATATAGGCGATATCATCGCGGTTGCCGGTGGAGAGTCCAAGGCAAAAGCGATCAGAGCCTATATGAAACAGGCACCTTCCTCTACCATCCTGATTACGGATGAAGGAGCCGCTAAAACATTGTTACAAGGGTAACACCTTAATATAAACAACACCTTTTATAGGAATCAAAGGAGGAAATACTCATGGCAGTAAAAGTAGGTATTAATGGATTTGGACGTATTGGACGCGTAGTTTTCCGCGCGGCTTTGAAAAACCCTAATGTAGAAGTAGTAGCAGTTAACGATTTAACAGATGCAAACATGCTTGCTCACCTTTTAAAATATGATACAGTTCACGGAACATTGAACGAAGAAATTACAGTTGACGGTGACTACCTAGTAGTTGACGGCCACAAAGTGAAAGTACTTGCTGAAAGAGATCCAGCTCAACTTGGCTGGGGCGACCTTGGCGTAGAAGTAGTAGTTGAATCTACTGGACGTTTCACTAAGCGTGCAGACGCTGCGAAGCACCTTGAAGCAGGAGCTAAGAAGGTTATCATCTCAGCACCGGCATCTGACGAAGATATCACAATCGTTATGGGTGTAAACGATGATAAGTACGATGCAGCTAACCACCACGTAATCTCTAACGCATCTTGTACAACAAACTGCCTGGCTCCATTCGCAAAAGTTCTGAACGACAACTTCGGAATCAAGCGCGGTATGATGACAACTGTTCACTCATATACAAATGACCAGCAAATCCTTGACCTTCCGCACAAAGACTACCGTCGTGCACGTGCTGCTGCGGAAAACATCATTCCAACAACAACTGGTGCTGCAAAAGCAGTTTCTCTAGTGTTGCCTGAACTTAAAGGCAAATTAAACGGTGGAGCAATGCGTGTACCAACTCCAAACGTTTCATTGGTTGACCTTGTTGCTGAGCTTGACAAAGATGTAACAGTTGAAGAAATCAATGCTGCATTTAAGAAAGCTTCTGAAAACGAACTTAAAGGTATCCTTGGATACAGCGAAGAGCCACTAGTATCTAGCGACTATAATGGCTGTGCAAACTCTTCTACCATCGATGCACTATCAACAATGGTTATGGAAGGCAGCATGGTAAAAGTTATCTCTTGGTATGACAACGAGTCTGGTTACTCTAACCGTGTAGTTGACCTTGTAGACTTCATCGCGAAAAAAGGTCTGTAAGCTAAGATTGGATAACTAATCCAATATTGACTATAATGTAGTAGGATGAAAAGGGGAGCGGGGTAATTCCCTCTCCTCTTTTTCTGCTTAATCGCGCATTGGCGCTATTTTAAAGGAGGTCTCTAGCCTTGAACAAAAAGACAGTAAAAGATGTGGATGTTAAAGGAAAAAGAGTTTTTTGCCGCGTTGATTTCAACGTGCCGATGAAGGATGGACAGGTTACGGATGAAACACGGATCCGTGCAGCACTGCCAACGATCCAGTACCTTGTTGAACAGGGCGCGAAAGTCCTTCTTGCAAGCCACCTTGGCCGTCCGAAGGGGCAGGCTGTTGAAGAATTGCGTTTGACTCCAGTTGCGAAGCGTTTGTCTGAGCTTCTTGGCAAGGATGTGAAGAAGACAGATGAAGCTTACGGCGACTCTGTAAAATCCGAAATCGACAGCATGAACGAGGGCGATGTCCTGCTTCTTGAAAATGTCCGTTTCTATCCAGGCGAAGAGAAGAATGATCCTGAACTTGCAAAGGCATTTGCAGAGCTTGCAGATGTATATGTGAACGATGCATTCGGAGCTGCACACCGCGCGCACGCTTCAACAGAAGGCATCGCCAAGTACATTCCGGCTGTATCAGGCTTCCTGATGGAGAAAGAGCTTGAAGTTCTTGGAAAAGCATTATCAAATCCAGAGCGTCCGTTCACTGCCATCATTGGCGGCGCGAAGGTTAAAGATAAGATTGGCGTCATTGACAACCTATTGGAAAAAGTAGATAACCTGATTATCGGCGGCGGACTGGCTTATACATTTGTAAAAGCACAGGGCCACGAAATCGGAAAATCCCTTTTAGAAGAAGATAAAATTGACTTGGCTAAGAGCTTCATGGAGAAAGCAAAGGCAAAAGGCGTTAACTTCTACATGCCTGTAGACGCCATCGTTGCCGATGACTTTTCTGCAGATGCAAATTCAAAGGTCGTAGCAATCGAAGAAATCCCTTCAGACTGGGAAGCACTCGATATCGGACCAAAAACAGCTGAAACTTACCGCGATGTGATTCAAAAGTCTAAATTGGTCATCTGGAACGGACCAATGGGCGTGTTTGAAATCGACAAATTCGCAGAAGGAACGAAAGCTGTCGCACAAGCTTTAGCCGATGCTAACGATACATACTCAGTCATCGGCGGAGGCGACTCTGCAGCAGCAGTAGAAAAATTCGGCCTAGCCGAAAAAATGAGCCACATCTCAACAGGAGGCGGCGCTTCCCTAGAATTCATGGAAGGCAAGCAGCTCCCAGGCGTAGTGGCATTGAATGATAAGTAAGATTTTAGATATATAAGGGGCTATGACAGCGGCAATGTAAGGGTGCGGATCCTGACCATTGGTGTGTGTCGCTCCAAAAAAGTTAGGCTGTATTAAAGCTAATTAAAGATTTTAAGTCCTATTGATTGTAGTGGAAGGCGCGAAGACTCCTCCGAAAATGCTAACGCATTTTCATCGTGCGTGGGCAGATTCGAGGAAGCATTTCAGTGTCCTGCGGGAAGAGCTAGTCACGGGAGACCCCGCAGGCGCGTAGTGCGCCGAGGAGGCTCCCGGACTGCCCGCGGAAAGCGAAGCGCCTGGAACGAAAATCAATAGTCTAATTTAACACAGCCAAGTTAGCCCAACATCCAGAGGGTTTAAAAAGCATTACAACGCTGCATACGCAGCAAACATTGAAAGGAAGTGTCAGCATGCGTAAACCGATCATTGCAGGAAACTGGAAAATGCATAAAACGCTGCCTGAAGCCAAAGACTTCATCGAAAAAGTAAGCGGACTTGTTCCGTCAAATGACAAGGTTGAATCTGTAGTCTGTGCTCCGGCATTGTTCCTTGGACAGCTTGTCGAGCTTACACAGAATTCGGACGTTGAAATCGGTGCACAAAACATGCACTTTGAAGAAAGCGGTGCTTTTACAGGCGAAATCAGCCCTAAAGCATTGCAGGACATCGGCGCGAAATATGTGATCATCGGTCACTCTGAACGCCGTGAAATGTTCAATGAAACAGATGATACTGTCAACAAGAAGACATTATCAGCATTCAAATACAATCTGACTCCGATCGTTTGCTGTGGCGAAACGCTTGAACAGCGCGAAAATGGCGAAACAAACGAGTTTGTTGGCGGACAGATCAAGGCAGCTCTTAATGGATTGACAGATGAGCAAGTAAAACAAACTGTCATCGCTTATGAGCCTATCTGGGCGATTGGAACAGGTAAATCTTCTACAGCAGAAGATGCGAATGAAACTTGCGCGCACATCCGTAAAGTGGTTGCAGATCAATTTTCACCAGAAGTGGCTGAAGCAGTCCGTATCCAATACGGCGGCAGCGTAAAGCCAGCTAACATCAAGGAATACATGTCACAATCTGACATCGACGGCGCATTAGTCGGCGGAGCAAGCCTTGAGACAGATTCCTTCTTGCAGCTATTGGAGGCAGGTAAGAATGAGTAAACAGTCACCAACAGCTTTAATCATTCTGGACGGTTTTGCATGCCGTCCCGAAGCAAAAGGTAATGCCGTTGCACAGGCGAAAAAGCCGAATTTTGACCGTTATTGGAATAGTTTTCCGCATGCGCAATTGATTGCAAGCGGTGAAGCAGTTGGCCTTCCAGAGGGTCAGATGGGCAACTCAGAGGTTGGACACCTGAACATCGGTGCAGGCCGTGTAGTTTACCAGAGTCTTACACGCGTGAATATTTCGATTCGTGAAGGCGAATTTGAAAAAAATGAAACCTTCATTGCAGCAATCAAGCATGCAAAGGAAAAAGGCACTGCTCTTCACTTGATGGGCTTGCTGTCTGATGGTGGCGTTCACAGCCATATTGAGCATATGTTTGCTCTGTTGAAACTTGCAGCCAGCGAGGGTCTGGAAAAGGTATACGTACACGGATTCCTTGACGGACGCGATGTTGGGCCAAAAACAGCACCTGGCTACATTGAACAGACATTAGAAAAAATGAATGAGATCGGTGTCGGTGAATTTGCGACGATTTCTGGGCGATACTATTCAATGGACCGCGATAAGCGCTGGGAGCGTGTGGAGAAATCCTACCGTTCAATGGTGTATGGCGACGGACCTACGTATTCAAACCCAATGGAATTGATTGAAGATAACTATAACAATGGAATCTTTGACGAATTCGTTGTCCCATCGGTTCTTGTACGCCGTGATGGTTCACCGGTTGCGACGATCCAGAACGACGATGCTGTGATCTTCTACAACTTCCGTCCTGACCGCGCAATCCAGATCTCAAACACTTTTACAAATAAAGACTTCCGTTCATTCGACCGAGGCGAGGATCATCCTGAAAAACTTCACTTCGTGTGCTTGACACACTTCAGTGAAACAGTTGACGGTTATGTGGCATTCGAACCATCAAACCTCGATAATACTGTAGGTGAAGTGATTTCACAGGCTGGCATGACTCAGCTTCGTATTGCTGAAACGGAAAAATATCCGCACGTGACGTTCTTCATGAGCGGCGGCCGCGAGCAGGAATTCCCTGGCGAAAAGCGGATCCTGATCAACTCGCCAAAGGTTGCGACGTATGACCTGAAGCCAGAGATGAGCGCTTATGAAGTGACTGATGCATTGATCAAGGAAATCGAAGCCGATAACTTCGACGCGATTCTCTTGAACTTTGCGAATCCGGATATGGTTGGACACTCTGGTATGCTTGAGCCAACAATCCAGGCAATTGAAACAGTTGATGAATGCCTTGGCCGCATCGTTGACCTGATTGTTTCAAAGGGTGGCACGGCCATCATCACGGCTGACCACGGAAATGCAGATGAGGTTGTTACCCTCGAAGGCAACCCGATGACTGCTCACACGACAAACCCGGTGCCTGTCATTGTAACGAAAGAGGGCGTGGAGCTACGTGAAGACGGAATCCTCGGCGACCTTGCACCGACAATGCTTGAATTGCTGGGACTGAACCAACCGGCAGAAATGACAGGAAAAACATTAATCAAAAAATAAACTTAATTATAAGGAGAGATACCTATGCCATTCATTACAGACGTATACGCACGCGAAGTATTAGATTCCCGCGGTAACCCAACAGTTGAGGTAGAAGTATTCACAGAGTCTGGCGCATTCGGACGCGCGCTAGTTCCAAGTGGTGCTTCAACTGGTGAATACGAAGCAGTTGAACTTCGTGACGGCGACAAAGACCGCTACCTTGGAAAAGGTGTTTTAAAAGCAGTTGACAACGTGAACGAAATCATCGCACCATTCTTGGTAGGCGAAGAGTTCAACGTTCTTGACCAAAACGGTATCGATATGGCGCTAATCGAGTTAGATGGAACTGAAAACAAAGGCAAGCTGGGCGCTAACGCAATCCTAGGCGTATCCATGGCTGTTGCACATGCTGCTGCAGACTACCTTGACCTTCCTTTATACCAATACCTTGGCGGATTCAACTCTAAGCAGCTTCCAGTTCCAATGATGAACATCGTAAACGGCGGCGAGCATGCTGACAACAACGTGGACATCCAGGAATTCATGGTTATGCCTGTTGGCGCTGAGAATTTCCGTGAAGCACTTCGCATGGGTGCGGAAATCTTCCACAGCCTGAAGTCAGTTTTAAAAGAAAAAGGCTTGAACACAGCTGTAGGTGACGAAGGCGGATTCGCTCCAAACCTTGGTTCAAACGAAGAAGCACTTCAAACAATCGTTACAGCAATCGAAAAAGCAGGCTATAAGCCAGGCGAGCAAGTTATGCTGGCTATGGATGCTGCTTCTTCTGAGTTCTATAACAAAGAAGACGGCAAGTACCATCTTTCTGGAGAAGGCGTAGTTAAAACGTCTGCAGAAATGGTAGACTGGTACGAAGAAATGGCTTCTAAATACCCAATCATCTCAATCGAAGACGGCTTGGATGAAAACGACTGGGAAGGCCACAAGCTATTGACTGAGCGCCTTGGCGGAAAAGTTCAGCTTGTTGGTGACGACTTGTTCGTAACTAACACGAAGAAGCTTTCACAAGGTATCGAGCAAGGCGTTGGCAACTCAATCCTGATCAAAGTCAACCAAATCGGTACTTTGACAGAAACTTTCGATGCAATCGAAATGGCACAGCGCGCAGGCTACACAGCTGTAATCTCTCACCGTTCTGGTGAAACAGAAGATTCAACAATCGCTGACATCGCTGTTGCGACAAACGCTGGCCAAATCAAGACTGGTGCTCCATCACGTACAGACCGCGTAGCGAAGTACAACCAGCTTCTTCGCATCGAAGACCAGCTTGGCGAAACAGCTCGCTTCAACGGGATCAAATCTTTCTACAACCTTAAGAAGTAATTTTGCGAGGTGGGTCGCTTAATTTGGCGATCGACCCGTTATATAAAGACACCGGTGGCATGACGATGCTGCCGGTGTTTTTTTTTAACATTTACTTTTTCCGGACAAGAAGAAGCTAGAATTAGAAGGAAATGTCCGATACAAGGTCCCTATCGGACAAACAGAAGCGAGAAATTGAAAAAAGTGTCCGATAGAAGGCCCCTATCGGACAAACAGAAGCGGGGAATCGAAGGAAATGTCCAATAGAAGGTCCCTATCGGACAAACAGAAGCGAGGAATCGAAAAGAGTGTCCGATAGAAGGTCCTTATCGGACAAACAGGAGCGAGGAATCGAAAAGAGTGTCCGATAGAAGGTCCTTATCGGACAAACAGGAGCGAGGAATCGAAAAGAGTGTCCGATAGAAGGTCCTTATCGGACAAACAGGAGCGAAGAATCGAAAAGAGTGTCCGATAGAATCCCGTTGTTAAAGGAAGGACAGCTTAAACAATGAATGAATCATCCTATAGTGAAATAAAATAGCTATTTAATCCGCACAATAGTTATATATTCGGAAATGAAGATTGGAGCGAAACGATATGAAAAGGGTTACCATAGCTGCTATCTTAATGATGTTTTTCACGATGAATACTGTAGGGCTCGCATCAGCCACGCCTTCCTCAGTAAAACGAGCGAAATTCGAAAAGACTGGCCATGTGTTCTGGGATCTCCCTGTGGAAGAGAAGCTTGTGGCGTTTACGTTCGATGACGGTCCTGATCCGACCTTCACTCCGCAAATCCTTGACGCTCTGAAGAAGTACGATGCGAAGGCTACTTTTTTTATCATTGGCGAAGAGGCAGAAAGATACCCGGAAATCGTTAAACGGCAGGCAGCTGAAGGGCACGAAATCGGAAATCACACATACAGGCACCGTTTCCGGGATGGCTATTCCCCGGCAATGCTCAAAAAGGAACTGGATAAAAATGCGGAGGTTATCAAAGAACTCACTGGCATCAAACCCTCCCTGTTCCGCCCAATCGCCGGCTATTATGATAAGGAAATCGTCGATACCGCGATTGAAGGGGGCTACAATGTCATCCTCTGGTCATGGCATCAGGAAACTCGGGACTGGAGCCGGCCGGGAGCCGCAAAGATCACGCAAAATGTCATATCCGATACGCGTCCAGGCGACGTGATTATTTTTCATGATGCCGGGGGAGACCGTTCACAAACCGTGAAGGCGGTGGAAGATATATTGTCCATCTTATATAAAAACGGTTATCAATGCACAACAGTCTCGGACCTGCTGTACAGGTCCAATTCACTGCTTCCTGCACCATTGCGTTAACAGTCGTTAAAAACAAAGTACCTGCCCAATAAAATTCATAACAATTCGGACAAGTATTGTTTCATTCCTGAAAATGTGATAAATTTAAAATACTGTTAGCAGTTTTATCGGGAGGTACGTCATGCATACATTGTTAGTTGTTCTTTTAGTGATCGTCAGCATTGGTCTTATTGGAGTAGTTCTTCTTCAATCAGGCAAGAGTGCTGGTCTATCCGGCGCGATTTCCGGCGGCGCTGAGCAATTGTTCGGCAAGCAAAAGGCAAGAGGTCTTGACCTTGTGCTGCACCGTGTCACAATCGTGTTGTCTGTTCTGTTTTTTGTTTTGACTATTGCTGTTTCTTATTTCGAACTATAATACACACAATGACCCGGCTTCAATCGAGGCCGGGTTTTATTGTGTTTATTGAAGCGAAATTTTCACATATTTCTGGTGAATATGGGTATTTACATATATAAAGGCTTTTAATTGAATGTTACAAGCATGTTTGTTAAAACTAAGGAAGATATCTGATAGAGGGAGTAGGAAAATGAGAAAGTTAGTGCCAAGACCTTTTACATTTAAAGCTGGAAAAAGAGCGGTATTGCTGTTGCATGGATTCACCGGTAATTCTGCGGATGTCAGGATGCTGGGCCGTTTTTTAGAAGGAAAAGGGTATACATGCCATGCACCTGTATTTAAAGGACATGGAGTGCCGCCTGAAGAATTGATACATACAGGCCCTGAAGATTGGTGGCAGGATGCGCTTGATGGCTACGAATTCCTGAAAAGCGAAGGGTATGAGGAGATAGCCGTGGCAGGTTTGTCGCTTGGTGGAGTTCTTTCGCTGAAGCTTGGATATACCAAGCCACTCAAGGGAATCGTGCCAATGTGCGCGCCGATGCATCTTAAGACGGAAGAATTGATGTACCGCGGTGTACTCGAGTATGCACGTGAATATAAGAGAATGGAAGGCAAGCCTGAGGAGCAGATCGAGGCGGAGGTAAAGGAACTCGAACAGAAATCGATGGCTACGCTAAAAGACCTTCAAGAGCTGATCAAGGAGGTCCGTGGAAGCATCGACCTGATTTATACGCCAACCTTTGTGGTCCAGGCAAGGAACGACGTCATCATCGACCCTGACAGTGCGAATATCATTCATGACAATATCGAGTCTGAACATAAGAAACTCAAATGGTATGAAGAGTCAGGCCATGTCATTACACTTGATAAAGAACGTGATCAACTGCACGAAGATGTTTACGAGTTTCTTGAGTCATTAAATTGGAAAGAATAAAAACATAGAAAATATATTGTGTTGTTTTTCACACCATGAACTCAACCTCATTTTGAAAATAGCATAATAAAGGAGGGATTTATAATGGATGAGAATATTAAAGGCCATATAGACAGGCTATTGCATTATATGAAGGATGAAGCTTACAAGCCGCTTACCGTCCAGGAGCTGGAAAGTGCCTTTGGAATCGAGGACTCCTCGACATTCAAGGATTTCGTCAAGGCGCTTGTGGTCATGGAAGAGAAGGGGCTGGTCGTCAGGACCCGCAGTGACCGATACGGTCTTCCAGAAAAAATGAATCTCGTGCGCGGCCGATACAGTGCGCATGCAAAGGGATTTGCTTTTGTCATTACTGAGGAACAGGGCATGGATGATATCTTCATTCCACCGAATGAAACGAGCAATGCGATGAACGGGGATACGGTCCTTGTTCGCGTATCGTCGGACAGCTCAGGCCAGCGCCGCGAAGGGACAGTCGTGCGCATCCTGGAAAGAGGAGTGTCGCAGATCGTCGGCACTTATACCGAGAGTAAGCACTTCGGTTTCGTAATTCCTGATGATAAAAAATTCACGAGTGACATCTTCATTCCAAAAGAAGCTGGAATGGGTGCAGTCGAAGGGCATAAGGTTGTTGTCAAGCTGACGAGCTATCCTGAGGGCCGTAAGAGTGCCGAGGGAGAGGTCGTTGCCATCCTTGGCCATAAAAATGATCCAGGCGTCGATATCCTATCTGTCATTCATAAGCATGGATTGCCGCTGGAATTCCCGGAAGAGGTCATGGAACAGGCGAATAATGCCCCAGACCAGATCAAGGAGAGCGAAATCGCAAACCGCCGTGACCTGCGTGATGAAGTCATTGTCACAATTGATGGCGCAGATGCGAAGGACTTGGATGATGCTGTCCAGGTCACAAGGCTTGAAAACGGCAATTACAAGCTCGGCGTTCATATTGCCGATGTCACTTACTATGTAACTGAAGATTCACCGATTGACCGGGAAGCAGAAGAACGCGGGACGAGTGTGTACCTTGTTGACCGCGTTATCCCGATGATTCCGCACCGCTTATCAAATGGAATCTGTTCCTTGAATCCGAAGGTCGACCGCCTGACTCTGTCTTGTAATATGGAAATTTCTCCAGATGGCCAAGTCGTAGATCATGAAATCTACCAGAGTGTCATTAAGACAACGGAGCGGATGACATATTTCGATGTGAACAGGATTCTCGTCGATCAAGACGAAGAAACTCGTTCCCGTTATGAGGCACTCGTTCCGATGTTCGAGCTGATGGAAGAGCTTGCTGCTATTCTTCGTAAAAAAAGGATGGAAAGAGGCGCCATCGATTTTGATTTTAAAGAATCAAAGGTACTGGTTGATGAGGAAGGCCACCCAACAGATGTCGTCCTGCGCGAGCGTTCTGTCGCTGAAAAGCTGATTGAGGAATTCATGCTTGCTGCGAACGAAACAGTCGCTGAGCACTTCCACTGGCTGGATGTTCCGTTCATCTACCGTATCCACGAGGATCCAAAGGAAGACAAACTAAGGAAATTCTTCGAGTTCATCACGAACTTTGGCTATATCGTAAAAGGTTCGGCGAATTCTGTCCACCCGAGGGCGTTACAGGAAATCATCGAAGAAGTCCAGGGCAAGCCTGAAGAAATGGTTGTCGGGACTGTCATGCTTCGTTCGATGCAGCAGGCAAAATACTATCCTGAAAGCCTCGGACACTTTGGTCTTTCAACGGAGTTCTACACGCACTTCACATCGCCAATCCGACGTTATCCTGACTTGATTGTCCACCGTTTGATCAGGACGTATCTGATTGAGGGCAAACTCGACCAAGCGACGAAGGAAAAATGGAATGCGATGCTGCCTGATATTGCCGAGCATTCTTCAAACATGGAACGCCGTGCAGTTGAAGCGGAACGTGAAACGGATGAACTGAAAAAAGCAGAATACATGGAAGACAAGGTTGGTACAGAATACGATGGCATCATCAGCTCTGTTACGAACTTTGGGATGTTCGTCGAGCTTCCGAACACAATTGAAGGTCTTGTCCATGTCAGCTATATGACAGATGACTATTACCGATTCGACGAACGCCAGATGGCGATGATTGGTGAGCGCACAGGCAATGTCTTCAGAATCGGGGACGAAATCACCGTCCGCGTCATCAATGTCAACAAAGATGAGCGTTCCATCGATTTTGAGATCGTCGGCATGAAGGGCACACCAAGACGTGAACGTCCTGCACAGCCTAAAGTATTCAAGACTGGCAGCAGCGATAAGAAGCCGCGCCGCGGGAAAGAAGAAGAAGGCAAGCTTGGTGGCAGAGGTTCTGGCGGAAGAGGATCAGGAGGCGGCAGAAACGGCTCAGGTTCAGGCTCAGGTCCAAAACCAAAGAACAAAAAGAAAAAGTTCTTTGAGAACGCCCCGGCTGCAAAGCGTAAATCGAAAAAGAGAAAATAGGCACTCATTGAGAGCTCCTGATTAGGGGCTCTCTGTTGTCCCTGAAACACATGCCATATGGCTATTCATTGTAGCTTCGGGGGTTATTTGCTAAAATGAGAGGACATAGAAGGGGGAGTTTTTATGCCAAAAGGTGAGGGGAAAGTCGTCGCGCAAAATAAAAAAGCGAACCATGACTATTTCATCGAAGAAACGTATGAAGCCGGAGTCGTCCTCCAGGGAACAGAGATCAAATCGATCCGGAACGGGCGTGTTCAGCTGAAGGATTCATATGCAAAAGTCCATAATGGTGAGCTGTTCTTATACAATCTGCACA
This sequence comes from Mesobacillus sp. LC4, assembly GCF_053543455.1. Classification (NCBI taxonomy): domain Bacteria; kingdom Bacillati; phylum Bacillota; class Bacilli; order Caryophanales; family Bacillaceae; genus Mesobacillus; species Mesobacillus sp. LC4. The sequence continues at coordinate 735,791 of NZ_JBGCUB010000002.1, forward strand.
TCAGCCCATATGAACAGGGAAATCGTTATAACCATGATCCGCTTCGCACTAGGAAGCTTTTGCTTCATAAACGCCAGATTAACCAATTGATAGGTGAAACGAAGGAAGCTGGTTATGCGCTTGTGCCCTTGAAGATTTATCTGAAGAACGGTTACGCAAAGGTTTTAATCGGTCTTGGTAAGGGTAAAAAGAACTATGACAAGCGTGAGACGCTGAAGAAGAAGGAAGCAAGCCGCGATATCGAGCGTGCATTCCGTGAGCGCCAGAAAATGTAAGCTTGTCAGCTGAGGAAGAGTGTACCAGTTGAAAAAAGTACTCAGTGTGTTATAATAATAACTGTCACCAGCGAGTGACAACATAACTTTTGCTCGGCTTAACCGAGTTCTCCTAACGTCTGTATCACAGATACAGCAACCTTTTATATGGGGACGTTACGGATTCGACAGGGGTAGTTTGAGCTTAAGTGGCGAGTCGAGGGGATCGGCCTCGTAAAAACGTCAACGCCTATAACTGGCAAAGAAAACAACAACTTCGCTTTCGCAGCTTAATACTGCATAGCGGTTCGCCCCTCCATCGCCCATGTGGTAGGGTAGCGGACTCACTCTAAGTGGGCTACGCCGGATTCCACCGCCTGAGGATGAAGGAAGAGAACAACCAGGCTAGCTGGCCGGCCGCCTGTCGGTAGGCAAAAGGACCAGCGAATCGCCAATATGCCGACTACACTCGTAGAAGCTTAAGTGCCAATATCTTTGGACGTGGGTTCGATTAGTCATTAGTCGCCTTGCGTGGCAACACGCAAGTGAAAATCCGGCTTTATCGGTGAAACCTAAGTCGCATTAGCGATAGGGCAATGCCGAGTGGTATGTGGAGCAATCCAACAGCCATGTATCGACTTATAGGCTGCCAGCGTGGCAGTACTAGGATGCGTGATCAATCCGGGAGTCTGGATAAAACTAAATCTCGCATAATACGCCGGAGGACCTGCTGAAGCAGGTTCAAGATATAGTCAGTGCCATGACGAAAGCATGGAATAGCACGTCCCACCGTCTCCACCAATACATATGTTGGTGGATTTTTATTTTGTCTTGTAAAAACATCACCTTTCTGGCGGATGTTTTTTTATGTGGGATTTATTAATCAATCATAAAGAGTAAACTTAGCGAATGACTAACAATCATAGATTTTTGCTTAAATAGTAAAGAAAAAATTCTCGAATTCCTTTTTAGCTACTAACATTTCTGGTCTATACTTTCCGTTTCGAGGTGTAACCGACTCATAATGCTCCAATATCCATTGGGCACGAAGCCTTTTCCGTTCAATTCTTAAAAAAGGGTGTATGTATCTTAATGTAGATAATACGTCAATTTTATTTTTTACGCTTAATGTGTAAGAATTCTTATGGGTATCTGGTTTATAATTTTTCTTATTATTAATAACTCCTCCAATAATAGAATGGATATACACCAAAAGTTCTTTATCTGTCGATGGAATTGTAATCATCGGTCGGCGATGTTCGTGTTTATGCATTCTTGTTAATGTAATGCTGCCTTCCCCATCTATAATGCCAGCAATATAGCTAGCTTCCCAAATCTTCATTATTCCTCCTCCTTCTCATAGGGAACATATGTTCTTTCTTTATTATAAGTTATAATTTCAATATTGAAAATTCCTGATTTATCTTTTATTTGGGCTCTCTTCGTAAACTTTGTTGCTTTCTCAACCAAAAGTACCTTGATTTGCTTATGTATTTTTCTAAAACGAAATGGGAATGACTGCAGAGGAATGAAGGAGGCAGCCATGAGAGAAGGAATAATATCAACTGAGCATATCGTTATGATCATTACGGCTATTTGTGTTGGGACATTGGCTCGGGTCCTCACGATCAAAGAAGATTTTAGGCAATATCCGAGCTATCCGAATGGATATATGATCCATCTGGTTACTGGGTTCGTCGCTTCTGCCCTCGGTGCAGTTGCCATTCCAGCGCTAATGACCAAAAACTTTGTCGCAGTGACATTTCTGACGCTTGCCATCCAACAGTTTCGGGATGTGAGAAAGTCTGAAAGAGAAAGTTTGAAAGATGTAGAAAACACCGAGTATGCTTATCGTGGAGACGCGTATATCGACGGAATAGCAAAGACATTCGAAGCAAGAAATTATTTTTCTTTGATTGTTTCTTTTTTGACGGCTCTCACGATTCAAATTGTGGATAGTGAATCGAAATTAATCAATATTTTTTCAGGGATCATTGTGGGTGCAATCGGATTTTACATATTAAAAAGATTTTCTAAAGGCAAAACAATAGGAGATATTGCTGAAGTAGAAGAAGGAAAGATTGAAGTGAAAGGGTCGGAATTGTTTGTAGATGGAATTTATGTGACAAACCTGTTAGGTTCCGAGAATGCTGCTAAGATGTTTGAAAAAGAAGGAATGGCAGTGGTGATTTTTCCTCATGAGGAACATTTTCGGATCGCTTTGGATAACTTCGGACAAAGGCAGGCTGCGCTTTTTGAAGCTACAAGGGCATTGGGGGTTAAGCGATATCATTTTACAAGGAAGGAATACGAAAAAGGAAGAATTGTTGTTACGCTTGTACCGATCATTAAAGACAAGGATAAGCTGATTGAAGCTGTTAAAAAGACTCCTTTACTTGAAAGTACGAAAAAAAGCCATGCAGTCATGAAAACAAATCTTGTCGGAAAGGAATAAATAAACAATGGGAAGAGAATCTTCAGCCAAACCTAGTTATGAGATACTCGCAGTTGTCACTTTACACAAGGAAAGGATACTGGGAGGCAGCCAGCTTACCCTGTTGGCTGAGAATGAAGAGCAGCAGAAGTTGATGGTTCAGGATGTGGCCAAAGCAATGAAAGCTGATGTCGTTCAGATGAAAAGTGGAGATTATTTAGTGTTGAGAGTTTAATCTTAATGAACTCTTCCTAGCATAAGGTAGCCTTTCTGGATTCAGAAGGGCTTCTTTTTCTATAATGATACTAGAAAAACTCGCGAGAAAGCCATTCCAAAAGCAAATTTGACAGAGATTAATTGAGATTATAAGATTTAAAATATGAATACATGAACATATAACGGGTAAGGTTTTGCTAGGAAATCATCCTTTATATAGTACAAACAGTACCAGGTGTAATACCTGAAAGAGCATAAAGCTTTGCAAGTTCCAATAAGGCAAAAGAAGTATTCAATATTGCTTTGAGCAGTATGTGCCTCCATAGCAGCACATAAGGCCCTTTGTGCAGGATTGTTTATTTGTACCGAAAAAATAGACAAGTTATAAAAGACTTAGCGTGAATAGATGCTAAGAAAACAAATCGGGAGTGATGTACATGCAATTTTTATTAGGTTTTAACTTGATGGAGTTTATTCCAACAATAATTGTGTATTCTATTTTGTCCATTTTGGCTATTGGCGTTATTTATCTATTAAAGAAAAAGTCAGATAAGGAATTGAAAGAATTGGAAGAAAAAATGGATGAGAATGATAAATATTAAACAACCTCATGGATTCATCTTAATGGTCAAATCGATTTCTAATTAAATTATTTATTAGATCTCTCGTATGTGGTGTTACTCATACCGACAATAGAGTCGAACTTCCTAAGTTTTTCTTCTTCAGTTGATTCCTCTTTTAAGAGCCTGTCTATCTTTCCTTAATCGATGACAGGCACCCGCTTCACCAACCTCCAATATATTAGTACATAACATCTTTGAATCGAGGTTTGGTGTATGGCAATCAGAAGAGCGACTCAGGCAGAGACAAACCAAATTCTCCAGCTTTCCGGGAAAGTGATGAAAGAGAGCTCGATGGGATACGCGGTAAACAGTGTACAAAATGCTTATCAACTTTTTATGCCAGTCCTCCAAAAAGGGGGCTATTTTCTCATCGATTTAGAAAACGGCCTGCTGAGAGGTTGGATTTTGTTGGCTGCTGACTATAATACTGTGAAGGGCGAAGTCATGGGGAATCTGCTTAGTGCATATGTATTTCCAAAGTTCAGAAGGTCGGGTGTCGCCATGGACTTAGCAATTGCGGCGATTAATGAGTTCAAGGGGCTGGGAATCAGATCGATCCAGCTAAATGTGTTCCAGGGTAATCCTTCTAGAATTCTTTGTGAAAAATTAGGGTTTAAACCTGTTTCAACGGTAATGGAATTAGATATCAAATAATAACGAGCATCTGATCCATAGGATATTTTGGCCTCTCCTTGTTCCGTCATTGAGTTTTATTAAGCCTGAAGCTGGTTCTGCTTGAAGTAGGGCCCAGACAAAATTGGCGGAACATGCATAAACATAGAGAGAGGAGGTTCTTAAAATATGTATCGACACCTGAATGCTTATCAACGAAATGATTATAGATTTGGCGCTGGTCTTGGCTGGTTGCCGTTTTTAGGTGGTTTAGCGGGTGGATTTCTTGGCGGTGCTCTGGCAGCTCCTCGCCCATTGCCTTTTGGATATCCGGGAGCAGGCTTCGCTGGAGGGTCTTACTTTCCTCCTGGCGGTTATCCTGGAGCAGGATTCAGTGGTTACCCCGGTGGCAATATCGGCGCTTATCCCGGCGCAGGCTTAGGAGGTTACCCTGGAGGCAATATAGGCGGTTATCCCGGATATGGGGGAGCAGGATATCCAGGTTCGTTTGGAAGCGGCTACCCAATAGGGCCAGGCGGGGCTGGTTATCAGGATGACGGCTATCCGTTTTATGGAAATTCAGGATTAGATTCGTTCGGCTCTGCATATCCGACAGCTGCTAATAAAGCCTATCCTAAATTTTAATAAGTGTGAAAAGGCCTCAAAGGAGGTCTTTTTTTCTGCTTGGAGATAGCAGAACATATAAAAAAAGGAAACCCGCAGTCTGCTGCGGGTTTCCTTTCTAGAGACTATGCTTTCAACAAGTCATGGTCCACATAACGTTCGCCATTCAGCTCGCTGATGATGTTGATGGCAACTGCTGCTCCATTTCCTGCGGTAACAATAGTGTGGACACTTACACCTGCCACTGTACCAGCTGCCCAAATCCCGTTGATGCTTGTTTTGCCATTTTCGTCAACCTCTACAATATTCTTGATGCGAGGTTCCGTTCCTGGCACGAGCTTCAAGCCGATTTTATCGGCAAGGTCAGTTAATGCACCGGTGGCCAATAAAACATGCTTTGCCTGGAATGTTTGGGTTTCAGTTTCAACAGTCAATACGTCATTTTCAGATGAAATGTTAACAACGCTATCTTCTACAATCTCTGCCCCGAATTTACTTGCTTGTTTCTTGCCAGTCTCGACAAGCTCAGGGCCAGCAATTTCATTGATTCCATAGTGGTTTTCTACCCATGCACGCTGGGTCATTCCTTTGCCGCTATCAATCACCAATGTCTTTTTTCCTGCTTTCGCAGCGAAGATTGCTGCGCTCGATCCCGCCGGACCTGCTCCAATAATAGCTATATCGTACATTCTGACTCCTCCGAATTAACACTTTAAAATTTATAGTTAAAGGAATAACTCATTTTATTATCCTCTAAATATATCAATTGATCGTCTGATTTCTGGATGATATATGCAAATCAGGTAAGGCAAAACGATTGTATTTTATGTAAAGCTATGTTGTAATCTTATTTGTCTGCTTTTTATACATTTTAGTATAAAAAGTAAAAAATGAAAAGTCTAACCTAAAAGCTATACTAAAAATATTCATTATTGATAACAACTGATAAGGAGAAATAGGAGATGGCACAATCATTCAAGCGTGACGTCAAGGACCAATGGTATGTGAAGTATGATGAGGTAGGTTTTCCTTCAATCCAGAAGGGCTGGATTTTGCCAGTAAACAGATGGAAAGATTTTGACCCTTTCATTTTGATGGCAGAAGACTGGTTTAAACGCGGTACTTTTTCCGACCATCCGCATAGAGGTTTCCAAACCATTACTTATGTAGTGGATGGAAGGCTTGAGCATATTGATAATGCTGGCGGGAGAGACATCCTGGAACCCGGGGATGTTCAGTATATGAATGCAGGCTGGGCGGCACGGCATGCCGAAGAAGGGGTGGATGATGATATCGCCCACACTCTGCAGCTTTGGCTGAACCTGCCTAAGGATCTTCGGAAGACAGAGGCCTCGTATCAGAATGTGTATTCAGAAGATGCGCCAGTAGTCGAATTTGATGGCGGATCTGTCAAGGTGTTTTCTGGGGAAATTGCGGGGGTGAAGGGGCCGTTGAATTCGCTTGTGCCTATTACCCTGTCCGAGATTACTTTGTCAGAGGGAACTGAATACGTTCATGAACTGCCAGAAAACCATAACGCATTCTTATATGTTCTATCAGGGGATCTGGATTTTGGTGAAAGCCAGGTCAATTTAAAGAAGCATGGGGTTGCTACATTAACCTTTAATGAAGATGGAAACGATGGTAATACAAGTGAATTGAAAATTAAATCCAACAGCCGACGCTCCAAGCTGCTTGTATATTCCGGAAAGCCGATAAAAGAAGAAATCGTGCCATATGGACCTTTTGTCATGAGCACGATGGATGAAATCAGACAGGCATTCCGGGACTTCCAGCAAGGAAAGTTCGGACCTCCAGCCATATAGGGATTTAAAGGGAGTTGGATGAGGTGGAAGAAATCGAAGGGGTCATCACACTTCAAGAGGAAATAGTGACAGTCAATGAAATACCTTTATCGAAGATCTTTTTAAATTATAACGGGAAAAAGGTCAAACTTTCGATTTGTTGCGGATCTGATGCAGAATATCAGTATGATGGGATTGCCGACATATTTTATTATGAGGGCAACCAGCCATACTATCGGGGAACGAAGTATGTGAATGACTTTTTCATTAATCAGGCTGATATCCTCGAAGTACTGGAGAAGCATACGAATGAATTGGTGAAAATAAAAATGATGTCTTACTGGGAAAGTCTAGTTTAGAGTGTTCATTTGCTTGGCGCATTCAAAAAACAGAGAGGATGGGATCTGCATGGGAATTGTAGTAGTGGAAATCTGTGATGCTAGCTTGATTACACTTTTAGATATTGAAGGCATTTTGGAAAACGAATTCCCGGAAGTGGCCGTGTTGGAAAGCAGCTGCCTGTCCTTTTGTGGAATGTGCGCCAAAAAGCCATATGCCATTGTGAACGGGAAACGGATTTTTGCGAAAACACCGGAGGAATGCCTTGGATTAATCAGGGAGCATATCAAAATGGAACTGGCTTTATTCGCTTGAGTTAGTCAAATATCGACCCTTGATAAAGGGGAATTTTAAAGAAAGTTTAAGGTGATAAAAATGAGTCATTCATATAGAGTGTTGCTTTACTACAAGTATGTAACGATCAATGATCCGGAGCAATTTGCAGCGGATCATCTGAAGTTCTGCAAAGAAACCGGCCTGAAAGGGAGAATCCTTGTAGCCAATGAAGGCATCAACGGAACAGTATCCGGGACGATTGAACAGACAGAAAAATATATGGAAACAATGAAAGCAGATCCACGCTTTTCTGATATGGTCTTTAAAATTGATGAATCGGATGTGCATGCTTTTAAAAAGATGCATGTAAGGCCTCGAAAGGAGCTTGTCACGCTTCGTCTTGAGGATGATATTGACCCGAATGCTACAACTGGTAAGTATTTAAGCCCTGAAGAATTTTACGAGGCCATGAATGATTCAGAAACGATTGTCATCGATGCAAGGAACGATTATGAGTACGACCTGGGCCATTTTCGCGGAGCGGTCAGGCCTGACATAAAGAACTTCCGCGAACTTCCTTCGTGGATCAGGGAAAATCGCGACATGTTCGAAGGAAAAAAAGTCCTGACCTATTGTACAGGAGGAATCAGGTGTGAAAAGTTTTCCGGTTGGATGCTGAAAGAAGGCTTCGAGGATGTGTCCCAGCTGCATGGCGGGATTGTGACATATGGGAAGGATGCCAGTGTACAGGGAAAACTGTGGGACGGGCAGTGCTATGTGTTTGATGAGCGGATAAGTGTCCCGGTCAACCAGCACGAACATGTGGTGGTAGGAAGGGATTTCTTCACTGGCGAACCATGCGAGCGGTACGTGAACTGTGCGAATCCAGAGTGTAACAAAAAGATTCTTTGCTCAGAGGAGAATGAGCACAAGCATTTGCGCGGATGCACCCATGAATGCCGAGTCCACCCAAGAAACAGATATGTTGCTGAACATGGACTGAGCGAGGAGCAAGTGAAGGAAAGGCTTGCCCAAATCACAGATTCAGAAATAGCCAGGTAAAAAGGAGGAGGACTGACATGTCAAATGTCAGTCCTCCTTTTTATCTTGGAAGATAAACTTACAATGGTCGTCACCATCAGTTTTGCAGCAGACACGACGCACCTGATCTGTTTCGAGGATGTTCTTGAACATCTCGGTTTCACATCGGCAGGCAACCTTGAATTCATTCGCTACTGCAAAAATGGGGCAATTATATTCAACAAGCTCATAGGAATCGTCATCAATCTTAGTGACGCTCGCCATATAGCCTTTTTCATTTTGAATCCTGGCGATTTCATGTATTTTCTCAGCCATCGATTTTTGCTGCGTCTTCTGTTTATATTCCTCAGTAAGCCGCTGCTCCCTCTTGCTGAATAAAAGCTGAATCGATTCATCGCCATGCATTTCCTGTATATCCTTCAGGAACTCAACGCTCAGTCCTTCATAATTCTTCGGGAAAAGCAGCTCTCCCTGTTGGGTTAAGGAATATTTTTGAAGCGGCCGCCCCATTGGCTGCTTGACTGAGACGGACTTAATGACCCCTTCTTCTTCCAGGATGATTAAATGTTTCCTTACTGCCATATGGGTAATATTCAAACGATCGGTAAAATCATTGACTGTCAATGTTACTTCTTTCTTTAACAGGTTCAGGATCAGGTTTCGGGTGTTCTTTTTCGTTTTCACCACTATCAAGCACACCTCAATTCTATCGAAATTGATGAATCCCATGCCAATTGAACTGAAAGGCATAATGAATAATTAATTATACCTTAAAGTATAAAATAAGAAAATAAAGACCATCCATAACCAGAAATTCGTTCATTTTAGCCAATGAGTAAAGGGGCGCAAGAAAAATACCCACATAAAATAAGCAAACATATTGATGTTACCTTTGGCTTGTAGTATTCTTAATTTAAACTTTATATACTAAAAGGTATAAAAAGTATATATATTGATAACTTAGGAGGGTTATTATGACTACATATTCTTTACCAACATTGAATTATGATTTTAATGCACTTGAGCCTTATATTGACCAGGCGACTATGGAAATCCATTATGGAAAGCACCATCAGACATATGTAAATAACTTGAATGCTGCTCTCGAAGGAAGGGCGGAACTTCAGGAGAAATCACTGGAAGACTTATTAAGCAACCTTCAGGACGTGCCAGAGGAGATTCGTACGGCAGTGAGGAACAATGGTGGCGGCCATCTTAATCACTCATTATTCTGGGAAGTGATCGCTCCTGCTACTTCTGATTCAAACCCAGGCGAAAAACTTGCAGCTGCACTGAATGAACAGTTTGGCAGCTTCGAAGGATTCAAAGAAGAATTTACAAAAGCAGCAACAACTCGCTTCGGTTCTGGCTGGGCATGGCTAGTAGTAAATGAGAATGGAAGTTTGGAAGTAACCAGCACTCCAAACCAGGACAATCCTGTCATGGAAGGAAAAACAGCGATTCTCGGCCTGGATGTTTGGGAGCATGCCTACTACTTGAACTACCAAAACAGACGCCCTGAGTATATTTCAAGCTTCTTCAACATCATTAATTGGGAAGTTGTTTCATCCAAGTTTGAAAATGCGGTGAAGTAGAAGGCACCAGTTTTAGTGCTTAGGAGGAAGAGCATTGAAGTTAGTCGGCGTTTCGGGGTCACTTATAGGGTCGAAAACATCCAAATCCGTGTTTGAAGTCCTGAATGCAGCGAAAAAAATCAATCCGGCAATTGAAACGGAATTAGTGGATTTAAAGGACTATGATGTGGAGTTTGTTCGTGGAATCCCATTACCAAGCTATAACGACGATACTGTCACAGTGGTGAATAAGATCTTAACGGCAGATTTGCTTGTATTTGGGACTCCGATTTACCAGGCCTCCATATCGGGTGCCTTAAAGAATCTGTTGGATCACATCCCAACGGACTCATTTAAATCCAAAGTGACAGCCATTGTTTCAACTGGAGGGTCTGACAAGCACTTTCTTGTTGCGGAATATCATTTAAAACCGATCCTTACCTTCCTTAAAGGAGTTGTTCCGAACGGAAGTGTATTTGTCCAGAACGCGGCTTTTAATGAGGACAACGAGATAAGTGATCCAGATGTTTTATCAAGAATACTGTCGTTATCGGAAGAAATGCTGTTTATGCAGAAAAGCATATCAAGCAGATAAAAAAAGGAGTTCAGAGAGTTTTCTCTGAACTCCTTTTGTGTTAATTCTGCAGTTCTTCACTATTCAACCTTCTGGTAAGCCAGAATGGCAAATATAAAATCAAGAAGGTAACTAGAGCAATGGCTTCCAAGGAAAGGATGTACCAAGGCCAGGGTCCGAGATAATCAATCAACGATGGATTGACTGGTTTTTCGGAGATGTACATATAGTTTCCTTCAATCAGGAAGTTGACGATGAAGACGATCAGTGTATAGACATTCAGCCAGAGGAATGCTTTCCAAATGGATTTCCCGGTTGGCCTATATCCAGCCACAAAAACCATGAACAGATTGGCAATCACCGTTCCCCCATGGGAAATGAAGAAATGGACATAACGGTAGTGGGGAAAGGTATACAGGCTGATGTCTGGAGTGATCATCGCCTGCAGCGCGCTGCCGACACCGACAAAGTATGTGAACTCAAACAGTGCATATCTTTTTGTTAAAAGTAAAAGGGCGGAAAGGATGAGTGAGATGCTGCTCAGATGAAGGGGAAGCGAATATTGATAGCTCCAATGGCCGCTCCACCAAAGCCATATCTGCAGGCTGATTTCGGAAATTATCAGTACTAGAAATAATCCAACCCGTGCCATTCGATTGATACTGGGGTTTCTTAACGTTTTTCGGAAAAAGAAAAGCATAATGATCAAAAGCAGGAAAGCCGCAAGTGTATACAGATGTACACTGGAAAATAGCTGAAAGACATTTTCTGTACCCGGCTCAAAGAGTTCCCTCATAAGCCCCCTCCAATCGCAACGTCGTTTGATTTTTCCAATTCACACTCTTACTTTAACATATTCCCAGTTGGTATATATATGGATAGGAAATCATACATTTCAAACGATTATAGTTTTGGGGAGGGTAAGAGTATGCAGTTCTATTATGGACAACAGATGCCCTTGAGGATTTTGGATGAAGCAGAGTTCTGGAAGCACCAGGAGGAAGAGCACACTGTCGTGATCAGAGAGTTGATTCCTGATTTGGAACAGGAATATGTAGATGCCCTGAAGCAATGGGAAAAGGTATTGGGAGAGACCCGCCATCAAGTCTTAAGGTACATTGAGACAGTGACGAGATCGGGCAATTATATACCTGCCCAGCTTCACCAGCATGTCTTGAAGCTGACTTCCTATTATCTGCAGCAAAGCCTCGAGTTCATTCAATTGTGCGAGCAAATCAAGAATGAAAGCGAAGCGGTGAAAAATAATCCAACTGCCAAAGTTGTCCTGGACCATATCATCCGGGAATCTGAATACTTTGTCGGCATTGCCCAGGCACTTTTGTATCAGCAGACAGCTCAATAACCAGAATCGAATCAGCCAGGTTTATTGGCTGATTTTTTAAAATAGAATCCTAGATTTAATACTTTCGCTTATAGAAAGAAGTTTGTTATGATTGTATTGAAATAGAGAAAAGGAGGATTTTTCCTATGTATGATGTAGCAATTATCGGAGCGGGCCCTGCAGGCGGAAGCGCAGCAATTTTCGCGGCAAAGGCTGGCAAAAAAACAATTGTGCTGGACAACAATAAAAGTGTAACGAAGCGTGCCTGGATGGAGAACCACTATGGAGCTCCGGAAATCGCAGGCCCTGACTTAGTTGAAACGGGCATCAAGCAGGCGAAAAAGTTTGGTGCAGAGTTCGTTGAAACGACAGTGACTTCTGTCAGCAAAACAGACAGCGGCGTTAAAGTCGTAACTGAAAACGGCGAGTATGAAGCAAAGCATGTTATCATCGCATCAGGCATGATGACGGATGTAGCAGATGCATCAGGTCTTGCAACAAAAGATGGCACAGAGCCAAGAATCAAGACGGTTTTTGATGTAGATGCTGCCGGAAAAACAAATGTTGAAGGCGTTTGGGCTGCAGGCACTTGCGCAGGCGTCAGCATGCACACAATCATCACAGCTGGAGACGGCGCGAAGGTTGCCATCAACGTCATCAGTGACCTGAATGGCGAGCGTTATGTAGACCACGATGTATTAAAAGCATAATTTATCAAAGCCTTGCAGCGGTCTGCAAGGCTTTATCTTAGTAAAATTCTATTGAAATCATCTGCTGCTGTAATTGACCTGGTCCTCAATCTGCCCGTCTTCATCATGGATGTAGGCTATCGTACCGGCTTCTTCAGCCATTCGTTGGGCTTCATTTACAGCCTCGGATTTTGAATCAGTCGTGAGTTCCGGCTCATCCTGTCCTTCTCTTTTGACTGCCCAGCCTTCTTCATCATGGGGCACGGCGTGGAATCTTGCATCATCTGTTCCAGCGCGGTCCTTGAAATAACCTTCGCGTTCCCTTCCGTTATCACTATTCTTTGCCATGTTTATTACCTCCTCGATTGCTGGATTACCTGTATAAAGGTATTATGAATTTACCCTGGGCTGATTTGAAGGAAACAAGAATATTTCTGCTTATGAACCATATTTATCCACAAAATCATTTGTAACACCGACTGCCTGGATAATGGAACCTATGGCTTGAATCCAGCTTCCAGAGGTGATGATTTTCCCGCCTTCACCGCCGCGCAGGTCAATAATTCCCCCGATTGCCTGCATCGAGTTGCCTATTACTTGCAAGAGTATTCCATATAAAATGTAGAGAGCGTCAATTGAAGATTCCTCAACTAAAATTACTGAGAGGGAAGCACTGCCACCGAGGGCTTGGAGCAGATTACCTTTAATATCTAATTTCAATGTAGTCCCTTCACCGACAGGCAGAATAAAGCCAGCGAGCGTGGTGACATTTCCGGTAGCCTGGATTTGGTTTCCGATCTTGTCTATTGTAAAGTTGGTTTCACTGTCTGCAATCAGTGAATTGCCTAAAGCCTGCAGTTCGTTCCCCCACACAATAAAATTTATAAGCTGACTTTCCGTAAAGCTCTTCAGAGGAGTACTGCCAATTGCAGCTAGTGTTGTTCCGGCCGCCTGTACCCACTCACCAAAAAGTTCCTTGGTCTCATTTTTCATCCTAATCTCCGCCTTCGTCCTTCTAACATCTTATACAGTGCAAAGGGATTTCGTTATCAAATAACAAGAAATCCGTATAGCCCGAGCTCTTGAACAATATGTTTAATAATGCAAGAGTGCAGCCTAAGAGAGCAGAAGAATTATTCACCTATGTAATAAGAATTTGTTGGTGGAGGTATTGCCATGGCAGTTGTTAAGCATACAGAAGCAGATATAGATTTGTTGGCGAGGCTCCTGAGGGCAGAGGCAGAAGGGGAAGGCCAGCAGGGAATGTTGATGGTCGGGAATGTTGGCATCAATCGGATCAGGGGCAATTGTTCTGACTTTAAGGGGTTGAGGACGATTCCACAGATGATTTACCAGGAACACGCCTTTGAAGCTGTCCAGAAGGGATATTTTTACCAGAGAGCCAGGGAAGTGGAAAAAAGGCTGGCAAGGCGGGCCGTTAAAGGCGAACGTATATGGCCGTCTAAATTCGCTCTCTGGTATTTTCGGCCATCTGGTGATTGCCCGCCGACCTGGTATAATCAGCCGCTGGCAGGGCGTTTTAAGCTGCACTGTTTCTATGAGCCGACTGGGGAAGAGTGCGAAAATATTTATAATACTTTCTGATGGCTGCCAATTCATTTTTGGCAGTCTCTTTTTATATTGACATCATAATTGTTTAAGATTAAAGTTAAATTTGTTAATAGTTAAACAGTTTAACAGTTAAACAATGGAATAAGTTTTGAGCGAGGTGAATAGACATACATGTGTGAGAAATCAATAAAGGATTTAGTGGACCATTATATTCATGTTTCTTTTTCAGTCAACAAGATTGCCGAGGGGATGATCAAGGAAGAAATCGGATCAGATCTTACGAATGATCAGCACTATACATTGCGCTATATCAATAAGGTAGGTTCATGCACATCGTCCGAGCTGGCAGAAGTTTTTGATGTAAAGAAGAGCGCAATCACCGCAATCATTTCGCGCTTATGGGAAAAAGGCTTCATCCAAAGAACGAGGGATGAAAATGACAGGCGTTTGGTATATCTGGCTTTGACGGATAAAGGAAACGAAATGTTTCAAAAAACAGAGGAGCGGATTCACTCACTTGTTGAATCGTTTATTACACAGTTCGACCAGGATGAAATCGTCCAGTTCCTTAAGACATACGACAAGCTGAATGATATTTTAGCAGAAAGAAAGAATAGGGTGGAATAGCGTGAAATTCATAATTAAGCAGAAATGGATTGTTATTATTGCGTGGATTCTTGTGGCTGCAGGTCTGTTCATGGCCGCACCGAATATGGCGGATCTTGTCCGGGAAAAAGGACAAATCACCGTACCTGATGAATATTCATCGACCCTGGCTGGCAAGATCATGGATGAAGTCAGGGAACAGGAAGGCGGAGGCGATGAAACCCAGGTCGCTCTCGTCTTCCACAGTGAGAAAAAATTGACTCAGGCAGAAATCAAGGAGGCGGAAAAAGCAATCCGCGAACTTGAAGCTAACAGGGATGAAATCGGGATTACCGACATCCTGACTCATTTCAATGAGGAGAGCCTGAAGGAACAGCTTGTATCAGAAGATGGAAAGTCAATTTTGACATCGGTGACGGTCAGCTGGAATGACCGGGAGCCCTCCGAGGTAAGCAAGCTGCTTTATGAAACGATTGAAGATGTCGAAGTTGACCATTATTACACAAGTCAGTGGCTGATCAATGAAGACTTGATGAACAGCTCTGAAGAAGGTTTGAAAAAGACGGAAGGAATCACGGTCGTCTTTATCCTTGTCGTGCTTTTACTTGTGTTCAGGTCGATCATCGCTCCTATCATTCCATTGCTGACAGTTGGAATGGCCTATCTCGTATCACAATCGATTGTAGCGATGCTCGTTGATCGAGTGGATTTCCCGCTCTCGAACTATACGCAGATATTCCTCGTGGCTGTATTGTTCGGAATCGGAACCGATTACTGCATTCTATTGCTCAGCCGATTTAAGGAAGAGCTTGCCCACCATGAAAGTGTGGCAGATGCGATTGTCGCTACCTATAAAAATGCAGGACGTACTGTATTTTTCAGTGGCATAGCGGTTATGATCGGTTTCGCGGCCATCGGATTCTCGCAGTTCATTTTATATCAGTCCGCTGCTGCAGTTGCGATCGGCGTGGCCATGCTTTTGATTGGATTATTCACTATTGTCCCATTTTTTATGGCGGTATTAGGAACAAAGATTTTCTGGCCTTCAAAGCAAAGTGCCGAGCATGGGGAAAGCAAATTATGGGGCACGGTCGGAACCTTCTCGCTGGCACGCCCATTCCTGAGCCTGCTGATTGTGGCAGCTGTGTGTGTGCCGTTCCTCGTGGCTTATGATGGAGAATTAAGCTACAACTCACTGGATGAAATCAGCGGCGATGTAAATTCCATCAAAGCCTTCAATGCGATTGCCGACAGTTTCGGACCTGGTGAATCGATGCCAACCCAGGTCATCTTGAAAAATGATGAAAGAATGGATTCGGCTGAATACATCGAGCTGGCAGAGAAGATCAGTCGTGAATTGGAAAAGGTCGACCTGGTTGACACAGTGCGCTCGGTGACAAGGCCAACTGGTGAACCAATCGAGGACTTCTTTGTGTCGAAGCAGGCTGAAACACTAGGTTCCGGACTTGGAGAAGGAAAAGACGGCCTGGATAAAATCAGCGAAGGTCTTCAAGAGGCAGAATCTGAACTGTCAAAGTCAGCTCCAGAATTGGAGGGTGCCGCTGATGGCATTAATCAGTTGATTAATGGCACAACTGAAATTAAATCAGGTCTTGGAGAAATCCAAGGAAATCTGGCCAAAATCGAAAACGGCATCCGCCAGGGATCTGCCGGTTCTGACCAGATACAGGCCGGTTTGGCAGAAGCGAAGGCAGGAGCCGAGGCATTGCTGGCTGGGTATAAGGAGCTTCAGGGTAAGTATGTGGAAATGCAAACTGGGCTGGATCAGCTTGAAAAGGGCTACAAACAGGCTGGAGAGGGAATTGCCGGACTATCGGGTGGAATCTCCCAGGCAAATGGTAAGCTTTTTGGTTATTTAGAAAATAGAGATGAAACGTTAAAAGCAGACCAAAACTACCAGGAAATAAAAGGCCAGCTCACTTACATGCAGACTGAGCTTGCATCAGCTTCAGCCGGGTTGAATCAACTGAATCAGAAACTACCTTTGATTACAGGTGGCATGTCAAAAGCAAACGAAGCATTTGCAGGTGCACTTACCAAGCAGGCTGAGTTCGGCCCGGTACTTCAACAGCTCATCGACGGGATTGAGCAGCAGCAGGCAGGATTGAATCAGCTTGCCGACGGACAGGGGAAGATCGTTGATAATTTTCCTAAGCTGACAAATGGTTTGACTGGAATCAATGCAGGACAGGAGCAGCTGCTTGCTGGTTTTGGCGGTCTTGGAGGCCAGTTGGCACAGCTTACGGATGGACTCAACCAGAGTACGGACGGGTTGAATCAGGTATCGGAAGGTCTTGGCTCTGCGCAGGAATACCTGGATGGGCTGGCTGAATCGGGTTCCAACGGTTTTTATTTGCCTGCGGATGTCCTTGAGAGCGAGGATTTCACTCAGGTATTTGATGTATATATGTCAAACGACCGTAAAGTCATGACAATGGATGTTATTTTCGAGGCTAATCCTTATTCCAATGAGGCAATGGCGAAGGTGGCTGAAATTGAAGAAGCGGTTGAGCGCGCGACAAAAGGAACGAAGCTTGAAAATGCCGATGTAGCCATTGGCGGCATCACCAGCACCAACGCAGACCTCGATACGATGTCCGGCCAGGATTATTCCCGTACGGTCATTTTGATGCTGCTTGGGATCGGCATCATCCTGGTATTCTTGTTCCGTTCCATCATCATGCCGATTTATATCATCGGGTCGCTGATTTTAACGTATTATACGGCAATGGCAGTCAACGGGGTCATTTATGTTGATATCCTTGGCTACTCAGGCATCAGCTGGGCGGTTCCGTTCTTCGCCTTTGTCATTCTCGTTGCCCTTGGCGTTGACTACAGTATCTTCCTGATGGACCGTTTCAATGAATATAAGAATCTATCCATCTCGGAAGCGATGCTGCTTTCGATGAAGAAGATGGGAACAGTCATCATCTCGGCAGCCGTCATCCTGGGCGGAACGTTCGCAGCTATGATGCCATCCGGAATGATGTCATTGCTGCAAATCGCGTCGATCCTTCTCGTAGGATTGTTCCTGTACGCATTCATCATGCTGCCGCTGTTCATCCCGGTACTGGTGAAGAACTTCGGCCAAGCAAACTGGTGGCCTTTCAAAAGAGTATAGATAGAGAAGCGTAAGCACACTATTCAGACCGAATCGGCTGAGGGGCTGGGCGCTGGTACTGGACAATTTTCGAAGTTTGATATTTTCTGTGATAACTGAATGGTGTCATCAAATTGTTTGAAAAATACACGGAAAAATTCCGGTTAAATTAGAACCGACCCTTATTTCTTTAAAAATAAGGGTCGTTTTTCCGTTTATTTCTTCCAAATCATTAAATTTCGCCTTATTTTTTGCAGGTAAACGGAATATCTCCGCTTATTAGCAAATCATATGCGCCCTCTATATATAATAGCCGGAAATTCTCCGCTTATGAATTCTCCTACCTGCTAACAGAGTCTAAAGAGGCAGACCACATGGTGGCTGCCTCTTCTTGCTGAATTTTTATTGCATAACATGCCCAAAAACCATAAGATGGAAATATCAAACTTAAAGGGGATAGAATATTGCGTACATATAAATGGTTTTTTTCATATAAAGAGGTGAAATTTTTATAATAGAATGGGAGACTAAAAAATGACAACAAATCTTTTTCGCGGAAAAACTTTAAAGCTTACAGCAAAAAGGGAAGGGGATACCGACATCATCGCTTCCTGGGATGAAGATCCGGAGTACCTGAGGAATGTGGACACGGATATAGCTTTACCACGACCGGTTGAGCATTTTGAAGGTGAGGGTAATCCTGGCTCGAACAGCTTTTACTTCCGCTTAAGAACAATTGAGGATGACAGGCTGATCGGATTTATCGTCATTCACAGCATCGAATGGAATAATCGGGCTGGAATGCTTGCGATGGGCATAGGCAATGCCAATGACCGTGGTAAAGGATATGGTTCTGAAGCGCTGCAGCTCATTCTTAGATATGCCTTCCATGAACTGAACTTGAACCGTGTCGGGCTGGATGTCATTGAGTATAATGAGCGGGGAATCCGTGCCTATCAAAAAGCTGGCTTTCAGATTGAAGGCAGAGTGAGGCAAGCAGTCCATCGTGATGGCAAAATTCATGACCGAATCAATATGGGGATTTTGCGGTCGGAGTGGGAACAATTAAATAGTTAAAAAATAATGGACCGGGCATTCTTTATGCCCGGTCCACTTTTTTCATTTTACTCTGAAGCAGCCTTTAACCCCTTAAATGGAATTAGCCTGTCAAAAGCCCAACCGGCTAGCGCACCGACAAGTGCTGGCAGAAGCCAGCCGAGTCCCTCTGCATATAGCGGCAATGATGTTAGTAATGCACCGAGTGCTTCTGATTCAACTCCGAACGTCTTAAAACCGTCTACAACACTTACAAGTGCTGTTGCAAACACTGCTCCAACATAGACTCCGCGTGCTCCCTTGAAGAAACGGTCAAGGAAGCTCAGGATGACAAGCACGATTGTGATTGGATAAAGAACGATCAACACCGGTACCGAAATCGATATGATCTGGTTAAGTCCAAGATTCGCTATTAATAAACTGACCAATGTGACAACGAGTGTGTAGGTCTTATATGAAAGCTTTGGCATCATTTTTGCAAAAAATTGGCTTGTCGCCGCTACGAGGCCAACTGCCGTTGTGAAGCAGGCGAGCGTTACGATCAAGCCGAGCAGCAGCATGCCAGGTTCCCCGAACATCTGCTTAGCCGATTCTGTTAAAATCGCACCACCATTTTCGTATTCACCAACCGATGCCATTTTTGCACCAAGCAGGCCGACAGTTACATATACAAAAGCCAATCCGATGCCAGCGATTACGCCAGCTTTCAATGTTTCCCTTACAACCTGCCTGCGTTCCAGCGCTTTTTTCTGCTGGATAGCCCCAACGACAATGATCCCGAAGGCCAATGCGGCAATCGTATCCATCGTCAGGTATCCTTCAAGGAAGCCTGTAGCAAATGGTGCTGCTGCGTACTTTTCAGATACCTCTCCAAACGATCCATCAAGTTTGAAAAAGCTGCCAATTACCAGCATGACGATAGCGGCGAGCAAAACAGGAGTCAGGATGCTCCCAATTCGTTCAACCATTTTTGAAGGGTTTAACGTAACCCAGTAAACAAGTGAGAAAAAGATGAATGTAAACAGTAAAAGCAGCAGGGGATTTGATCCTGATTCCCCAATGAATGGCTTGACAGACATTTCAAACGCAACGTTTGCGCTTCTAGGAATACCGAAGAACGGCCCAATCGATAGATAAACAGCAGCGCTGAAAATCACTGCAAATACAGGGTGAACTTTTGACCCGATTTCCTTTATGCCATCCTTAGCCATTGAAATGACAACAACCGTCAGTAATGGCAGCCCCACTCCGGTTACAACAAAACCAAGCATCGCTGGCCAAAAGTTCGCTCCAGCTTCCTGTCCTAAAAACGGCGGGAAAATCAGATTCCCTGCTCCAAAAAATAATGCAAATAACATTAGACCGATTGTGAGTGTTTCTTTACTCCTTAAGCTTCCCATCCTTTTTCTCCTCCTAATATAATGTTCTGGCACTGAGAGTATAGGAAATTCGGAACGGAATGTTATACAATGGAAAACAAAAAACTCGCCCCTGAAATAGGGACGAGTTGCGCTCGCGTTACCACCCTGATTCCGCACAAACATGCGGCTCTCATCAACGTACCATCATACGTGTTCCATTTAACGGCGGACAAGCCGGCAAAAGCTTACTGCAACAAGTTTCAGCTTTGCATCTCAGAGATGATGTTCCTCTATAATCTGAACACCGGCTTGCAGCAAATCACCGGCTCTCTGGGGATCAGGTTCCATAAAGGACGTATTCTCGTCATCGATTTTTATTATTGTAAAATATATTTACAAGAACTATGATAATATTCAGATAATATTATGTCAATACTAATAGCAAGGAAATTTTTTCATTAGACATTTTAAATCTGCTCACTCCTATTATGTCTAAAAAATCCGTTAATAGACATTTTGAAGCCTGGCACTCGCAGAAATGTCTAAGAACCCCCGTTTAATAGACATTTTGAAGCTATGCGCCTGCTGAAATGTCTAAGAAACCCCGTTTAATAGACATTTTGATTCCGAGTACCTGCTGAAATATCTAAGAAAATCGGTTTAATAGACATTTTGAAGCCGTGCATCTGCTGAAATGTCTAAGAACTCCCGTATAATAGTCATTTTGAAGCATGTCACTCCCTAAAATGTCTATTAAAACCAGTTAAAAGGAAAATATATTGTCCATATCAGTACAGTTCGTATTAATATTGAGTTATATAGGTCTAGAATTGGAGAAATATCATGAATTTAAAAAAGCTAGAGGCATTCATCATGGTTGTCGAAAAGAATAGTTTTTCCGAAGCAGCGGCTGTACTAAAAAGCTCACAGCCTTCTGTCAGCCTGAAAATCAAAAGCCTGGAAGATGAGCTCGGATTTGAACTGCTTGACAGGGGCTTATCAGGAATCAGGCCGACGCCTGCAGGGATGGTGGTTTATACAGCCGCAAAGGACATCGCCAACCGGTGGAGGACGTTGGAGGGCGAACTGGGTGAATTCAAGGGAACCCTCACTGGGACACTGACGATTGGGGCGAGTACCATACCTGGAACCTATTTGCTTCCCGACTGGATTAAAAAATTCCGCAGACTTTTTCCAAAGGTGGATGTCAAAATCGAAATCGGCGATTCGAAAAAAATACTTGAGAAACTGCAGAACCATCAAGTTGATGCTGCAATTATTGGGATGAAGGTCGAATCCCGATTGTTAAGAAGCAAACCGGTTGCCCTGGATTCGTTGGTGTTAGTCACACCTGTTGACCATCCATTAGTTCAAGAGGCATCAGCTGATTTTTCACAAATTCAACAATATGATTTCGTCATCCGTGAAGAAGGATCTGGAACGCGCAAAATGATGGAGCATTTCTTGGCAGAAAAAGGCCTGTCATTTGAAGATTTGACAGTTGCTGTATCCATCGGGAGCACAGAATCCGTAATTGCTGCCGTTGAAGCGGGACTCGGCATCAGTTTTATTTCCAGATTGGCAGCTATGCCTGCACAAAAAGCCGGCCGCATTACGATTGTCGATACTTTTGAGCCATACGAGCGGGAATTTTGTCTCGTGACTCATTCAGATGCTGAAAATCGGCCGATTATCAGACAGTTTTCAGATATAGTCGATTAATAGTGAAGAGTTCGGACTGAAAGAGCTAATGACATTTTTCATTTTTCAATTTATTATTAATGTTAGGAGAAAGGGGCGTTTTGGATGCAGGTTAAGGTATTTGCTAATCTCAGGGATATTTGCGGAGGCGTGACAGTCGAAGTGAAGCCTGATGGACACCGGGTAATGGATGTGCTTGATAAAATGTGCGAAATGTTCCCGGATTTGCAAGAAGAAATTTTCACAGAAGAAAAGACGCTCAAGCCATTTGTACACGTTTATATCAATGGCCGTAATATCGTCCATGATCAGGAACTTGAAACGCATGTAAAAGAAAGCGACCAGTTCGCGTTGTTCCCTCCGGTTGCCGGTGGCTGATATGGTTGATAGAATACTAGAATTCCGCGGAATCAACAGGGACCATCTTGGCATGTATTTTGAAGAACTGGGCGGCAAGCTCGTCACCGATTCCTTCCCATTTGTATATGAAGCAGAGAACTGGAGGGCGGAGATCTTAAGCGAGGATGAACTTTCTTTTACAAAAACATTCATCGTCAATGCCGTACATATCCGCTTTGAAGCGGAAAGCCTGGAAGAACTCGAGCAGCTGATCAAAAATTACCGTTATAAAACAACCCGGGTTGGCGGGTAGCAGAGGTTTCGGCAGTTTACTGCCGGAGCCTTTTATTTTTACTGGAAAAAAACAGCTGTTTTTTCCAGTTCGCTATAAAAATGAAAAAGTCGCTATATAAACAGAAGAGTCGCTATAAAAATGAAAAACTCGCTATATAATCCAAAAACTCGCTATATAAATAAAAAACTCGCTATAAAAAATGAAATTTCCGTTTAAAAGATTTTCTGGCAACACATTTGCGTCCAATAAAAACAAAAACCAGGCAAATCGCCTGGTTCTCTGCAAAAAATATTAAACTTCTTCTGTTGCTGGAGTTGTTTCTTCGCCGATGATGCCTAGCTCGCGAAGTTTTTCTTCCGTAACAACGCCATCTTTCCAGCCGCGGACATTATAGTAGTCATCAAGCATGATATCCATGCGAGAAACGAGGCCTTCACTGTTGCCTGATGCGCCTTCTTCAGTAAAGCGTTTTGGCAGGAAGTCGTCCTCACGCTTGTTGAAGCCAGCTAGGTTGTTGTAGTAACGCTCAAGGTTGTAAATTCTTTCCCCTGCAAGCATGACATCGTCTGCTGTCATTGGAATGCCAGTCATTGTGCTGTATTGCTCAGCATAATGCTCTGCATTTTCAGAGAAAGATGAGAATTTACAGATATTCATAGAGTCAGAGAATGAAAGCAGGTTCTGGAATACATTCAGAAGCTCCGCTTTTCCTTCTGCTACTGTACGGTCTGTTGGCTCAGGAATGCCGGCGATTTCAGATGCGATTGTGTAGCCGCGAAGGTGGCAGGCACCACGGTTACTTGTCGCATAGCCAAGGCCGATACCCTGGATTCCGCGTGGATCGTAAGCTGGGATGGACTGGCCTTTTACTGACATAGACAGTTCAGGAACGCCCCATGCAGCTGTCGCGCGTGCAGGACCTTCAGCAAGGATGCCGCCGAAGCCTTCACGGAATGCGATTTTGCGAGCGATTTCGATCATACCGTCAGCGTCGCCCCAATCAAGCTTCTCGTCAACGATGCCTTTTTCATAGGCTTCCATTGTGACAGAGATGGCGTGGCCAAGCTCGATTGTGTCCATACCGTATTCATTACAGATGTCGATTAAGTATGCGATTGCTTCAGAGTCGCTCAATCCGCTGTTTGCACCAAGTGCCCATGCAGATTCGAACTCAAAGCTTTCTACGCGAGTCTTATATTTGCCTTCCTTGACTTCAACTTCAATTTTACAGCCGACCGGGCAAGCGTGGCATGTGTTGTTAGCAACGAGAATGTGCTCGTTTACCCACTCGCCTGAGTGCTTTTCAGCCTCATCCCAGTGTGTCAATTGGGAGTTGCGTGTTGGAAGCGCTCCCACTTCATTGATCAAGTTAGTAAGGACGTTTGTTCCATATACGGACAATCCGCCTTTGTTAGGAGCTGTCAGGCCGCCTTCAAGAATCGCTTTAACCGCTTTCTTGTTCGCCTGGTTGTAATCATCTTTTTGTGCAGGTTCAGGCATATTTCCCTTTTGCGCTGCTTTGATGACGATTGCTTTCAATTTCTTGTATCCAGCAACCGCACCGGTACCGCCACGTCCAGCTGCACGGTCATGCTCGTTCATGAAACCGGCAAAACGAACGCCGTTTTCGCCAGCCTGGCCGATTGTCATGACGCTTAGGTTTTCTTCGCCATGTGCATCTTTCAAAGACTGTACAGTCGCGCGCGTGCTCAATCCCCACAATTGAGAAGCGTCGCGGATCTCTGCCTTGCCGTCTTCGATATAAAGGTACACAGGCTTGTCGCTTTTGCCTTTGAAAATGACGTTGTCGATTCCAGCCCACTTCAGACGGGCAGCTGTCCATCCACCCATGTGTGAGTCAGTAACCGTGCCTGTCAATGGAGACTTCGTCACGACTGCCAAACGTCCGCTCATCGATGAACGTGAACCTGTCACAGGCCCCGTCATGATGCACAGGATGTTTTCTTCAGACAAAGGCTCGACTTCAGGTCCGTTGTCAAGAACATACTTAACCCCAAGACCGCGGCCGCCGACATACTTTTTCACATCGTCTTCATTGATGCCTCTGTAATCGACAGTTCCGTTTGACAAGTCAACTACGACTTCTTTGTTTTTAAATCCCCCAAAATTCATCTTAACTAATCCACCTCTTTCATTTAGTATGGATAAAAAATAATACAAGAGGCCTATTTTCCTCTTAATCTTAAGTATAGTGAAAATTCAGCCTAAAAAAAAGCTTTATTTAAAGATATAATAAAATAGAAATGAGGGGATCTGAATGAAAGATATGGAGCGTTATTCAAGGCAGATTTTATTCAAGCCGGTCGGCAGTGAAGGACAAGAGAAACTATTGAACAGCTCGGCCGTCATTGTCGGGATGGGAGCATTGGGGACGGTTATTTCCAACCATCTGGTCCGGTCAGGTGTCGGGCATGTGCGCATCATTGACCGTGACCTTGTTGAGCTTTCCAACCTCCAGCGCCAGACTCTTTATGATGAAGATGATGCGCGCGAAAATCTGCCGAAGGTCATCGCCGCTGAAAAAAAACTGACAAAGATCAATTCAGAAGTAAAAGTGGAGGCAGTTATCGCAGATTTAACGCTAGACAACGCAGAGGACCTGCTTGCAGGGTTTGATGTGATTGTCGATGGAACCGATAACTTCATGGCCCGTTATCTCATAAATGATGTTGCCGTCAAGCATGGCATTCCGTGGGTATATGGGGGGGCTGTCAGTTCACGAGGGATGTTCGCTGCCATCAAACCAGGGGAGACACCTTGCTACAGATGCTTGTTCCCATCGGTTCCTGCTGGGTTGGGTGAGACATGCGACAGCATCGGGGTTCTTTCGCCGATTACGGATATTATTGGATCCTTTGAAGCGGTCGAAGCACTCAAGCTGCTTGTGGGGGCAGAGTCGAACCCGAATCTTGAGCAGATGGATATTTGGTACAACTCCTTTTTGCAGATGGACGTCAGCCAGGGACGCAATCCAGAATGCCCGGCATGCGTTCACCATAATTACGAATTCTTGGACCGCTCCTCACACCAGCAAATTAACTATGCATCCTTATGCGGACGGAACACCATCCAGATCAACCCGCGGCAAAAAACGAAACAGGACCTGGAGAAGCTCGCCGGCCGCCTGAAAAATAATGGTGAGGTCAAAGGCAATCCATTTTTGCTCCGCTTCATGCCGGATGATGAAATCACCATGGTCATTTTCCAGGACGGAAGGGTGCTCGTCCATGGGACGGATGATACGGTAAAAGCAAAGACCTATTATGCAAGATACTTGGGTTCCTAATGGACGATAGGGTAAAAGCAAAATCCTATTATGCAAGATTCCTGGCTTCCTAATGGATGATAGAGTAAAATCAAAATCCTATTATGCAAGATACATGGGTTCCTAATGGACGATAGGGTAAAAGCAAAATCCTATTATGCAAGATTCCTGGGTTCCTAATGGATGATAGGGTAAAATCAAAATCCTATTATGCAAGATTCCTGCGTACCTGACGTATGATCGTGTAAGAGTAAAGCGAGAAACCTGGGTTCATAACATTTTTTAAAAGGGGAGATTGACTTGGCAGGCTACTTAGATGAATTAAAGAGAGTCATAGATGAAGAGCTGGTAACGATTAATGGAACGGTTTTGGAGCTTCACAGTCGGGATGAGTCTTATCATGAACCACGCCTGCCAGATGTCGTGGTTTTTCCCCGGAGCAAAGAAGATGTCAGTAAGGTGCTGAAATTTGCGAACGAGCGGAAAATTCCTGTCGTACCCTTTGGCTTGGGGACGAGTCTGGAAGGGCATGTCATTCCGGTGAACGGGGGGATTTCGTTAGACCTTTCACAAATGAATGCGGTCCTGGAAGTGAAGGAAAGCGACTTCCTAGTTAAAGTACAGCCCGGGGTCACGAGGTCGATCCTGAATAAGGAACTGAAAAAGTATGG
Source organism: Mesobacillus sp. LC4 (assembly GCF_053543455.1). Taxonomy (NCBI): domain Bacteria; kingdom Bacillati; phylum Bacillota; class Bacilli; order Caryophanales; family Bacillaceae; genus Mesobacillus; species Mesobacillus sp. LC4. The sequence goes on from NZ_JBGCUB010000002.1 coordinate 762,202, forward strand.
CTTGTTTTTTACCGTCGATCCTGGAGCGGATGCGACGCTTGGCGGGATGGCCGCTACGAATGCAAGCGGCACAACTTCAGTACGGTACGGCATCATGCGCGACCAGGTTAGGGATCTTGAGGTGGTGCTTGCGGACGGTAACATCATCCATACCGGCAGCCTGGCCGCCAAGTCTTCTTCAGGTATCCACCTGAACGGCATGTTTGTCGGCTCGGAAGGAACGCTTGGGGTCATCACGGAGCTTACGCTGAAGGTATATGGCATTCCAGAGGCAGTTACCGCAGCCCGGGCCGTTTTTCCATCTGTGAAAAAGGCAGTTGACGCCGTGGTTGGCATTTTAGCGGGAGGAATACCTGTGGCCAGGATTGAATTCGTTGATGCGCAGTCGGTGAAAAAAGTAAATCAATACATGGAAACGAAATACGAAGAAAGTACGACGCTGTTCATGGAATTCCATGGCAACGAGGCAGGACTGGCTCAGGATGTAGAGTTTGCTACTGAGATCTTGAAGGATCACGGATGCTACAACTTCCAATTTGAGGCGGACTCAAAAGCACGGAACCAGCTTTGGGAAGCAAGACATAATCTTTTGTACGCCTATAAACACACAGCCGGCAAGAAAAGCATCATGCTGACGGATGTCAGTGTCCCGATATCTGAATTAACCGGTGCGATTCTGCATACCCGCGAGCTCATTGATGCATCTTCCATTGAAGGCTCAATCGTTGGCCATGTCGGGGACGGCAACTATCACGTGTTGCTGCTGATCGACAAGGAAAATCCTGAGGAAGTAAAAGATGGCGAACGAATCAATGAAGAAATCGTCCACTATGCCCTGAAGCGAGGCGGCACCTGCACCGGCGAACATGGTGTCGGCCTTGGCAAAGCAAAATACCAGCGACTCGAGCATGGTGCTGCCTATGAAGTCATGAAATCAATCAAGAAAATGCTTGATCCGAACGGAATCCTGAACCCTGGGAAGATTTTTATAGATTAGCGGGATTGAAAGCGGCGGCCAGTGCCCCGCTTTTTATCTTTCTCTACGAAAATCGTTGAAGACTCTCGATCTGGTGAAAGAAATACCGATAAAATGGAAAACCTTCAGATAAAAAAACTTTATGAACTAGTGCATTATTTATACGCTAACGAGCGGGAGGAGCGTCATCCAAACGAGCTTCTCAATATCATCAATGGGATGTTTTATAGGCATTAATGAAGCAGCAAGGCAGCTGCTTTTTCATTTGGAGTTAAATGGATGTTCATTAAATTTAATGCTTCTATTGGAAAATAATGTTGAAAAAATAAACGAATAGGTATACTCTTATACATAGTAATCCTATGTACATAGGATTACTTTATATGATGAGGAGCAGTGAAAAGTAAATGAGACCTAGAATACTTAGTTTTATTGCAATTACTATTATATTTTTAACAGCATGCGATCCCTTTTCCAAAGACAAAATGGATTTTTACAGCAGCACGAAAAGTGTTGATCTATCAGGAGAAAATGTTAAATCTATCTCATTAAGTTCTAACGAAAAAGAGATAATGAATATTTTCGGATCACCAAATGAAGTCACAGAAATAGAAAATGCAAAATATCTGACTTACGATGGGATAGAATTTGGAGTCATTAAACAACAGGTTAATCGCTATTATTTCAATCGGAAGTTTCAAACTGCCAAAAAAATAAAAATTGGTGATGCTGCAGAGAATGTGCAACATTCATATGGTGAAGATTACTACGAAAGATTTGAACAAGGTGCCAGGATCATCGGATATTTTGATAAGGAAAAAAACATGAACATGGAATTTATATGCTATGAAAATAAGGTCACAGGAGTAATTTTGGAGAGAGTCAGATGAAAACAGAGTAAGCGAATGGAATAGTTAAAGTCTTGATTGATTTGTTAAAAAGATCCTTTAAAAATAGGCCATCAACAGATGGCCTATTTTTAAATAGAGAACAACTAGACAAAAATCTGAACTAACAAATACCCAAACAACGAAAGCAGCACAGATCCAGCCAAACCAGCCGACAGGGCCTTTCCGCCCATTTGCTTGAATGATTTAAAGTCGACATTCAACCCGAGTCCTGCCATTGCCATGCCGATCAGCAAATAGGCGAGGCTTACGAGTGCTGAAGCAGCACTATCGCTGACAACTCCTAAAGTATTAAACGCACTAACCGCAAGGAATCCAAGGATGAACCAGGGAATCGGGAGGTTTGCGAGCGTCATTTTTTGACCGGCATCACTGCTTTCCTTCCTTTGGATCAGGTATCCTATTAAGATCGCAACTGGTACCAGCAAGGCCACCCTGGTCAATTTTACAATAATGGCAAGGTCGAGCGCGGCCTGGCCAGCCGGGTCGGCTGCAGCGACGACATGGGCGATTTCGTGGAGGGTACCGCCCGCAAAAACACCGTATTCCAGCGCATTAAAGTCAAGATACGAGAAGATCAAAGTATAAAGGATGGTGAAAGTCGTTCCAAGCACAGCAACATTGGCTGCCCCAACGGCAGTCTCTTTTTCATTTGCCTTGATGACCGGTGCTATAGCAACGACAGCTGCCGCTCCGCAAATCGCTGTTCCGCAGGCAGTCAGGATGCCAAGCCTTTTTTCGACCTTGAACATCCGGCTCAGCAAATAGACGACCAGCAAGGCAAAGGTTAGATTCGCGAATGCGATAAAAAATACCGTCGTTCCGGCATTATAAATATCGTAAAGATTCAGCCTAAATCCGAGCAAGATGATTCCAAGGCGAAGCAGTTTTTTGCTGGAATAGGAGGCACCTTCCAAGAGTCCGCTGTTCACTCCGATAGAGGCCCGCCATAGCATTCCGAGTATGATGGCGATCACAAGCTGGCCCATGATCGCGAAGAATGGAAGTCCTGCGATCATGCGAGCAGCCAATGCCAGAACCAGGGTTAACGCAATACCTTTGAAGACTGGCAAGCTATAGCGAGGTAAAAGTTCTTTTATTTTCATGATTACACGTCCTTCAAAAATATCTAACTACCACTTTACCGAATAAAAGAAAAATAGCAAAACCCATGTATGTATTTGACTTGAATTGTCAATATTCACAAAACAGTTATATGTACGCAGACCAGGGGGCATCGATGGTGCTTATAATGAAGGTAACTATATTCTCCCTAAGCAGGTGAGCAAAATGGGTAAGAGCATGTCGGAGGGAAGGTTTCTTGTTTATATTGTAGCGGCGGTCATACTTTTGATGCTGATCCATCTCTATCATGCTGACCTTTCCTCTTATTTGAATCCTGAAAACTATCTGGCCATCCATACGATTCTGGAATTTTTCAGTATTGCTGTTTCTTTTTCGATCTTTTCATACGGATGGAAAGTATTCGGCTTCTCGAAATCGCGAAGAATCCTGTTGCTGAGCTTTTTATTTTTCATTGTTGGGACGCTCGATTTACTGCATACACTGACATTCAAAGGCATGCCCTTTTTCATAACTGAAAGTTCGATCGCGAAGGCAACATGGTTTTGGGTTTCAGCGCGTATCATCGAATCATTGATGATGGTGCTTGTCCTTGTCCTACCGGAACGCAGGCTGCAGAAGGATCGGAGACGAAGCTGTCTGGCCATTTGCATGGCGATCATAGCTATCCTGATGTTCTTGTTTTTTAAGTATGAACAAAGCCTTCCGCTGCTAGTCATTGAAGGCAAAGGGACCACCATATTGAAAAATCTCATCGAGTACGGTGTCAGTTTCCTTCATTTCATCTCCATTGTCATATCGCTTTACTTTTATAATGAAGGCAAAAACGGCCAGCACTTATACGTAGGTCTGGCATTCACATTCCTGTTCTTGTCCGAGCTTGTGTTCACTATTTACCAGAGCGTCTATGATATCGACAATTTTACTGGTCATCTATACAAGGCGCTTGGCTACTTTTTCATCATGAGGGGCTTCTACTTCTCAACGCTTGCGGATGACAGCTTCCTGAAGGACCCTTCTGAAAAGATATGGAGGCAGACCGAAGAAATGATTCAGAGTCACTATGGGATCATTTTCAAGCTGTCAAAGCAGGGAAATGATTTCATCCACCACATTGTTGGAGGCGGGCTGTTGGATGACCTGGGCTTCACCCCGAATGAAATCAATGGCAAGACGATTGGGGAATTCCTGCCCGAAAAGGCGGGGAGAGTTGAAAAGTACTATGACTGTGTCTGGAAAAATAATGAGAAGATTGTTTTTGAAATCGAAATTGGCGGAAATACATACGCTATTTCCCTGATGCCTGTGATGAACAATGGTGAGGTAGTGGAGATTGCCGGAGCCGTCATGGGTATTGTCAGGTATTCACGGCTGGACCGCTGCTCACGAAATACAAAGGCAAATGCTTTATAAGAGTAACAATAACCTGCAGGAATGCAGGTTTTTTCATGTCTTCAAAGTCCTCTATCGCTGAATGGAATTTTATAAAAAAAGCCGAATAAGCTATATTATCAGCCCTGTCCGATTGTCAGGGCGACAGCTTAAGAAGGGAGCGTCGGTTTTATAGTCTGAAAAGTAAAAATAGTCAATTTTCAGGATGTTATTTAGATAGTCGAAGTGTTAAACTGGATGTGTTTACAAATTTCTACAAGATTCCCTGAAAAATGTAAGCGCTTATCATTTTAATGGAAGAGGTGTTGACGATGCTAGGATTTTTACAACGAATCGGGAAGGCATTGATGCTTCCCATCGCCGTTCTACCTGCAGCTGCACTATTGCTGCGACTTGGGCAGCCGGACTTATTGGATATTGCTTTTATTTCTGCGGCAGGTGACGCGATTTTTGCCAACCTTGCATTATTATTCGCGATTGGTGTGGCAGTCGGAATTTCGAAGGATGGGCACGGCGCGGCCGGGCTAGCTGGTGCAATTGGTTACTTTGTATTGACCAAGGGGGCAGGCGCTGTCAATGAGGAAATCAATATGGCGGTGCTTGGCGGGATTTTATCCGGGGTCATTGCCGGTTTGCTCTACAATCGTTTTCATGATATTAAGCTGCCGGACTGGCTCGGTTTCTTCGGCGGAAAACGTTTTGTCCCTATCATAACTTCATTGGTGATGATTGTCCTAGCAGGAATTTTCGGTTATGTTTGGCCGCCAATCCAGGCAGGCATCAACAACGTCGGTGAATGGATTGTTGGCGCAGGTGCAGTAGGAGTAGGCGTATTCGGTTTCTTGAATCGTTTATTGATTCCAATGGGCCTTCACCATGTTCTGAACACACTTGTCTGGTTTGAGTTCGGTGAATTCACGAATGCAGCCGGGGAAATTGTAAAAGGTGACTTGAACCGCTTCTTCGCAGGTGATCCGAAAGCCGGAATCTTCATGAACGGATTCTTCCCAGTCATGATGTTCGGTCTTCCAGCTGCAGCATTCGCGATGATTGCCGCTGCGAAAAAAGAACGCAAAAAGGCTACTGCCGGAGCACTTTTAGGATTAGCCTTCACATCATTCCTGACAGGTATAACCGAACCTATTGAATTCTTGTTCATGTTCCTTTCTCCTGTCCTTTATGGAATTCACGCCGTATTGACAGGTTTGGCCATGTCCATTACCTACATGCTTGATATTCACCATGGTTTTGGGTTCTCGGCAGGTGCGATCGATTTTGTGCTGAACTACGGCATCGCCCAAAAGCCATTGCTGCTGCTCGGTGTCGGCCTTGTCTACGCCGTGCTGTATTTCGTGATTTTCTACTTCCTGATCATCAAGCTTGACCTCAAGACGCCAGGTCGTGAAGAAGAGGTAGAGGGAGAGTTTTCGGAAAGCGGCGCTTCAAAAGGCAATTACGCAGAGCTTGCAGATCACTATCTTGCAGCATTAGGCGGCAAAGGCAATCTCAAGGACCTCGACAATTGCGTTACACGCCTTCGTTTAAAAGTCGATGATATGACAAAAGTAAATGAACCAGAACTGAAACGCCTCGGTGCAAAAGGCGTATTGAAACTGAATAAAACAGACCTTCAAGTCATTGTTGGAACCGATGTTGAGTTTTTGGCCAATGAAATGAAGCGGAAATAAGAAAGACAGACTTGGCGGCAATTCACCGCCAGGTCTTTTTTACACAGATAGGTCTTAGAGCATCAGCTGAAAAACGGAGCTTACATAAATGGAGGGATATTTTCATGAAGCGACTGCTTGACTGCACGGCATCAGATTTTGAACAAATGACAGGACAGGATTTGAAAAAGGCAATCATTGCTTCGGAGGGAAGGACGATTTTATCTGAGGTGATAGAGGTGTTCTCACCGCTTTATCCTGCCGTGACGAATGCGGAACTGGCAGCGGCCTTCGGAGCCGACCTGATTCTGCTTAACTTTTTCGATGTGATGAACCCTGCGATTGAAAGTTTGCCAGAAACAGAACCATCGGAAGTGATCACCCAATTAAAAAAGCTGGTCGGCCGTCCTATTGGCTTGAACCTTGAGCCGGTCGACCTCCAAGCGGACAAGCTTGAAGCGCTGCAACAGCTGCCGGCAGGAAGAATTGCTACCGATGCTTCGCTTAACAGAGCGATGGAACTTGGCTTCGATTTCGTCTGCTTGACAGGCAATCCCAAAACAGGCGTCACCAATGCCGAGATTACGAAGGCGATTGAGAAAGCCAGAGCGGCGTTCGGTCCTGATGGATTGATTATTGCAGGCAAAATGCATGGAGCTGGGGTGGCAGGAGAGACGGGCAGTTCGATGATGACGGAAGAAACTCTGCAAAGCTTTGTCGAGGCAGGTGCCGACATCATCCTGATTCCATCTCCAGGCACAGTTCCAGGCTTTACGGTAGAAAAGACGGCAAAGCTGGTTGACCTCGTCCACCAAAATGGAGCGCTCGCAATTCTGACGACAGGTACAAGCCAGGAGGGGGCAGATGAACAAACCATCAAACAGATCGCGCTGAACAGCAAGATGGCGGGTGCCGACCTCTACCATATCGGGGACGCCGGGGCAGCGGGCATCGCTTTGCCGGAGAACATCATGGCTTATTCGGTCGTCGTCCGCGGCAAGCGGCATACGTATGTCCGGATGGCAGCCTCTGTCCAAAGATAATTCATGATTTCTTAAGTTCGATCTGCCATTATCCGGGTAAAAGTAAAGTCCAAGGCTGATACTAACTTCAGGAGGGATGCAACATGGATAAGGATAAGTATGTAAATATTAATTCGCACGCAAAGCCTGCCAGCCCAGTTTCAGAAAAAGAACAACTGGAAACAGCAGAAGCGAACATGAAGCTACAAGAAGCTTTTTACGATGAAAACGAAAGCGATGGAATTGACCCTGCAAACCTGAATAATCAGACTGCCATCCTGACTGAAATGGACTGAAAGCCGGCATTGATTTGCCGGCTTTCCCTTTTGGAGGCTTCTCTTTGCAAAAGCCATCCTAATGATGTCTGTCTGTTTTATCGCTCTGGTCTTTGTTGCGCTTGTTTCCCTTACTGTTGTCGCCGCTTGTCAATTCACCGGAAAACTCCGCCATCTGGTTTCCAAGCTTGGGAGAATTTTGATTGTTGCTGCCTTTATTGAACTTTTTCGTCATTGCAAGCCCTCCTTAAAAGTGAGTACAAAGTTAGTTTTCCCGGTTAAAGGGTGGCAATATGTAAAATTTAAAAACTTTAGAACTCCAAATCCATTTCAGGGCTTTTCACCACTCATTAGGGCACTGAAATTAAAAAAGGCAGCCCTCAAAACGGCTGCCTTTTGAATCATTTCCCAATTAACACATCAATCTCTTCCTCGCTGACCAACTCAACCTCTGCGAGACTTTTCAGTTCTTGTATTAGTTCGTTTGCTTCTTCATACAGCGTGTCGTCGGTGAAGACTTCTGAGTAGTAGAGTGAATTGTCCAGCACTGCTTTCATGTGGAGCCTCGTTCCTGATTCTGTGTCTTCGTCACCCAATGTGACTGCGGAGCGCGAGGTTTCGTGCTGATTGAGCAAAATCTTATGATCATTGCTATCTTCCTTTACAGCTTCAACAATTTCCACCAGTGAATTAACTTGTTTCAATGACATCACCCCTCTAGTTATGTATTCCATGTTTCACGATTTTAAAACCAATCAAATAATAATTTCGAAAGTTGTGCCCTTGCCAAGCTTGCTGCTAAGTGTGATTTTTCCGCCATGCGCTTCTACGAGCTCCTTTACAATCGCTAGTCCAAGACCTGAACCCCCTAAAGCACTTGACCGAGATTTGTCTACCCGGTAAAAGCGGTCAAAAACCCAGGACTGGTCCTCTTCAGGGATGCCTTTTCCTTCATCCTTCACGATGATCTGAACTTTGCCGCTCTTTTTGAAAACCGTCATCGAAGTCGCAGTACCTGCTTCAGAATACTTTCTTGCATTGTCCAGCAGATTGATGATGATTTGTTCAAAGCGGGTCGGATCAGCCTCGATATAGACTTCCCCATGACAGACTAAATTAAGCGCAATATTTTTTTCGTTAAAAGAAGGAGCCAACCTCGAGTGAATGCCACGCATGAATTCACAAAGCTCTACCGTTTCTTTTTGGATGGTAAAAGTGTTCTCGTCCATTTTTGCAAGGTCGAATAACCCTTTGACGAGACCGGAAAGCTTCGTTGCCTCTTCATGGATAATTTGCAGATAGTGACTTCTGTCCTCAGATGTTGTTCCTGCTTTCGCCGCGATGTCTGCATATCCTTTTATATACGTGAGCGGTGTCCGTAATTCATGGGAAATGCTCGCGAGGAACTCATTTCGCTGCCTTTTCATGTGGCTAAGGTCATCGGCCAGTACCTGGATTGATTCTGAAAGCTCGCCCAATTCATCATTTCCGCCTCGGGGCAGCGTAACAGAATAGTCGCCCTGACGAATTTTTGAAGTCGCTTCATTCATTTTAATTACAGGCTTGGTGATGAATCTTGATAGGAAAAGGATGATCACCGCCATTGAAACAAGCAGGAGGATTCCGGCAAGCCAGAAATGTTTGTTCAGTTTGGTTATCAAGCTTTGGACCCGCTCAGTGTTCTTGAACATATAAACAGCCCCGCTGTTCTCCAAAGGACTGACAGACGCTATATATTGCTTATCCTTCCAGTCATTTTCCAAGACCAAGCCATTTCGCGGAACATCATCTGGTGTACCTGTGATGATTTCTTGCATTGAATCATCGGTTGGAACCGAAGAAGACACGATCTCACCTGTTTGGTCAGTGATAATGACATGGGTGTCCGTCCGCGATTCCATAGTCGTGATGTGGTGGATGGTTTCCTGACTATAGGAAGTTTCAAGAATATCACGATGGTTATTGCCGCGCGTTTGCAGGGAAGCCAGCTCCTCGTCAATTCTTGAATGGATGATAGAAGAATGAAGGTAGTAAAACAGAACACCTTCGACCAGCAGTATCGTTATGAAAAAAACTGTCCCGATCTTAAAAGAAATCCGATCCATTTATGACACTCCCATGATCAATCTTACCTCCATCATACTAAAAAAGTATCCAGAAACAGAGCAGAAGAACAAAAAGGCGAAGGAGGGAACCTTCACCGTTGTTCATCAGGCGGTTTTTGCGTGGATAGTTTACGAAAACAGCCTAATCATAATAAGTTATTCACATTATAAACCTTCCCGTTATCGAGATGATCGGCTAATACAAGTTTGACAAGCGCCCCGGCAACAGTATCGGGACTGCGGAGACTGCCGCTTTCTTTGTAGTTCCTGAAAGTATCCACGTCAGCGAATGCCTCCTCCGATGAAGAACGGATTGTCACTTGCATGTCAGTATCCATGATCCCCGGGCTGAAGGCAATGACCTTGTTGCTGCTTCCGCTGTTCTCAAGCTCAAGGGCAGCAGTCTTCGTGAACATATTGACAGCGGCCTTTGTGCTGCAATAAATGCTCCAGCCCTGGATCGGCCGCTCTCCTGCACCGGAGGTTACATTTGTGATGATAACTCTGGCCCCAGTTGCCTTTGCTTTTTGTAAGAATAAATTACTGATCAGGATTGGTGCCGACAAATTCACCTGGATATTTCTCTGAACTAAAGCAGCATCCAGTTCTCCGGCTATATCAATCGGTTCAATCACTCCAGCATTATTGATAACATATACATTTTCAGCATGTTGAAAAACTTCCTCGCAGATGTTTGCGAAGACGCTTTGCACCTGTTGTGCAGAAGAAAGGTCGCAGCTATAGTGTGTATAGCTGACCCCAGCACTCTCTGCAGTCTGTTTCAAAGTACTATTTTCACTTCTGGAAACGGATATGACAGGGATTCCTTTTGAGATGAATTCTTGTGCTGCAGATGCTCCAAGTCCCTTTGAGGCACCCGTTACGATTGCGTATTTCATTTTTGATTCTCCTTTATGTAAACTTCTAGTTCGTAATCTGGCTTTTACACTGGTATGAATCCTGAGCTGACTGAATGAATATTCTTCAAGAGCCAGCTTCTATTGGCTTCCGTTTCTACCTTTTCAGCAGTTTCAAGCGCGAGATTCATATATCGTTCCTGGTCGGCAGCGTCTCCTGACAGGGCATGTGCACGCGCGATCGCCTCATAAGCAAAACTGAGGTCAAATTCGCCAAGGTCATGCTTCCGACAAAGTTTCTCCGATTTCCTCGCATGGTGGAGGGCAGCCTCGCTTCTCCCAAGTATCGCATACACTCTTGAGATCTGCCATTCCCCGCGGGCAAAGTTCAGCGGCGTGCCGACAAGTCCCCAATGGTAGCGTGAAGACATTGCCGCATAAAGCATGGTATCATCATCACTTTCCGTCCGATCCTGTTTCTCGATAAGATCCCAGGTCAGGTTGAACAAATCAATCGCCATTTGCTTGTGAGTTGTAAAATCCGTATTCATTTCCATGTAAGCAGACTCCTTTGAAGGTTTTATAAAGTAGTAATTAGACAAAAGAGAGGGAATTCCTTTGAAAAAACAGCATGGCTTCTTTCAACCATGCAACAATCCAATTGAAAAGCCGATTCCAAGCAGAAAAACCAGCAGGTTTCTTCAACCATGCATCAACCAATTGAAAAGGCTATTCAAAAAAAAATTATTGGCTTTCAGCCATCCAATTGAAAAGCCTATTCCAGCGACGAAAAAACAGCATGGCGTTTTGCCATGCTGTTTGCAACTAATTGAGAAGACTTTTCCAGTCATTTATAAATGTGGAAGCAGATGCGTTGGGGGATGACAACACTTCCTCTGTGGGACCGGTTTGTTTGAGCTCGCCATCCATTAGGATCGCCAGCGTTCCGGCAAGGTATTTCAGTTCCATTAAATCGTGGCTGACAAAGACCGTAGTCGTTTTCGTCTGCTCGATGATCGACTTAATGTCCTTCAATAACTGCACCTTCGTGGGGAAGTCAAGTGCAGAGAAGGGTTCATCGAGAAATAGGACTTCGGGTTCCAGAACCATTGCCCTCGCAAGGTTGACACGCTGAGCCTCGCCGCCGGACAGATGGACGGCCTGCTTTTTTGCGAGATGGCTGATCTGGAATTTATCGAGCCAGTATGCAACCTTCTGTTTTACTTCCGTACGTGGAAGATTTCTTAGTTTCAAGCCGATTGCGACGTTTTGAAAAACGGTTGTGTCCAGGAGCAGCGGCTGCTGCATCGCGACAGCGAATTTCCTGCGCATCTCAAGAGTCAAGTCATTAGAGATATCCTGACCTTTGAACAAAATCGCTCCTTGAGCTGGCTTTTCCAGAAGCGACAATGCTTTGATGAAAGTACTCTTTCCGGCACCATTCGGACCCATGATTCCAAGGACTTCCCCCGCTTGTATGTCAAAATGGGGGATGGACAGCAGACTTTTCTTGCCTGCTTTTACTTCCAGGTTTTTTACAGTGATCAGTGGGGTCATAGGCTCCGCTTCCTTTGCTGTAAATAAGTCAGAGTAAACGTAATGATGAATGCCAGAGTCATCAGAATGAATGAAAGTGCCAGGGCGATATCGAAATTACCTTTTGATACTTCCATGACGATCGAGGTCGTCAGAATCCTTGTCTCGCCGCTGATATTGCCGCCAACCATCATCGCGGCTCCGACTTCGGCAATGACCCGTCCGAATCCGGCGATGATGGCTGCAAGAATCGCAAGCTTTACCTCTTTCATCAAGATCCAGTAAAGCTGCATTTTCGTTGCGCCCAGCGCTTTTACCTGCAAAATCAACTTCGGATTGATCTGCTGGAAGGCCGTACTTGTTAACGCTGTAACGATCGGCAGAGACACCAATATTTGGGCCATGATGATCGCTGTGGGTGTGTAAAGCCAGGCAAAATCACCTAGCGGGCCAGATCGCCATAGGAAAAGAGTGATCCACAGACCAGCGACGACAGGAGGGAGGCCCATGCCAATATTGACCAGGGCAAGGATGAACTTCCTGCCTGGAAAGCGGGCAAGTCCAAGGAACATCCCAGCCGGAATGCCGATCAATGTGCTGATCAAAACAGCGGTAATCGAGACTCTCAGGGTAAGCAAAGTAATCTCGAAAATTTCCTGATCTCCCGATAAGATCATCTCTATCGCTTTTTTTAACCCTTCTAGTAAAAGTTCCATAGGCAATCAGGCTTTCTTTCGAATTTAGTCTAATAAACGAATCTAGTGTTATTATTCAAAAAGGAAGAACAATGGCTGGCCGTATTCGTCCACACCGAACTCCTTGATGATCTTCTTTGTATCATCTGAAACCATGTACTCAACAAACGCTTTTGCACCTTCTGCATTTACTTTATCATGTTTTTCATCGTTCACTTGCATAACATGATAAATATTCAGCAGGCTTTCGTCACCTTCCACCAAAATTTCAGTGTCAGGCATATTCTTTTTCTGGGCGAGGTAGGTAGCTCTGTCTGTCAAAGTATAGCCCTTTTTCTCAGAAGCGATCTGCAATGTCGCACCCATGCCCTGTCCAGCCTCAATGTATGAATCACCAAGGGTTTTCGGATCTAGTGAAGAATCTTTCCATAGAGCAAGTTCTTTTTTATGAGTGCCGGAATCATCACCGCGGGAAACGAATGACGCTTTCGATTCAGTGATTTTTGTCAATGCATCAGAAACTGATAAGCCTTTTACCTTCGCTGGATCTTCAGCAGGTCCAACAAGGATGAAGTCATTGTACATGACCTTCTGTCGGTTGATAGCATCGCCGCTTTTCACGATTTCTTCTTCCGCTGCAGGAGCATGGACGAGAAGGACATCCGCTTCACCGCGTGTACCCATTTCAAGTGCCTGTCCTGTACCTACTGCAATGATCTTAAGGTTGTAATTATTTTTTTCTTCAAAATCAGGTTTCAGGACATCAAGCAGCCCGCTGTCCTGAGTACTTGTAGTGGTCGCAAGGATCAAATCGGTTTTTTCTGTTTTCGTTTCTGGTTCCTTTTCAGCTTCTTTTGTTGCTGAATCAGAACAGCCTGTTACAAAAGCGAACATTAGTACAAGTAAAAGTGCAATTAATTGTTTGAGTTTCATGCTTATGCCTCCGATAAGTGATTTCCGTAAATGATTTTTCCGAACTCCTCAGCATCATAGCCATCAAGGTCTGCAATGCTGTCTTTGAAATTGGTGAGCTGGATCAGATCGATCAAATGCTGGAGAGCTTCCTTGTTTCCAGGTGTCCAGCGGAATACAATGTCAAACTGTTCCTTCGTGAGCGGGATGAAATCGAGTCCAAGCTGGCTTGCTGCGCATCTTATTCCGAAGGCAGCATCTGCACTTCCTCTGCTGATATGGGCCGCAGCTCCAAGATGGGTCCATTCCTCACTTTCATATCCATTCACTGCTGCAGGCTCCAATTTTTCACTGGCCAGGAAGGAATCGAGCAGGAAGCGGGTTCCGGCACCTTTTTGCCGATTGATGATTGTGACATCACTTCTTGCAAGGTCTTTGACTCCGGTGATGTTTTTGGGATTGCCTTTTGCGACGATCAAGCCCTGCTCCCTGGATGCAAGTCGCATTACCGTTATCGGCTCATGGACAAACAGCTGGCGGATGAAGGGAAGATTGTATTGCTGCGATGCTGGATCGAGTAAGTGGACCGCTGCAATATCAGCACTGCCTCGGTACAGCATCATCAATCCCTCAAGACTGCCGATGTAGGAGGGGGTGATGGAAAGCCCTGTTCCTTCTGATGCTATGTACTTTACCAGTTGTTCTACGAGAAAATCATGGCTTCCTGCCAGTTGTAATGAATGCTGGGCTTTACCCTTTGATTCTTGCGTTTTCATCGGGTTTGCGGACATGCTAGCTTTATATCTTTCAAACTCACTTTCCTCAATTCGCATTTTATTGCCGACTTTGAAGGCTGCAAGATCGCCGCGCTTTATCATCTCATAGACAGTATTCTTTGAGATTTTCAGCATGGAAGCGATTTCATCTGGAGTGTAGATTTGCAAATGGTTTCCCTCCTTTTCATCCTAAACTAAATATAATAGAATATTTAGTAGATGGGTATACTTTTTTGTTTGGTTTTGTTAAGTTTTGTTTAGTTTCGTCATGTTTTAATCACAAATCGTTCACAATTAAAGCTGGAGAAACTCGTTTTTTCCAAATATAACCTTCACAAAATACTCCGGGCAGTATTGTGTATTTATTATTGATACCATGGTAAACTAAGCACTAGACAGAATTGATGTAGAAAGGAAAAGGGAGAATGCAGATTTCAGATAAAGCGCGCGACATTTTAAAAGAAATCCTCGCTGAGCGTAACGCAGAAGGTATCCGCGTATACTTCGGCGGCTTTGGCTGAGGAGGCCCGCAGATTGGTCTGGCTCTGGAGGAGCCGGAAGAAGATGATCATGTAATCGTAATCAATGAAATCCAAGTCGCAATCGAATCCAATATCGTCGACTATACTCAAGGTATGGCGCTAGAATATGACGAGTATCGTGAAGGTCTTGTCCTGATGGGCGGAGACGGCGGCTGCTAATAGAATGGAAAATGCACACCATTTTGTGAATGGTGTGCATTTTTTTGATGTTTGAATGAATCTATCTGGAAAAAATCAGCGGGAAATTCCAGTTCGCTATAAAAACTGTGAAGTCGCTATAAAAACGGAAAACTCGCTATAAAAAAGAAAAAGTCGCTATAAAAAAGTCAAAGTCGCTATAAAAAAATAAAAACTCGCTATAAAATCCAAATTCCCGCTATAAAGTATTTTAGAACTGCCCTGCATACTGAAAATACAGAACAACCAGCCCCATTATCCATACATAGATCGCAAATGGCTTCAAAGAGTGATTTTTCAAATAGCCGATCATCCATTTTACCGCGATATAACCGAAAATCGCAGCTGAAATGATGCCAATCAACAGTGCCTGGATTGAAATCGTCTCACTTCCGCCGCTGAATAGGTCCTTTCCTTGTAAAACGATTGCGCCAAGAATCGCAGGGGTTGAAAGCAGGAAAGAGAAGTAGGCAGCAGTCTCGCGATCGAGCTTTCGCCAGAGCGCCGCGACAATCGTCAAGCCCGAACGGGAAATCGCCGGAAAAATCGCCGCTGCCTGGAAGCTGCCAATCACGAGCGCATCTGTATAACTAATATCATCCATCTTTTTACGGCCATTTTTGATCGAGTCCGCAAACCACATCAGAGTCCCGGTAATCAGGAATTCCCAGCCAATCGTCACACCGGTTTTGGAGATTTCATCAAAGTAATCCTCGAACAGCAAACCGACAACAACAGCCGGCAGCGTACCGACAACAAGGAGGAAGGTAAGCTTCCCAAACGGATTTTTCAAAATCTGGATGAATTCGTATCTATAAAACACAAACACCGCCAGCAGCGTACCTACATGAAGCATCGTATCCAGCAGCAGGCCGGCCTCCTCAAGGCCAAACAAATTTCTGCCCAGATATAGATGGCCGGTAGAGCTGATCGGCAAAAACTCAGTCAGGCCCTGGATAATCCCAAGGATGAAAGCTTCAATTTTTGATAGCATACAGAATCCCCACTTTTTCAAAGACTTTGTCCCTTACAAAGCTATGAAACATGTCCCATCTCTATGCACTTAAATTTACAGTTGACTCAATTAACGGAACCACATACTAGGAAAAGCAGATAGTCTGTCCATCATCAGGATCATGACGGACAAAATCCGGGAGGCAGCAGGAAAACTGTCCGTCATTAATGCACAAAACTCAAAAAGGAAACCCTATCCATTTCCCTCCGCCAAATTGCCTGAATAAAAATTTTTAGATATGTAATAATAACCATTTCATAGTCAGAAGTTGTGATTTATTGTCGAAAAAAATATAATGAAGTATTGAACAGTTCTTCATTTAAGGTTACTTTATAACACCTTTGTTCTCAGTAGGAATCTGCCTTCATATTAAAAGGGGAATACAAATGACTTCGAATCCAAAAACGAATTCCCGGCTCGATTACGGGCTGGTAACGATATTGATCTTACTATTTCTTTCAAGCTGTGTTGCCATTTACAGTGCCCAGACGACGGGGCAGTATGGATCTGAAAACTTTCTGATTAAGCAAATCATCTGGTACGTCATCGGGGCGGGCATCATTACCGCGGTCATCACGCTCGATTCGGATCAGCTGCAAAAATTGAGCTGGTATGCCTATGGCTTTGGACTTGTCCTGCTGATCGGTCTTATCATTGCACCTTCCACCATCGCTCCTGTCATCAATGGTGCGAAAAGCTGGTACAGAGTGCCGGCAATGGGTACTCTGCAGCCGTCAGAGCTGGTGAAGGTGTTCATCATCCTGGCACTGGCGAGAGTGATTGTCGACCACCATCAGAAATATCGGCTTAAATCCATTCAATCGGATTTTTGGCTCTTGATAAAAATCGGTATTGTCACGATGGTCCCGCTCTTGCTCGTCATGCAGCAGCCTGACCTTGGTACATCGCTTGTGTATATTGCGATCATGCTAGGGATGATTTTTATTTCAGGCATCACCTGGAAGCTGCTTGTGCCGATTTTCGGAACAGGCATCTCGCTGATTTCGATCATCTTTTATTTTGTGATATGGAAGCCCGAGATTCTTGAAAAATACCTTGGGGTGAAGGAATACCAATTCGGCCGGATCTATTCCTGGCTTGACCCTTATAATTACCAGAGCACCACAGGTTTCCAGCTTACAAGGTCGCTGCTGGCCATCGGTTCAGGTGAAACTGTCGGGAAGGGGTATGGAACGAGGGAAGTGTACCTGCCCGAAAGCCATACAGACTTTATATTCAGCATCATCGGCGAGGAATTCGGCTTCGTTGGAGCAAGTATCCTCGTAAGTTTGTTTTTCCTGCTGATTTACCAAATCACGAAGATTGGCATGGAAACAAAGAACGATTTTTACACTTACATTTGTGTCGGTGTCATCAGCATGATTACCTTCCACGTATTCCAGAATATCGGAATGACCATCGGACTTCTGCCAATCACGGGAATCCCGCTGCCGTTTATCAGCTACGGAGGAAGCTCATTGATGGGGAATATGCTCGCAGTGAGCCTCATCTTTTCGATACGGTATCACTATAAGAAATACATGTTCTCGACTTCTGCATAAAAAGAGAGGGTTTCCCGTTATCATCTGGGAAACCCTTTTTCATTTATTCAACAATCCCTACTTCGGATATAATCACATCTGTTTTAACATTGACTGTTATATTTTTATATTCATCTTCCCATCGTTTAAAATCGAAGCCTCTTGTTTTGCTTTTTATAAAATGTCCTAATCCTAATGGGTCAATGCCCCGTTCTTGGAAGTCTTTTATCATGGCGGAGGATTCCTGGTTGACCTGGTATTCAAATTCTTTTTCGATTTTCTTGATGATGGCTGGGGTCACAATTTCTCCGGTATATTCACGGATCAGGCCCTTAATTTTGAGTTCAATAGTCACAGTGTATGGATCTCGTTTTATCAATTTATATTTGTGTTTGGAATCCAAATCCTTAATTACCACAGTCTCTTTATCCACTTTCAGCTTGAATGCCCCTTCGCTGAACTTATCAGTCAGAAGCTTGAAAAAAAACATTTTCTCGGTAGGAAGTTCAGTTACCATCTTATCTTCTTTGAATAGTGCAATTCCAACTATATCAATGATCTCCGGCTCCACTTTTTTTAGAATTGGGAGATGGGGGTCTTTTCCTTTCTGATAGAGATCAAATAAATAGCGATGCATATTGGTGACTGGAAGATTACGTGTTTCCATATTATGCTCAATCAGCCGGGACAAGTGGACAGCGTTGCCCCTGTTGCCATAGGTTCCTGATAATATACTCTTTGCCGATTCATCGGCTACTGCAAAATATACTCCTGCACCGATACTTGCATCGCGTTGAAAAGCATCAGAAAACTCGCTAATTCCTTTTTTTGCGATTTCTTCACCGAACAAAGCAATTTCCAGTGAACCGGTGACGATTGGCTGGGCAGACTTGCGCTGCACTTCTTGGATGAGATCCCTGCTGCTTGAAGCCTTGGCGGAGAAAGTGAAATTGCCGATTTTTTTATCGGGGTTAAAGATCGGAATCATAATGGTGCCTTCAATTTTATCATCTTCAACCATGTCATATCCCACGCCCATTTCAATATTGACATCGTCAATGATTTCTTTTTCAACACAACCAGAAAGGATGGTTATCGCGGCTATTAACAAATATACTTTATTCATTCTCATTTTTACTTTTCACCTTCTTGGCGATCATTGTGGCGATAAATAAAATCGGAATATAAACATAGGTCATAGCGAAACCGATTTTTGCAGTCCAATCATTAAGAAGATTGATTTTAGCACGAGTATCAAAAAGGCAAACGGCAACAAGGCAAATCAGTGCCAACACAATGACTCCTTTTCTTTGCCGAAGCTTAAACGCCCTCTTTAAAATCATGCTGCCTCCCCAAAGCGCTATGCAGATATTCGGCAGGATAATCAAGTTCCAGTTGGCAATCCCAATATATTCAAACCTCTCGACGAAGGGCATGGTGACAATTTTCCACATTTCCAATGTCGCCCAAATGGATTTGGCCAGCTGAGCCTCTGAAAAATAGGCGAACGTAACGATCGCCAGGATGGTATAAATGAAAGTAGTCAAAAATACGCCAAGATGGGCCCATTTTTGGGATTTTGGTGCGTCTTTGATAAATGGATAGAAAAATAGGGGTATTTCAAATCCAATATAAGTTAGGGACATATGATAGGCACTGGTAGCGAGTTCTTTAATAGAATGATCAAAAATGGGCAAAAGGTTGCTGAACTCCGCGTATTTCAGTGCAAAACCAAAGGTCAGCAACAAGTAACTTGGAAGAACGATACAGAAAAAAGCGATTCCTGTCACTGTTCGGAAACCGCCAAAAACGATATAAATCGCCAGGATCATAAATACAAGGCTATACCAGAACACCTTGATCTCCGGGAACATCCAAACTTGAATGACTTCAATAAATGTGCGCAGAACAGCCATGGCAAAAATAAGCAGGTAAACAATGAACAAAACACTTAATACATTGCCGATCTTCTTTCCGAAAACGTATGCATTTGCAGCTACAATATCACCTTGTACTGTACCGCAAATTTTATAAATCATCCAAATGATGATATGGATACTCAAGCCGGCAGCAAGAACGGAAATCCAGGCGTCATAGCCAGCAGCCTTTGCGATGATGCGCTGATAACCAAGCACCCCGATACCGATTTGCATGGACATGATTAAATAGAGAACGAGAAACGGTGAAACCTGCAATCTTTCGGGAACTTGCTGCTGCACTAATCAAAACCTCCAATGCTCATTCATCGATGTCCTTCTTTTCCTTAGCTTTCTTCTCGTTGAAACGGACAGGGTTTTCCGTCCTCAAATATTGTGGCCGATTGTATTGCATTGTAAACGGCAGGCGGATGATCGCATCTTTGAAGTCAGTGATTCTTGGAGGATACAAAGGCTCCAAAAAGGGTCTTCCTAGCGATGTCAGTCTGAGCAAGTGAGTCAGCAGGAAGGAAAAAGAGACAACAATTCCAAGTAACCCCCAGAGTTCAGCGAAGAACAGGAAAGGAAAACGCAGTAACCTGATGGTGTTGCCCATCCGGTATACGGGTGTTGTAAAGGATGCCAGTGCGGCAAGGGCAACAATAATCAGCAGGACATTACTAGTCAGTCCAGCTTCAACAGAAGCAGTCCCGATTACGATACCGCCCACGATACCAATTGTCTGGCCGACCTTTGTTGGCAGCCGGGCTCCGGCCTCACGCAATAGCTCGATCGTCAGCTCAAGGAATAACGCTTCAAGTATAGGAGGGAGCGGAATCTCCCTTCTTGATGTAATAAGTGTGCTTAAAAGATCCTTTGGAATTAATTCGTAGTGATAGGACAAGGTTGCGACATAGATTGGCGTGATCAGGATCGAGAAAGCAACCGCGAATAAACGAATCAGCCGGAAAAAAGAAGACAATAGATAATTCAGGAAATAGTCTTCGAATGAGCCGAAAAATTCTACTAAAGTTGTGGGTCCTATCAATGCGTGTGGTGAACCATCTACAAGGATGGCAACTTTCCCTTCCGCTAATATTGCCGCTACCCGATCCGGTCTTTCTGTATCAAGAAGCTGTGGAAAGGGAGAGTTCTGATTATCAGAAATCAACTGGACGATATAGGAGCTATCGGTGATTTCATCAAACTCAATCTCTTTGACCCGCTGAACAACAGTTTGAACGTTTTCTTGATTGGTAATGCCATCAATGTAAAGAATGGCCACTCCTGATTTGGAAATGGATCCTACTGTGTATTTCTCGATGATTAACTCTTTTACAGGAACCCTTTTCCGGATCATGTTAAGGTTCTGGTCAATGGATTCAACGAATGATTCCTTTGGGCCGATTACACTGAATTCTACTTCAGGCTGTGCAACTGTTCGGACAACCTCTTTTTGAGCTGCAACAAAAGCAAAGTACTTCTCTTCATCCTCAAGGGTCAAAAGGACATATCCATTAAACAATTTTATCTCAATGTCCTCGTTTTTATCTGTAACTTGAACATCCGCAATAGGTATCAGCTTTTTAACATCCTCTATTTCATTGAAATCTCCTTCCAGCAAATAGGGAAGGGCGTTGTTCTGAAGGATGCTCTCATCCACAAGAGTAGACATGAAGGAAAAACAGAATTTTTTTTTCGTCTTCTGATTGACATAAAAAGTCTTTTTGTAATCGTTAGATTTAAAAAGTGTATTTTCCCACTCGTGTTCATTTAAATATTGATCAGGCTTTTGGCCTTCGGTATCCTGTTTAGCAACTTCTTTTTCAATGTCTTCCATTAACTTTTTCTTGAATAGCTTCTTCATTGCAATCTCCGCCAATCTTGATTTACGTTTATCATTTCCGAAAATGGGAGGATTATGAAAACTCTTTCGGAAAATTTGGGATGGGTACTAGTCTTAACGCGAAGGGCTGATAAAATGGAGAAAACCCGCAGAATTCTGCGGGTTTTCTCCATTTTATATATATTGGGGAGGGTGGATTATTCAAATAAAATCTTGGGGGGATTTTATTTGAAGTCAGCTTTTGTAAAGATTGTTGTTAAAATCTTAAAGCCGATTTTAACGTATACATACAAATTGTGCTGGCCGGTATTAAGTTTGCAAGCTCTTTTCTCATTATAAAGAGTCAAGTTTGCAAGTCATTCAATCCTATTTTGTAATCAAAAGCAACAATGTTTGAGAAAAGAGCTTATTTCAACATATGTTTTTCAAGATCATCAAGCATCAAGTTGGCAGCTTTGACTCCGCCAGCTGTATTCCAGATGGCGTCATCCACTTTGTAGACTTCACCTTTTTTCGCTACCTCGAGGTTTTGGAATAACGGATCCTCAATCCATTCTTTTTCGACTTCAGTTGCTTTGCCGTCGCCTTCATCATATGTGAAGTAGAATAGGATATCCCCGTCCATTGCCGGAATTCTTTCTTTCGTTACACCTTTTTCAGCAAAGTCTTCTTGATCCTGGCTTTCTGGACGAGCAAGGCCAATCTGTTCAAGGATAACGCCTGAGAATGAATCCTTATGGTAAATACGTACATCGCCAGCCATGAAGCGAACCATGGATACTTTTGTATCTAACTTTTCTCCAAGCTTTTCTTTTAAGTCTTCTATACGCTGGTCATAAGCAGCAAGGACTTCTTTGCCTTTTTCTTCTTTGTTGACAGCTTTTGCGTAAAGCTCGAAGTTGTTCTTCCAATTTCCGCGAAGGTCCTCAGCAAAAACGGTAGGTGCAATTGCTTTCAACTGCTCATAAATATCTTCTTGGCGCATTTTATTTCCGATGATCAAGTCAGGCTGAAGCGCAGCAATGGCTTCCACATTAACCTGGCTTTCAACACCAACGACTTCAACATCTTTCATATCCTCAGCAATATGGTCATACCAAGGATCACCAGTCCATGACTGAACGGCACCAGCTGGAGTGACTCCTAGAGCAAGAAGTGCTTCTGTTCCTTCATTCGTCAGGATGACGATTTTTTCCGGAGTTTTTTCCAGAGTGGTTTCACCCATTGCATGTTCAACTGTATAGCCTTGTTCTTCCTTTTCCTTTGGTTCTTCAGCTGTATTTTTTGCCTCATCTTCATTATTGCCGCATGCTGCCAAAAGCAGGATGGTGAAGATGCTGATTAGAGCCAGTAAATGTTTTGAGACTTTCATATGTACTTCCTCCTAGATTGGTATTGATAATCGTTTTCAATTACTGCATCCTTATGATAAAATGCAAGAGAGTGAGATGTCAATACTAATTGATAATGATTTTCATCATCATTGACGATTTTGTGAACTTGTTAGACGAACTGGTGAAAAGAACCCTTTTTTCACGTAAAGTTAAATTAACAACATAATCAACTTTTTAAAATACTTTTATCAGCTGTGATCAATGCTATTTGAAGAATAGATAACAGTATTCCCGGCGGAAAGAAAGGTAATCAAAATGCTTCTGAAAACCAACGGTCATAGATGGATTGGATTAATGGCGGCCATCTTCTTCCTTTTATTTTTAATATGCGCAAGTATCGTTTACGGTTATACCGATACATCTTGGGGAACTGCTTTAAATGCGTTCACCGATTATGATGGATCGAATGAACATATCATCATTCAATCTGTCCGGCTTCCGCGCGCGTTGATTGCGGCTGCTGTCGGTGCGAGCCTGGCGATTGCCGGGGTCCTGATGCAAACGTTAACGAAAAATCCTCTTGCTTCACCAGGTATTTTTGGCGTGAATGCCGGAGCTGGATTTGCTGTAGTGGTTGCTGTGACCGTTTTTTCAGTTGGCAGCCTCCAAGCGTTTGCGTGGATATCCTTTATGGGTGCGGCTATTGCAGCCGTTAGCGTTTATGTGATTGGCTCTGCTGGTCGTGAAGGATTGACACCTATGAAGTTGACTCTTGCCGGCGCAGCGATGACAGCAATGTTTTCCTCCTTCACTCAGGGACTGCTTGTTCTCGATGAGGCCGCCCTTGAGCAAGTACTTTACTGGCTTGCAGGCTCTGTACAGGGGCGCAAGCTGGAAACACTCGGCACTGTTCTCCCATATTTAGCGTTCGGCTGGCTGGCTGCTATCTTGATTTCTACGAAAATGAATGTGCTGTCCATGGGAGAGGATGTTGCGAAAGGCCTCGGTTTGAACACTGGTTTTGTAAAGCTCGGTGCAGGCGTGATCATCGTCCTTTTATCTGGAGGTGCCGTGGCTGTAGCCGGACCAATTGGATTTATCGGAATCGTGATTCCACATTTGACAAGGGCGGTGGTTGGCATTGACCACCGCTGGGTGATCCCTTTCTCGGCAATTTTTGGAGGAATGCTGCTGCTGGCGGCAGATATCGCTGCCCGATACGTACTGATGCCGCAGGAAATCCCTGTTGGTGTCATGACCGCTATGATCGGGACTCCATTTTTCATTTATATAGCGAGAAAGGGGTTCAACGGAAAATGAGCCAATATAGAACTCTAAGGATTTTTAAAGATAAAGTATCTTTCTTGATTGATAAAAAGGCAGCCGGAATTTTTGTCGGTCTGCTGATTGTGGCATTGGCCGTGTTTGTCATCAGCACCGGCATGGGCGATATGGCGATAAGTCCACTAAGCGTCATTTCAGTGTTTTTTGGCGGAGGAAGCGATATGGAGAGATTGGTCGTGCAATCCTTCCGCTTACCGAGGATCATCGTGGCTCTGATGGTGGGCATCAGCTTGGCTGTAGCCGGAGGGATCCTGCAGGGAATGATCAGGAACCCGCTTGCATCACCTGACATTCTCGGAATCACCGGTGGTGCGGCTGTGGCAGTTGTCGGATTTCTCGCCGTTTTCAGCGGGGATAATAATGCACTCACAGTGAGCATAGAATGGATGCCAGTAGCAGCTTTTGCGGGTGCTTCCATTGTAGCGTTCCTGGTTTATTTCCTTTCCTGGAAAAATGGAGTTTCTCCTGTGCGCCTTGTATTGATTGGGATCGGGATTTCCGCGATGATGCAGGCCTTGACGACCCTGATGATGATTATGGGCCCTATCTACCGGGCTAGCCAGGCGAATATCTGGATTACAGGAACTGTGTATGGGTCCACCTGGAGCAATGTCGCAGTGCTTGTGCCATGGACTGTTATCATGCTGTTGATTGCTTTTATTTTTGCAAGGAATGTCAATGTACAGGAACTTGGGGAAGATATAGCCACAGGCGTCGGGGGGCATGTCCAGAGGCAGCGTTTTGTGCTGTTGCTTGTCAGCACGGCTCTGGTTGCGAGTTCGGTCGCTTTTGCCGGAGGAATTGGTTTCGTTGGACTGATGGCACCGCATATGGCAAGAAGGCTTGTCGGATCTGCATTCGGTGCACTATTGCCAGTATCAGCCCTTATTGGCGGGATCTTGGTCATGCTGGCTGATTTGATCGGACGTACAATGTTTTCGCCATTAGAGGTCCCCGCAGGCGTATTTACCGCTGGGATCGGCGCGCCGTATTTTATTTATCTGCTATATAAAACAAGAAATTCTTAAACCAGACAGAAAGGGGAATCGACATGACCCAGGCTATTGAAACGGAAAAACTGACGCTTTCCTATGGAGATTCCATTATTATAAATGAACTAGACATACAAATTCCTAAAGGCGAAATTACCGTTTTTATCGGAGGGAATGGCTGCGGAAAATCAACCTTGCTGCGCTCAATCGCGAGGCTGCTGAAGCCGCAGGCTGGAGCGATCCTTTTGGAGGGAGAGGCAATCTCCAAACTGTCGACGAAGGAAGTTGCCCGCAAAATGGCAATCCTGCCCCAGTCTCCCACAGCACCCGAAGGACTGACGGTCATGCAGCTTGTGAAACAAGGCAGATATCCGTACCAGACCTGGCTGAAGCAATGGTCGGAAGAGGATGAAAAAAGTGTGGGAAATGCTTTGAAGGCAACAGGCATTGACCACCTGAAGGACCGGACAGTCGATTCATTGTCAGGGGGACAGCGCCAGCGTGCCTGGATTGCAATGACACTGGCGCAGGACACAGATATCATCCTGCTCGATGAACCGACAACCTACCTGGATATGACTCATCAAATCGAAATCTTAGATCTTCTTTTTGAGTTGAATGAAAAAGAAGGCAGAACGATAGTCATGGTTTTGCATGACCTGAACTTGGCCTGCCGATATGCGCATAATATTGTCGCCATCAAGGACCAAAAAATCTTTGACCAGGGGAAGCCGGAAGTGGTCGTTAACTGCGGTCTTGTGAAGCATGTTTTTGGGATGAACTGCGAAGTGACCATTGACCCGTTATTCGGTACGCCGCTATGCATTCCGCATGGCAAAGGCCGCCGTATTCTAAAGGACAAAGTAGGAGCGCCCGTATGAAGAGAGAGCTGACAGCAACTGAAATCGGAATTCTAGCCAACTACCGTTTTGTCGACTCCGAGCCTGAAAAAGATGTCCAAATCGATTTCAGGCCTTTTACGGATGAATCGGCTATGGGCGCTTATTTGGAAAAGTTCAATGAAGGTTTGAAGGCTCCGGATGCAAAAACGGCGGCTTCTGTTTTCATGAAACGGCATGCCTTTCTTGCCGTTCTCTACCTATACTCCATGACCGCTTTTAACAAAAAGCTGGATGTTTCACCCGAAAATATTATTCTGGCAGATGCCATCAAGGATGGACTGTGGTTGCCTGGTTTTTATCTGAAAAACAAAAGCACCGAACTGTGTCCTTCTGGCCAGCGTGAAGAGTGGAGGAAGGAAGCAATCGGGCATTTGTTCTTGGATAATCTATCCCCTGTTATGGATGCTATCTCAAAATCTGCGAAAATCTCAAAAATGATTCTATGGGAGAATGTCTCAGTCTATATTTTCTGGCTTTATGAAAAAATCTTAAGCCAGGTCGATGATCATGAAGTGAAGGAGCGGGCACAAAAGGACTTCTCTTTTTTGATCGAGACGGCCCCGGGAAAGCTGTTTGGACGCTATCATAGCAACCCGATTGCGAGGTATCACACTGAACCAGTCTATCAGGAAGAGGCAGATACATATATCAGGATCCGAAAAACCTGCTGCTTCAGCTATATGCTAAAGGATAAAGGAAGCTACTGCAAAACCTGTCCCCGGACATGCGGAGCTTAAAAAAGGAAGGAGTGTCATAATGGATAAAACACTTACAGAACAAATGGATGGGTTGCTGGAAAAATACACAGAGCTTTTGGTCGGTGAAGGTTCAGTTGAAAATATCGAAAAGGTAAAACATGGATACTATACAGCCATATCGCCAAGTCAATGCCTCCGTTGGCTCAGCACTGGAACGCAGAATATCCAGATGCTAAAGAGCAAATCAAGAACGTGATCACCCAAGTCAAAGAAATGAATGAGCAGCAACGCAAGAAGTAACGAATCTAACCATCTCCAAGCGAGGTGGTTTTTTCATTGTGTGAAAAGATGTGCAAACGAAGTTTTAACACCATAACAATAGTGAAAAGTGCAAGAAAAAGAAGAGGAAAATGTACGAACATGCAACAAAAGATTTGGAATGGGGCAAAAAGTGCGCGTGCAATTATGACATAGGCTCTATCGGACAAAACTATGAGGAATCACCAGAGAAGTGTCCGTTAGAAGAGCTCTATCGGACAAAAACATGAGGAATTCCCGGAAAAGTGTCCATAAGAAGAGCTCTATCGGACAAATACATGAGGAATCACCAGAAAAGTGTCCATTAGAAGAGCTCTATCGGACAAAAACATGAGGAATTCCCAGAGAAGTGTCCATTAGAAGAGCTCTATCGGACAAAACCATGAGGAACTCCCAGAGAATTGTCCGTTAGAAGAGCTCTATCGGACAAAAACATGAGAAACTCCCAGAGAATTGTCCGTTAGAAGAGCTCTATCGGACAAAATCATGAGAAACTCCCAGAGAATTGTCCATTAAAAGAGCTCTATCGGAGAAAACCATCAGGGATTCTCTGAAAAGTGTCCTTCAAAAAAAGAACCGGGAGAATAAGCCCGGTTCAATCATGAAGACAGCTAATTTATTGAAGCTGCTGTCCGCCATATGGGAATTGGTTTGTATAACCTTGGAACTGCTGGTGTGACTGCTGAAGCTTTTGAGCATCTGCCGCTTCCACGCCATACCAACCTTTCTTGAACATCAGGTTATAAAGGCTGCGCTGGGCGTTGGCTGTTTCTGTGTAGATTGAAAGTAAGTCCTGGTAGAGCTGGTCATGGCTAACTTCGTTCAAAGCTGTGTCATAGCCCCGAGTCATGTATTTTTCTGTCGTTAATATATCATTGATGAAATCGCGGTCATTCATCTGCGGTGTCTTCTGGACTTGTGTTTCTGGATTCTGTATTTTTTGCTGGTTCTGATTCTGGTTCATCCGCTTTTTCCTCCTGGTAGTTGATTATTGCATTCCTGGCATTTGGGAATATGTCTGGTTTTGCGGGCTATTCAAGTGAGTAAGTATTTTCTGGTAATGTTTCTGATGCATTTGGCCGCATTTTTCGATTTCCATCTTCAGCTCCTGATCCTGGCACTGTTGGGCAAAGAAATGTGCTTTTTTCATGGCAAGTAAATTCCATGAAAGCATATCTGTTAAGTATAAAGAATCTTTAGTGGAAACAACTGATGGCGGCGTCTGCATGATCCCTTGCTGCTGACCCTGAAAATTCATGTTTTGCTGCTGCATATCAAGACCTCCTGTTTTATGTTCATTCCTACGGATATTATCGTTCCCGTGCCGAAATAAAGTATGCAGGACAAGATTCGTCAAAAAAGAACATTTTCCTACGAAAGTAATATTCAAAGCTAATAAAAAGTGATAAAATAATTTTGCAAAATAGATATAGATGAAGCAATTTTTTTAAAGGGTGTTGTAATCGTTTTCATTAAGGGGAGGAAAAGCTATGGAACAATTAATGAGGAACTTCTTTCTTTTTCTATCGAAAAATAAATTTTTCACGAAGATGGCCAAGAAATATGGTCTTCGTCTAGGGGCAAAACGTTTCGTTTCCGGCGAAACGGTCGAGCAGTCAGTTGAAGTCATTAAAGAACTGAACCGCAAGAACCTTGCAGCAACCGTCGATTTCCTTGGCGAATTCGTCGACAATGAAAGAGAAGCGAATGAGAGAGCGGAAAGCTCAATTGCAATGATAAAAGCAATTGGCCGCGAAAAATTAAATGCCCAAATGAGCGTCAAGATGACTTCACTTGGCTTTGATATCTCTGAGAAAGTTGTCATGAGCAATATGCGCCGAATCATGGATACAGCCAAAGAAAACAATGTATTTGTGACCATCGACATGGAAGATTACGAGCGCTGCCAGAGGACTCTGGATATTTTCAAACAGCTTAAATCCGAATATGACAACATCGGCACGGTCATCCAGGCTTATTTATACAGGACCGAAAAAGATATTGAGGACCTTAATCAATACTCTCCGAATCTCCGACTTGTGAAGGGCGCCTACAAAGAATCACCAGAGGTTGCTTTCCCTGAGAAGAAGGATGTGGATGAGAACTTCAAGAAAATCATTAAAATGCATATGTTGAACGGCAACTATACAGCTGTTGCATCACACGATGACAATATCATCAACTTCACAAAGGAGTTTGCGAAGGCAAACAATATTCCGAAAAGCCAGTTCGAGTTCCAAATGTTATTTGGAATCATGCCGGAAAGGCAGCTGCAGTTAGCCGAAGAAGGTTATACAATGCGCGTTTATGTCCCGTTCGGTACAGACTGGTACGGATATTTCATGCGCCGCCTTGCAGAACGCCCGGCAAACGTAGCATTTGTTTTAAAAGGAATGTTGAAGAAGTAATGGTTCCAGGCTGACGATTGTCAGCCTGCTTTTTTATTTGTAATCCAGCTCCAACGCTTGTCAGGCGGACCGAGGCGCTTCGCTTTATTTTTTATACTGGCTATTCTGGCTGTTTTGTTTTCTTTCTCCGCCCTTACTCATTGACGGGCCCGCATCTCCTTTTACACTCGCAGCGCTGACCCCAGCTTTGGATGGATCCTTTTTCAATCTTGCCATGTTCATACCTCCATGTTTTCAATGTTGAGAGTATCTCCTTTTTATAGTGCCCAAGTCTGTAGAAATAAGCATGAGGGTCAAAAATTCAAAAAATTTTCTTTTTTCCGCACCTTATTATTGCGGAAATTTTTAAAATATTTTATAGTAGTAATTAACAGAGCTCATTTATATGCATATTTTTTTTGGTGCAAAAATGAATGAGTATTCATTCAAAAAGAGTCGAAGGGGGAGACAAATTTGATGCGACAAATTCAAAAGGCAGCGGTGCTTGGTTCAGGTGTCATGGGATCAGGGATTGCCGCACATCTGGCAAACATCGGGATTCCGACATTGCTGCTGGACATTGTACCTCGGGAATTAACGGAACAGGAAAAAGCGAAAGGCCTGACTCTAGAAGATAAGCAGGTGCGCAACCGGATCAGTGCAGGAGCTTTGCAGAAGTTATTGAAGCAGAAGCCCGCACCCCTGGCTTCCAAAAAGAATCTCGCTCTAATTGAAGCAGGGAATTTCGAAGATGATATGGAAAAACTCAAGGATGTAGACTGGGTGATCGAAGTCGTAGTTGAAAACCTTGATATTAAAAAGAAAGTTTTCACGAATGTAGATAAATACCGTAAGCAAGGAAGCATCATCAGCTCGAATACTTCAGGAATCTCAGTCGAGGCAATGGCTGAAGGACGTTCCGAAGATTTCAGGAAGCATTTCCTGGGCACGCATTTCTTCAACCCGCCACGCTATCTGAAGCTGCTTGAAGTCATTCCTACTAAGGATACGGATCCTGAAGTCCTTTCATTCATAAAGAAGTTCGGTGAAGATGAGCTTGGAAAAGGCGTCGTTGAAGCAAAGGACACACCTAACTTCATCGCCAACCGAATCGGCACTTACGGATTGCTCGTGACAGTAAGGGAAATGGTCAAAGGCGGCTACAGTGTTGGTGAAGTTGACTCCGTGACTGGTCCAATGATCGGCCGTCCTAAGAGCGCAACATTCCGCACACTGGACGTAGTTGGTCTCGATACCTTCGCACATGTTGCCAAAAACGTATATGACCAGGTTGACGGGGAAGAAAAGGAAGTCTTCGAAGTACCTGAGTTCATGAAGAAGATGCTTGAGAATGGCTGGCTTGGCAGCAAGTCTGGTCAGGGATTCTTCCTGAAGCAAGGCAAGGAAATCCTTGAGCTGGATCCGCAGACTTTGGAATATGGACCACGTAAAAAATTAAAAACAGCGTCTACTGAAATGGCCAAGCAGGAAAAAGGGCTTGCCAATAAAATGAAAGCGCTTGTTTATGCTAAGGACCGCGCTGGAGAGCTTTTATGGAACATCTTTAGTCCTGTACTTGTTTACTCAGCTGACTTGCTGGGCACGATTGCTGACGATATCGTCGCCGTTGACCGTGCGATGAAGTGGGGCTTCGGCTGGGAGATGGGGCCTTTTGAAGCATGGGATGCGCTTGGTGTCGAAAAAGCCATCAGCAAAATGGAGTCTGAAGGCAAGACCGTCCCTGCATGGGTAAAAGAAATGGTCGAAAAAGGCTTTACTTCTTTCTATAAAGAAGAGGAAGGCAAGTTGAGCTATTACCATAATGGTGAATACGTTGCGGTAGAGGAAAATCCAAAGGCAATCAATCTGAAACTCTTGAAGAAGCAAAAGGGTGTCATTAAAAAGAATGGCGGAGCAAGTCTGATCGACCTTGGCGATGGCATCGCATTGCTGGAGTTCCACTCACACAGCAACTCAATCGGACCAGACATCCTTCAGATGATCAATTTCGCGATTGACGAAGTCGAAAAGAACTTTAAGGGACTTGTCATCGGCAACCAGGGCAAGAACTTCTCGGTTGGTGCGAATCTCGCAATGATTCTGATGGAAGCACAGGACGATAACATTTGGGATCTTGACATGGTCGTTCGCCAATTCCAGCAGACGACGATGAAAATCAAATATAGCTCCAAGCCAATTGTAGCTGCTCCATTTGGAATGACGCTCGGCGGAGGCGCTGAAATGTGCTTGCCGGCTGCACATATCCAGGCGTCAATGGAAACATATATGGGACTTGTTGAAGCAGGAGTTGGTTTGATTCCTGGCGGCGGCGGAAACAAAGAGCTTTACATCAAGCATCTTGAAGGCCTGCCAAAAGGCGTTGATTTTGACCTTCAAAAGGTTGCGAACAAAGTATTCGAAACAATCGCGATGGCTAAAGTCTCTACTTCAGGTGAAGAAGCGCGAGAAAATAATTTCCTGAACGAAGCAGACGGCATCAGTGTCAACAGCGACCACTTATTGTACGATGCGAAACAGGCTGCATTGAACTTGTATGAAAGCGGCTATAAAGCACCGGTTAGAAAGAAAGTACCTGTAACAGGTGAACCGGGATATGCAACGCTGCTGCTGGGCGCTCAGACAATGCAACTGTCAGGATATATTTCAGAACATGACTTGAAAATCGCGAAGAAGCTTGCATATGTCATCTCTGGCGGTAAAGTGCCATACGGAACCGAGGTCGATGAGCAATACTTGCTTGACCTTGAAAGGGAAGCATTCCTTAGCCTTGTGGCTGAACCGAAATCACAGCAGCGCATGCAGCATATGCTCGTAAAAGGAAAACCATTGCGTAACTAATAGATTGATATTTTTGAAGAATAATATACATTACAACATCCGAGGAAAGAGAGGGAATGAGATGAGAGAAGCGGTAATCGTAGCCGGAGCCCGGACACCGGTCGGAAAAGCAAAAAAAGGAACTCTTGCAAATGTCCGGCCCGATGATCTTGGAGCTCTTGTAGTAAGAGAAACTCTTAAACGTGCAGGCAATTATGAAGGGAACATTGATGACTTAATCATCGGCTGTGCAATGCCAGAAGCAGAGCAAGGTTTGAATATGGCGCGAAATATTGGTGCACTTGCAGGTCTGTCACATGAAGTGCCGGCGATCACAATCAACCGTTATTGTTCTTCAGGTCTTCAGGCAATTGCGAATGCATCGGAAAGAATCATGCTTGGCCATGCAGACACGATCATCGCCGGTGGAGCGGAATCAATGAGTTTGGTGCCGATGATGGGCCATGTTGTCCGCCCGAATGCAAAGCTTGCTGAAACGGCTCCGCAATACTATATGGGAATGGGCCATACAGCTGAGGAAGTAGCCAAGAAATATGGCATTTCCCGCGAAGAGCAGGATGCTTTTGCAGTAAGAAGCCATCAGCGTGCAGCGAAAGCAATCCAGGAAGGCAAATTCGAGGATGAAATCGTTCCTGTCGATGTAACTCTTCGATCAGTAGGCAAAGATAATAAGCTTGTTGAGAAGACGATCCAATTCAAACAGGATGAAGGCGTACGTCCTGACACAAATCTTGAAACACTGGCGAAGCTTCGTCCGGCTTTCAACATCAAAGGTACAGTCACTGCAGGAAACTCTTCACAAACCAGTGACGGAGCAGCAGCAGTGATGGTGATGGACCGTGAGAAAGCGGAGTCTCTTGGATTGAAGCCGCTCGCTAAATTCCGTTCATTCGCACTTGGCGGTGTGCCGCCGGAAATCATGGGGATTGGTCCTGTAGTGGCAATCCCGAAAGCATTGAAGCTTGCCGGACTGCAAGTGTCGGATATCGGCGTATTCGAACTGAATGAAGCATTCGCTTCACAGTCAATCCAGGTCATCCGTGAACTGGGCCTTGATGAAGATAAAGTCAACGTAAACGGTGGCGCAATCGCACTAGGACATCCGCTGGGTACTACTGGCGCGAAGCTGACTCTAACCGTCATCCACGAAATGAAACGCAGAAATGAGCAATTCGGTGTCGTAACAATGTGTATCGGCGGCGGAATGGGTGCTGCTGGAGTATTTGAACTACTTTAAACAAAATATGGAGGGGTCTTAGCCCCTCCCCATAATGGATGGGAGGAAGAATAAATGGGTAACCAAACAGAAAAGCTTGTAAAAGGCGGAAGTTTCTTAATCGAGGATGTAACTTATGACCATGTTTTCACTCCAGAGGATTACACAGATGAGCACAAAATGATCGCGAAAACGACTGAGGATTTCGTAACGAACGAAGTATTGCCTCAGGTTGAATATATCGAGCAGCATGAGTTTGACCGCACTGTAAAACTATTGAAGGAAGCTGGAGAGCTTGGCCTTCTTGGAGCGGATGTTCCTGAAGAATACGGCGGATTGAGTCTTGATAAAATCAGCTCAGCGTTGATCGCTGAGAAAATGGCAGTAGCGGGCGGATTCTCCATCTCCCATGGTGCTCACGTTGGTATCGGTTCATTGCCAATCGTTCTTTTCGGTAATGAAGAACAAAAGCAAAAATACCTTCCAGAACTTGCAACCGGCGAGAAGCTTGCAGCCTATGCTCTTACTGAGCCAGGTTCAGGTTCAGACGCATTGGGTGCAAAGACTACTGCTAAACTGAATGCTGAAGGAACTCACTACATTCTTAACGGTGAAAAGCAATGGATCACAAACGCTGGCTTTGCGGATGTATTCGTTGTTTATGCCAAAATCGATGGCGAACAATTCACCGCTTTCATCGTGGAAAGAGAATATCCTGGAGTATCAGTAGGCGCTGAAGAGAAGAAAATGGGAATCAAGAGCTCTTCAACACGCACATTGATTCTTGAAGATGCTCAAGTACCTGTGGAAAACCTTCTTGGTGAAGCTGGAAAAGGACACCTTATCGCTTTCAATATCCTGAACATCGGACGCTATAAGTTGGGTGTAGGCGCCACTGGCGGAGCTAAGCAGGCATTCGGTCTGACTGTCAAGTATGCTAATCAGCGCCAACAGTTCAAAACACCTATTTCCCAATTCAACCTTACAAAAGAAAAGCTTGCGACAATGGCTTCGAAAATCTATGCAACTGAGAGCTCTGTATATCGTACAGTAGGCTTGTTCGAGGAAAGAATGAACCAGTTGTCTGAGGAAGAAATCAACAATGGAAAAGCAGTCGCTGATTCAATCGCTGAGTACGCAATCGAATGCTCAATGAACAAAGTATTCGCGACAGAAACACTTGATTATGTGGTTGATGAAGGCGTTCAAATCCACGGTGGATACGGGTTCATGCAGGAGTATGAAATCGAAAGAGCTTACCGTGATTCAAGGATCAACCGTATTTTCGAAGGAACGAACGAAATCAACCGCCTGTTGGTACCAGGAACATTCCTGCGCAAGGCAATGAAGGGCGAGCTTCCATTATTGCAGAAAGCTCAACAGCTACAGGAAGAGCTTATGATGCTAATGCCTGAAGAGCCAGGCGATGAGCCGTTGGCACAGGAAAAATACCTTGTTAAGAACGCGAAGAAAATCGGCTTGCTTGCGGCTGGATTAGCTGCACAGAAGTTCGGAAAAGCATTGGAAAAAGAGCAGGAGATTCTCGTCAACATCGCGGACATCATTTCAAATGCTTATTCAATGGAGTCTGCTGTTCTGCGTACTGAAAAAGCAATCGCAAAAGATGGAGTGGAAAAGAGCAAGCAAAAGCTACTTTACACACAAATCTTCTGCCAGGAAGCATTCAATGAAATCGAACGTGACGCAAAAGAAACTCTTGTGGCAACAGAAGAGGGAGATGCACTTCGCATGTTGACTTCCGCATTGCGCAAGTTCACAAGACACACTCCAATCAATGTGATCGCGAAGAAGCGTGAAGCATCTGAAAAGCTTATCGAAGCAGAACGTTTCATCGTTTAATCTTAGGATTTACGAACACTTCTCCTGTAAGAGGGAGAAGTGTTTTTTTATAAAACAAAAACTAACCAAAAGAGCAATTTTTTATAAACAATAATTCTGTTCCATGGAGGAATTTTTCGAAATATGTAGAATAAAGTAAGGGATGCCGAAAATGTCATGGAATTAAGCACGCAATGTTAGTATTTTTCAGCCTTATTATGTTACTATCCGATTAGAGGGTTTCATTAATGGGATACTAGCAAAGGGTGGTGAAAATATGGCAAAGACATTTTATTGGTACCCTAAATGCGGCACATGCCGGAACGCCAAGAAATGGTTGGACCAGCATGAAGTGAACTATAATGAAGTACATATTGTCGAAAATCCGCCTTCCCAATCGCAGCTTGAAGAAATGCTGGAAAAAAGCGGCCTCGATATCAAGAAATTTTTCAATACGAGCGGCCAAAAGTATCGGGAACTAGGGATGAAAGACAAAATCAAGACAGCATCAAAAAGTGAGCTGCTAGAACTGCTTGCATCAGATGGCATGCTCATCAAACGCCCGCTGATGACAGACGGGGAAAAAGTAACCGTAGGCTTTAAAGAGGAAGAATTTGAAAAAGCCTGGCTGTAATTTCGGTCCCATCGATAATAATCGATAGAGATATACAAATGGAGGGATAGTTAATGAGTTTACCAAATGAGTTACGTTACTCTAAAGAACACGAATGGGTAAAAGTTGAAGGAGAAAAGGTTCGCATCGGTATTACTGATTTTGCTCAATCTGAACTTGGCGATATCGTTTTCGTCGAACTACCAGAAGTAGGAGACGAAATCAGCCTTGACCAGCCATTCGGAAGCGTAGAATCCGTTAAAACTGTTTCTGAGCTATATGCGCCAGTAAGCGGCAAGGTAGTGGAAATTAACGAAGAGCTCAATGACAGCCCTGAATTCGTTAACGAATCTCCATACGAGAAAGCATGGATGATCACTGTCGAACTATCGGACAACAGTGAAGTAGAAAAGCTTATGACTGCTGAACAATACGAAGACATGATCAAAGAATAATTTTAACTGACGCCTTGATGCATTCAAGGCGTTTTCTAATTCCCGGGCATAATCTCCTTCATTTTTCCATCAATTCATTCCCTGAAATCGGACAAGCTAAAAGTACCGACAATTCGAGAAGGGTGAATACTCATGACACTTAACAAACAAAAGCTTGATATAACAGACAGGGTGACAGGAAAGCTGGAAAACGGCCAGATTCAGCTTTATCTGGAAAATGAACAGATTGGCAAAATAAAGCTTCCAGAAGGTGTACAGCTGGAACTGGATCATCACTATGAGGCAGAACAGAATAAGATTTACCAGCATGTATCAGTGCCGGATCAATCACAACCTCGGTATACTGATTGTGATGAAGGCGGCTGGTGTTAAGAATACCCAAACAGCGGCCAGCCATGCCGCTGTTTTTTCTTTAAATCTACTCATGAAGCTTTCCTTTAAGCAGGCTAGTCTAATTTTTTGCAATCTCCTCTAAAAACAGTGACAATAGAAATATGAACATAACAGCACAAATTTAATGATCGTGTTTATAATATGGTAAGGTAATTATCTCTGGTGCATAGGTGGTTATGACGATGGACGAAAATTACAAGGTGATCATAGTGGAGGGCTCGTCAGACAAAAAGAAAGTTCAAGCTGTGCTCAATGAACCGGTTGAAATTATTTGTACAAATGGGACGATTGGAGTATCGAAGCTTGATGAACTGATTGACTCCCTTTTTGATAAAGATGTTTATATTTTGGTGGATGCGGATGCGTCGGGAGAAAAGCTCCGTAAGCAATTCAAGAGAGAGTTTCCAGAGGCGAACCATTTATACATTGACAGGATGTACAGGGAAGTGGCGACGGCGCCTGAAAATCATCTTGCTACAGTTTTAATCGGGGCAAATATCGATGTTCATGCAGAGTATTTAGAAAAAGGATGACTGTAGATGGAAGAATGGAATAAGGAAGAGATCGAAACCTTCCTGGAGGAAAAACGAACGGGTTACCTATACTTTTACACGCCTATGTGCGGCACATGTCAGGTGGCAAGCAAGATGCTGACGGTTATAAAGCAGCTGTTACCGGATATGCCTTCAGGGAAAGCTGACTTAAATTATCTGCCTGAAATGGCGGAGCGTTTTGAAATTGAAAGTGTTCCATGTTTGGTTGTATTAAGAAAAGGAGAGGAGCAAGAGAAAATCTATGCTTTTCAGTCCGTTCCTTACCTATATGAAAAATTGAAAGAACTACATGTTTAATTAAGCGGCTTAGCCGTTTTTTTTTGTGCTAATTTCGGAGGATTTTACAAGATGGATTAGTTTAAACATATTTACATATCGTTCCAGAAGGATTATATTTAGTGTATCGAAATAATTGTGAGGCGAAATATAATGGCTCTATATCAGGAATGGGCTTCCCATATAAAAAGCTATAATCGAAACGTGAAACTTACCTTTTTAGCCAATATCTTGACACAGGTCGGTCTTGGGATCTTCATGGTGATTTACAACTTTTACATACGTGAGCTCGGCTTCAATGAACTGGTTAACGGAAAAGTGATTTCGATGACTTCGTTAGCGACGGCCCTAATTCTTATACCTGCAGGGATCTTAAGCGATAAAGCCGGCAGAAAAAAGCTGATGCTTTTTGGGGCTATATCGACAGGCTTCATCTTATTTGCCCGCAGTATGGTCGAAACGCAGTCATTGTTGATTTTGTTTGCATTTGGAACAGGTCTGGCGTCAGCTTTCATTCAGGTTTCCATTATTCCGTGGCTTGCGGAAAATTCCAAGCCTGAACAAAGAGTGCACCTCTTCAGTATCCACTTTGCAGCAATGACGGCCGCGAACGTGGTTGGCAGCCTTTTAGGCGGCATTCTTACGGACTTATTTTCATTGGTCGTCCCTGGTTTGGAAAGCATCCGATACACTTTGATTATTGGCTCTGCTCTGTTTATGTCAGCATTGATTCCGATTATGAGGTTAAGTGAAAGTCGGAAATCACACATATCGGCTAGCGATATAAAAGGAAAAACTAAAGGCATTCGCCACAAAGCAAGCTTCAAAATCATTCTCCTATTTGCTGTTGCGCAATTGATGATAGGCTTTGGTGCTGGATTGGTCATACCGTATTTGAATCTTTACTTTGCAGATCGTTTCATGGCTTCCAATTCACTGATAGGTTTGGTCATTTCACTGGGACAGGGAGCTACTGCTGTAGCAATGATTATCGGCCCTATGGTCGTTCGCAGACTTGGCGAAGTGAAAGCAGTGGTGGTTTTGCAGATGTTATCCCTGCCGTTTCTATTGCTGACAGCCTATACGCAACATTTTTGGCTGGCAGCTTTAGGGTTTTTGTTTCGTCAGGCACTTATGAACGCTGGCAACCCGATACAGATGTCATTAATGATGTCGAAGGTTGATGACTCAATGAAGGGTTTGGCCAACTCTGTGAATCAAATGGTGTTTAATCTCGGTTGGGCCGTCATGGGACCTGTGTCAACTGGGATTGTCCTCAAATACGGATCTTATTGGGGATATGCTACCGTATTTACGATCACAGCGATGCTGTATTTAGTTGGTTCCACGTAT
The DNA here is from genome assembly GCF_053543455.1 of Mesobacillus sp. LC4. Taxonomy (NCBI): domain Bacteria; kingdom Bacillati; phylum Bacillota; class Bacilli; order Caryophanales; family Bacillaceae; genus Mesobacillus; species Mesobacillus sp. LC4. Next base: position 800,976 of record NZ_JBGCUB010000002.1, read on the forward strand.
TTCTTTGTCGTTTTTAAAAGTATGGATAAGCCAAAATCCGGCATAGTGAGCCCCAAAACAGCCTGATGACCATTTTTCTTGGATTTATTTCTCGGGAAATGAAAGACAATGCCGAATTATCAAAGGGCATTGTCTTTTTTTACGTTATCCACGTTGCAAAATCTATTTTAATCGAATTATTTGTCGAAGGATTCTAACAGGTTTTTCCCCTTATACAAGGAATAGTTAAGGTAGGGGAGTTGATCGGAATGCGAGAACAGATTGAAAGGTTTGTGAGTGTAATTCCCAGCAAGGGACATGTTCATCAGCTAGTCAAGAAACTGGAAATGGTTTTGAAAATTGTAGCTGATCGCGATACACACTATTTATGCTTCAGGGATGGCAAGGTAAGTTACTGCGAATCCCTCAGTCCTAATGGTACTGTTGTAACGATTTCCGGAAGGGACGTATATTTGGGGCAATTATTTGATGGCGACCTGAAACTGATGCATGGAGTAAAAATGAAATACATTACAACGAATTGTCCTTTTCGAGCCCAATTAGTTCTGGAATCATTACTTTATCTTACAAGACCGCTTCCAGTATAAAATTTTATCTGAAAAGTCTAAATATATTGACCAATATTTATTCACATGATATTATCACGTTAACGCAATAAAAACGAATTGAATATTCTTATCCAGAGAGGTGGAGGGACTGGCCCTACGAAGCCCGGCAACCGGTTGTGAAAACACGGTGCTAATTCCAGCAGAGTTATTTGCTCTGTAGAGATAAGGAGAGATGATAAATGACCCTCTTCTTAGGAAGAGGGTTTTTTGTATCAGTTTTTCCAAATAATCATGGTGATTGGAGAGATGGAGATGGCAAATGAGCAAAAAAATTATCGGATTGAAACGCTGGGGGTACATGGTGGCCAGTCACCAGACCCGGTGACTGGGGCGAGAGCAGTTCCGATTTATTCGAGCAATGCATTCCAGTTTGAAAACACAGATCATGCCGCAGATTTATTCGCGCTTAAAGAACCGGGCTATATTTATTCACGGATACATAATCCGACCGTAACAGCCCTCGAAGAAAAAGTAGCTTTGCTTGAAGGTGGTGTTGGTGCGCTTGCATTATCAAGCGGAATGTCAGCCATCATGATGGCCATCCTGAACATAGCGCATGCTGGTGATGAAATTGTTGCTGCTGGTAATCTATATGGCGGAACTTACAATCTATTTGCTGTCACCCTGCCAAAGTACGGTATAAAAGTCCATCTGGTGGATTCCACTGATCCTGAAAATTTCCGTAGCGCTATTACTCCAAAAACAAAAGCGGTTTATGCCGAAACAATCGGGAATCCAAGTCTCAGGATCCTCGATATTGAAGCTGTGGCTGAAATTGCTCATGAAGCAGGAGTACCACTGATTATCGATAACACTTTTGCGACTCCTTATCTTTGCCAGCCAATAGAACATGGCGCAGATATCGTCGTCCACTCGGCTACCAAGTGGCTGTTAGGAAACGGAACAGTTATGGGCGGAATTATTGTGGACGGAGGGAAGTTTAATTGGAAATCAGCTAAGTTCCCAGGTTTCAATGAACCCGATTCCAGCTATCATAATATTGTCTATAGCGAGGCAATCGGTGCAGCGGCTTATATCGTAAAGGCAAGGGTTCAACTTTTGCGTGACCTTGGACCGGCAATCAGTCCACAGAGTGCGTTTCAATTCAATTTGGGCATAGAAACCTTGCATGTACGTATGAAGGAGCATATCGCCAATACACGGAAAATCGTAGACTATCTTGAGTCGCATCCCGCTGTTACATGGGTCAGCTATCCTGGCCATGAGTCCCATGCTGATAAAAGTCTTGCAGACCGCTATCTTCCAAAGGGAGCAGGGGCAGTCGTCATCTTTGGTATTGAAGGAGGCAGGGAAGCAGGAGCCAAACTAATTAACTCATTAGAATTATGGTCCCATGTCGCGAATGTCGGGGATGCAAAAAGCCTGATCATCCACCCTGCAAGCACGACACATCAGCAGCTGGATTCTGATGGCCTTAAAGCAGCCGGTGTTCCTGAGGATCTAATCCGTCTTTCGGTCGGGATTGAAAATGTGGACGATATCATTGAAGACCTTGAACAGGCGATCGAAAAAGCGACCGGAGTTCCAGGGGTTCCGGCAGGAACTTGACATCCATAAGCTTCCAGTTGATATTTAAGAATAATTTTTATTGACACCCTTTTTCACTCCGTGCTACAATCACACTCGTAACTTAAAACCGATTAGATAATTTAATAGCGTGCTCTTATCAAGAGAGGTGGAGGGAAGTGCCCTATGAAACCCGGCAACCGTCAATAAGCTTTGCTTACTGAAATGGTGCCAATTCACACAAAGCAAATTGCTTTGGCAGATGAGAGAAAGGAATCCACTATTACTATGCCTTTCTGCTCACTTGCAGGAAGGCTTTTATTTTGTCTTTTTTTGAAAAAGTTTTTCGAAAAGAGTTTTTTCGAGAGCATGATCATCTCCGATTAAGAGGCTATTTTCCATTTTAGCTAAAGTTTGAATTTTTTCGGTTAGGGAATGGGAAACTAGATTGATAACCTTCTTAAACATAGGAGATTTAACGGTTTTAATAAGTGTAGAATACTCGGTTGCAAAGAGGGGGAGTCAATTGATCACGATAAAGAATGCCAGAAAAATTTACCCTTCCAATAAAGGGGAGGTTAAAGCGGTAGATGATGTCAACCTTGAAGTCAAGGAAGGCGAAATATACGGAGTCATCGGGTACAGTGGCGCCGGTAAAAGTACTTTGATTCGAATGCTGAACGGCTTGGAGATCCCAACATCTGGTTCTGTGGTAGTAGCCGGAAGGGAAGTTTCCCGGATCAAAGGAGCGGAACTTCGCAAGGCCCGCCAGGAAATCAGCATGATTTTTCAGCATTTCAATCTGCTCTGGTCCAGAACGGTAGCGGAGAATATCGCTTTTCCGCTAGAAATTGCCGGAGTGGCTAAAGCAGAAAGAGAGAAGCGGGTTAAAGAATTGATCACACTTGTGGGACTTGAGGGCCGGGGAGATGCCTACCCTTCTCAGTTGAGTGGAGGCCAGAAGCAGAGGGTCGGAATTGCAAGGGCTCTTGCCAACAATCCTAAGGTGTTGCTTGGAGATGAAGCAACTTCAGCACTCGATCCACAGACGACTGACCAGATTCTTGATTTGCTTGTTGATATAAATAAAAGGCTTGGCCTAACAATCGTACTGATTACTCATGAAATGCATGTTATCAGGAAAATTTGCCATCGTGTGGCAGTAATGGAAGGCGGAAATATTGTTGAAACAGGTCCGGTTTTGGAAGTGTTCAAGAATCCGCAGCAGCCTATTACGAAAAGATTCGTCCAGCAGGTGACAGAACCGGAGGAAACAAAGGAAACAGTTGACCACTTATTGGAGCGTTATCCACATGGCCGCGTTGTTCAGCTGACTTTTGTAGGTGAAGGGACCGAGCAACCGCTGATCACAAACTTGATTCGTGAGTTTTCGATAACGGTCAATATTGTCCAGGGGAAAATTTCTCAGACACAGAATGGGTCATATGGAACTTTGTTCATCCATCTTGATGGTGACGAAAGCGAAGTAGCCAGGGCAATTGAGTATATTGGCCAGCATGAAGTCGGCGTGGAGGTGATTTCCAATGGCTGAAACATTGTTTCCGAATGTTAACTGGGACCGAATGTGGGAAGCGACACTTGAGACACTATATATGAGTGCCATTTCTGTTCTTGCTACCTTCATACTTGGAGCCATCCTTGGCCTGCTGCTATTTTTGACATCGAAGGGCAATATATGGGAAAACAAACCGGTCAATTTAGTATTGAGTGGGGTTGTCAATATTTTCAGGTCCATCCCATTCATCATCTTGATCGTTCTGTTGATTCCTTTTACGAAGTTCATCGTCGGTTCGATGATTGGCGAAAATGCAGCCCTGCCTGCATTGATCATTGGTTCGGCTCCATTTTACGCAAGGATGGTAGAAATCGGCTTGCGTGAGATTGATAAAGGGGTCATTGAAGCAGCAAAGTCCATGGGAGCGAAGACAACGACGATCATTTGGAAGGTTCTATTACCGGAATCGATGCCAGCCTTGGTGTCCGGTATCACGGTTACGGCGATCGCGTTAGTCAGTTACACAGCGATGGCCGGAGTGATTGGGGCCGGCGGTCTTGGAAACCTGGCTTATATGGAAGGATTCCAGAGAAGCCGGAACGATGTCACTTTGATGGCGACCATTATTATTTTGATTATCGTGTTTTTAATTCAGTTTGTTGGTGATTTCTTCACTAGAAAATTAGATAAGAGATAAAGGAGAGATATGAATTGAAAAAATGGTTATTAGCACTTTTAGCATTGATTTTAACAGCGGGGCTTGCAGCTTGCGGTACATCTGAGGATAACACATCAGGAGAAGGCGGCGAGGAAGAAAGTAAGAAAATCGTCGTGGGTGCTTCAAACGTACCTCACGCTGAAATTTTGGAAGAAGCAAAAGCGTTACTTGAAGAAAAAGGCTATGAAATGGAAATCAAGACTTTCAACGACTATGTTGTTCCAAACCAGGCACTTGACTCTGGAGAACTAGATGCGAACTACTTCCAGCATATCCCTTATCTTGAATCGCAAATGGCTGAAAATGGCTATAAGTTTGAAAATGCAGGCGGCATCCACATCGAACCAATCGGTGTGTATTCCCAGGAGCATACTACACTTGATGATCTGCCAAAGGGAGCGCACATTATTATGAGCAGCTCTGTCGCAGACCATGGTCGTATCCTGACAATGCTTGAAAAAGAAGGATTGATCACCCTTAAAGAAGGTGTAGAAAAAGTAAAAGCTACAATTGATGATATCGCAGAAAACCCTAAAGAGCTGAAGTTCGATACTGAATATGAAGCAGCATTGCTTCCGCAGATCTTCAACAATGGCGAAGGCGACGCAGTATTGATTAACTCTAACTATGCAATTGACGCTGGACTAAATCCACTGAAAGATTCAATTGCGATTGAGGAGAGCGATTCTCCTTATGTGAACGTCATTGCAGTTCGTGAAGGAGATGCTGACAAGCCGGCAATCAAGGCACTTGTTGAAGTCCTTCATTCAAAAGAGATCCAGGATTTCATCCTTGAAAAATATGAAGGTGCTGTCGTACCTGTAAAAGAATAACACTCTAAAGAAAGTAGGCGAGCAGCCTGCTTTTTCTTTTTGTCGCATAACACGCCAGGAAAATTAACATACTAACCGAGAAAATAGCAGATTGGAGTGGAAACAATGGAGCATCATTATGAACCGCGGAATTCAACAGAAGCAGCTCTTCATGAATATAAGCAAGGATTGGGTGTTTTCACAAAAAAAATGCCGGAGCTTGCAAGCCACTATAATGCATTTACCGAAGTATGTTTCCAGGAAGGAACTTTGACGCAAAAAGAAAAGCAATTGATTGCCCTCGGAATTTCATTGTATTCCCAGGATGAATATTGCATCATATACCATTTAAAAGGATGCCTGGATCAGGGAGCGACTGAGGAACAAATTTTAGAAGCAGTTGGGGTTACAGCTGCATTCGGCGGCGGCGCGGCAATGAGCCAGGCCGTGACACTCGTCCAGGAAGCAATGGTCGAACTGAATACATTGAAGCAGTAAAAGCTGTTTCAACAGCAGAACTGGCTGTTGAATAACAGGGAAAGGCTTCATTTGGGAGGATATTGCCAGTATTCTAAGAATGGCAGAGGTGAAGTCTCGTTAAGCCTCCTTATTCCATCACATCCAAAAATTAACGGTTTTAACCGCTTTGATAGTGGTAAATAAAAGGTGTTAAGATTGCACTATCAAAAAAACGCTTTTCACAAAGCGAAAAACCGAAGGGATGATTCACTATTAGTCAGCTAAAACTGAACTACACAAGTGAAATGGAGAAGGCGATGCATGGAGCTCATGGAATTAGTTACGAGGTATACAGCATGAACCATGACGCAAGAATGGAAGTCGAAAGAAAACGTGAAAGAGATTACATCAAAAGCCAACGGATGGTTGCGGACCTGGATCGAAAAGTCCACTCGTAACCGAGGAACTATAATAATAGAAGAAACATTTTGGAACCAGTGTGATTTATGCACTGGTTTCTTTATTATTTGGATAACGTGAAGAAAGTGTAAAAGCATCTGGTGTTTTATAGGCAGTCCTCCAATCCAGCTTCCCGCCGAGCGGTAATTCTGACAGGTTTGGTGTTAGAAGGAGAAAAGCTGTCACAATAAGAGGGAACTTAAGACAGGTTTGATGCCTGAAAAGGAAAAGGTGTCATAAGATGAGGGAACTTAAGACATGTTGGGCGCGATAAGAGGAAGAGCTGTCCGAAGATGAGGGAACTTAAGACAGGTTTGATGTCTGAAAAGGAAAAGGTGTCATAAGATGAGGGAACTTAAGACATGTTGGGCGCGATAAGAGGAAAAGCTGTCCGAAGATGAGGGAACTTAAGACAGGTTTGGTGCCTGAAAAGGAAATGGTGTCGTAAGATGAGGGAACTTAAGACAGGTTTGGTGCGATAAGAGGAAAAGCTGTCACAAGAAGAGGGAACTTAAGACAGGTTTGGTGCCAAAAGAGGAAAAGCTGTCACAAGAAGAGGGAACTTAAGACAGGTTTGGTGCCCAAAGAGGAAAAGCTGTCACAAGAAGAGGGGACTTAAGACAGGTTTGATGCTCAAAGAGGAAAAGCTGTCAGAAGACCGAGGAAGTACAAACAGGTTTGATCCCCACAGAAAAATAGCTGTCCGAACCGAGCGTGACTTCGTCTTCGGAGTACATTTTTTTATAATAGAAGGTAAAAAATAAAATGATGTACAAGCTGTGAGCGGTATATCCGACTTTAAAGGGCTTGGTCTGTTAAAATGGAATTGTGTTATGTCGTCGTATGTCGCGATTCAGTAAGCTGAATCGCGGGGTGAGGGAAGTGGAAAGAAAATAAGGAGATCCACTGAAGATCTAGATGTCCATCAAAGTTTCTGCTGATTTTTGGCTCACTTCGTGAAGCTTGCGCTTCACTGGCTTTTCCGCTGACGCTGAAAAGCTGCCGAGAGTGAATGAAACGCTGCGGGCAAATACATTTGCCCGGTCGTTTCACTCACTCCCGGCATGAGCCAAAAATCATTTGGGGTTTGACAAACATCTACAGGGTTCTTTGTTTTTCTTTCCACTTTTAAGGTGTTGCTAACACTTTTCATTTGTTATAAGATTGTAATGAGAATAAAATGAGAATAGAGCTTTTGACGGCTAAAGTCGGCTTAAAATCTTTTCTATATTGACGGAGGTAATATTATGGCAGGATCTGTATTATCAATTAAGGACCTTCAAGTTGAGATTGAAGGCAAGCAGATATTAAAAGGTGTGAACATTGAGGTTAAGGGTGGGGAAATCCATGCGATCATGGGACCGAATGGTACTGGTAAATCCACTTTGTCTTCTTCTATCATGGGACACCCTAAGTATGAAGTAACGAATGGAACAGTTACGCTTGATGGCGAAGATGTTCTTGAAATGGAAGTTGATGAAAGAGCACGCGCTGGTCTTTTCCTTGCGATGCAATATCCAAGTGAAATCAGCGGCGTAACGAATGCTGACTTCTTGCGTTCTGCTTTAAACAGCCGTCTTGGCGAAGGAAATGAGATTTCTCTTATGAAATTCATCCGCAAGATGGATAAGCAAATGGAATTCCTTGAAATGGATCTTGATATGGCACAGCGTTATCTTAACGAAGGTTTCTCCGGCGGTGAGAAGAAGCGTAACGAAATTCTTCAATTGATGATGCTTGAACCTAAAATCGCAATTCTTGACGAAATCGACTCAGGTCTTGATATCGACGCACTGAAGGTTGTTTCTAAAGGAATCAACGAAATGCGCGGCGAAGATTTCGGCTGCTTGATCATCACTCACTACCAGCGCCTTCTTGACTACATCACTCCTGACTATGTTCACGTTATGATGCAGGGCCGCATTGTGAAGTCTGGCGGACCAGAACTTGCACAGCGCTTAGAAGCAGAAGGATACGACTGGATTAAGAAAGAACTGGGCATCGAAGACGAAACAGTTGGGCAAGAAGCTTAAGCGTTGGGGGGATTTATAATGACTACGGAAACGAAATGGGCTTTTGACCAGGAGTACATTACTTCCTTCTCAAAAGAAATGAACGAACCGGAATGGCTTACAGAGCTTCGCACGCAATCTCTTGCAAAAGCAGAAGATCTTTCAATGCCAAGACCGGATAAGACGAAGATCGATAAATGGAATTTCACACAATTCGAGAAGCTGCTCGTTAAAAGCGATGTATTTTCATCCATCGACGAGCTTCCTGAAGAAGTAAAAGCACTTGTTGGAGAAGAAGCAAAGGATAGCAGCCTGTATGTTCAGCGTAACAACAAGCCTGCATACCTTCAGCTTTCTAAGGAAATGCAGGAGCAGGGTGTTGTTTTTACAGATATCTTCACAGCTGCTCGCGAATACAGTGACCTTTTGAAGAAGTATTTCATGACTGCTGTTAAAACTGATGAACACCGTTTGACTGCACTTCATGCTGCATTCATGAACGGCGGAGCATTCCTTTATGTTCCGAAAAATGTTCAAATCGAAAATCCAATCCAGGCAATCTTCCTGCATGATGATGCAGAAGCAAGCCTTTTCAACCACGTGCTTGTCGTTGCAGAAGACAATAGCTCTGTAACATACGTTGAGAACTACATCTCAACAACTGGCAAAGTGAACGGATTGGTAAACATCGTTACTGAAGCAATTGCTGGCCAAAATGCGAAAATCCAGTATGGTGCTGTTGATACACTTGCTGAAGGTCTGACTACGTATGTAAACCGTCGCGGCCATGCAGGCAGAGATGCTCGAATTGAGTGGGCCCTAGGCATGATGAACGATGGCAACACCATTTCTGAGAACACAACAAATCTTGTTGGTGACGGTTCTTACGGCGACACTAAGACAGTTGTTGTCGGACGCGGAGAACAGACTCAGAATTTCACAACCAGCATCATCCACTTCGGCAAAAATTCAGAAGGCTATATCCTGAAGCACGGTGTTGTCAAGGATAGCGCGACTTCTATTTTTAACGGTATCGGTAAAATCGAGCACGGTGCATCCAAGTCGAATGCAGAACAGGAATCACGCGTTCTTATGCTAAGCGAAAAAGCACGTGGAGACGCTAACCCTATCCTTCTGATCGATGAAGACGATGTAACGGCTGGCCACGCTGCCTCTGTTGGACGCGTTGACCCGCTTCAGCTGTACTATTTGATGAGCCGCGGTATTCCGAAGCATGAGGCAGAGCGTCTTGTCATCCACGGATTCCTTGCACCAGTTGTAAATGAGCTTCCAATCGAAGGAGTTAAAAAGCAATTGGTTGAGGTAATCGAAAGGAAAGTTAAATAATGAACGCCCGCGAAATTCGTGAATTATTTCCGATTTTAAATCAGGAAGTCAATGGCAGCCCGCTAGTCTACCTTGACAGTGCGGCAACATCACAGAAGCCGGTGCAGGTGATCGAAGCGCTGGACAAATATTATCGCGAATACAATTCTAACGTTCACCGCGGTGTCCATACTCTTGGAACAAGAGCTACCGATGGGTACGAAGGATCAAGGGAAAAGGTACGAAAGTTCATTAACGCAAAATCAATTGAAGAAATCATTTTCACTCGTGGTACCACAACTGCGATCAACACGGTAGCTGCAAGCTATGGCCGTGATAATCTTAAGGAGGGCGATGAAATCGTCATCTCCTATATGGAGCATCACAGCAATATCATTCCCTGGCAGCAGGTGGCAAAACAGACGGGTGCAACATTGAAATATATCGACTTGCAGGAAGATGGTACGATATCGCTTGATACTGTCAGAGAAATCGTGACAGAGAACACGAAAATCGTCTCCATTATGCAGGTTTCAAACGTCCTTGGTGTCATGAACCCAATCAAGGAAATTGCCGAGATTGCCCACCAAAATGGTGCGATCATGGTGGTCGATGGAGCCCAAAGTGCACCGCATATGAAAATCGATGTCCAGGAACTTAATTGCGATTTCCTCGCTTTTTCCGGACATAAGATGTGCGGGCCGACGGGTATCGGCGTATTATATGGCAAGAAGGCACTTCTTGAAAAAATGGAGCCGGTTGAGTTCGGCGGCGAAATGATTGATTTCGTGGGTCTTCAGGAGTCAACATGGAAAGAGCTGCCGTGGAAATTCGAAGGCGGAACACCGATCATCGCTGGTGCGATCGGTCTGGGTGCTGCAATAGACTTCCTCAACGAAATCGGACTCGACAATATCGAGAAGCATGAACACGCTCTAGCGGCCTATGCGATGGATAAAATGTCTGAAATCGATGGCATGACCATTTATGGACCGAAGGAAGCCGGCAAGCGCGCTGGTCTTGTAACATTCAATATTGATGATGTACACCCACATGACGTGGCAACTGTATTAGATGCTGAAGGAATCGCCGTCCGCGCGGGCCACCATTGTGCACAGCCTTTAATGAAATGGCTGAAGGCGTCCGCGACAGCACGTGCAAGCTTCTACCTGTACAACACAGAAGAAGATATTGACAAGCTTGTAGCTGGACTTGTCAAAACAAAGGAGTATTTCAGCGATGTCTTTTAATAATTTAGATAACCTTTATCGTCAAGTTATTATGGATCACTATAAGAACCCTCGCAATAAAGGTGTGTTGGAAGAAGGCAGCCTGACAGTCAATATGAACAACCCGACATGCGGCGACCGCATCCAGCTTACGATGAAAGTCGAAGATGGCAAGGTAGCGGACGCAAAATTCGAAGGGGAAGGCTGCTCGATTTCGATGTCGTCTGCTTCCATGATGACGCAGGCGGTAAAAGGAAGACCCATTGAAGAAGCTTTAAAGCTTTCAACGGTTTTTTCTGACATCATGCAGGGAAAAGATTATGAAGAGGATGATCTTGATCTCGGAGATATCGAAGCACTGCAAGGTGTGGCGAAATTCCCGGCCAGGATCAAATGTGCTACTCTTGCATGGAAGGCAATGGAGAAAGGCCTGAAGGAAGAGGAAGACAGCCAATAAGAAATCATCACCTGATGATTTTTTCCGAAAGGGCTGCAGGGGATTGGCCTGCAGCGAACAACTACAAAGCGGGAAACCTTGTTTCCCTGCTTTAAGAATGGAGGAATTCGACGATGGCTAAAAAAATGCCAGAGATCGGTGATTATAAATACGGATTTTCCGATAAAGACGTTTCCATCTTCCGGTCTAAGCGCGGTCTGACGCGTGAAATCGTTGAAGAAATTTCAAAAATGAAGGAAGAGCCCCAGTGGATGCTGGACTTCCGCTTAAAGTCTTTGGAGCACTTCTACAACATGCCAATGCCTCAATGGGGCGGCGACATGGCTTCATTAAACTTTGATGAAATCACATACTATGTAAAGCCTTCTGAGCGCTCTGAAAAATCATGGGATGAAGTTCCAGATGAAATCAAGCAGACGTTTGATAAGCTTGGAATCCCTGAAGCTGAGCAAAAATACCTTGCGGGTGTTTCTGCACAGTACGAATCAGAGGTTGTATACCACAACATGAAGGAAGAGCTTGAAGAGCTAGGAATTGTCTTCAAGGACACAGATTCAGCTCTTAAAGAGAATGAAGATATTTTCCGTGAGCATTTCGGAAAAGTCATCCCTCCAACAGACAACAAGTTTTCAGCGTTAAACTCTGCGGTCTGGTCTGGCGGATCTTTCATCTATGTTCCAAAGGGCATCAAAGTGGATACTCCACTTCAGGCGTACTTCCGCATCAACTCTGAAAACATGGGTCAGTTCGAGCGTACACTGATCATCGTTGACGAAGGTGCGCACGTACACTATGTTGAAGGATGTACTGCTCCTGTTTACACAACGAACTCGCTTCACAGTGCGGTCGTTGAAATCATCATCAAGAAAGACGCATATTGCCGTTATACAACAATCCAGAACTGGGCAAACAACGTCTTCAACCTTGTTACAAAGCGTGCAGTCTGCGAAGCGAACGCGACAATGGAATGGATCGATGGCAACATCGGTTCCAAGCTGACAATGAAATACCCAGCAGTCATCCTTAAGGGTGAAGGCGCACGTGGTATGACATTATCCATCGCAATCGCTGGTAAAGGCCAGCATCAGGATGCAGGTGCGAAAATGATCCACCTTGCGCCAAACACATCATCAACCATCGTATCTAAGTCGATTTCAAAGCAAGGCGGAAAAGTAACATACCGCGGTATCGTCCACTTCGGACGCAAAGCCGACGGCGCCCGTTCTAACATCGAGTGCGATACGCTGATCATGGATAACAAGTCTACTTCAGACACGATTCCATACAATGAAATCCTGAACGACAACATTTCTCTTGAGCACGAAGCGAAGGTCTCCAAAGTATCAGAAGAGCAATTGTTCTACCTGATGAGCCGCGGAGTCTCCGAAGAAGAAGCAACAGAAATGATCGTCATGGGCTTCATCGAGCCATTCACGAAAGAATTGCCAATGGAATACGCAGTCGAAATGAACCGCCTGATCAAGTTCGAGATGGAAGGTTCTATCGGTTAATAAAGATAAATACGGAATCCACCTGCCTCGGCAGGTGGATTTTTTTACTTATTATGGAATTCGTAGACATTCGTGCACATTTCGTAGAGATTAACAATGAAATCGTAGAGAATCAATGTCTATTCGTAGAGATTATATAAAATTCGTAGAGAATATCAATCAAACCATAGAGAATATAATAAAGTAACCCAGACTCCGCGGTGATTATCAGCAATAAACCGGAAATCATCGGTCAAAACGTGCGAAGCACCTGACTCCATCAATGTTTTTCCTTCTCTAGAAGCGGGAAATAAGGTTAGAACATGTCTTAGTTCTTATTCAGCGCTTAATTATGCTATCATGAAGATAAAATGGAGGTGCACAGATGATTATTGTTGGCTTAACGGGCTGGGGGGACCATGATAGTTTATATGAAGGCAAGGTTTCTCCGCGTGATAAACTGAAGGAGTACTCCAGCCACTTTCCGGCAGTCGAGGTCGATGCCTCTTTTTACGCTGTGCAGCCTGTGAAGAATGCCGCGAAATGGGTAGGGGATACACCTGATAATTTTCAATTCATAGTGAAGGCTTACCAGGGAATGACCGGGCATCAGCGCGGTGAGATTCCTTTTACCGATAAAAATGAAATGTTCAATGCGTACAAAGAATCACTGAAGCCTTATCTTGAGGCGAATAAACACGCAATGACGCTGTTCCAGTTTCCGCCGTGGTTCGACCTGCGTAAAGAGAATGTAGACTATTTGCGTTGGTGCCGAGACCAGATGGGGGATATCGACTGTGCGCTCGAGTTCCGCAATCAGTCCTGGTTTGCAGACGAGATGCGCGAGAAAACACTCGATTTTATGAAAAAAGAGAGATGGATCCATAGCATCTGCGATGAGCCGCAGGCAGGGGAAGGCTCGATTCCGACCGTTCTTGAATCTACATCGAAGGATAAAGTGCTTGTTCGCTTTCATGGCCGGAATGTCCATGGCTGGAACAAGAAGGGAAAAGGGCAGGATTGGCGTGAAGTCCGCTATTTGTATCGCTATAACCAGACAGAATTAAAAGAGTGGGCAGAAAACCTGCAAAAGCTCAACGAAAGCACATCCCAAGTTTTCGCCTTGTTCAACAACAATTCCGGCGGGGATGCTGCTGATAATGCGAAACAAATGCTGGATTTAATGGATATCGAATATGAAGGGTTAAACCCGAGGCAGCTTGATTTGTTTTAAACATTTTTCCCCCTCCTGGCAACAATCAGGGGGGCACTTCATTTTAACAAGAGGATGGATGGTTAGATGGAAGAAGTTATTCATATTTACCATACGAATGATTTGCATAGTCATTTGGAGCACTGGCCAAGCATCCATAAGCTTGTGACCGAGCGCCGGCGTTGGCATGAGGAAATGGGTGACGAGGTTCTTGTTTTCGATATTGGCGATCATATGGACCGCTGGCACCCGCTATCTGATGCGACTAGGGGAAAAGCGAACTGCCGACTTTTGAATGAAGCTGGCTACGATGCAGCGACAATAGGGAATAATGAAGGCATCACTCTTCCATTTGAAAACCTGGATTCAATGTATCTTGAAAAAAAGTTCAAAATGCTTGTAGCGAATCTTTATTACCAGGATGGAAACAGACCGGATTGGGCGAAGCCGTATCATGTATACATAAGCAACACCGGGACGAGAATTGGTGTCATTGGCGTCACAGTGAACTTTGGCCGGTTTTATGAACAGCTGGGCTGGAAGCTGAATGACCCGATTGAAGAGTTGAAAAATTGTATCGCTCAATTAAAGGGTCAAACCGACCTCATTATCCTTCTCTCACATCTTGGAATCCATGATGATGAACTGATTGCCGGAATGTTCCCTGAGATTGACGTCATTCTTGGCGGCCATACCCATCATATTTTACATGAGGGCAAGGAAGTTGGATCCAGCTTGCTGGCTGGAGCGGGGAAGTTCGGCTATTATACCGGCCATGTGACCTTGAAGCTTGATGGGGATACAAAAAAAATTTTACATAAGAAAGCTATTCTTTATGATATGAATGAGGCGGATCAGGCTCAAGACGAACAGGAAATGGCTGAAGGATATTTTGTTGAAGGCAAAGAGCTGATGGCAGAAACAGTGGCTGTTTTGCCAGCCGATTTAAAGGCAGATCCTCTTCAGCATTCGAAGCTTTCAAAGATGCTCACTCAGGCATTGCGGGAATGGTGCGAAGCCGATTGTGCGTTCATGAATGCCGGGATGATTCTCAAGGGACTGAAGCAGGGAAAAGTAACGAAATTCGATCTGCTCGAAATCTGCCCGCATCCGATCAATCCTTGTACAATCAGGTTGTCAGGAGCAGAGCTAAAAGAAGTGCTCCTGCAGACCAGGGATGAAAAATGGCCACATCTTCAGATTAAGGGCCTGGGCTTCCGCGGCACCGTCATGGGGGTCATGGAGTACGATGGAATTGAGTTTCTGCAAAAGGGGAATTATCCGCAGATTCTCATCAATGGCAAGCTGATTGAAGCAAAAGAGCACTATACGCTGGCCATCCCTGATATGTTCACCTTTGGCCGCTTTTTCCCGGAAATTCAGCGGGCTGAGGAAAAAAGATATTGGCTGCCCGAGTTTCTTCGCAATTTGCTTGAGTGGAAGCTTGCGTCTCTTTAGGATTGTATAAAAAATGATTGTTGTTTGTATTTAAAATAGACGGAACAATTCCGCTTAAATTTGAGATGACCCTTATTTCTTTAAAAATAAGGGTCGTTTTTCCGCTTATCTTATCCAAATCGTAGTTTTATGTCTTATTTTTTGCAGTTAACCGGAATATCTCCGTTTATTTACGCTTCAAAACCGTACTCTATTAACTTTAGACGGATTTTATCCGCTTATTATTGCTTCATGAGCGTCCTCTATATACAATAGCCGGAAATTCTCCGCTTATGAAATCTCATACCTCTCTCAACAATAGCATCAACAAAAATAATCAGCCATCACACATCAATATTTGAGCAAAATATCACGCTTTCTCCTTCTCTGTCATAGAGTGTTATTGGGATTGAAGGAGGGAGTTGTAATCATGATCGATATGTCACCTATTGAGATAGAAGGCAGGACATTTTTATGCATTTCTGTAAAACTGCCGAAAACAAACCTGTTAGTCGTTACAGGAGACAAGGGTTATATTATGTGCGGCGCTCTCGATGTCGCGCTTCTCAATGAAAAACTAAAAGGCAGGAAGGTGATTGCCGGCAGGGCGGTTGGCGTAAAAACAATCGAAGAATTGCTTGAAGCCCCGCTGGAATCCGTAACATATGAAGCGGAGAACCTTGGCGCCATAAAAGGCATGATTGGCAAAGAAGCATTGCTGCTCATGAATTAACTAAAGACAGCCTGAATGGCTGTCTTTTTATATAAATGTGAATAAATGATGGCAATGGTTAAGAAGAAACGCTGGCATCCGATATAATAACTGAACTGCTTTTTTCCCAACTCAAAAAATGAAAAGGTGTCACCACAGCTATAATTATTGTGATAGAATATAAAGAAAATATTGTCGTTTTATGTAAAATTTTCTTATTTTGTGGCATTGACTCAGCCACCTCAACTAACAGATAAAGTGGGAATTATAATGAGACTCGTAGCCACCACTTCGGTAGAGGAAGGGGCTTTACTCGGAAAAGCCATTTATAATGACAAGGGCCAAGTTCTTTTGAACGTGGGCGCGCGTCTTGAGGGAAAGATCCTTAGACGTCTAGAAGAGTTTGGTATTGACTATATTTATATCAAAGACCCTGACACAGATGATATCATCGTGAAAAATTCCATATCAGATGAATTACGCGTCAATGCGATCATGACAATCGGAGATACGTTCAAGCAAATCCAACTGGATACAAAGGTTTCGCAGACCTTTGTACTTGAAAAATCAGCGAGGACCTTCAAGAAGCTGATCAGTGATTTGCTTGATGAGCTGCAAAGGAGCAAAGAACTGCTGAACTTGCTGTCCGATGTATTCCTGCATGACCATTATATTTTTTCCCATTCCCTGAACGTTACATTGTATGCTTTGGCAATCGGGATTGAAATGAAACTTACGCCAAAGGAGCTTGAGCAGCTTGGGCTGGGTGCGATTTTACATGATGTTGGCAAAATGAACGTGCCTGAGGAAATTTTGTCGAAGCCAGGCAAGTTGACTGCGGAAGAATTCCAGATCATCAAGGCCCATGCCGAGGACGGATTCCAGATGCTAAGGAATATTCCAACTGTCCCGCTGATTGTCGCTCACTGTGCTTATCAGCATCATGAACGGTTGAATGGCGGAGGGTACCCGCGCGGATTGAAGGAAGAGGAAATCCACCTGTTCGGAAAAATACTTGGTGTAGCGGATGTGTTTGATGCCGTCACCTCTAATAGAGTATACCGGCCGGCCATGCTGCCGCATGAAGGCCTGGAAATCCTATATTCAGGCGCAGGGAGTCTTTTTGATCCAAAAGTGGTCGATGCTTTCCGCAGGGCTGTGGCAATCTATCCGGTCGGTCTGACTGTCATCCTGAGTGATGGCCGGAAGGGAGTAGTGGCCGAGCAGAATCCTGGCTTGAGTGAGCGGCCTGTTGTCCGTATCCTTGAGGAAAACGGGCTAAGAGTGGAGCCGTATCACCTCGACCTGAAGTCCAGCTTATCGCTGATGATTGTCAGCTGCGATACGATCATTAAATATGAGTATGCTGCCAATAGTTATTAATTTATAGAGTCCATGTAGTCATACAAAGTTAATTATAGTTTTTAGGCTAGTTCCCCCCTTTAAAGCATACATATAGCTTTAGAGGGGGGATTTATTTTGGCAAAATTCGGCCGGCGGCTGCCTCGGAAAGGGCCCTTGCCTTTCAGGTATGTATTCCTGCTGACATTCGTCTTTTTTTCCTTTTCAACAGCAGCAGGACTCTGGATCATAGATAAAGGGCTAGAGCCCACATTGATGAAATATGCAGAATCCCAGACAAGGAAGATTGCCACCCTGGTGATCAATAAGGCCATCAATAAAAAAATCGCCAGCGGGATGGATATTGATAAGGTGATAGAATTCGTCCCTGTAGATGGCGGAACGACCACTGTAGTGAAGTTCAATACAGAAATCATCAACAGGGTAAAGGCAGAAACAACTAATATTGTGCAAATGAACCTTAAGGAAGCAGAAAGAGGGAATCTCACCTCGCTAGAGATGCTATCAGATGTCGAGCTTGTCACCGATGAAGAAGACAGGGAAGCAGGAATCATCTATTATGTTCCATTGGGCCAGGCAACCAATAATGCACTATTAGGTAATATGGGCCCGAGAGTTCCAGTAAAATTCAATGCAATCGGTGATGTGACAGCGGATGTTGTCTGGGATACTGAAGAACATGGGATCAACAATACATTGATCAATGTATCGGTTAGAGTAAAAGTAAATGTTCAGATTATCATTCCTTTTGCGACCGAAATCGCTACTGTCCAGGAAAACATTCCGATTGGCAGTTTCTACTACCCAGGAAAAGTTCCGCAGTTTTACAATGGTGGAGGAGATACATCACCAGCCATCCAGCTTCCTGGAGAATAAAAACAGTTGTCAAGTTAGCGATATTGTTATATTATAAAACCAATTGAATAATAAACCACATCATTCCGATGGGGTAGAGGCGCAGGATTCAAGAGTAAGCTGTGTGAGGATGACAACGTTGATCACAGCTAAAAGGGAATCTTGCCGAAGCAATAACAAAGTGAGTCACATTTTTTATTGCTGGGGATACTTTGAACAAGAGTATCACTGTCATTATGGAGGTATATCCATAATGGGGAGCTACAGATCGTGATGGAGACACTAGTTGCTTATTAAGGGCAGCGATAGAATGTTCTCTATCGTTGCCCTTTTTTGTATTTTTTTAAAAGAAAGCAACTAAACTCTTTTCATGTAAAAGTTTCCCCCTGTCAAAAACAAGGAGGAGAAAGAAAGAATGGAAAACACAATTTTTTCATTGTTGCCGCCATTAGTGGCAATCCTGATGGTAGTCATCACAAGACGAGTACTATTATCATTGGGGACAGGCATCATCGCAGCGGCTTTTTTGCTAGCTGAATTCAATATCGGAGAAACATTTGCTATTATGTGGGACGCGGCAAAAGGAATCGTTGTCGCAGATGGAGAACTGAACACATATAGTTTGTACATTATCTTATTCTTATTATTATTGGGAACAATCACTGCGTTCATTTCCATTTCTGGCGGAAGCCGAGCATTTGGCGAATGGGCAATGAAGCGTGTGAAAACGAGGGTTGGAGCACAGCTTGTCGGTGCATTTCTAGGAATTATTATCTTCATTGATGACTATTTTAATGCTTTGGCGGTTGGCCAAGTCACTCGTCCGATCACAGACCGACAGAAGGTTTCTCGGGCGAAGCTTGCTTATATTATTGATTCAACTTCAGCACCAATGTGTGTGATTTCTCCGATTTCCAGCTGGGGTGCATACATCATTGCTTTGATCGGTACAATCCTTGCTGCACATGGTGTTAATGAATATAGTGCATTCTCTGGATTCATGCAAATCGTACCTATGAATTTTTACGCACTTGCAGCATTAGCAATGGTCTTTATCGTAGCTCTTCGCAATATCGAAATCGGACCGATGAAAATGCATGAAGAACGTGCAATCACAGAAGGAATTGTCGTTCCTCAGGACAAGCCTGTACCGGGAGAACTGAAGGATGACCTGCCTACAAGCTCGAAAGGGACAGTAGGAGACCTAGTATGGCCGATTATTGCCCTTGTTGCTGGAACAGTTGGCATGATGCTTTGGACAGGCGCTAGCGCTGTTGAAGGTGAAGTGACCATATTCGGGATTTTTGAAAACACTGATGTAACGAAGTCGCTTGTCACCGGAGGTTTGCTAGGCCTTGCTGTAGCGCTGGTTCTGTTCGTAAGACAAGCTGTCGTATTAAAGGGCATCAATGCCAATGTTTTTGGAAAAGGAATTGTTGAAGGTATTAAATCCATGCTTCCTGCGATCTATATCCTGGTCTTTGCATGGGTGATTGTTGATTTGATTGGCAGACTAGAAACTGGTAAATATCTTGCAGGGATTGTCGAAAGCTCTAATATCAATATCTCGTTCCTGCCGTTCCTGCTATTCCTTGTAGCTGGAATCATGGCTTTCTCAACAGGTACTTCATGGGGATCATTCGGCATCCTGCTGCCAATTGCAGGGGATATCGCTGCTGCAGCTGATATCACGATCATGCTCCCAGCATTGGCCGCTGTATTGGCGGGCGCGGTATTTGGTGACCACTGCTCACCAATTTCCGATACAACGATCCTATCATCAACTGGTGCTGGCTCACATCACTTAGATCATGTCATGACCCAGCTGCCATACGCTTTGATTTCGGCAGCGATAGCATCTGTCGGATTCCTGGTCATTGGCTTCACTGGAAGCACGGTGGCTGCACTTGCGGCTGTAGCAATCCTGCTTATTGCTTTTGCTTTCATCTTCGGAAGCAAGACAACCCAGGAAGAAATGTTAAAAGAAAATCTTGCAGAATAATGTTTAAGGCTGTCTGATTCTCAGACAGTCTTTTTCATATTTTCAAGAAAGTGGGAATAGAATCTTGATTAATAGGGTAGTTGGTATAGTTGGGAAAAATTTTTTAGGAATATTTTTATTATGAGGAAAATAATATTTTGACAAGCAATTAAAAACTAGCTATACTATTCCTAGACTAAATAATCTGAAAATATAAAACTTTCTAATTCATCAATATTTTCCAGGTGATTAGAAGGCGAGGGGGATTAAAAATGGAAAATCGTCCACAGTGGGGAACAAGGGCGGGATTTATTCTTGCCGCGGTAGGATCGGCAGTCGGGTTGGGAAATATTTGGCGTTTCCCGGGAGTAGCTTATGAGAATGGCGGGGGAGCATTCTTCTTCCCATACTTATTCGCACTCTTGACAGCAGGTATTCCGATTTTGATTTTGGAATTCACAATTGGCCATAAGTACCGTGGTTCTGCACCATTAAGTTACTTCAAAATGCGTAAAGGTGCTGAGTGGATTGGCTGGTGGCAGCTCGCCGTCTCTTTTGTCATCTCGACTTATTATGCAGTCATCATCGCATGGGCAATGTCTTACGCTTATTTCTCATTAAGCAAGCAATGGGGAGACGATCCGCTGACCTTCCTTGTTGGTGACTATTTAAAGGTAGTTGACGCTGGCCAGGTTGGAAGTATCGTACCTGGTGTATTCCTTCCATTGGTCATTGTTTGGGTCATCACTCTTGGTATCCTGTTCAAGGGAGTCAAGAAAGGGATCGAAGTTGCGAACAAGATTTTTATTCCTGCACTTGTTATTTTATTCTTTGTAATCGTTGTTCGCGCATTAACCCTGGATGGAGCCATTGATGGCGTCAATGCATTCTTCAAGCCAGATTGGAGTCAGATACTGAATGGTAAAGTATGGGTTGCAGCATATGGACAGATTTTCTTCTCGTTATCCATTGCATTTGCAATCATGATTACGTACTCAAGTTATCTTCCTAAGAAGTCTGATATTACAAATAACGCATTCATTACCGCTTTCGCCAACTCTTCTTTTGAATTGCTGGCTGGAATCGGGGTATTCGCAGCATTGGGCTTCATGGCCATGCAGCAGGGACAGCCAATTGACCAAGTAGTAAGCAAAGGTGTAATCCTGGCATTCGCGGTATTCCCGCAAATCATCAATGAGTTGCCGGCGTTCAGTGCCGCGTTCGGAGTATTGTTCTTCGTGAGCTTGACACTGGCTGGACTCTCTTCATTGATCTCAATTGTTGAGACTTATGTTGCCGGCGTACAGGACAAATTCAATGTTTCCCGTACAAAGGCTGTTGCAATCGGCGGCGGTTTGTCTGCCTTGATCTCTATCCTGTTCGCTACACAGGGCGGCTTGAATTTCCTCGATACAGCAGATGCGTTCATCAATAACTATGGTGTCGCTCTGGCAGGTCTGGTAGAAGTAGTCTTCATCGTATGGGTAGCCAAGGAACTGACTAACTTGCAAAACCATGCTGATGCCATCTCGGATATCCGACTTGGAAGCTGGTGGGTGATTTCTTTGAAATATATCACTCCAGTAGTACTGGGAATCATGATGGTCATGAATATCATGACAGATATTAAAACGAGCTATGGTGGATATCCGGTTATGTTCAATGTTTATTACGGATGGTTTGTCGCAATCGGAGCGATCTTAATCGGATTTATTTTCGCAAAAGCTAAGAAGTGGGATGCAGCTCTATATGAAGTTCCACAAGACAAGGGGGTTGCTAAATAATGGATGCTAGCGCAGTAGCAATGATGGTCACTGGTATGGTCATTATTTGGGGAGGACTTGCAGCAAGTGTGTTGTATGCTGTAAAGAAAGCCCGTTCATAAAATGGAAAGGCCAACCGAAATGGTTGGCCTTTTTGAATGCTTATTTTTTCTTCAGATTGGCTCTTTCCTGTCTTGCCCATAATTTTAAGTGAGGATAGGGGTCAAAAGACCATTCGGTATAGCCATTATCTTTGTACATGCCATAATGAAGATGGGGAGGGAATTTTCCGCTTGTCCCCGGAGGTCCGTACCCGGAGCTGCCAACACCGCCAATGACCGTGCCTGGTTCGACGACTTGTCCGACTTTCAGGTCCTTCGCGAAGCCGCTCAGGTGGGCATAATAATGGTAGGTATTATTGATATCACGGATGCCGACACGCCAACCGCCATACTTGTTCCAGCCCTTCATTTCCACAATGCCGTATCCTGTCGCGCGAACAGGCACTCCATAGTTGGCAAAAATATCTGTTCCTTCATGGATCCGTCTGCCGCCCCAGCCGCGGGCGTCACCCCATGTATTGTTATAGCTGTGGTTGCTTCTAAGTGGCATAGGAAAGACATGCGAATCGAGATTTAAGCGGCCGAAATGCTTGTAAATCATCGCTTTTCCAATGATGATCGCAACGGTTTTATCCCGCTTATAGTAATTCCAAAGTCCAATTTTCAAGTTATCATGATCTGTCCCATATGAAAGCAAGTACTGGGCGAAAGCCTGGAGAACATCTTCGTCATCCTTTAGACTTGCTCTTCCATCACCATTCCCATCGAAACCAATTCCGTTGAAGAACTGTATGGAAACGGGATTATCATCTTCAAGATTAGGATTCAGGAGACCAGCCCATTCTTCTGGCTTAAAATAAACACCTGAAATTCCTTCGGCCTTGGGTAAATCCCTTCTTGCCTGGCGGACATTCCGCTCATATTGGTCCACTGCAGCAATATAGTACCAGGGAATCTGGCTGACCGCTTCTACTTTGGTATAGAGTTCCATTCTTTTTTTGTAAACATCCTCCTGGCCCTGCTCAGCTGCGTATGCATGATCACTTATCAGGACAGGGGAAAGTAAAAAAAGAACGATAACTGCTTTAAGGATTTTCACCATAATCCTCCCTTCAGGATGTAGCTCCTATAAATTCCAGCTTCAGCAAAAAACACTGCCTCCGCTTTTCTTCTGTTAGTTTGCGATGATGGGGATTTTTCATAAATATCAAATAATGGTAATCACAAGGAACGCATGGTTATCGTACTTGTCGAGAGTTTTCCATTGTGTTAAAGTGACATCAGAGAAGCTGTATACCGGCCTTGATTTTTACATGGTGTTCTTGATGTAATGCAGCAGGAATGGAGTGAAAATAATGAGCAAAAAAGAGGTACAGAGAAAGCCTGAATGGCTGAAGATAAAGTTAAACACGAACGAAAACTATACTGGCTTAAAAAAGATGATGCGGGAGAAAAACCTACATACTGTATGTGAAGAAGCCAGATGCCCGAACATTCATGAGTGCTGGGCAGTAAGACGAACTGCTACCTTCATGATCCTTGGGGATGTATGTACACGTGCATGCCGCTTTTGTGCTGTAAAAACAGGACTTCCAACTGAGCTTGATCGGCAGGAGCCAGAAAGAGTGGCGGATTCAGTAGAGCTTATGAACCTGAAACATGCCGTCGTGACTGCTGTCGCCCGTGATGACTTGAAAGACGGGGGAGCAGCAATTTTTGCCGAGACGGTAAGAGCAATCCGTAAGAAAAATCCGTTTACTTCAATAGAAGTATTGCCTTCCGACATGGGCGGAGTTGAGGAGAACCTGAAAACACTTATGGATGCACGCCCAGATATCCTGAATCATAACATCGAAACCGTAAAGCGCTTGACGCCTAGAATCCGTGCACGTGCAACGTACGAGCGTTCACTGGAGTTCTTGCGCCGTGCAAAAGAAATGCAGCCGGATATTCCGACGAAATCCAGCATCATGGTTGGCTTAGGCGAGACGAAGGAAGAATTGATTGAGGCGATGGATGACTTGCGTGCTAACAATGTGGACATCCTTACGCTTGGTCAATACTTGCAGCCATCCAAGAAGCATCTTGATGTCCAAAAATACTACCATCCTGATGAATTTGCAGAGCTAAGGGAGATTGCGCTCAAGAAAGGCTTCAGCCATTGCGAAGCAGGTCCTCTTGTTCGTTCATCCTACCATGCCGACGAGCAGGTCAACTCTGCCGCTAAACATCGACAAGAGCTAGCAGAACAGGAAGCCCAGCAGGCATAATGGAAAAGCGGAGGCGACTGCCCAACTCCGACAAGCGTTGGAGGGCCTGACAGTGAAGTCGTTCTTTGACTTCATTGGCAGGACCGAAACGTCTCGAGGAGTTAGGAGCCGCAGCTAGACAAGCGACTCGAGGGGTTAGGCGCTGGAGCTAGACACAATTATTTGTACAAAAGGGCAGCTTTTTGATAATCATAAAAAAGAGTTCAGCATCCATCATGCTGAACTCTTTTCATTATTTTCCTTGATTCATTTGTGTAGATAGATCGTCTTTATCTGTTTCTTCGTTCAGTTCGCCTGTGGCTTCTCCATTTGCGTTTTCCCCAGTGCTCATGGGACGACCCTGAGGAGATTTAAGCATTTGTTTAATAACACCATCAATCAAATCATCGACATCACGGCTATCGGTATCGAGTGAAGCAAAGTTCTCGACTTCGTTGCGCAGGCTAGTGTCATCCGATACGTACACGTGGAACCAGCGTGGAACAACAGACATCGCCATCCGTTTCACTTGATCGGCAGTTTCATTGCGATTTTGAGAATCTGTTGCATATACAATCAGAACTTCTTCATCCGTCACAAGTGTCGACACATCATCCACATTCTGTGCCATCAAGCTGAATTTGCTGATCATGTCGGCGATTTGCTCGCGGTCGATTGCCTGATAGGCACTTTCCATTTCATCTGCACCCATTACGCCTGTTTTTTGGTGGCGCACATAGCCGAAGTCCTCGCTTCTGTCTTTCATTCCTTTGCGTCCATCTTCGTTATACAAATCTGGGCGCTCATCATTTACATTCAGTGTGTTGCCGCTCCGCTGGTAAATGCCAGCCCCGCCATCACGCCCGTTTGGTGAAGCTTGATCGTCACCGGCTCCACATCCGGTCATCGCTACAGTTCCGCAAATACCAAGAGCCAATAATGCTTTTTTCAATTAAAACACCCCCTAATCATTAGAATGGCTTCGAATTTATTTTTTTTGCTTAGTAATTGATGGGGAATAAGTTATAATTAAGAAAAGTGCGAGCGATTTGGCTTGCTTTAAGGAAGCTGAAACTGTTACCGAAAAAGAGGTGGACCTATGATTTGCATCAATAACCTTTGCTACGAGATCGTGGATGAAGGACGAGACGGCTTTAACGAAGAAGCCTTTCGTGCGAGATATAGCGAAATTTTAACGAAGTATGACTATATTGTTGGCGACTGGGGTTACGGACAGCTAAGGCTAAGAGGTTTTTTCGATGATCAAAACCAGAAGTCAACTTTCGATACGAAAATTAGTACCGTCAGCGAGTACTTATATGAGTATTGCAATTTTGGCTGTGCCTATTTTGTCGCCAAGAAGGTAGCGAAGCAAGCTCAGGATAAATAAGACAGAATCTAGAAAATGCTCCAATCATCATGATTGGAGCATTTCTTGTCTTTTATAGATCGCTATACGGCGGCTGCTCACTTTCATCCGGATCATCATGGGTTGGGTGGGCACCCGCTTCTTTCCTTGGTGTTCCCTGATGTAGGGACTTAAACTCATAGTTGAAATTGCTGTAGGAGCGCTGTCCCTCACGCCATGGTGTACTTTTGCCTTCTACCGGTTCATCTTTCCGGAAAGGTGATCCATATGGACCCTCCGGATAGTCTTCAGCCGTAACATAGTTGCGCTGCTTTTCTACATTCGAAAAATCAGAGTACTTTTCACGGTCTTCCTTGCTCATGAAACTCACCTTCTTTTGCTTGTTGTCCTTTTAGTATTTCTTTGAAAAGACAAATCAAACAAACAGTTCGTTCCAGATTTAAAGGATCGGCCGCAGAAATGAGCGAAGTTCCTCTGCATCTTCTTCAGAAAGATTATAGGCATACTCAAGATAACCTTCTTCATCGAGGTCATCCTGGCCAAGAATCGCAAATCGGCTTCCTTGGATATCCATCACAATGCTTTTGCCATAATACCGGCCAGTTTGCATGATGGCCAGGTCAAAGCGCTGGTTCTCACCTACAAAGCTTACATAGCGAGTTTTTGTTTCTTCAACATCATCGTATAAAAAAAATTCTTCGTTCATCTTCATCCTCCTAAGTGCTGTAAAAAGTATGTATTTTCTTTAAACCATCACTAAGTGTGGCTTGTGTTCTAGGTGATGATGGGCTGTGATGTAACGGACGGTCTTGGTCTTTGAACGCATAACAATGGAATGTGTTTCAACAAGGTCTCCGCCGAGGAAGCGCACTCCGTCGAGCAATTCACCGCTTGAAACGCCAGTCGCGGCAAAAATCGCATCGTCTCCGGAAACAAGGTCATCTAACATCAGCAATTGTCTTGGATCTTTTAGCCCCATGGCAATGCATCGCTCTTCTTCCTCAATTGTATGGGGGACTAGTCTCGCCTGCATATCTCCGCCAAGTGCCTTTAGGGCAGCAGCAGAAATGACTCCTTCCGGCGCACCGCCTGTTCCCACAAAAAGATCGACTCCTGTATGAGGAAGGGCAGTCGCAATCGACGCACCTACATCGCCATCGCCGAAAAGCTTCACTCGTGCTCCTTTTTGCCTAACTCGTTCAATCAAATCATCATGGCGTTCACGCTCTTGGATGATGACAGTTAAATCCTGAATTCGCTTATTGTTGGCTTTGGCTACGATTTCAATCGTCTTCTCGATAGGATCATCTAGACTGATTTTCCCAGCAGCACTTTTTCCGACAGCAATCTTTTGCATGTACATGTCTGGTGCATGAAGAAGGGTACCTTTATCCGCGACAGCAATGACGGCCATGGCATTATTGTGCCCTTTGGCGACGATATTTGTCCCTTCCAGCGGGTCCACCGCGATATCGACTTTTGGGCCCATTTTTGTGCCAAGTCGTTCTCCTATATAAAGCATCGGAGCCTCATCCAGTTCCCCTTCACCAATGACAACAATTCCATCCATATTGACTGAATCGAACATCTTGCGCATTGCCGTAGTCGCCGCATCATCCGCTTCATTCTTCTTGCCGCGGCCCATCCACTGAGCAGATGCCAGCGCCGCAGCCTCCGTCACTCTGACGATTTCAAGTGCCAATTCGCGTTCCAAATGTTTCTCCTCCATTTTCGACAGCATTCTCACTCACCATCAATCTTACCAGAAAAACAATCATTTCTGAATTTTTCAGGGGGATTTTTGTCATATTTCAGGGCAAGTTCAAGAGTTCGAACAGATACGGCAGGTAATGAGGAAAAGCTGTCAGAAGTAAGCCTAACTTAAGACAGGTTTGGCGCGAGAAGAGGAAAAGCTGTCAAAAGAAAGCCAAACTTAAGACAGGTTTGGCGCGAGAAGAGAAAAAGCTGTCAAAAGAAAGCACGACTTAAGACAGGTTTAGTGTGAGAAGAGGAAAAGCTGTCAAAAGAAAGCCAAACTTAAGACAGGTTTGGCGCGAGAAAAGAAAAAGCTGTCAAAAGAAAGCCAAACTTAAGACAGGTTTGCCGCGAGAAGAGGAAAAGCTGTCAAAAGAAAGCCAAACTTAAGACAGGTTTGGCGAGAGAAGAGGAAAAGGTGTCAAAAGAAAGTCGAACTTAAGACAGGTTTGGTGCGAGAAGAGGAAAAGGTGTCAAAAGAAAGCCCGACTTAAGACAGATTTGCCGCGAGAAGAGGAAAAGGTGTCAAAAGAAAGCCCAACTTAAGACAGGTTTGCCGTGAAAAGAGGAAAAGCTGTCAAAAGAAAACCCGACTTAAGACACGTTTAGTGTGAAAACAAGAAAAGCTGTCAAAAGAAAGCTCAACTTAAGACAGGTTTGGCGCGAGAAGAGGAAAAGGTGTCAAAAGAAAGCTCAACTTAAGACAGATTTGCCGTGAAAAGAGGATAAGCTGTCAAAAGAAAGTGCAACTTAAGACAGGTTTGCGGTGAAAAGAGGAAAAGCTGTCAAAAGAAAGCCCAACTTAAGACAGGTTTAGCGTGAAAAGAGGAAAAGCTGTCAGAAGAAAACCAAACTTAAGACAGGTTTGGCGTGAAAAGAGAAAAAGCTGTCAAAAGAAAGCCCAACTTAAGACAGGTTTGCCGTGAAAAGAGGAAAAGCTGTCAAAAGAAAACCCGACTTAAGACACGTTTAGTATGAAAAGAAGAAAAGGTGTCAAAAGAAAGCTCAACTTAAGACAGGTTTGGCGCGAGAAGAGAAAAAGGTGTCAAAAGAAAGCCCAACTTAAGACAGGTTTGGCGCGAGAAGAGAAAAAGCTGTCAAAAGAAAGCCAAACTTAAGACAGGTTTGGCATGAAAAGACGAAAAGCTGTCAAAATCAGAATCACCACCACCGTCTTTACTAATCGTCCCAATCCAACTACATACCTTTATCCGCATTTCCACCATAAAAAAGAAGTAAAAATATTTCGAAATAACTATCTAGGAAAAAAGGTCTATTTTAGCTAAATATGGTACAATTAAGAAAAAGTTCTAGCCATCTTCTGAGAGGATTGAAACCTATGGCCCGCCGTGTTACTAGCATATTAGACAACCTGCTTGGTTGGGGGAAAATAATGTTGCCGCATTCATCAATTTGTTATTACCCTCCGCAGTTCATTTTGAGGGATCCTGTCGTATCAGGGGTGAAAAAGGCTTTTACTAGTGGATTTGAAGTTGCTGTGATTGCCTATACGATTAAGAATCACCATGATCTTGCTTCACAGCTTGGTGAGGATAACTGGAAGTTCCATAAGGCTTTGAAACGACATTTCAAAGCGGTGATCGAAAAAGAAATCGACAAAGAGGACATGATTGTCCTGCATGATTACTATAGCGACAGCCTGAGCCTGTTTATGAAGATCGACCATAACAGGTACTGTATTTCTGAAATTGATGCGAAAATGAAGAAGATCCTCAGGGAAGCGGAAAGCAGGATTTTTCATGAGTATCCTACAGTCCAGCCTATCTTTGATACAGGGTTCATTTTTATCGATAAATCGGTTGGTTCCGTGCATGGTGCTGTCTTAAAGGCACATCAGCAGGCCTTTGCGATGGCCGAGAAACGAATCCAAACCGAATTCAATGAAATGGTTTATGAAATGAAGCGGATTATTGCTCAGCAAAATATCAAGCTTTTAGCGCAGCCGATCATAGACGTCAATACAAAGGAAATCCGTGCCTGGGAGATGCTGACAAGAGGTCCTGAGGGAACGGAGCTTGAGAGTCCATTGCAGCTTTTTTCCGTTGCCCGGCAGACTAATATGCTCTATGACCTGGAAATGATTGTGTTAAGAAAAACGTTTGATCAAGTTACATCGACTGGCTGCCTTGATGATATTTTCATCAATTTCACGCCGATTACCCTCGGCAATTCTCGATTCGTCCGGGATCTGAAGAACTTGATGCAAGCTTACGGCAGCATCAAGCCAAATCAGATCACTTTGGAAATCACCGAGAGGGACTCGATTGAGGGAATCGAGAATTTTATCTATAATATAAAGGTGTTAAGAGGAATGGGAATCAAAATAGCGGTTGATGATACTGGAGCAGGCTATGCCAGCCTGAATACCATCAGTGAAATCATGCCGGATGTCATCAAGATCGACCGTTCCGTCATCGAGAACATTGATAAGAATTCTGTGAAGGAGTCCATGCTGAAAGGGCTGTTGCTTGTCGCCAAAGAAGCGGGGTCGACGGTCATTGCGGAAGGAATCGAAAATGAGCATGAAGCATCGGTCCTCTCACGGAATAAGGTAGAATTGGCGCAGGGGTATTTTTATGCCCGTCCGGGATTGTTGAAAACCGTCTAGCATCTTTATGAGGTGATATTGAATGTACTTTGTCGACAGGGATCAAATCGAAGAAACATTGCAGTTTTTGAACAGGCAAATTGACTTTTTTGAAAGCAATGGACCATGGGAATCGCCAATGGAAAAATCGGCCCTCGAGCGTGCGGCGCATACAATGGTTGAAGCCGTACTTGATGTGGGCAACGCGATGATCGATGGCTTCATCATGCGTGACCCAGGAAGCTATGAAGACATCATTGACATTTTGGATGATGAAAAAGTCGTAACTAAAGAAATGAGCGCAGGATTGAAAAAAATCGTCCTGTTCCGAAAGATGCTTGTCCAGCAGTACACAGCAGTGGACCATGCCGGCCTGATTGAAACCTTCAAGGCCGAGCTTCCTCATCTCAAGCTTTTTTCGGTAAAAGTGAGGGAGTACCTTACCAATGAACTAGGACCGGTTTCCGCTTTTAAAAAGTAAATAGGACAGAAGAGACCGTTATCATGGCGGTCTCTTTTCTGTTTATATGTCCTTTGACTGGTGAACAGTGAGCTTTGTCCTTTGCACTCACCTTTACACTTATATAAAATAGGATTATTCGTTTTTTGATGGGTACGATAATATTTAGGAGTGATCACCATGAAAAAGTATAAAGGTTATTTAATTGATTTAGATGGTACAATGTATCGCGGTTCAGAGCGCATCGAAGCCGCTTCTGATTTTATAAAAAGGCTGATTGAGGCTGAAATACCTTATCTATTCGTTACGAATAATTCATCGCGGACACCGGCACAGGTGGCGGAAAAGCTCCGCAGCTTTGATATCCCTACGACGGAGGAGCAGGTTTTTACGACAAGCCAGGCTACAGCCAACTATATTTATGAACAAAAACAGGATGCGACTGTCTATGTGATTGGTGAAGAGGGCATCCAGACAGCGATTCAGGAAAAGGGACTGAAATTTGCAGGGGAAGACGCTGATTTCGTTGTTTCAGGGATCGACCGCGGCATTACATATGAAAAACTGGCAGTTGGCTGTCTTGCAGTAAGGAACGGAGCAACCTTCATTTCGACAAATGGCGATATTGCCATCCCGACTGAACGAGGTTTGCTTCCGGGGAACGGGTCACTGACGTCGGTTATCGCTGTATCGACACAGACAGATCCGATTTTTATCGGGAAGCCGGAATCGGTCATCATGGAGCAGGCATTAAAAGTTCTAGGTACAAAGAAAGAGGAAACCCTTATGGTCGGTGATTATTATGATACCGACATCCTCGCCGGCATGAGGGCAGGGATGGACACACTCCTCGTCCACACAGGAGTTACGACGAAGGAACTTCTCAAAGGCTATCAAGAAATGCCAACCTACACAGTAGATTCGCTGGACGATTGGGAAGTGTAAAAAAAAAAAGGGACTTGAGCCGTGGCAGGCATCAAGTCCCTTTTTTTTTACTAAAGTTTATATTAGTCCTCTACATTTGCCGCTCGGTGGGCAAGTCGGCTTGAGGCTGCAGCCGCAACTGCTCCGACAATATCATCCAGGAAGGTATGGCATTTGCCCGACGCTTCTTTATCATTAAGCCTATCCAGTATTCCAGGTTTTGCTTTATCGATGTATCCATAATTGGTAAAGCCAATCGATCCATATATATTCACGATTGAAAATGCGAGGATTTCATCCACGCCGTACAAACTTTCGTCCGTTTCAATTATTGATTGCAGCGGTTCGCCAAGCTTCTTTTGTTCTGCAAGGATATCCAGCTGGATTCCTGTCAGAATCGCATTCTGCACTTCACGCTTGGAAAGGACTCGTTCTACATTTTCGATACATTCCTCCATCTGCAGGTTCGGGTGGTATTTTTCCTGCAGGAAAAAGACGAGATTGGCGATATCTTCTATTTCTACTCCTCGTTCATGGAGCCATTTTCGGGCTGTTTCCTCTGTCATATGGATGGCACGTTTTTTTTCTAACATCTGCATCACCTTTCTATTTTTGATTGCAGCATACTCATACTCATTATCCTATTTAACCTAAAATATTCCGCTTAATCCGTTTTAGTGAAAGAATTCATACCTTTAAATCATTTCCAGAATAGAGCCTCTTATTCATTGCATTGTTTACACAAGTTTTTTAAAGCAAGACATATATTTGTAAAAGAGCGGCTTGGAAATGAGGTGCGATGATGTTTCAAAAGATGTTAAAAGAAGTATATGGGATTTCTGCAGATTCAGAAGTATCTCTTGGAAGATATCATGGATATAAGCATAATGAAGGGCTTTATTTGATTATTGACGCTAATGGTTCAAAAGAGCAAGAAATAAGTGAGCTGGCAAGGATTGCTGACCATATGCAAAAAGCGGGGGACCAGAATGTCTCGATGCTGCTCGCTGACAAACAAGGAAAGCAAATTTGTGATTGGGAGGGCAGGAAATATTGCGTGCTCGTAAACAGAGCAGTCCCGATGCCAGAAAAAATGAAAACAGGCAGGAAGCTGGCTAAGTTTCATGCAAGAGGCCGGCAAATCCCTTTCAAGGTTGAAAGCTTGAACAGGGTGGGACAATGGAAGCAGCTGTGGGAAAAGCGGCTTGACCAGATGGAGAAGGTATGGAGCGGAAAACTTTACACTGAACCGGAGAACGATTTTGAGAAGATGTTTATGGAATCTTTTCCCTATTACATGGGATTATCTGAAAATGCCATTCAGTATCTTGCTGATACAGAGATCGATGACAAGCCGACAAGGATTGATCATGGCACTGTTTGCTATGAGCGTTTCACCAATAATGTGTGGAGAGGAACCTATTTTGTGAAAAATCCTTTTGAATGGGTTTTTGACCATGCAAGCCGGGATCTTGCTGAATGGGTCAGAGATCGTTATTTTGCCAACATCCAGACGAGCCAGCCGGAAATCAAGCACTTCCTGGCAGAATACCAATCATTGACGATGCTTTCGCCTTTTTCATGGCGGCTGCTTTACGCCAGATTGCTGTTCCCGCTCCATTACTATGAGACAGTTGAAAATTATTATATCACCCAATCAGAGCAAACGAAGCGGCAGCTCGAGGACCGCCTGCGGAAGTACCTGACTCAGAGCAGTGATCATGAGCGGTTCCTAAGCCATTTTTATCATCTCAGTGATGCCCCGGTAAAAGCAGGGAAACTTCCTCCAGTTGATTGGTTATTACGTTAGTCGAAGCTTTTCTCGATAAAGAAAGTGTAGATTGTGATAGAATAAAATTATTCTATGATATTAAACGCTTTCAAAAGGAGACAGACAATGAAACACTATGTGTATATCACCAGGAAATTGCCCGAAGAAACAATTGCCGATCTCACTGAGCTTTTTGATGTGAAAATGTGGGAGCATGAAGATGTCCCTGCCCCAAGGGAAGTTATTTTAAAAGAAGCCGAAAAAGCCAGTGCCTTGATCACGATGCTGTCTGACAAAGTCGATGAGGAAGTATTGTCTGCAGGTGAAAACCTGAAAGTGGTCGCCAATCTGGCAGTTGGCTTTGATAATATTGATTTGGAAGCAGCGACAAAGCGCGGAATCATCGTGACGAACACGCCGGATGTCCTGACAGAGACAACAGCAGACCTTACTTTTGCTTTGTTGATGGCTACAGCTAGACGGATTGTCGAAGCGGCAGAATATATTAAGGCCGGCAAGTGGGGAGGCTGGAGTCCGTACCTGCTTGCCGGGCATGATGTTTACGGTAAGACAATCGGGATTGTCGGAATGGGAAAAATAGGGGAAGCGGTGGCGCGCAGAGCTAAAGGGTTTGGCATGGAAATCCTTTACCATAACCGCTCCCGCAAACCTGAAGCTGAAAAAGAATTAGGCGCTGTTTATAGTGCTTTCGAGGATCTTGTGACAAAAGCTGACTTTGTTGTGTCACTTGCTCCGTTGACGCCAGAAACTAAGAATCTTTTTACAGCCGATGTCTTTACGAAGATGAAAAACAGTGCCATTTTCATTAATGCTGGCCGTGGCCCGGTTGTGGATGAGCAGGCATTATATGAGGCGCTTAAAAATGGGGAAATTGCTGGTGCGGGACTTGATGTCTTTGAAAAAGAACCTATTTCCGCCGAACATCCACTGCTTCAATTGACAAACGTGACGGCGATTCCACACATCGGCAGCGCAAGCACTGAAACAAGGACAACCATGATCAGACTGTGCTGTACAAATGTCAAAGCCGTGCTGACGGGCGACAGTCCAAAAACAATTGTAAATAAAGAAGTGCTCTAATACTTTTAAATCCTTCCTATTCAATGGGAAGGATTTTTTTATAATGAATTTTTGTAATTTTCAATCCTTACAGCCACATATGATTAAGCGTTTACAGAGGTGAAGGACTCCAAAATATTCCTTGTAAAAGCTGTTTTTGGTCTATATAATGTCTACTATACAAAAACAAGTGTTCATTCAGAATAGACACATAGAGAGGGGAAGAGGAAATGCAGGCAATCTCGGTTGGACTTCTAGGTTTGGGAACAGTAGGGTCAGGTGTGGTCAGGATTATAGAAAACCATCAGGATAAACTAATGCACCAGGTTGGGTGCCCAATTAAAGTGAAGAAAATCCTTGTTCAGGATGTTGAAAAAGAAAGGTCGGTAAAAGTGGATCCTTCTCTCCTGACGGTGAATCCAGCCGAAATTATGGAAGACCCGGAGATTGAGGTAGTCATCGAGGTGATGGGAGGTATTGAGGATACTCGTGAACATTTGCTTCAAGCATTAAGAAGCAAAAAGAATATTGTGACGGCAAACAAGGATTTGATGGCTGTCCATGGTTCCGAGCTTTTAACCGTCGCCAATGAAAATGGCTGCGACCTCTTTTTCGAAGCGAGCGTTGCCGGAGGAATTCCAATTTTGCGCAGCCTGGTGGACGGCCTTGCATCTGACAGGATTACAAAGATGATGGGGATTGTGAATGGCACAACAAACTACATTTTAACGAAGATGAGCCAGGAAGGACTGGCATACGATTGCGTGTTAAAGGAAGCGCAGCAGCTAGGATACGCGGAGGCGAACCCGGCATCTGACGTGGAAGGTCTGGATGCGGCGCGGAAAATGGCCATCATGGCCTCGTTAGGTTTTTCGATGAAGATTGATCTGGATGATGTAAAAGCGAAAGGAATCACTTCTGTAACCGAAGAGGACCTGCAATACGGGAAACAGCTGGGCTACACAATGAAACTGCTCGGCATCGCCGTCCGTGAAGGCGATAAAGTCGAGGTGTGTGTTGAGCCGGCATTGCTTCCGTCATCGCACCCGCTTGCATCGGTCAATAATGAATACAATGCGGTGTATGTGTATGGTGAAGCAGTAGGAGAAACAATGTTTTACGGTCCAGGAGCCGGAAGCCTGCCTACCGCAACAGCAGTGGTCTCGGATCTTGTAGGCGTCGTCAAAAATATGCGCCTTGGAGTAAACGGCAGTTCTTTTGTCACTCCACAATTTGAAAAGCAGCTGAAGGATGATGGTGAAGTGAGTTCAAAATACTTCCTGCGCCTTCATGTTCATGACGAAGTAGGTGTATTCTCGGAGATCACCTCTCTTTTCGCAAACCATAATGTCAGCTTCGAAAAAATTGTCCAGACGCCTTTGAAGGAAAAGGAGCTAGCCGAGATTGTGGTCGTCACACATCAAGCTTCCCTGAAGGATTACCAGAATATTTTAATGGAGCTGCGCGACCTCAGGGTTGTGAAGGAAGTCAAAAGCTCGTACAGGGTTGAAGGAAGTGTCAATGTATGAGGTGGCGGGGGCTGTTAAGTGAATATAAGGAATACTTGCCAGTCAATACCGAGACGCCAATGCTTACCCTTCATGAAGGAAATACCCCGCTGATCAGGCTCGACCAGCTGTCAAAAGAGTGGGGAATTGATCTATATGTAAAAGTAGAAGGAGTAAATCCGACCGGATCCTTTAAGGATAGAGGGATGGTCATGGCGGTCGCCAAAGCGAAGGAAGCAGGCAGTGACACGGTCATCTGCGCCTCGACAGGCAATACTTCCGCCTCTGCCGCAGCTTATGCGGCAAGGGCAGGATTGCGGTCGATCATCGTCATTCCTGAGGGGAAAATCGCAATGGGCAAACTCGCACAGGCAGTGATGTATGGCGCAAGCATCGTTTCGATCGAAGGAAACTTTGATGAGGCCCTAAAAATGGTCAGGGCAATCAGCGAAACCGAGCCAGTCACACTAGTGAATTCCGTCAATCCATTCCGCCTTGAAGGACAAAAAACAGCTGCCTTTGAAATTTGTGATCAGCTTGGCGCGGCACCTGATATCCTGGCGATCCCGGTGGGGAATGCCGGAAATATCAGCGCTTATTGGAAAGGCTTCAAAGAATACAATGCCAGTAGACGTACAGGTTTGCCGCGAATGTTCGGTTTTGAGGCAGAGGGAGCGGCCGCGATTGTCAAAGGGCAGCCGATTGAACAGCCGGAGACAATTGCAACGGCCATCCGCATTGGCAACCCGGCAAGCTGGGATCTTGCGGTTGCAGCCCGGGACGAATCGGAAGGGAAGATCGATTTCGTATCAGATGACGAAATTTTACAAGCATACAGCCAGTTAGCTGGATCGGAAGGGATTTTTGCAGAGCCAGGATCCTGTGCATCGCTGGCAGGTGTCCATAAACTTTTACAGAGAGGAGAAATATCTCGAGGAACCAGAATCGTTGCCGTTCTGACTGGTAACGGTTTAAAAGATCCTTCAACTGCCATTGACATCAGCTCCATCTCACCAGTGCTGCTTCCAAATGACGAGAAAATCGTCAGCGACTATATCAGGGGAGTGGTCCGGCAATGAGGGGCATCGAGGAACCACTGGCTGCGGCTGGGGGCAGGAAACCAAGCGGGAATTCACTAACTGCTGGAAGCAGGAGCGCATTAGCTGCTGAAAGTGGAAAACCACTGGCTGCTGAGAGCAGGAACATATTAGCTGCTGAAAGCGGGGAAGCACTAGCTGCTGGGAGCAGGTGTAAATCAGCTACTAAAAAAGGTGAACGACAACCTGCTGCTCGAATACCGAGGGGGCAAGTCCTGTTCGTAAAAGTTCCAGCCAGCTCAGCGAACCTGGGCCCCGGTTTTGACTCACTCGGCGTCGCTTTGAACCTCTACATGGAAGTTCATGCTGAAATAAGCGACAGTTGGAAGGTTGTTCCTCTTTCCGATTCCTTGGCAGGGTTTCCTGTGGATGAGAAAAACTTCATTTGCCAGATTGCAAGCCAAACGGCGGAGTTGTACAAGCGAATAATGCCTTCTCTCCATATTTCTGTAAAAAGCGATATCCCGCTTGCAAGAGGACTGGGTTCCAGTGCAGCAGCGATTGTCGCAGGAGTGGAACTGGCCAATGAATTCTGCGGGCTTGGATTGACCCGGTATGAAAAGCTGGCCATCGCCTCCCGGTTCGAAGGCCATCCTGATAATGCAGGAGCGTGCTTATTTGGCGGCGTCGTAGTTGGCAGCCAAATCGGGGATGAGGTCGACTTAACGGTCCTTGACCAGATACAATTTGATCTAATCCTTGCTGTGCCGAATCAGGAGCTGCTGACGGAAATGTCCCGCGATGTCCTCCCGGCAGTGATGGATTACCAGCGCAGCGTCCAGGCAAGCTCTATTGCTAACCAGCTGCTTGCTGCTTTGATGACAAAGAATTGGGCGCTGGCAGGTAAAATGATGGCGTCAGACTTGTTTCATCAGCCATACAGGAAAAACCTTGTGCCATTTTTCGAAGAGCTGCAGGAAAAAGCGATTCAATCAGGAGCATTCGGTGTTGCTTTGAGCGGAGCAGGACCATCGATCCTTTGTCTGGCAGAACCCGGCAAAGGGGAAGAAGTCGCGGGAAAATTGAGAAAGCACTTAACGGGGATGGAGATTTTCAGTTTGCAGATTGATCGTGATGGGTGCAGGTCATCCGTCATTTAAACGGAAAAAAAGCGGTTTTGCCATTGTCGGCAAAACCGCTTTATTATTGGTTAATTAGAATACCTGTTCAACCTCAACAACCCCAGGTACTTCCTCTAAAAGTGCGCGTTCGATTCCAGCCTTAAGCGTAATTGTGGAGCTCGGGCAGCTTCCGCATGCACCTAGCAGGCGAAGTTTAACAATGCCATCCTCAACATCAACTAGTTCACAGTCTCCACCATCGCGAAGAAGGAATGGACGCAATTTATCTAATACTTCCTGTACTTGCTCAAACATTTGCTGTTCAGTCATGCAAATCGACTCCTTTCATAATACTTATTATAATCTTATCGACCGGAAAAATCTATCCAATTTAATCGAAAAACCTGTGAACACAGTTTTTTCCTTATGCATCTTTTTCATCGTATAGTAAAATAAAAGAAAATAACAGGGGGTAATTGATAATGGAACGCAAAGAGGTAGAAATCGTCGTTTACGGTGCAGAAGTATTATGCCCAAGCTGTGTGAACCTGCCATCATCAAAAGAAACATATGAATGGCTTGAAGCCGCCATCAGCCGCAAATACGCAGACCAGCCATTCCAAATTGTTTATGTTGATATCCATAACCCTCCAGAAGAGGAAGCAAAAAAGGAATTCGCCGAAAAAGTAATCGAAGAAGACATGTTTTATCCCGTCGTCCTGCTCGAAGGCAAGATCGTCGGCGAAGGGAACCCGAAATTGAAAACCATTTATGCAGAATTAGAGAAATACGGCTACGTTTCCGCATAATTTTGGTAAAAGCATTCCGAAATGGGGTGCTTTTTTCTTTTTTTGAGAAGACATTCACGATTTTTTTGAGAGCGAAAAACTTTATATAGCGACTTTTAGGATTATATAGCGAGAATTTGATTTATATAGCGACTTTAAACATTATATAGCGAAAAATTCATTTATATAGCGACTTTTTCATTTATATAGCGAATTGGAAATTCCAAAGGATTTTTACCAATTTTGTGTCATCATTTCAATGAAAAAACCGGGCATCCCAGCCCGGTCCAACATGATCAACCATTATGATATTTATACATCCACAAGATCCCTGACTTCAGCAAGCGTGCGACGCGGCCTGTTATCGGGCGTTCGGCGACAAGGCCAAAGCCGTGCTTTTTGCCGAGTGAACCGATGACGCCTTTCAGCTTGATCGGCGGGAATGACTCCGGCGGTTCTTCCCCTTTCCAGCGTTTTTGCAGCACCTGGACGATCTGTTCTGCCTGTCCTTCCGCAAGCTGCGCACTTGGTGCGTGAGGCAGGCTTGCGCAATCACCGACGATATAAACATTTTCATAGCCTGGCAGATTATGCTGCGGAGTGACTACTGCGCGGCCCATGCCGTCTTGCTCAACGTCCATTTCGCGGACAAGTCGATTAGCCTGAATTCCAGCTGTCCATACAATCGCATCGCAGACAATCGGCTCATCGTGATTGTAGAGGACGTTTTTCTGAACTTCCGTGATATTGGCATTGTTGATGATTTCAACATTGTGATTATCAAACCAATTTTCGACATATGTGCTCAGGCGCTCAGAGAAAGCGGAAAGAATATGGTTTCCACGATCGAAAAGCTTTATTTTCAAGTCTTTGCGGCTTTCCGCCAATTCACTTGCAAGCTCAACACCGCTTAATCCTGCGCCGACGATTGAAACGGTTGAACCTGCTGGCAAATTGTTCAGTGCCTGATAGGTTGCTCGGGACTTTTCAATGGATTGGATGCTGTATGTGAATTGGTCAGCTCCTGGGACATTGTGATATTTATCTTCACAGCCAAGTCCGATAATAAGGTCATCGAACTGAACGGACTCATCACCTTGCAGCTCCACCTTGCGATCCTCAAGATTGATGGCAGTGACTTCAG
Source organism: Mesobacillus sp. LC4 (assembly GCF_053543455.1). Classification (NCBI taxonomy): domain Bacteria; kingdom Bacillati; phylum Bacillota; class Bacilli; order Caryophanales; family Bacillaceae; genus Mesobacillus; species Mesobacillus sp. LC4. The sequence goes on from NZ_JBGCUB010000002.1 coordinate 840,788, forward strand.
CATATTTTAACTGAAGGCGTGGGTGCTCAGGAAAGGAAACCCGAATATGCTGGTCTGAAATCGTACCTGCAGCCAGGGCATAGTATTCTGTTTTTAAACAGTGGTATGGAACACGGTCAATCAGTGTGATTAATACATCTTCAGGCAGGTCATTCGGCAGCAATTTATGAAGGACGCGCATGCCGCCATAGCCGCCTCCAAGAATAACGAGATTTTTCATGTGAATTTCCCCTTTTTAACTCATCGAAAGACAGTTAATGAAGTTTCTCCAGCTCGTTCAACAAAATCCGCAAACGGATACATTTTTTGAAATTATTCTGCAATATTTTTATGTTCAATAAATCACCATTAAAAGTATAACGAAATTGTGACAAAATAACAACAATTTTATGGATGCCATAAGCCGGGAAAATTGACGATTTGCCTGAAAAAGGGTACGATTAAAAATTAGTAGAGAGGTGAAACAAATGATTAAGCCAATCATTGAATTCTGTATCAGCAATCTTGCCAGCGGTTCTCAGGCTGCAAGGGCAGAGCTTGAGCGTGATCCAGACCTTGATGTCATCGAATACGGTTGCCTTGGTTATTGTGGAAAATGCGCGATGTCGATGTTTGCGCTTGTAAACGGCGACCCGGTAGTGGGAGACACCCCTGAAGAACTAGTAGAAAATGTTTATAAATACCTGGATGAAAATCCAATGTTTTAATAGATAAAAGGCTGGCATGGAATTTTCCATCGCCAGCCTTTTTCATGAATTTCTACAATGAGGTAAACTTAGGTTCCTCCAACCGTTTGCTCTTCCCGCATCTCCTGCCAGCGTTCCTTGGCGAGCTCAACTATTTGCGGTTCGACAGATTGTCTTTGCTTTTCGATGACTCTTGAGAAAAATCGCACGGCATCTTGTGTTTGTCCGACTCTTCTGGAGAGTTCGCCAATCAGGTACATGAGGCGCAGTTCGGATACTTGTGTCCCTTTATAGTCGCCGGTGCTGTATGACTCCGTATACTCCTTAAGGGCAAGTTTTAAAAAGCGCAGTTCCTGATCGTGGTTTTCGGTTGAGCGATAGAGCCAGGCAATCCGGATGTATAGGCCGGCTGTTACTATATGCTTTTCTTTTTTTAGCATCGAACTATAGGCTGCAAGCTTGAAGGTGTTGACTGCCTCCTGGATTGTCCGCTCTTCACCATAGTTATGAGGGGCCCATTGGCTGCAGATTTTTTCCTGAATGACTTGTTTAGCTCCTGGCGGGAAATAACTGCTGAAGTCGTCGGTGAAGGAATAGCCACAGTCAGGGCAGACATTGATATAGTAAAAATTCGGATTTTCATAACCATCGACATACAGAGGGGCAAAGTCAGTATCAAAGCGGAGCACTTTCACAAAACGGGAGCGGACCTTCTTGGTCGTGAAGGAATTTTCGCACATTGAGCATGTGTACTTTTTGTCATAGAGAGGTACTAGTTGAGTCATCATCGCCACCTGCCAATTCTCCTAGGATTTTAAAAAGAGGTTTGGGTATATTATACCAATTTAATTGGCTGGTGAGTGGGAAAATATGAAGAGAATTCTTTTTCGGCTCGATTGGTTGAGGAATGGAAAAATGCTGTATATACTATAAGAAAGGCGTAAGTGCCTTGTTCAGCCCCGACAAGCGCTGGAGGGCCGACGGTGAAGTCGTTCTTTGACTTCATTGGACGGACCGAAGCGACTCGAGGGGCTAGGCGCTGAAGCCAGACAAAGAAAGGGATCAAGGAGGTTTTAAAATGGATAACATTGTGATCTTAACAGAAGAAGCTGCATTGCAGGTTAAAGATATGATGAAGCAAAATGAGACAGAGGATGCGTATCTTCGCGTTTCTGTAAAAGGCGGCGGCTGCAGCGGCCTTTCTTACGGAATGGGTTTCGCTCATGAAGTGGAAGATGGCGACACTCAGTTGGAGCAGCATGGCATCAAAATCCTTGTGGATAAGGAAAGTGCGCCAGTCCTGAATGGGACGAAAATCAGCTATAAGCAATCGATGATGGGTGGCGGCTTCACAATCGACAACCCGAACGCAATCGCCTCATGCGGCTGCGGTTCAAGTTTTAAAACGGCAACGAATGCTGGAACACCTGAAGATTGCTAAACAAAAAGCAAGGTCCGCGGACCTTGCTTTTTTAATATAAAGAGAAAAATAAAAATGTCACACTTAGATCAGTGTCCAGCTCCAGCGCCTTGTCCCTCGAGTCGCTTCGGTCCGCCCAATGAAGTCAAAGAACGACTTCACTGGTCGGCCCTCCAGCGCTTGTCGGGACTGACCAAGTCGCTTCCGCTTTTCTTATTTAAACATTGAAGAACTGTGAAGCGGCTGTGTCTTCGCTTTTGGATCCATGTAGGATTTTGCATTGTTGACAGCTGTCGGAGCTTCACCGAATCCTGTTGCGATCAGCTTGACTTTGCCTTCGTATGTGCAAATATCGCCTGCCGCATAAACGCCTGGGATATTCGTTTCCATTTTCGAGTTGACGACGATGGAATTCTTTTCGATTTCAAGGCCCCATTCCTTGATTGGTCCAAGAGATGAAACGAAACCGAAGTTGCAGATCACTGCGTCAACATCAACGGCTACAGAATCTTCGCCATTTGCGTCCTTAAGAACGATTTGGCTGATTGCATTGCCGTCGCCGATCAGTTCTGTTGGCACATAAGGTGTCTTGATATCAACCTTTGAGTTTTGCAGGTTTTCGACACTGTGCTCATGGGCGCGGAACTTGTCGCGACGGTGGACAATCGTTACTTGTTCAGCGATTGGCTCAAGCATCAATGCCCAGTCAACAGCAGAATCGCCTCCGCCTAATACCGCAACTTTTTGGCCAGCGAATTGGTTTAAGTCGTCGATAAAATAGTGCAGATTTTTGCCTTCGTATTGGGCAGCGCTTTCAAGTTCCAGCCTGCGAGGCTGGAACGCACCGTTTCCTGCTGTGATGATGACTGTTTTTGTATAGTGAACTTCTTTATCAGTAGTAAGCTTAATTGATCCGTCTTCCAGTTTTTCCAGCTTTTCAACGGATTGCTCAAGAGCAGTAGCTGGCTCGAATTTCGCCATTTGCTCTTTCAGGTTGTTGATCAGCTCCTGGGCACGAACCTTTGGAAAACCGGCAACATCATATATGTACTTTTCAGGATAAAGTGCTGATAATTGCCCGCCTAATTGCGGCAAACTTTCAATAATCTTAACAGATGCTTGTCTCATTCCGCCGTAGAAAGCAGTGAACAGACCAGCAGGCCCCCCGCCGATAATCGTGATGTCATAAACTTTTTGATCTTCTTTCACTCCATATCCCCCTCACATGTAGTAAAATTGCTCCAATTTTTATAATACCATAAAACGTAAAAATAAACTCCTAATCATAATTGGAGATACCTTGTGGAACAATATATTTCATAGAAAAATACCTATATATGACTGAAAAATAGTGAAATCCGCCTATTTTCTGAATATTTCCAAGTTAACTCAATCGCTTGAAAATGCGACGCAAAAAGAATAAGATGGATGGTAGGCAATAATGTTAAGATTTTGTGACATTTTTAGGACATTTTTTTGAACATTTTAGTGAATAATATCACAAACTTATCCGGAAATGATGGCGGCAGATAGAGATGAGCCATTCGCCAAAAATATTTTAAAAAGGTGGAAGTGATCACTTTGAGAAAGCCAAAGATCGTAATCTTAGGAGCAGGATACGGGGGATTAATGACAGCTACCCGTTTACAAAAAGCTGTTGGAGTAAACGAGGCTGACATTGTCCTTATCAACAAAAATGATTACCACTACGAAACTACATGGCTGCATGAAGCATCAGCAGGAACTTTGCACCATGACAAAGTCCGTTATGATGTACGTGATGTAATTGATCGCCATAAGGTTGAGTTCGTCCAGGGTTCTGTTGAAGAAATCAAGCTGGAGGAAAAACGAGTCATTCTTGATAGTGGCGACGTTGTATATGATTACCTAGTCATCGCACTTGGTGCTGAACCTGAAACTTTTGGTATTAAAGGCTTGAAGGAGTATGCTTTCTCTATCGTCAATGTCAACTCAGCCAGACAAATCCGTGAGCATATCGAGTATCAATTTGCAACTTACAATACTGAAGCAGAAAAGAAAGATGAGCGCCTGACAATCGTCGTTGGCGGTGCAGGCTTCACAGGAATCGAATTCCTTGGTGAGCTGACAAACCGAGTTCCTGAGCTTTGCCGTGAATATGATGTCGATTATCATAAGGTAAAAATCGTATGTGTGGAAGCTGCACCAATGGTTCTGCCTGGATTCGATCCAGAGCTTGTGAACTATGCGGTTGCTACGCTTGAGAAAAAAGGTGTGGAATTCCGCATCGGTACGGCAATCAAAGAAGCGACTCCAGAAGGCATCATTGTTGCCAAAGGCGAAGAAGAAGTGGAAGAAATCAAAGCTGGCACAGTGGTATGGGCTGCTGGTGTCCGCGGAAACTCTGTCATCGAAAAATCAGGCATTGAAGCAATGCGCGGCCGCGTGAAAATCCAGCCTGACCTTCGCTTGCCGGGATCTGAAGATGTATTCATCGTCGGTGACTGCTCATTGATCATCAATGAAGAAATTAACCGTCCATATCCTCCGACTGCACAAATCGCGATGCAGCAGGGTGAAGTTTGTGCAAGGAATCTTGCAGCGCTAGTTCGCGGCAAATCTGAGCTTGAGACTTTCACTCCAGATATCAAGGGAACAGTATGTTCTCTTGGTGAAGATGACGCAATCGGTGTGGCATTCGGCAAGAAAATGGTTGGTACAAAAGCTTCCTTCATGAAAAAAATGATCGACAACCGTGCGCTATACATGATCGGCGGTCCTTCTATGGTCCTTAAAAAAGGTAAATTCAATATTCTATAAATGAAACAAGGAAACAGGCTCTCTGAGAGGGTCTGTTTTTTTTATTCCCAGCGGACGATAAGGTACAATAATAGTAAAACGATCAATTGGATGGGGTAATGAATGGGGAAACGTGAAAATGTCTGGCTTGGTGTGGCTGGTGTTGTGATTTCGGAAGATGGTAGCTGGCTTGTTGTCAAAAAGCGGTATGGGGGTTTGAAAGGCAGCTGGTCGCTGCCTGCTGGATTTGTAGATGAAGGGGAAACGGCCGATCAGGCAGTACTCAGGGAAGTTTTTGAAGAAACTGGTGTGGAATGTACGGTTGCCGGACTTCTTGGATTGCGGACTGGAGTGATACGGGAATCCATCAGTGATAATATGCTTGTGTTTCTGCTGTCCCCATTGACAGGTCAAAAGGTCAAGGTCGAAGAAAGTGAGCTGTATGATGCCAGGTTCATGCTGCCTGAAGAACTGGAAGCAGATCCTGCTACTTCGCTGCTTCTGCACTATCTTATAAGTAAACCAATTGGCCAAGTTGTGGCCGGAAAGGCTGGTCTGGATCCAGGAGAGCAATTTCATTATAGTGCATATCAATTATTTTTATAATTTTCTGAAATTTAAAGAGAGTGACAGATATTTAAAGAAAAAATAGGATGTATCCGTTTTCAATATGGTTTTTTGGTCAAATTTGAACCTTTTCAAAATTAGAGATTCTCTGATATATTATCAGAAAATTCAATAATAAAAGGAGAGGTTCATAAATGAAAATGCACACTCATGATTCAAAGGAATGTCCATACTGCTCTGGTAAAGGCTATTTCCAACTGTTGCTTGGCGGTTCAGAAACATGCACATGCTGCAGCGGGTCAGGTAAGTCAAAAAAATAAGGCAATCATCTTTGACCTTCGCACAATGCGGGGTTTTTCTTTTTGGCCAAAATGATTAGACTTACACCATTTCATTGACTCGAAAACGGACAAACAGTAAACTAGAAATGATGTTTAATGGGGGGATATAGACATGATGACGGTTGTCACACTGATCATTTCGATGTTATTGTTTTTTGTCCTGTTCTTTGGGATTGGATTTTTATTGAATATGCTGCTGCGGATGTCATGGATCATGGCGATCATTTATCCATTAATTGCGATTTTCATTATTGATAAATATCCGTTCATCGACTATTTCAGAAATAGCGGTGAAGCCTTCAGTGATCTTGGTCAGCGCCTTACACATTTGGCAATGGCAGATCTACTGATTCTAAGCAGCGGGATGGCAGGTGCGATTTTGGCCGGAATCGTCATCAGGTTGTTGCGAAAAAAAGGATATCAAATGTTCTAATACAAGAAACCTTCAATTATTTGGAGGTTTTTTTCATGCATAAAATTCCCCTCATTTTTGGACACTATAACTAAATAGCAGTAATATTTTACTTTTAATGGAAGTGTAAATAGGACTTTTAGCACTTTTTTGCTCCTTTTGGAATATTTCTTGTTTCGTTGGGAAATTAATAGTTTTGGGAGGAGTGAAAAATTATATGAATATTTTAAAAATATGGGCTAGACGCTCAGCAATGGCAGTTTTGTTTTTTGCTGCTATAACTTCTACGCTTCATTCGATTTCGGGAGTTGAAGCTTCCACTGTTTCTACATACGTTTTTGATCATGCGGGAACACAACAAGAGGAAAGTTCAGGTACAGAACATAAAAAGAAATCTATGGGACTTGCTTTTAAATTTTTGAAAAAAATCACCGATTTCTCTACAAAAATTTCTTCAAGCGAAAAGGTAGCCGGGACGCAGCCCACGCTTGAGGAATCATTGAACTGGTCGCAATATCCGACTAAAAAAATCATTGCTACAGGTTATACAGCAGGGGTTGAATCCACCGGCAAAAATCCTGATCATCCAGGCTATGGAATTACTTATTCCGGTGTGAAAGTAAAGCGTGATCTGTATTCGACTGTCGCAGCTGATTTGAACGTATTCCCGATTGGGACAATCCTGTTCATCCCGGGATACGGATTCGGTGTGGTTGCCGATAAAGGCGGGGCGATCAAAGGGAATAAAGTTGACCTTTATTATGATACTGTAAAAGATGTATACGAGCAGTGGGGCAAAAAGACATTGGATGTCTATGTCATTGAAATGGGCAACGGCAAACTGACAGAAGAAGATTTAAAAGCGCTTAACGAAAATGAATCGATGCAGGTCTTCCGCCAGCAATACACAGGCGGCAAAAAATCATAAAAATTTAGGCACTTTCCATATTCAAACACAGGCGGCAAAAAATCATAAAAATTTAGGCACTTTCCATATTCAAGGAAAGTGCCTTTTTAGTTTAACTATGGATAAGATGATGCAGTTTTTCCAGGCCATCAAGAAGTCGTGGGGAGGGACGGCAATAGAGTTCTTCTTCGAGAATCAGGATCCGGTCATTTCTGACAGCTTCGAGTTCTTCCCATCCGGGCCTGTTGATGATCAGCTCTTTCTTGACCTTTTGCTTTCTGACGCCGACCCATGCGACGCATATGTAATCCGGTTTTCGCGATTTGACATCATCCCAGTCCGTCTGCACGCTTGCAAGCTCAACGTCCTTGAACAAATTTTCAGCACCGGCAGCCTCGGACACTTCTGTCAGCCAATTAATGCGGCCTGGAGTGAAAACGGGCTTGGGCCACCATTCCCAGTAAAGCTTCGGTTTCCGGGAAGCGCTGGCCCCTTTTTGCTTGATGTTCTCCAGTCTGTTCCTGAACTGTTCAGCTGCTTCCTGGCCTCTTTCAGGCATGTTAAGGGCATTGGCAGTTATGATCAAATCATTTTCGATGTCCGTCAGCGATTGTGGATTCAAAATGATATACGGAATATTCCGTTCTTCCAGGCCTTCTACGTTCTTCTCCATGCCTGGAACGCTTAATGACGCAAGAACAAGATCTGGCTGTAATTCCTCAACGAGGTCAAGATTAATTGAAAGGTCTGGTCCGAGCTGAGGCAGTGACTTTACACTTTCAGGCCAGTCTGAAAAATCATCGACACCGACAAGGAGATGCGTCAGCCCGAGAAATTCCATGACTTCAGTATTGCTGGGACATAAAGATATGACTTTCATAAGATTCACCTGCTTTTCATCTGATACCTTTAAATGCATTAAAGAAAATAGTGAAGAAGTAATGTCAATAATACACCTGTCAACCCGCCGAAAAATACTTCGATTGGCTTGTGGCCAAGCAATTCTTTCAATTCTTTCTGTTTCTCTTTTTCAGGCTTAGCCTGCCAGCCTTTAGCCTCCTGGGCGAACCGGCCGAAATCGGCCACAAGCTGGTTCAGGACGATGGCCTGCTCACCCGCCTGCCTGCGAACACCTGATGCATCAAACATCGTGATAATCGCAAAAACAGCGGCAACAGCAAAAACGGCTGAATCCAGTCCGGTTTGAAGCGCCACGCCTGTTGCCAGCGCTGTAACCGCAGCAGAGTGTGAACTTGGCATTCCGCCCGTACTTGTCAAAAGCGACCAATCGATTTTTCTCGTAGCGATATATTGAATCGGGACCTTTACGAACTGCGCGAAAAAAATAGCAGCGAGTGAAGCCCATAATGGGAAATTCGTTAATAATTCCATGACTGTTCCCCCTATATCTAAAAAAGTACCTTCTTAAGTAATACCCAACTTCAATTATAACATTACAGCAAATTTTCAAGGTTTGATAAAATAGTTTTAAAACTTCAGGATTGAGGTGAAGGAGTTGACTGACTACCCTGTTGAGTATTACGAGTTTTTTATTAAATTCAACGAAGGGGACTATTATACCTGCCACGACTTGCTTGAAGATATGTGGATGACCGACAAAGGCAATCTGTTTTTAAAAGGCCTGCTGCAAATGAGCGTCGCGATTTACCACTACAGTTATGGAAATGTGAAGGGAGCTCGTTTGATGATGCAGGCAGCCCATGACTATTTGCAATCGTACCGTCCGGTTTACTGGGGACTTGATTTGGAGAAGGTCTATCCTTTCATCGAAGAGTGCCTGGGTACATTCCCTGCTGGACTCGATCGGGTTCCGTATGAGGATGTGGCGATGCTGCCAGAGCTTCCAGTTTTATATTTATATCTGGATGATTAATATTACAGCAAGATTAGGAAGTCGAAATATTACAAGAGTTTCGATATAATGAACTTATCAATTTGTAGGGGTGAATGATTTGTTTAAAGTACAGAATCAATTTAATTTTTCAAACAGCCATGACTGTCTAGTCATTGGTTTGTTCAACAAGCCGTCAGGTCTCGAAGGCACCTTGGGAGAAGCCGACGAGCTTTTTGGCGGGCAGTTGACGGAACTGGTAAAAAGCGGTGATATTTCAACCAAAAGAAAAGCGATTTCAAAAATACATACTTTCGGTAAAATTGGCGCAAAAAAAGTTTATTTTGTCGGTCTTGGACATGAGAAGGAATTTAATTTCGAATCATTAAGGGACGCATTTGGCGCTTTGTTTAAAAGTGCAAAACAAGAAAAATGGACGGAAGCTGCTGTACTTTTAGATACTTTTACAAGTGAGAAGGTTGAGCTTAATGATGCGGCGCATGCATTAGGGGAAGCGTTCCCGATGGCCACGTATGAGTTCGAAGGATACAAGCAAAAGTCAAACGAACCTGAAAAGCGGATCGAAAGCCTGACGCTTTACAGTGCAGACGAAGAGGGAGAAGTGGAAGCGGCAGTTGAGGTTGGCTATGTTTTTGGTAAAGGAACCAATTCCGCACGTACACTCGTGAACACTCCTGGAAACCTTTTGACTGCGACTGACATGGCTGAATATGCCATGAAATTAGCAGAGAAATATGAATTTGAAGCAGAAATTCTCGAAAAAGAAGAAATGGAAAAGCTAGGCATGGGCGCACTGCTTGCTGTCAACCAGGGATCTGCGCAGCCGCCGAAAATGATTGTCCTGAAGTATCAGGGAAAAGAAGAGTGGAAGGATGTAATCGGCCTTGTCGGCAAGGGAATCACGTTCGATACTGGCGGTTACTCGATCAAAACGAAGGCTGGCATCGTCGGCATGAAGTCCGATATGGGCGGTGCAGCAGCCGTACTTGGCGCAATGGAAATCATCGGCGAAATCAAGCCGGAGCAAAATGTTGTGGCCGTGATTCCATCTACAGACAATATGATCTCGGGTACAGCATTCAAGCCGGATGATGTGATTACTTCCATGAGCGGAAAAACAATTGAAGTGTTGAACACAGATGCGGAAGGCCGCCTAGTCCTTGCAGACGCAATGACATATGCGAAGCATCATGGTGCGGACTACCTGGTGGATATTGCAACTCTGACAGGCGGTGTCATTACGGCGTTAGGACTGCATACATCCGGAGCTTTAACGAACAATGAAGCATTTTTTGAACAAGTGCTTGAGGCTTCATATGAATCAGGTGAGCCAATCTGGCGCCTGCCATTGTTCCAGCGTGACATAGAACGTGTCCGCGGCAGTAAAATCGCTGATCTGAATAATTCTCCAGGCGCAGAAGGCCATGCCATCATGGGTGGAGCATTTGTTGGTGAATTTGCAGAAGGCACTCCATGGGTGCACTTGGATATTGCCGGAACAGCGACTACAAGCAAAGCATATGACCTGGGACCAGCAGGCGCAACCGGCGTCATGGCCCGCACCCTGGCATTGCTTGTCGAAAGATTCGAGACATCGTCTGATCAAGAATAGTAGATGGAAACCCCGAAGCTGCATATTAAGGCTTCGGGGTTTTTAATTTTTCTCTCCGAAACCCCTCCTGCCTATAAATATTCAACAACTTCCAAATATTAATACAAACAAACCCATTGACATAAAAAACAAATCTATGATAATTTAATACTTGTCATTTTAATTCTCTACCAATTTACCAAACTAAAGCAAAAAATAGACATCATCATCGAGAGGAGAACTCATTATGAATGCAGTTGTTATTGCTGTCCTGGCCATGCTGATCCTGAGCCTGCTTCGCGTCAATGTTGTACTGGCTTTGATTGCTGGAGCCCTGATTGGCGGGCTGACAGGCGGCTTAAGTATAGAAAAGACGATTGAAGTTTTCACTGGAGGACTTGGAGGAAGTGCGGAAGTTGCTCTTAGTTACGCACTTCTTGGAGGGTTTGCAGTGGCGATTTCCAAGACGGGCTTGCCTAATCTGATTGTTGACTGGATGGTCGGCATGATTGGCAAGAACGGAGAGTCAAAAGCCAAAACCTATTCTAAAGCGATTATTGTCATCCTGATTTTAATGATGTCGATTTTCTCGCAAAACCTGATTCCAATCCACATCGCGTTTATTCCGATTTTGATTCCGCCGTTGTTGATTATTTTCAACGAGCTGAAAATCGATCGCCGTTTAATTGCGTCTGTCCTGACATTCGGCCTGACAGCGCCATATATTTTGCTTCCAGTAGGGTTCGGCGGTATTTTCCACGACATCCTGGCTACGAACATGGCTGATAGCGGAATGGAAATCGATATGGGCGATATTCCAACAGCGATGCTCCTGCCTGTTGCCGGTCTTGTTGTTGGATTGTTGATTGCGATATTCGTATCTTACCGAAAGCCTAGAATCTATCAGGACCATCAAGTAGTCCAGGTAGAAAAAAGTGAGTACTCCAAAATCGGAATCATTTTCTCAATCATTGCGATTGTCACAGCGCTTGCTGCCCAGCTATACTTTGGGTCGATGATCATCGGTGCGCTTGCAGGTATCATTGTCGTCTATGCAAGCGGTGCGATCAAGTGGCGCGAAGCCGATAATCTTTTAACAGAGGGCATGAAGATGATGGCGTTCATTGGATTCGTCATGCTTGCTGCATTCGGTTTCGCTGATGTCCTGAAGGAAACTGGCCATGTTGAAACGCTAGTAGCGCAGGCTGCTGATGCGATTGGCAATAATAAAGCACTAGGCGCGCTGGCGATGCTGGTTGTCGGATTGCTCGTCACAATGGGAATAGGCTCTTCATTCTCGACGATTCCGATCATCGCTACGATTTTTGTACCGTTAAGCCTTCAGCTTGGCTTCAGCCCGATGGCGACAATTGCGATTGTTGGCACGGCAGCTGCACTTGGAGATGCAGGATCCCCTGCCTCTGACAGTACACTTGGACCGACCGCCGGTTTGAATGCTGATGCACAGCACAACCATATCTGGGACACGGTTGTCCCTACATTCGTTCACTACAATATTCCGCTGATCATTTTCGGCTGGATTGCCGCGATGGTTTTATAGTTAGGAAAATTAAAAGTCGTCTTGCTCATTTGGGCAGGGCGGCTTTGTTTATTTTAAAATGAACTTTCGGTAGGATAATAAATAGGGGTGATCAATCATGTATTTCGGAAAAATACGTAAAAAGGGCCCATCCGACAGAGTCCCGCCGAACCAAAATGTCACGACCTCTTTTCCTGTCCTGCATTATGGCAATGTGCCGCATTATAAGAATATGGAAGAGTGGAACTTGAAGATTTTCGGTCTTGTAGAAAAAGAAGTGATTTTATCATATAAAGAAATGATGGCTTTGCCGCAAACGACCTCCGGCAATGACATCCACTGCGTGACTGGCTGGTCCAAGCTAGATAACGTCTGGGAAGGAGTATCCACTCAGGAGTTAGCAAAGCTGGCCAGACCGACTGCAGGCGCTAAATATGTCATTCTCCATGCTGAGGAAAATTGGACGACGAATCTCCCGATTGAGGATTTTCTCAACGAAACAAGTCTGCTTGCCCATTCCCATAACGGGGAGGAGCTCACTCCGGAACATGGTTATCCATTGAGAGCCGTCATTCCGCATTTGTATTTCTGGAAAAGTGCAAAATGGGTCAGAGGCATTGAGTTTTCATCTGAAAATCGGCCCGGCTTCTGGGAAGAAAATGGCTACCATATGTATGGGAATCCATGGAAGGAACAGCGGATGACCTGGGACTAGCATTTTTTCTAGTTCAATGGACAAACGCCCATTCAATACCCTCAATGTTCGCATATGAAGTAATGTAGGCAAATATATGAGGGAGGTAGCTTTATGCATAGAAGAAGACCATTCTACGGTGGCAGACGTCCATTTGGTTTTGGTTATGGTATCGGAGGTCCGTTCGTTGGAGGAGTATTGGGTGGCCTGTTAGGCAGCGCATTACTATATCCACGTCCATATGGTTACGGATACGGCGGTTTTCCGCCATACGGATATGGATACGGATATGGATATCCGTATTATTAAAGGTAAAGTTATGGCCGCTGTATGGAACAGCGGCTTTTTTAGGTGCTCATTCCCATCGCAGCTGGGTGATGATATGGCAGCATTCCTTGTCACCTACATAATCCACATAGTTCATCGTGAGTCCGTCAGGATTATAAGTGATTTTAGGTTTTTTCTTGATCCCGGTTGACTGAATCAATCTTTCGACTTCTTTTTGTTGAGATTGCTGTGCAGCAGCCATTAAGTCATTGGAGAAAGAATTGGATGTAGTTATTTTCGTCATCACAAGGTTAGCGTCTTTCATTAAGGCGATGGCTTTTTCAGCTGAAGCTCTGAACAATGTCGCATTCACATCCGGAAATGGACGAGCTAGACCATTCTCGACTCTCCTGTTTTTATGAAAAAATAAACAATGCATATGCAGCTTCCCCTTCCTAACGGGTAAGTTTTCACCTTTTTCAATGTATGAACATAAGCCGCTAAGTATGAAGACGGGAAAAGCCTAAGCACTTCAAAAGGGAAAAAAGAGGTGAATGGAGGAGGAAAGGAGAATTGTTATACATATTAACTTATAGTGTGAAATAGAATCGGACCAAGGTGGGATGGAGGGAGGAGACCCATGGATCTGGACCTGGTAATCAATGTTATTGAAGATAATGGCTATTTGGGTTTGTTTTTTTGGCTATGGTTCGGGGTTTTCATTATTCCTGTTCCCAATGAGGTTATCTTGATGACTGTAGGCCTCGCTTCGGCTAAAGGAGCATTGAGCCCGACCCTTGCATTTTTGGTTACATACATGGGGATTTCTGCAGCCTTTACCTCAAGCTATTTGCTGGGAAGAATAATCGGAAGAAGGGTGCTTCGCATCTTGGAAAAAAAGAAACGATTCGCGGCTTCTATCGAATCGGCGATGAAATTAATGGAGAAGTACCATGCCTTTTCATTATCGTTAAGCTGCTTTGCTCCAGGAGTCCGCTATTTGCTGCCATTGCTATACGGCTTCAGCCGGCTTCCGTTTAAAACCTTTGCCATTTTTGCCTATAGCGGCGCATTTGTGTGGGTTTCTATCATATTTGTGCTAGGCTATCTATTTGGAGATAAAATGGACATTATCATGAAGTACAACAAAGAAGCCTGGTTGGCAATAATTGCTCTCGCGATGATCACCCTGGTTATCGTCCTTCGCCGTAGGAAAATAAAAAAGGCGATTGTGCCTGAAGAAGTGATCCTGCAGGAAAGGCAGTCAAAATAGCTGCCTTCCTTCAGGAACAGTTTGTGAGTATGATTTGCCTGTTATAATATGTTACGCAGACTGTGCCTTACACATGGGTGCATGTAACAAGATAATCACCTAACTTGCAGCCGAAACTCGATGAGCTAAAACTCGTCCCGGTGTTCAACTAGGTCGATCGCACCCAGAACAATATGGGCCAATCCGAAACCGAAAATGGTGTTGGAAACCATTTTATCGATTTTACGATTCTGTTTCATCGCGTAGCCTGCTGCTGTCACAGCCGTTCCTAAAACCGCAGGGATCATGCCTTCACGAACTCGGTTCATATGGATCACCTCATTTTAATGATGTGTCCTATTGCGAAGGACAATAATAGTCTCCCCTGGTCTTGAACATAAATTGTTTGCCAAATATAAGGAGGTAATGAAATTGGAACTTAATAATACACTGCTTGGCTCACTGGGAATAGAAATAACTCAACTGCAAAAAGGAAAGGTTGTCGCTACAATGCCTGTCGATGACCGGACAAGGCAGCCATTCGGCCTGTTGCATGGAGGAGCATCTGTAGCACTTGCAGAGACCGTCGCCAGCGTCGGAGCATTCGAACTAGTCGATAAGGAAAACGAAGTAGTCGTCGGTCTCGAAATCAACGCCAACCATATCAAGGCAAAAAGAGATGGAGTAGTTACAGCTGTCGGAACCGTCCTCCATCAGGGAAAGACAACCATGGTTTGGGATATAAAAATCACCGATGAAGAAGAAAACCTTGTTTGCATTTCAAGATGCACAATCGCCGTTATCAAACGCAGAAAATAGACCAGCCAACTTAGGCTGGTTTTTGTATTTACGGCGGGAAGCAGTTGACACTGGATTGCCCAGTACCACTTGTGATTGAGACAGGTTCGGCGGGATAAGGGGCAAAGCTGTCAAGAAAAAGCCATTATTGTGACATGTTCGGAAGGAGAAGAGGCAAAGCTGTCAAGAAAAAGCTGTTATTGTGACAGGTTTGGTGTGAGAAGGGTCAAAGTTGTCAAGAAACAACCATTATTGTGACAGGTTCGACGGGAGAAGGGTCAAAGCTGTCAAGAAACAACCGTTATTGTGACAGGTTTGGTGTGAGAAGGGTCAAAGTTGTCAAGAAAAGACCATTATTGTGACAGGTTCGACGGGAGAAGAGGCAAAGCTGTCAAGAAACGCTCGTAATTGTGACAGGTTTGGTGAGAGAAGGATCAAAGCTGTCAAGAAACAACCATTATTGTGACAGGTTCGACGGGAGAAGGGTCAAAGCTGTCAAAAGAAGCCCCAAGTTAAGACAGCTTTTACAGGAAGGTCAACAAAGTTGTCAAAAGAAGCCCCAAGTTAAGACAGCTTTTACAGGAAACCCGGTAAAGCTGTCTGAAGTCCTCCGAAGTCAGACACCTTAAATAGGAAATTCCGAAAAGCTGTCAAGATCAATCCCCATCACATGGCATCCATATCTTCCTCGATTTCAATTACCTTCCTCAGTTTCTCGTTGTGGTAGGAAGCTGGTGTCATCTGCAGTAGTTTGTTACGGAGTGAGCAAAGGCCAGGGAAGTCTATCCGCGCTGCCAAGCCGTATAGTTTCATTTCTTCTTTTACAATCTTCATGCGCTCCTGCCTATGTGTTTCGTATCTGAGGAAAGCCTCATCAATGGTTTCTTCGGTGCTGATCCATTTTGCGAGATAAACAGCATCTTCTGCTGCTTGTGATGCTCCCTGGCCTATATTGGGCATGGATGCGTGTGCTGAATCGCCAAGTAATAGGATATTTCCTGTCTGAAGCGGTGTTAAAGGTTTCAATTCATATAAGTTATCGTAAATGATATGGTCGGGAGAGGTATTTTCCAGAATTTCTTGAATGGGTTCATGATAGTAGAAAAAGTTGAACAGTAAATCGATAGGCGACCAGTCTCTCATGTCGCTGTTTTCAGTATGGGACTTTTTCAATGCATACCAAAACACTTGATTATCTGTTAACGGAGCAATCCCGAATCTTCCCCTTGGCCCCCATGTTTCCGTATAGGCTTGCACCTTCATTGGCGGATCTTCTAAAATGCCTCTCCAGCAGGAAAAACCTGAATACTTCAGGCTGCTGCCAGGAAACAACTTTTTTCTTACCTGTGAGGCTGCACCGTCGCAGCTAATAAGGTAGTTTGATTCTACAAAGCTGCCGTCTTCGAAGAATAACGTCAAGGTCTCATCGTGTGTAAAATCGATCATATGCTTATCCAAGTGGAAGGAACCAGGAAGGAGTGCGTCTGTCAGAATTCTATGAAGTTCAGAGCGGTGGATGAATAAGTAATTTGGAATATGAGATGGTGCGTGGTAGTCGAATTCAGCAATAGTTCTACCAGAATCGGATTTTAGCAAACAGCCGTCAGCATCCAATCCGCTCGCACGCAATTTTGGACCAATTCCCATAATGTAAAAGGCTCTAATGGCATTGCCGGTTAGGATGATGCCAGTATCCGGTTCAAGTATCTTTTTCTCTTTTTCATACACCTCGGCCTGTATTCCTAATCTTTGAAGAGCAATCGCTGTGCTTAACCCGCTGATTCCGCCGCCGACAATTGAGATTCTTGCATCGTTCATAACACATAACCTCCGTTCTGCAAAACAGGAATCCTGATCCTTACCTTAACTATACGTGACTAAAGCCTTGCTTGGTATGGATAAAAATTGAATTTTACATGGACAAAAAAAGCCATCAGGTGGAAATACCTGATGGCCAAACATCATGATTTTTATAATTTTTCTTCAGCTTTCATCTTTTTCCGTGCTTTTGCAAGGTCGTCCTGGACAGTCCGGTCTGACAGCTTTACCCCACTGTTATAGGCAGCCCTCGCAATCAAATGCCCAGCAACAGGGGAAGTGAGAAAAATGAACGCTACCCCAAGCAATAAACGGGAATTGAAATGATGTTCAATCAGCCAGAAGTAAAGAAAGGTGCCCAGCAATACGAGCATGACCCCCATAGTGGCACTTTTCGATGCTGCGTGGTTTCTTGTATAAACGTCTGGAAGCCTGATCAGTCCAAAAGCAGTCACAAGACTAAGAAAGGCTCCTAACAGGATGAACAAGCCTGCAAAAAACTTAACGATCTCCATTTCTGTCATATTCCATGATTACTCCCTTCTCAAGGAATTTTGAAAAGGCAACTGTTCCGATAAATGCCAGGATACCAATCAGCAGGATGATATCCAGAAAAGCACTTGTTTCAAGAACGATTGATACTAAAGCAACCACAGAAACCAGGCTGATGCCGATCGCGTCGAGAGCAACTACACGGTCCGCCACGGTAGGACCTTTGATCACTCGATAAATAAGACCAATCATCGCAAGAGATATGAAGGTAACGGAAATCCACAAAACCGCTTCAAACATTATCGGCTCACCTCCATAATCGCTTTTTCAAAGGTATTTTTGATACTTTGGATCGCTTCATCTGCATCACTGATATCCATCGCGTGAACGTATAATATCCTGTTATCAGGTGAAACGTCGACGACGAGTGTGCCAGGAGTCAAAGTGATCAGGTTTGCGAGCATCGTAATTTCCCAGTCTTCCTTCAATTCTGTCGGGAAAGCGAAGATGCCTGGTTTGATATTAAGCTTTGGCCTAAGGACAGCCTTTAAAACCGCTATATTCGAAAGAATCAGTTCTAAAGTGAAGATATAAATCAAGTTCAATACGGCGCTGACTCTTAATAAATAGAAACGTGAAGTGAAGAAGCGCCGGAAAATATAAATGATGAGCAGGCCGAAGAAATACCCGACGAAAAAGGAAGCCGGGGAGTAGGATGTCTTAAGGAACATCCAGACAAAGGCCAGAATGAAATTCAGCAAGATTTGAAAAGCCATAGCTCATCACTCCTTTAAAACAGCATTGATGTAGATTTCCGGATTGGCAAGCGTTTCTGCGGCTGTTGAAATAACCGGATAAATAGCCTCAGTTCCGAAGCCATATAGCACAGCGAACACAGTTAAAATAGCTGGTGTAACGAGCAGCCATTTTACAGGTGCTTCATCCTCGTTCTTATAAGCTCTTGGCGTTCCCCAGAAGCCTCTGATGAAAATCCTCATGACTGAAAACAGGACAAGTAAACTGGACATTAGGACAACGAATGCGCCAATATAACTTTCCGTTTCAAATCCAGAGCGGACAATCATCAGTTTGCCTGCAAAACCGCTGAGCGGCGGAATTCCGGCAAGTGCGAGTGTGGCTATGAAGAACGTCCAGCCTAGTGCAGGATATCTATTGATCATCCCGCTGATCTTATTCAAGTCACTGGTTCCTGTAATCACCACGATGATTCCTACCAACAGGAACAAGGCCGCTTTGATGTTCATGTCATGAATCAGGTAAAAGACCGAGCCAGTGAGAGATTCAGGTGTCAGCACCGATACACCGTACAGGATGACACCGACTGCCACGATAATGTTATAGATAATGATTTTTTTGATATCAGTGAACGCGAGAGCCCCGATGACACCGGCAATGATTGTCATGATGGCGAGGATCTGCAGCAATTGATGCGTATAGCCGGCATCATGGTAAAAGAATAAGGTGTATGTTCTTGTGATTGAATACACGCCTACCTTGGTTAAAAGTGCTCCGAACAGCGCCATTACAGGTGCAGGCGGCGCATAATACGATCCAGGCAGCCAGAAGTAAAGCGGGAAGATGGCCCCTTTTAACCCGAAAACAATCAGGAACAGGACGGCAATAACCGTTATGATCCCTACGCTACCAACCTCGCTGAGCCTAACGGAAATATGCGCCATATTCAGCGTCCCGACGACTGAAT
The DNA here is from genome assembly GCF_053543455.1 of Mesobacillus sp. LC4. Classification (NCBI taxonomy): domain Bacteria; kingdom Bacillati; phylum Bacillota; class Bacilli; order Caryophanales; family Bacillaceae; genus Mesobacillus; species Mesobacillus sp. LC4. The sequence goes on from NZ_JBGCUB010000002.1 coordinate 859,947, forward strand.
ACAAATAGGCGACCGCTATGACGAATAATGCAGATGAAATGACGTTCACGAGTATGTATTTAATCGATTCGCGCAGCTGGATTTTCGTTCCGCCCAGGACTAGCAATACATATGAAGACATGAGCATCACTTCGAAAAATACAAACAAGTTGAAAATATCGCCTGTCGTGAAGGCTCCATTAACACCAACAATCAAAAAGTTGACGACTGGATAATAGAAAAACTTTTCGCGTGCCTCTCCGATGGATTTGAAGGAGTAGATTACTGCTCCAAAAGCGATGATGCTTGTCGTCAAGACAAGCAATGCGGAAAGCATATCTGATACGAGCGTGATTCCATATGGAGCTTCCCAGTTGCTTAGATCCATTGTCTGGATCCCATTCACGTATACATGGTTCGCCAGCATGAAGGCGGCAATAATCGTGATCATTCCGCTTATCGCTGAAATCCAGCGCTGGGCCATGATGTTTTTTGCGAAAAATATAAGTACTACCCCTGTAATCAGAGGAATCAAGATGGGTAAAATGATTAGATTATTCATGTCCTTCCTTTCCTCTCAAGCGATCCATATTATCGGTTCCCAGCTCCTGGTAGGCGCGGTAGGCAACGACCAGGAAGAAGGCTGTCACACCAAAGCTGATGACGATCGCTGTCAGGATCAGTGCCTGTGGCAGCGGATCGGCATAGGATGGTGCATGTTCTCCGAGCAGCGGAGCCGCCCCCCTTTTTAATCCTCCCATTGTCAGCAAGAGAAGATGGGCGCCGTGACTTAACAGCCCTGTCCCGATAATGATCCTGAGCAAGCTTTTTGAAAGCATGAGGTAAGTGGCTGTCATAAATAAAATGCCAATTAGAAAAGCCATTAAGATTTCCATTATTCGCTCTCTCCAATCGTTTGAATAATGGTCATTGTTACACCAATGACGACAAGGAAAACCCCTGTATCAAACAATACCGCTGTATGCAATGATGTTTTACCAAGGAGCGGCAGATATGCGTAAGTGTAAGCATGTGTCAGGAACGGCTTATCGAAAAATAACGCCCCCGCCCCTGTTCCGATTGCAAAAAGCAAGCCGACAGCGACCACTTTTAAGTAATCCACCGGCAAAATCATTTTGACGGTCTTGATATCGAATGCAAGCAGAAGCAGTACGATTGCTCCTGACGTCATCAATCCGCCGATAAATCCACCGCCGGGGTAATAGTGTCCCGCGAAAAACAGGTGGATTGAAAACAGGATGATGACGAACAAGGTGAACTTTGTAACAGTCTGGAGGATGACATCATTTGTTTTCATCCAATTCACTCCCCCTTGTCAGCCGGAGTTTGATCATCGCGAAAATCCCGAGGGCAGCGATGCCAAGTACGGCGATTTCAAACATGGTATCAAAGCCGCGGAAATCAACGAGAATGACGTTGACCATATTTTCACCGCCGGCCTTCTTATACGTATTTTCAACATAATACTCAGAAATGGAGCCAAAGATCTTATTGCTGTGTGCAGATAAGGCAATCATTGTCACAATCGCCCCTACGCCAATCGAAATCAGTGCATTAGTGGCCCTAAAACGGATTCTTTCCTCATTTCTCCTGATCTGCGGCAGGTGATAAAACGCCAGAAGGAAAAGAGAAACAGAAACTGTCTCAATGACCAGCTGAGTCAATGCCAGGTCAGGCGCCCTGAACAGGACGAAGAATAGTGCGACCGTATAGCCAACTGCGCCAAGCAGGATGATGGAAGTCAGCCTTGATTTGGCAAACAGGATGGTAATCGCTGAAATCGCCATGATCAGCACGAGCACCACTTCAAAGAAACGAATCGGCGCCACATCGATCATGTCCAATTTAAAGGCGTTCTTAAAAATCAATGTCGAAGCGAGTGCAAGAATAAAGAATGTAAAGATATAAACAAGATACGTCCGGATGAATCCGGTCATATAAGACCTTGTGATATTTTTTGACGTCAGCTCCATGAGTTCCAGGCCTCGGTCATAAAAACGATTGAATGACATGCGTGATGGAAGCTTGCTATAAATTCCTGCCCATTTTGGCATGAATTTGTAGAGTAATATTCCAATCGTGATCACACCAATTGTCATGAACAATTCAGCAGTCGGCCCGTGCCAATGTGAAATATGGACATCAAATCCTTCACCATTTTCAAGCAGTGATGGAAGGATGGACCCCATTGCTGGAGAAATGATGCTATGTGACAGTACATTCGGGAAAATACCGAATATGATTACAAGTGATGCAAGGATCACCGGCGAAATCAGCATGCCGATCGGCGCTTCATGTGGCTTCGTTTCCAATTTCTCAGGCTTGTACTTCCCCATGAAGGTCTTGAAAACATACATCATGCTGTACAGGAAAGTGAAAACACTAGCCGTCCAGGCAATGATTGGGAACAGAATGCCCCATGTGTCCATATTGAAAATATCCATTTCGGCAATGCGCAGCATGCCGGTGAAGAACATTTCCTTACTCAGGAATCCGTTGAACGGAGGAATGCCGGCCATGGAAAAAGTCCCGATGATCGCAAGCGTGAAGGTGATTGGCATGAAATTCATCAAACCGCCAAGCTTGCGGATATCCCTTGTCCCAGTTTCATGATCAATGATTCCTGTCACCATGAACAGGCTGCCCTTGAATGTAGCATGGTTGATCAAGTGGAAGACGGCGGCAGTGACCGCAACGATATAATAGCCATCTTCAATCGTGCCATAATGAAGCGCAGCAGCACCGGCACCTAGAAGGGACATGATCATGCCGAGCTGGCTGACGGTTGAAAAAGCAAGAATCGCTTTTAAATCCGTTTGTTTTACCGCAGAGAACGAGCCCCAGAATAAGGTGATGACCCCAACTCCGGCAACGAGCCAAACCCAAGTGCCTGAATGGGCGAACACAGGAGTCATGCGGGCGACAAGATAAATTCCCGCTTTGACCATTGTTGCAGAGTGCAAGTACGCACTGACAGGCGTTGGTGCTTCCATTGCATCAGGAAGCCAGATATGGAATGGGAATTGAGCTGATTTTGTAAAAGCTCCCAGCAAGAACAGAATCAGTGTCGCAGTAAATAATGGGTGGTTCACAACTTCATTGGACATTTGAATTGTTTCAGAAATGCTGAAGGTTCCGGTAATGATATAGAGCATCAAGATGCCCCCAAGCATCGATAATCCCCCGAAAACAGTGATCAGCATTGACTTTTGCGCGCCGTAACGGGAGCGCTCACGATGGTTCCAGTATCCAATCAGCAAGAAAGAAGAGAAGCTTGTCAATTCCCAGAATGTGTAGAGAACAATCAGATTGTCTGACAAAACGACTCCGAGCATCGCGCCCATGAACAATAGCAGGTAGACATAGAAAGTATTCAGCTTTTCTTTGTCCGGGTTTAAATAGTAAATCGAATACAGCACAACTAATGCACCGATTCCGGTGATCAGCAGGGCGAACAATAGCCCAAGGCCGTCCACTTTTAACGTGAAATCAATTCCAAGCGAGGAAATCCAGGGTACGGTCTCCATAACCGTGCCTCCATGGCTAGTTGTGCTGATGAATTGCAGGAAATAAGCAAACAGCACGGCCGGAAGCGGCAGCAGGAACCAGCCCGTATGAATACTCTTGAAATACTTATGTAAAAATGGAATTAAGATCGCGAGTAAAAGCGGTGATAAAACTGCAAGGTGAAGTAAAGACAAATGATAATACCTCCTTATTTAATTCCATATTCAATGGCTTAACATTATATTTTTTGCCAATTTAACCAAGTTCATGCCTCCAACCCACTGATGTGAAAATTATATCGTAAAAAAGGTGGGGATGCATGTCATCGACCTTGAAGCAACAGGGTTTTATCTCACCATTGAATAAAACCTTGTTTCTTTTTGCATACTAACAGTGAATAGGGGGGATAAGCCATGGCCCGAAAGCTGATTGTATGCGTTGGGATATTCCTGAGTTTGTTCACGGGGTTTATGTTTCTTGATCAAATGGATGACGAAGAATTGTCAAATAAAGGTCCTGGAGTGCTGAAAATCCAGCAATCAGATTTGGACGAGGTTGAAACAGCCACTTATGTACCATTCGGTTCAAGAGAATACGTCCGTATTGTTCCAAAGTAACACCAACCTTTTTATACGGACGAGAAGCAAAAAGGTTTCAAAAAATTGAAGTTCCTGCAAAGGGGCTTTTTTCTTTTAGGAATTTTTCTGGTTGAGGGGTTCTTGCAGATTTTTGAGTTATAGATTATGGTTGCCGGTCTTCCTCTTTTCTTTCATAATGATAAACAGGAAATGAAGGAATTGAGTGGATTTTTTTATGAGAAACCCTTACTTAACAAGTTACTTCCCATTGCTATCAATCATTATGTTCAGTCTGGCCCTGTCACTAAGGACGGAGATCGAGTTAGTCTCCATTCTGAAAAATGCCGGGATTTATGACGGGATGCTGGAATTCTTTTCAGATACAGGTATCAAGCTATCACTGCTGGCTTTACTCATGGTGGTGTATTTCATGGTGTTCGCAGCTCTGAAGCTGATTGCCGATACAATCAATGAGGTCAGCCTCCTATTATTTTCTGGTGACCATGAAGGGGAAAGCCTGAAGTTGATCCGCAAAGGAGCGGTTATTTACTTTGTTGGCGGGATTGCAGCACTGGCCAGTTTCTTCAGTTTCATCGGAATCGGTGCAATATTATTATTGGCAACGATGGTCTATTTCATTTATTTTGTCTATAAAATCAGCCCTAATCTAACACTTGCCGGTGTTATCGGAACGGTATTCTTCCAGGTCATCCTCTGGAGTACGCTCGTGCTGGGCGTAGTGTATCTCGCAGTAAAAGTATATAACAGCCTGATCGCAAGCCTGCCGCTTTAAAACTCCGATTTTGGTTCTTTATTTCGGGCTAGTCTGTCCAAAGGAAGCTTACGGACAGAAATAGTTGGGCGAAAGAAAAAAGTGTCCGTCATGGACGAGATGACGGACAGAAATAGGCGAGCGAAAGGAAAAAGTGTCCGTCATGGACGAGATGACGGACAGAAATAGGTAAGCGAAAGAAAAAAGTGTCCGTCATGAACGTGATGACGGACAGAAATGAATGAGAGTAAGAAAAAAAGTGTCCATTATAAACATGATGAGTGATGATTTAAGAGAGCCGGGCGGGTAATTTCCTGCCCGGTTTACTTTTGTTTCATGATCTCTCGCCATATCAATAGATGCGGTGATTGATGGTTGATATATTCCATGCTTTGCGGCTTGTCTTTGCCGACCCAAACTCCTGCTGTAAAAGACCCGTTGAAGCCGATGAACCAGAAATCCTTAAAATCATTAGTTGTGCCTGTCTTGCCGCCAGCGCCAGATCCAGCACCAGCTGCTTTTCTTGCGGTCCCTGAGGCTACCGTCTTTTGCATCAGGCTGCGGACTTTTTCAGCGGTGCTCGGATTCCACACCTGTTCAGGCTCGTCATTCCAGCTATATAGGACCTCTCCGTCCGCTCCTGTTACCTTCGAGATTGCCCTTGGCTTAAGGTATAGGCCTTTATTGCTGAACACTGTATAAGCTGAGGTCATTTCAAGGGGACTGACCCCGGTCGTGAATCCGCCAACTGCCGAGGCCAACACATGGTCCTGTGCTGTCACTTTTTCAAATTTGAAAGGTGCCAGGTCATTGAAGGCTTCATCTGCGCCAACTTGCTGGAAAATCCGTACTGCCGGTGTATTGTAGGAGTGGATGAATGCCTTTTCCAGCGTGACCATCCCGTAGTTCGATCCTCCGTAGTTCTTTGGACAATAACCCTTGATGCAAAGGGGACCGGCGTTTATTGAAGAATTCTTGTTTGCGTCGAATCTTTCTAAATAAGGGGCATAAACAAGCAATGGTTTGATTGAAGAACCTGGCTGGCGAAAGGCCTGATAAGCGCGATGGAAGTCACCGCTATGATAACCCTTTCCTCCTGAGATGGCGACAATCTGGCCCGTTTCATGGTTGATCACCGCCGCGGCACCCTGAACCGATGCATCCTTGAGATGAGCCTCAAAAGCTTGGACTGCCCGTTTTTGCAATACAATATCCAGGTTTGTATGGATCGTGACCCCTGAACGGAGCAATTCCTCCACCCTTGCAGTTAGTTCCTCGGTGTCAGCAAAATTCTCCTGTTCGGAAATCAGCTCCCTCAGCTCGTGTAGAGCATAGGAAGAATAATCTGGGTATGAATTTTTCCTGGAATCAACTTTCAGTGTGATAGCTTCTATCTTTAGCTTTTCAGCTGTTTCAGGTTTGATTTTACCGTGTTGTGCAAGCTGGTCAAGAAGCCGTTCCTGGCGTTTTTTCGTCCGGTCGAAATGTTCAATCGGATCATAGAAGGTCGGATTATTAGGAATCGCAGCAAGGAAAGCCTGTTCCGCCTGTGACAGTTCCAATGGGGCTTTTTTAAAATAAAACTGCGCCGCAGCCTTTATTCCATACGCATTATTGTGAAAATAGATTGCATTCATGTACTGTTCAAGGATTTCCTGCTTGGAAAAGGTTTTCTCAAGCTGGTATGCATATAAAACTTCACTCAGCTTGCGGTTATAGGATTGGTGATGGTTCAGGTATTGGTTCCGCGCTAGCTGCTGGGTAATGGTGCTCGCGCCTTGTTCGATGTCGTCTGAGTGAATGTTGATCGCCAGCGCACGGCCAATAGCCGGCAAGTCAAAACCGGGATGCTTTTCAAAATTCCGGTCCTCAGAGACAATGAACACCTCTTTTATAAAATCAGGGATTTCATGCCCGGCAGCATAACTCCTGTTCATTGGGCGATGAATTTCTGTAAAGACTTCACCATTATTGGCAAGAATCAAACTCGTCTGGGAAAGCTTCGTCTCCGTTAAATCGATTTTTTCATTAAGAGTTTTACTGAGGCTTACGGAATTTCCTGCTTCAGTATAGGTTAAAATCACAACTGCAATAAACGCAGGAATCAATAGTAGTATCAAAAGATAGCCTGTTATAATCCTCACGGTAATTCCTTTCTGCATTCAATTCGTTTTTTTTGTCACTCATCATAATATCGGAGCGAATGCGTTGAGATTTACATTCTTTTTCAAGTTGAAAAAATGCTGGCTTTAAATTGCAGAAAATTTAAAAATTTATTAAAAAACATGCTATAATAGATAAAATAATCGACCGAAAAGCATATACTGGTTACATACAACTACTGGCTTTTCAGAAAGTTGGGGAAGCATGAGCGAAAAAGAAAGGACAACATTATTTATTGATTTTGAGTTTACGATGCCTGATCGGAACAGCAGAAGAAGGGGCTTTTACCCGGAAATCATTGAAGCTGGTGCTGTCCTCGTCGAAAATGGCAAAATGGTTGAGCAATTTTCATCTTATGTTCGGCCGCTGCGTTTTCCGATTTTGACAGAACGCTGCCGCTCCTTCCTGAACATCACTCAGGAGCAGGTCAATTCAGGCATCACTTTCAAGGCTTTGGTTGATAAGCTTAGGTCAATGGGCGGGAACAAGAATTGCCAGATTGTCACTTGGGGCAATATGGATATGAAGGTATTGCAGCAAAATTGCCAGCAGGCGTCAGTCGGTTTTCCGCTGCCGGGAAAGCAAATCGATCTTTCGATGGAATACAAACGTTTCTTCGGCGACCAGAATCAAACAGGTCTATGGAAGGCCGTCCAGGAGTATGGAAGGGAAGGTACAGGCAAACATCACCGCGCTCTTGATGATGCGTTGACGACTTACCACATTTACAAGCTCGTCGAAAAAGACAAACAATATCTTCAGAGGCCGGAGCCAGCAACAATCGGGGATATGGTCGACTTTTCCAAACTGCTCAATAAATTCGCATAGAAAAGCCAGATTGGAAAAAACAATCTGGCTTTTTGCGTCTGGGCTTTTTTGGGTTGAATTAACCTTATTTAAAATAATCTTTTTCCAAAGACTCAAGGTTTCTCAGGCTTTGCTGTGCCCAGGCAGAATCATCACCTTCGAGTTCGGCACGCAGCTTGTTCGTCGCTTCTTTTAAGGATTCAAGATAATCAGGGATTTTGCCCTCGAATGGCTTGACCATTTTCTCCGGGATATTGGCCTGTTCGCGGAAGGAAAGTGCTTTTCTTTCATGGAAAAAGCCAACACCTGCGTCCTTTGGATTATGGAGGTCGCCCTGCATCGGGTGCTTTGCGACAGCCAATACGCGGACAAGATAGTGCTGTGGGCGGCGTTCCGTGATTTCGCCTATGTATTTGCCGGTTTTATAAATGGCGGTCACTTGATCGCCAATGTTCAATTCAGCCATGTTGAAGCTCCTTTCGCAATACTGATCATTTCTTTTATTATAACAAAAACAAAGATGCAAAACATTTTGTAATCGTTTAAAGTGTCTATAGGAGGGATACATACAATGACTAAAAAAATATTGGCCGTACTTTTTGCAATGATGGTTGTACTCGCTGGCTGCGGGACTGCTGACGAAAAGCAGGAAGCAGACAAGCAGAATGAAGACAGGCAGAACGAAGACAAGACGAATGCTGGACAAGCAGTTGAGGAAGATCTTGATTACCCTCAAGCCACAGCAGAGGTCCAGGAAAATGAAAGGCTTGTGGAAATGGTCACGTCCATGGGAACTGTTAAAATCAAGCTTTTCCCTGAGCAGGCTCCAAAAGCGGTAGAGAATTTTATTAAGCATAGCGAAGAGGGCTACTATGAAGGAGTCACCTTCCACCGTGTTATTGACGGGTTCATGATTCAGGGGGGAGATCCTGATGGAACTGGTATGGGTGGCGAAAGCATTTACGGCGGCCCGTTCGAAGATGAATTCTCAAAACAGCTCTTTAACATTCGCGGAGCTTTATCAATGGCCAACTCCGGCCCGAACACGAATGGCAGCCAATTTTTCATCGTCCAGAACATGCAACTGGATGCTAGTTTACCAGAGAAGATGAAGCAGGCTGGTTACCCAGAAGAAGTCCTGAAGATGTATGAAAATGGCGGCACTCCTCACCTTGATGGTAGGCACACAGTATTCGGCCAGGTAGTCGAGGGAATGGATGTTGTTGATAAGATTGCTGCTGCGCCTACAGGTGCTGGGGACAAGCCAGAGGAAGACATCGTCATCGAAAAAATCAATGTCCTGAAATAGGAAGTTGTTTGCGGTTGGACGTACATGCAAACCTTGATATAATGTTTGGAGAGCTGATGAAAGGAAGATGAGAATGAGTAAGTGGTTTGTCATCTCATTATTTTTATATTTTCCGGAAGACAAGACAGAATATATCCCCGCCGCGATCACGTCACTCGTTTTCCTGATCGGAGCGGTCCTGACAATGAGATACATCATCAAGGTTTCCAAAAGGGAAGCACAGAAAGCAAAGGAACACGAGCAGGCAATCATGAAGCAAATGAATGATACAAAGGAGAACAGCTGATTTAATTGGCTGTTCTTTTTTATAGCCGATTTTTGGTTTATCCAAGCTGAATCCAGGGTAAAAGTCATGTTTTCATTATTTTAGTAAAACGTTATAATACAATTTATATTCTAAATTCAAGAGTAGGGGTATAAATTGAAGAACTTACAGATAGAGAAGATTGTCGAGGAGATTCTTGTCCAATCTGGCAGCAGTGTGAAAGTAGAGCTTGAGGATTTTTTCCCGGGAGACCGCTTTGCGGGCGGGAAATATAATTTTGGAAGTCATACGATTACTTTATATATTGAAGAGATCAAGGCGCAATGCCTGCAGGTCTTTTCGTCTACGGAACAATTTGAAGATTATTTGGCCATTGTGTTTGCTCATGAGATTGGGCACGCCGAGGACTGCGAACTTGCGGAGCTGATCCAGAAGATGGAGGAAGCAGGCAACGATGGGCTGCAGAAGGGGATTGCGCTCCAGATCGAGAGGAATGCTTGGGACTACGCACGCCTGCTGATTCCACAAGAATTGCACCCTTTCATGGACAAGATCATAAGCCATTCCTTAGAGCCATATTACGAGGCTCTGGAAGTAAGCGCATAGAAAATGGAGCCTGCCCTAATCGGACGGCTCCATTTTTGCTTTCCATAAGCTTTTAGCTGAATGCCTTTTTAAGCCTTTCTAGTCCTTCATTCAAGGTTTCACGCGGGCAGGCAAGATTCATCCTGACGAAACCTTCGCCGCCTTCACCATACTTCATTCCTGGCTCCAGACCGAGTTTTCCTTTTTCCAGCAGCTGCTCCTTGATTTCCTCATCGCTCAAGCCAAGTTCACGGCAGTCGATCCAGAGGAGGTAGGTGGCATCTGCTTTCATCGGTTTTAATGATGGCAGGTGTTCGGCCATGAAATCGGTCGCGATCCTCATGTTCTCATCCAAGTAGTCAAGCAGCTGCTCCAGCCATTCTTCGCCTTCTCGGTATGCAGCTTCCATCCCGGCAATCGCAAAGGCATTCAATGTAAAGAATCCTTGCTGCTCCTGGACTTTCTTGAATTTTACCTTCAGCTCCTTGTTCGGAATCAGAGCGGCGGAAGCCTGGAGCCCGGCTAGGTTGAAGGTTTTGCTTGGCGCGACGAAAGTGGTCGTAATCTCCCTGTACTCTTCCTTGATTGAAGCGATTGGAATATGGACATTTGGCTTGAACACGAGGTCTGAATGGATTTCATCGGAAACAATCAGAACATCATGCTTTACGCACAGGTCACCAATCTTTTCCAGCTCATCCTGCGTCCAGACTCTGCCCCCAGGATTATGCGGGTTACAGAGAATGAACATTTTCACGCCATCCTGAAGCTTGGCTTCAAAGTCTGCAAAATCTATTTCGAATCGTTCGTTTTCAATCAATAAATTGGAAGTCACCAGGGTGCGGTCATTATTTTTGACCATGTTGAAAAATGGTGGATACACTGGAGAATGAACAAGTACCTTATCCCCTTTTTCCGTAAAGGCGCGGATAGCCGTGCTGATTGATGGAACGACGCCTTCGCTGAAAACGATGGATGATTTTTTGAATTCACAATCATGGCGCTTCTTCATCCAGTCCTTTATGGCTTCTGTCACAGACATTGGTACAAAGGTATAGCCAAATACACCGTGTTCAATCCGCTCCTTCAGCGCATCGGTAACTGCCTTTGGAGGATGGAAATCCATATCCGCGACCCACATTGGGAGGACGTCATCCTTGCCAAAAACCTTATCAATCGCATCCCACTTCACTGAATGCGAATTGTTCCTGTCCACTACCTTGTCAAAGTTTATTCTTTCCACTATGTACGCACCGCCTTCTCCTTGAAAAATTTATCTGACTCTTACTTTATGATAAAATATTTTTAAAAAATAATCAGGTGATTGAATTGGAATCGAAAGAACTTAGCTATAAACTAATAGATGTTTTGAATAAATGGGACCCCTTCAAGGTCGGCGAAGGCCAGTTCGACCCGGAAATCGCCGATATCCTTCAGGCTGTCCATGATTATGACGAAGCCGATAAAATTGCACGCAAGATCCAATCTGTTTTCGAGTTTTCATTCGAACAGGTCCTGCCATATGAGCAATGCCTTTCAGTCGCAAACACTCTGCTGGCGATCAAGAATGAGGATGCTTGCTCCTTATAAACTTATCAATTTCGAACAGAAACGGCAGCCATCAGCGGCTGCCGTTTGCTGTTGCTTCAGCTATTTCCTCTGCTGCCATGAACCCGTTAATCAGCTGGTGGACATCTTCCGGGCGTTCCTCTGGTACGAGATGACCGGTCTCTTTTAAAATGACGAGCTCTGAATTCTTCAAATCCTTATTCAGCTTCCTCCCGATCCGGACGGGAACGACTTTATCGTGTTCACCCCAAATCAGCAGGCAAGGTGCATTGATTTTACGTAAATCTTCTGCAGATAAGTCGCCCTCCCGGTGGCGGATCATCATCGTCAACGCTTTGAAAATATCATCCTCCAGGAAAGGAGAGAGGTAGCCATACAGCATTTCATCATTGATCATCGAATGGTCATACACGACGTTCTGCAAGTTTTGTTTTACACCCGAACGTGCCAGGTGGAACTTGACATACAGATGGAAGTACGGGATGTAGCTTGAAAGGACAAGCGGCAGCTTTGCCTTTTTCAAGTATCCCGAACTGCAAAGCAAGATTCCTTTTTTCGCATATTGAGGATAATGCAATAGAATATTCATGGCAATTTGGCCTCCCATTGAATGCCCTACGACATTGAATTCGCGGACGCCAAGGGATTTCATCAGCTCAACGACTGTTGTGGCCAGATTCTCATAGGAATATTTGAAGCTGGAGACCTTGCCGCTTTTTCCAAAAGGGGGGAGGTCCACCGAAATGACGTTATAATCCTCTTTTAAAAGGGGGATTAAATGCCTGAAGCTGAAAGTAGAGGAAAGAAAACCATGCAGCAGAACCAGAGTTTCCTTTGCGTCTGGGTTCTGGTAGTGCTCATAGTAAAGGTCGATTCCTCTTACAGTTTTATTCCTGGCGAATTCCATCGGCTTTCACTCCTGACATGATTAGCGAATTAGGTAAGGTATGCCATTTATTTTCCCCGCAAAATGCCACTTCACACAAAAAAATGTCATTAAACCCAAAAAAATATGGACACCAATTCTGGTGCCCATTAAAAAAGGGGGGAATACTAGAAAGCCTTATGGGATTAGGATAGCCAGATTGGCAGAATAGTATACATTTATTTTTAGGGTTTTTTTACTAACTTCTAAAAAAAATAGAGCAGGCAGAGATTTCTGCCTGCTAAGATGTCTTATGAAATTGCAGGTTACAAGCTGCTTGGTCTTTGGTCGAGTTCTGGCGGTGCAGCGTAATAAACCTCTCCCATTAACTCTGAGGCAGGGACATCAAGGGCTGTTGAGATCTTTAGAATCGTCTGCAATTTAGGTGTCTGCTCGCCGCTTTCATATCTTTGGATCGTTCGCGTACCTACCCTGATTTTTAAAGCGAGCTCCTCCTGGGAAATTCCGACTCGTTCACGGCACATCTTGATATTCTGGCCAATTGCAGTCATCGCTCATCACCTCCAAAAATAAAATATCTCTTACTATAAGTTTATCATTAAATTTTTGAAAATATCGACAATAATGTGAACGTTTTCTTAACTTTAGATTATACCAATCGATTGTAAAAACACAATGCCAATACCTATTGGTACGATGTAGCGGATGGAAAAGTACCAGATGTTGAATAGCAACGAATGACTTCCAGTGCCTTCCTCCAATTCGCGTCTGACCATTTTTCGAGGCAGCACATACCCGACGAATATGGCAATAAAGAAGGCTCCCAGCGGCAAGGCGATATTGCTCGTAAGGAAGTCGGCGAGATCAAAAAAGGTTTTCCCGAAAAATTTCACATCAGATAAAACACCGAATGATAGGGCATTCGGAATTCCTGCAGCAAAAACAAGCAAACCAGCGATCCAGGAGAACTTTTTACGCTTATGGTTGTCTCCTTTGGATAGTACGGCAACGATGATCTCGAGAATCGAAAATGCGGATGTCAAGGTCGCGAAAAGCAGCAAAACCAAGAAAATCGTCAGGAATAACCCGCCAAATGCCAGTTCATTAAAAACGGCCGGCAGGACAACGAAGACGAGACCTGGACCAGCTTCCGGTTCAAACCCGAATGCGAATACAGCCGGGAAAATGACAAGTCCTGCGAGCAGCGATATAAGAATATTCAACCCGACTACTGAAAAAGCGGATTTAGCCAGGCTCTCACCCTTGGACAAATAGGAAGCGTATGTCACCATGACAGAAAGTCCGACACTTAATGCGAAAAAAGACTGGCCCAGTGCCATCAAAATGGTTTGGCCCGTTACCGCTGACCAATCAGGCTTCAGGAAAAATTCTACCCCAGCCATTGCTCCATCCAATGTCAGCGACCTGATTACCAGGATGATAAAAAGAATGAACAGAGCGGGCATCATGTATGTGCTCGCTTTTTCAATGCCCTGCTGGACGCCCCCCTGGACGACCCATATGGTCAGGACCAGGAAGAGGAGCTGAACAGCAACAGCTTCAACAGGATTGGATATGATGCTTTCGAATGTTGCTCCGTATTGAGCCTGTGTCAATCCTGAAAGTGAGCCAGTGAGGCTCCTTCCTAAATAGGAAAGAATCCAACCGCCCACTGCACTGTAGAATGAAAGGATCAGAAAGGAGGCAATGACTCCGCCATACCCTAGCAAAGGCCATGCGCTTTTCGGAGCCAGGTGTTTATAAGACATAACGGCGTCCTTTTGGGTGTTCCGGCCAATGATGAATTCAGCCAGCAAAATAGGTGCGCCTATAAATATAGTCATCAGCAAGAAGAAAACCAGAAAGATCCCGCCGCCATTTGTACCTGCCATGTAGGGGAATTTCCAAATCGCCCCAAGACCAATGGCCGATCCCGCGGCAGCCAGAATGAATCCCAGCTTTGAAGTCCATTGTTCGTGCTTGTTCATAGAGAAAACTCCTTTTAAAAAAATCTGAATATTTATATTATCTGACAAAATAAAAAAATACCTTTTCATGTTACTATTTTTTCAGGAAAAAGCATAGCATTTTCAGGCTTTAAACAATTATTGAGCTATTTGTTATTTTTTTGAAACAAAAAACAAAACACGCCGTTTTATAGATAAAGTGAGTTTCACTTGATGGGACGGAACCGCAAGCGGCCGCAGCCGTCTCCGTAAAAACAAAATAAAGATAGTTATCAGTTTGGGGGATCCAAAATGAATGATGATGAATTAGTATTCCGGGCCCGGAATGGCAATATGCAGGCTTTCGCGGAGTTAATTGATATCCATACTCCAACCGTCAAACGCTTTGCCTTCCAGCTTGGGAACAAATATGACGACATAGATGATATCACCCAGGAAGTGTTCGTCAGGGTTTACCGCTTCATCGACCAATTCTCACATGCGAAATTCACGACCTGGCTCTATAAAATCACCTTGAATGTGACAAGGGATTTTGCGCGCAGTAAACAAAGGCAGCTCAAGAAAGTACTGAAAATCGGCAAGGAACGCTCCTATGACGGGAAGACAGCAGAGGAAAGCATCCTTCGGTATGAGGAAGACAGGACCCTGCATGAGTGCATTCAAAAAATGGATGAGAAATATCGCATCCCGATTGTCCTCTTTTATTTTCACGATAAAAGCTATGAAGAAATCGCGGAGATTACCGGTGCATCCTTGGCAAATGTAAAGACAAGGATGTCAAGAGGGAAAGACCACTTGAAGAAGCTGCTCACTCTAGCCGAAAAGAAGGAGGGTGCAAACCATGGATGATCAGTTATTGGAGAAACGAATGGAGAACTTGAAAAAAGCCTACGATGAGATGCCGGATGATGAAAATCGTTCAGCGATCCTTGCGGCGATCAAAAAAGACCAAAAGAAGCAGCAACAAAATAAGTGGTTTCATTTGCCATATGCCGCAAGTTTTATCGGTGCCGGGATGATTGCCGGTGTACTGATGATGCAATATATAGGAGACCGTGCACCTTCTGAAGAGAAAACAGAACAGCACCAAGCAGCTCCGGGTGAAAAAAGTTCCGGTGAGTTGAAAAAATCAGATGTAAAAGCGGTATTTGATGATTTGGAAAAGTATTATCAGGATCGGGAATTACAGACTAAAGAAAAGCTGGGCTTTTTATCCGGATTTGAAAATTATCTATATCGAAATATCCCAATGGAACTTAATGATGAGGAGGCCGCCTTCCTTTCAAACCTTGAAGCTTATGAACAAACTGATTTGGAGGATACGAGGAAAAAGCTTACTAGTGACATTAATCAAGCTTTCACCATGCCATCGGAGATCATTGATAAGCTCATGCAGCGAAAAAATGACGAGGTTACCTTAGACGGCCCTGAGTTCACTCTCCTTAACCAACTGGAGTCCTTTTTGGGGGCCTATTATCTATCGATGACCTATTACGAAGATGACATAAATAAAGCCATTGAAAATGAAAATGCCGTTGAGGTTGTCAAAAAGATGAATGCTGGCGGAGCAGGGCTTTCTTCCACAGCTCTAAAAGAGATGTCAACAAAGGCTGTTGTAAATGGGTATGCTTTTAGGGAAGAGGAAGGCAGCATTGTTCCGTATGTGAATTTCAGCGGCCTTGCAGACCGCCTTCGCGGATCGGTGAATGAAGATTTTATTAAGTATTTGGAACTTAGAAGCAACCGAGTCCAGGATCGTAACGGAGAGGTCATTTCTTTTGAGGGCCTGGCAGATTTGCTGGTAAAGCTCGAAACATCGATTGCAACGGTGAAGGATGAGACCATCAAAGAAACTATGAATAATGACGTAAAGTCGCTATTTGCTCTCTTCCTTGTGAGTGAGCATATTTATAACAAGAATAACGAGTTAAAAGATGAAGTGAAGAAAGCATACTTGTATTTGATGGAAACCTATCCTGATACCCAGACAGCTGCAACGGTGCAAAACATGTATAAAAAAATGGAAAGCAATAACTTTTTAAAACCGGATGATGTGGAAAGGCTTGATCCGAGTTATTTGGAGTTTCCAACCCATTTGAAACGAGAAGATATCATTGGCAGGAAAGTGCTTCCGCTACCGGATTCACTGCTTTCGAGCTATAAAGAATTCGCCGCCAAGAAGAACTTCAATATCCTAAGAGATTACGGGCCGTTTGAAATAATGCAGATGTACTTCCATGCAGATCAAACGGGGGATTACGAAACCAAATATGCCCTGTACAGCAAGAATGGCGGCCAGCCTCCAAAAGATCAGTATATTGAGGAGATGAAGGCTGCAGAGATGGACATTAGCATCATTTTAGAAGGATATAAGTATGCTACGCTTTACTACACAAACGAAGATCCGGAAAAAGTCATCGGGGTTCAGCTCCATTTCAATGACCGTAGTGATGCACCAGTTTTCCAGATGGTTCAGGAGGACGGATTCTGGAAAGTCCAGTTTTTGCCATTACAATAATGGAAACACTCATATAGAATTATCTTATTCCTTTTGATAAATGCTACAGAATATGATATAATTTTTAATTGCGTATTAATGGGATAAAATAAAACAATATTTAGGAGTGTTTCCATGTCAGAAAATATTCAAGTAGGCAGCGTTTTAACAGGTAAAGTAACAGGAATCCAGCCATACGGCGCTTTCGTAGCATTAGATGAAAATACACAAGGTCTTGTGCATATTTCAGAAATCACACACGGTTATGTTAAGGACGTGAACGAGCACCTTACAGTTGGCGATGAAGTGAAAGTGAAAGTTTTGTCAATTGATGAAGCTGCTGGAAAAATCGGCTTATCAATCCGTGCAACTGAAGAAGCACCAGAACAACCACAACGCGCTAAAAAGCCACGCAGCAAGCGTCCAGCAGCTGTAGTTCAGCACCAGGACGACTCAGCTCAAGGTTTCAACACTTTGAAGGATAAGCTTCAAGAGTGGATTAACCAGTCAGATATGGCTAAAAAATAAGCTTTACAGGCGAAACCGGACAATTTTGTCCGGTTTTTTTATTTTAGTCTGACAGACACCAATGGTTGAGACGGACAGAAATCATTGATGAAACGAAGAAAGTGGGAGCCGATTGGAGCACCAAAACACCAGTAACTGGGAAAACAGAGCACCAATAAAGCCGATTGGAGCACCGGAAAACCAGTAACTGGGAAAACAGTGCACCAATAAAGTCGATTGGAGCACCGAAACACCAGTAACTGGGAAAACAGAGCACCAATAAAGCCGATTGGAGCACCAAAACACCAGTAACTGGGAAAACAGAGCACCAATAAAGTGGATTGGAGCACCGAAACACCAGTAACTGGGAAAACAGAGCACCAATAAAGCCGATTGGAGCACCGGAACACCAGTAACTGGGAAAACAGTGCACCAATAAAGCCGATTGGAGCACCAAAACACCAGTAACTGGGAAAACAGAGCACCAATAAAGTCGATTGGAGCACCGAAACACCAGTAACTGGGAAAACAGAGCACCAATAAAGCCGATTGGGGCATCAAAACACCAGTAATTGGGAAAACAGTGCACCAATAAAGCCGATTGGAGCACCGGAACACCAGTAACTGGGAAAACAGAGCACCAATAAAGCCGATTGGAGCTCCGAAACACCAGCGACTGAGAAAACAAAGCATCAAAAAAGCTTATTGATGCCATGACGGATAGAAATCGTTTATGAAAGGGAAAAAGTGTCCATCATTGGATTTACATACTGGGAAAATCAAGGAAACTTTCTAGCATTCTTTTTTAGGGGGTTAAAATGAAAGAGCTTACAGGTTACAATATGATTGTCTAACCAATTTTTTCATTGGAACGGAGGAAGGTTCATGACAACAACAAAAACTAGCTCGCTGATCGAGCAGACTCAAAAGTATGGTGCGAATAACTATCATCCGCTGCCAATCGTCATTTCAAAGGCAGAAGGAGTTTGGGTAGAGGATCCTGAAGGCAACAAATATATGGACATGCTGAGTGCGTATTCAGCTGTCAATCAGGGGCACCGCCATCCGAAGGTCATCCAGGCGCTTAAAGACCAGGCTGACCGTGTTACGCTAACTTCAAGAGCATTCCACAATGACCAGCTTGGACCATGGTATGAAAAGATTTGCAAGTTAACGAATAAAGAAATGGCCTTGCCGATGAACACGGGTGCTGAAGCGGTTGAAACGGCTATTAAAACAGCTCGCCGCTGGGCTTATGATGTCAAAGGCGTTGCGGACAATCAGGCTGAAATCATCGCATGTATCGGGAACTTCCATGGCCGCACAATGACGGCGGTCTCCTTATCATCTGAAGAAGAATACAAACGAGGCTTCGGCCCGATGCTTCCAGGGATCAAACTGATTCCTTATGGTGACCTTGTGGCACTGAAAGAAGCGATCACTCCTAACACTGCAGCGTTTCTGATTGAACCGATTCAAGGTGAAGCAGGAATCGTCATTCCGCCAGAGGGTTTCATGAAAGCTGCGTTCGAGGCATGTAAAGAAAACAATGTCCTGTTCATTGCAGATGAAATCCAGGCTGGTCTTGCGAGGTCCGGAAAAATGTTCGCATGTGAATGGGAGGGTATCGAGCCTGATATGTACATCCTTGGAAAGGCACTTGGCGGTGGGGTGTTCCCGATCTCATGTGTCGTTGCCGACAATGATGTACTGGGAGTATTCAACCCAGGCTCCCACGGATCCACTTTCGGCGGCAATCCAATGGCCTGCGCAGTTTCCATCGCGTCCCTTGATGTTTTGATCGATGAGAAGCTTGCTGATCGTTCCCTTGAACTGGGTGACTATTTCATTAGCAAGCTCCGTGAAATCGACAATCCTATCATCAAGGATATCCGCGGCCGCGGCTTGTTCATTGGTGTCGAGTTAACAGAACCTGCACGCAAGTATTGTGAAGAGCTGAAAGAGGAAGGGCTGCTCTGCAAAGAAACGCATGATACGGTCATCCGTTTCGCTCCGCCGCTTGTCATCAGCCAGGAAGAACTGGATTGGGCCATACAAAGAATCAAGAAAGTATTATCATAAGCATGAGAAAAACCCGCCTTCCTTGGCGGGTTTTCTTGTGAAGTTCAATTATCGAGTAGCTCTTGGTTCTGCTGCTCTTTCTTCTCTTTCGCTTGGTGCGAATAGAAGTCCGATGTTTATAAGACCGGCAAGACCGACTAATCCATAGATGATTCGAGCCAATGCTGAATCCTGTCCGCCGAAAATAGCTGCAACAAGGTCAAATTGGAAGAATCCTACTAAGCCCCAGTTGATGGCCCCGATAATGGTAAGTACTAGTGCTGCACGTTGAATACCGCTCATGGATGTTTCCTCCCTTAAAATTAAATTTGTTCTTTTATAGATTGTTTCAGCACGAAATGAATTATTCATTCGTCATCTATTTATTACCTACCCTCGAGAAAAAGTTTGTAACATTTCGCAGCATATTGGAGCACATTAAGAAGTGTATTTTTTGCAATGCTTTTAGAAAAAGAACATAATTATCCCTAGAGGAAGGTGATTTAAATGGATAACTTTACTTTTTACAATCCAACGAAACTGATATTTGGCAAAGGCCAGCTCGAGGAATTGAAAAACGAAGTTCCTCAATACAGTAAAAAAGTCCTGCTGGTTTATGGCGGTGGCAGCATCAAACGCAATGGTCTTTATGATTCTGTCATGGACACCCTAAAAGAGGTTGGGGCAGAAGTACACGAACTTTCAGGTGTGGAACCAAACCCTCGTCTGTCGACTGTGCATAAAGGCGTGAAAATTTGCAAAGATGAAGGAATCGAATTTTTGCTTGCAGTAGGCGGCGGCAGTGTCATTGACTGCACAAAAGCAATCGCTGCAGGTGCAAAATATGATGGAGATGCGTGGGATCTTGTCACAAAGAAGGCTTTTGCAGCAGAAGCTCTTCCTTTTGGCACAGTACTAACTTTGGCAGCCACTGGCTCTGAAATGAATGCAGGTTCTGTTATCACCAACTGGGAAACGAATGAAAAGTATGGCTGGGGAAGCCCGGTCACATTCCCGAAATTCTCGATCCTTGATCCCGTGAACACTTACACCGTTCCGAAAGATCAGACGATTTATGGAATTGTGGACATGATGTCACATGTATTCGAACACTATTTCCACTTGACCGAAAACACTGAGTTCCAGGACCGCATGTGTGAATCCTTGCTTTTAACAGTGATGGAAACAGCTCCAAAGCTGCTTGCAGATTTGGAAAACTATGAATACCGCGCAACGATCCTTTACTCAGGAACGATGGCATTGAATGGAATCCTAAATATGGGATACCGAGGAGATTGGGCGACGCATAATATCGAACACGCTGTATCAGCCGTTTATGATATCCCTCACGGAGGCGGTCTGGCGATTCTGTTCCCGAACTGGATGAAGCATAACCTTAAGATAAAACCGGAACGTTTCAAGAAAATGGCTGTCAGGGTCTTCGGCGTGAATCCAGAAGGCAAGACCGACGAAGAAGCAGGATTAGAAGGAATCGAAAAGCTGCGTGAATTCTGGAACAGCATTGGCGCACCGTCACGCCTTGCTGACTATGACATTGATGACAGCAAGCTTGAAGTAATGGCTGACAAAGCTATGGTCAATGGGGAATTCGGCAACTTTGCAAAATTGAATAAAGACGATGTAATGGAAATCTATCGTATGTCGTTATAAATTACTGAAGGACTCAGGGGCATAACTCTGGGTCCTTTGTCTTTTTATTAGGTCAAAAATCTTAGTGAAAGCTCTTTGGAATAAGTGTGAAATACTAAATATATCCCTCTTCAAGGTGAATTAATGAAAATGGAGAAAAATTTACCAATTAAATTAATAGGACTATATGTTTAAGTCGCTGGGTAACTGTGGTAAGTCTTAGAATGTAAGACAAGGAAGCCGAGGAATATTTTACATAAGTAAAAAGCACCAATCATGCTAATAGCAAACCTGCTGAAAAGCTGGGACGCAAAGCCAGGAGTCTAAGGTTGCAAAAGTGCAGCTATGATCGTCCAGCCGCCATGGAAAAGTAAATTCCCGGCGGCTTTTTTTGTCTAATTATAATGGTGAATTTTATCGGGAAGGAGGCTAAATGTCGCAAATAATATCTGAATATTCAGCCTTTTATTACGCAAATTTTTAATAACACTAGAAAAGGGGACGAGAACATGAAAAAGACTCTTATGAAAAAATTATCAGCAGTCTCGATTGCATTCCTAATGTTATTTTCACTGACAATACCGGCACTAGCAAATGAGAATGGAGATGCGGCGTCGGATACTGAAAGAAACACAAAAGTTGAAATCGAAGCCAAAGAATCAACTCAACAACAAAACGATCAGTCAAATGAAGAAGAAACCGATGAGTCAACTCAAGAAGAAAATGATGAATCAACTCAAGAAGAAAATGATGAATCAACTCAAGAAGAAAATGATGAATCAACTCAAGAAGAAACCGATGAATCAGCTCAAGAAGAAAACGATGAGTCAACTCAAGAAGAAAACGGTCAAACAACAAAAGAAGAAAAAGATGAATCAACTCAAGAAGAAAAAAATGATCCATCTCAAGAAGAAGACGATGAGTCAACTCAAGACGAAAATGATGAATCTACACAAGACGAAAACGATGAATCTACACAAGAAGAAAATGGTGATTCAAACAAGGAAGAAAAGGATTCTGAAAAAGGTACTAAATCAAATGCCAATAAAAGTACAGAGATACATCTGCATTTGAAAAACTGCACAGAAGATGTGGTAAAAGTAGAGGTCATGTTAAAGGGAAGTTGGGAAGATATGTCGAACCCGGGTAACTCGCCACTGTATAAACTGAAAGATGGTGGTGAGTTTGTAAAGAATGATATTACTGCTTTCAGGCTAACTTTTGAGTCAGGAACTAAACAAGAATATTCCATGGATGAGGTTAGGGAAGGAAAAGAAGCGGAAGGAACCATTAACTATTGGCTTGAAGGCTGCTCTATAGAAGATGACAATTCTGAAGAACCTGGCGATGGTACGGAGGAACCGGGTGATGGTGAAGAGGACCCAGGAGATGGGACAGAAAACCCTGGCGATGGAACGGAGGAACCAGGTGATGGCAACGGCGATGATAATGGTGAAGAGAATGGCAATAAAAGCACGGAAATCCATCTTCATCTAAAAAACTGCGTTGCTCCAGTTGAGAATGTCTTTGTTAAATTAAATGGTGAATGGGAAGTCATGTCGAATCCGGGTAACTCACCACTATATAAACTCAAAGATGATGGGGAATTTGCAAAGGATGATATCACGGAATTTAAGGTTGTATTTGAATCAGGTGCTGAAAGATTCTATGACGTCGAAGACATTAGAGTAGGAGTAGAAGCGGAGGGATCCATTAATTATTGGATAGAGGACTGCGCATTACCTGAGGATGATAACACAGAAGAACCAGGGGATGGAACGGGAGATGACGACGAAGATTCCGATCAAGATGGAGAATCACCGGATGTTATTGAAATAGTCAAAGAACTGTATATCACTTTTAATCTGGATATTGAAACAGTTGTCAACTTGACTTTGTTAATTGATGGCGGCGAGAAGCTTGAGCTTATCAAGATTAACAACCTCTGGAAACTAATTTTGGCCAACAGTCTAGATGTTACAGATATTAAGGGAATAGAGTTTGAGTTTGAAGATGGAACGACTAAATTCATTGCGCTAAGCATGCTCTCTTTTGAATTAGAAGACCAGGTTATTCATTTGGAAATTGATGAAGCGGTCCTCGGTACTGATAATGAAGCAGATGTTGACGACGAAACCGAAGTTGACAATGAGACTGATGTTGATGAGGATGATGGAGCTGGGAAAACGGAAAATAATGATAACAATTCTTCAGGGGATGTTAAGCAAGACTGGTACGGAAACGTACTTCCAAAAACAGGTGAAAGCAGCAAAATGATGTTCTATATTGTAGGTTTCCTTCTAATGGCAGCTGGTACAGGAATAAGAATGAGAAAGCCAATCAGGAACTAAGGATAGGGGGGAAGAGATTCCCCTCTTTATTTTGACTAAAAATAAAAAATGGAGTGTGCAAAATGAAAAAGGTACTTTCATTAATTCTTATACTATCTGGGGGGGGGCTGTTTTTATATCCCTCCCTATCAAATTTATATACTGACTATCAACAGGAGAAATTGATTAGCGAGTGGGAAGCAAGTACATTTGAAACAGAAGCAGCTACCGTCGCTATGAACGAAGAGGCGGCTAAAGAAAGCCTGGATGAACTAAATGAAGTTTTTGAAGTAAAAGAGGAGAATCGCGCAGGTCAAGCCGAAGAAAAAGGGGATCACCAGGCGGTTAATGATTTATCCAACACAAATGACTCATCAAAGGAAAACTCAAAGCCCAACAATACCGGTATGCTTGGTGTAATCGAAATAGATAAAATCGATTTGCGTTTACCGATTCTTTACGGTGGATCGGAACGGAACCTTGATGTAGCTTCAGGTTTGCTAAATGGTACTTCACTGCCAGGGACCCCTGGAAACAGTGCAATTGCTGCCCATCGCAGCCGTTCATATGGCAGGATGTTCAACCGCCTGGACGAGATCAGTTCTGGTGATGTCGTGACTGTTAAGTCCCAAAATCGAACTTATCAATACAAAGTTTATGAAACTCAAGTAGTTAAACCTCAGGATGTTTCTGTGCTAAACGGCAGTAAAGATGAAAACACCTTGACTCTCATTACCTGCACTCCAATCGATACCGCGACGCACAGGCTGATTGTTAAGGCGAAGCAACTTCCGTAATCGTCGTTAGGCGTTTAATTTTTCTATCTCTGGATAAAAAGTCAAAAGTAGGCTGCCCGGTTATGTCGAAAAATACATTTTTTAAAGTTTACTTAAAATTTCACAATTGGGCACGCTTACATCTGAGAGTGTTTCTTGATTATTGGGATTCATTTCGATAAAGTGATAGAGAATATAAAATAATGGAGGATCAGACATGACACATGTTCGTTTTGATTACTCAAAGGCGCTTAGCTTTTTTGGAGAACACGAAGTTACATACTTAAGGGATTTTGTAAAAGTAGCCCATCATTCATTGCATGAACAGACTGGTGCAGGCAGCGACTTTTTAGGCTGGATCGATCTGCCTGTAGACTATGATAAAGAAGAATTTGCACGCATCCAGAAATCAGCGGCAAAGATTAAGGGTGATTCTGATGTCCTGCTCGTAGTAGGAATTGGCGGCTCTTATCTCGGAGCACGTGCTGCGCTAGAGTTTTTACAGCACAGCTTCTATAACGCTCTTCCAAAAGAAAAGCGCAAGACACCTCAGGTCATTTTTATCGGTAACAACATCAGCTCAACTTATATGACAGATGTGATGGACCTGTTGGAAGGCAAAGATTTCTCCATCAATGTCATCTCGAAATCTGGAACAACGACTGAACCTGCGATCGCATTCCGTATTTTCCGCAAGATGCTCGAAGAAAAATATGGAGTCGAAGAGGCACGCAAGCGCATTTATGCGACAACGGATAAAGCACGCGGAGCATTGAAAACTCTTGCTGATGAGGAAGGCTACGAATCATTTGTGATTCCTGATGATGTCGGCGGACGCTATTCTGTTTTGACGGCAGTAGGCTTGCTGCCGATCGCTGTCAGTGGATCAGATATTGAAGCGATGATGAAAGGCGCGGCTCAGGCGAGGGAAGACTTCGGCAAATCAGAGCTTGAAGAGAATCCTGCCTACCAATACGCTGCAGTCCGCAACGCGCTATACAATAAAGGCAAGACGATCGAAATGCTGATCAACTATGAGCCATCGCTTCAGTACTTCTCTGAATGGTGGAAGCAGCTGTTCGGCGAAAGTGAAGGGAAAGACCAGAAGGGGATCTATCCATCTTCAGCGAACTTCTCTACAGACCTTCACTCACTGGGACAATATGTCCAGGAAGGCCGACGTGACTTGTTCGAGACCATCATCAAGGTGGAAAAGCCTCGCCATGAATTGACAATTGAAGAAGCGGCAAGCGATCTTGATGGCTTGAACTACCTTGCTGGCAAGAGCGTTGATTTCGTCAACAACAAAGCATTCGAGGGAACAATGCTTGCCCATACTGACGGTGGCGTACCTAACTTGGTACTGACGATTCCGCAGCTTGACGAGTACACATTCGGCTACCTTGTGTATTTCTTCGAAAAGGCTTGTGCAATGAGCGGCTACCTGCTTGGCGTAAATCCATTCGACCAGCCAGGCGTTGAAGCATACAAAGTGAACATGTTCGCTTTGCTTGGAAAACCAGGCTTCGAAGAAAAGAAAGCAGAATTGGAAAAGCGACTTAAATAAAGTGGAAAAAGGAGTACCCTGTGGGTGCTCCTTTTTTATGACGTGGAATATCGAAAAAAATTGGAAAAAATCGAGTGGAATTTCCAGTTCGCCAATAAATTTGGATTTTCTCCAAAAAAGCTGTGAACTTCGCCAATAAAAATAAAATATCGCCAATAAAGCTGTAGAAATCGCCAATAAAAATTATTTTTTCGCCAATAACCTTGAAAAGACCCTCGATCATCAGCTAAAATCCGGCCAATCGAAGCGGTCAACGCTCATTAAATAATCGCTTTTGGTTAAAACTAAGCAAAAACACGTGGAAAGGCGGAAACGACCAATGATTGAGATACAATCTGAGCTTGAGGGCAAACATTTTGATCTTTTTAAACTGGAGCAGATGCTGAAACCGTTGGGATATTCAATCGGAGGAAACTGGGATTACGACCATGGGGCGTTTGATTATAAAATAGATGACGAAGTTGGGTACCAATTTTTGAGGCTTCCATTCAAGGCCATCGATGGGCAGCTTGATTCGAAGGGCTGTACTGTTCAATTTGAGCGGCCTTTCCTGCTTTCCCACAAATATCAGCGTGGAATCGATGACCATGCGGAGATTGGGAATGCCAGCGCATCCTTCAACCAGTTCCAGGAACCGGTCGATAAGGATGCGAGCTTTCCGGAAAAGTACATTGAAGTAGGCCGTTCGCTTGTCCGCGAAGTAGAATCTGCTTTGTTGCATTAATCGTCATTTAAAATGGCGAGCAGCTGATCATCGTATTTAATTTTGATATTGTTCTTGGGGTTGACGATTACGTCATCCCCTCTTTTACGTCCAATCAATATAACATTTCGCTCTTTCAGCAAAAAACGGCTAGCATCCTGAAAATTCTTGTCAATCAGAGAAGCTTCAGCCTCAATATAAGCCAAGCGTTTTCCGTTCAATTCCCCAAGCATATCCAATAAAGGATTCACAACCTCCTCAGAAGCGATGCTGTTTAACAAGACGGCACTGGTCAAGGCATTGGCAGGAATCAGTTCATCAGCTCCGGCTCTTCTCGCATTATTGACTTGTTCGCCTGTTTGAATTTCAGCGATACAGCGGATATCCGGGTTTAATCCTTTAATCGCAAGCAGCGTGAGGATCGTATTCATATCTGCCTGCAGCTCATCCAGGTTCTGGTCTGAAGTTATAATCACTTTGCTGGCCGTAGTAATGCCTGCATCAAGTAAGGTTTGATCCTTGTTTGCACGGCCCCTGATAAAATGTACATTGTCATCCTTAATGGGATTTGTCCCGAGTGTATCATCAACTAATATGATGATTTCATCCGCCTGTATGAGAGATCGAATGACAGAGCGAGACCTTTCATTCCAACCGATGATGATAATATGGCGACTTCCCCTATAGCCTACCTTTCCCTCTGCATATGCATTTTGTTTGGTAACCGTCGCAGCTGATAGATGGATGAAATAGGATGATAAAAATCCTGTGCCAATCAGCAGGAGCAGGATTGCCGTGATCCGTCCCCACGTCGTAACGGGATAAAAATCTCCGAATCCTACTGTTGATGCAGTGATGATCGCCCACCAAACACCATCAAAGATAGTCGGAAAGCTTCTTGGTTCAACAAAATGAATGACTACCCCAAACAGAGTAATCATTAAAGAGGCAATCATAAGGATCCTTGCTATTATTGGCAGCTTTATAAAACGCATATATAAGTGATTAGTCATCTTAGTCCCCCTCTTACTTCTCGTTGTATGTATGAAAGCAATATTTACTTTTCCCTTGTTTTTCCCTTCGAAAACAGAATTAACCAAATTTATGTAATTCTATTTTCGTCGAGCAGATTCTTTTTTACACAAAAAATTCAAGAATAGTTCACTAGCCCGTACCAATTACCCGTACATACATATTCTGGATAGTAAAGGAGGGATTATGATATGTCATTCAACTGGGGATCCAATGTGTTGCTGTTTCTCGCCTGCATGCTTGCTGGTTGGGCACTGATTGAATTCGGGCCTTTGCTGTTGACTCTTGCGGGACTTGGCATATTCGGGATTATTGGTGTAATTGTTATCGTACTTTTCGCTTTTGTCATTATTTTTATCGGTCTTAGAGTCTTATTCAGAGGCGGTTGGCGCAACTGAAGTTCCTTTTAAGAGAACCTGTCAAATCTGGCAGGTTCTTTTTCTTGCCTAAAGAGAGATAAACTTGGACATTCATAAATATATTTTTAAAGAGTGAAAGGAATTGGAGTGGTGCACATGCAAGAATTTATTCTGGCTGTTTTGGACTGGCTGTCGAGCCTTGGCTACATGGGGATTGCTATTGGATTGATGCTTGAGGTCATCCCAAGTGAAATCGTCCTTGGCTATGGCGGATATATGATTTCAGAGGGAACCATCGGTTTTACTGGTGCGGTTGTGGCTGGGACGATCGGCGGGACAATAGCGCAGCTGTTCCTCTATTGGCTTGGCTATTTTGGCGGCCGACCGATGCTGGAGAAATACGGGAAGTACTTATTAATCAACAAGCACCATCTGGAAGTATCGGAAAAATGGTTCAACCAATATGGTTCAGGGGTCATTTTCTCGGCTAGGTTCATTCCGGTAGTCAGGCATGCCATTTCGATACCGGCGGGGATTGCGGGCATGTCAGCCATCAAGTTCACGTTCTATACCATCGCCGCAATGATTCCATGGACAGTATTCTTCCTTTATCTAGGCATCGTCCTCGGTGAAAATTGGTCTGAAATCAAGGACATCGCCAAACCGTTCATCATTCCTATAAGCGTCATTGCGTTAGGGGGAGGTGCAGTCTACATACTGGCAGCACGAAAACAAAAGATCTTATAACAAGCTCAGGATTTTTCCTGGGTTTTTTATATGGTAAAAACTCATAAATCATAGCAGTTTAGTAAAAGTTAAGAAAAGGAAATAAGCAATCCGACTGGCAGGGAGTAGATGGAATTTGTTAAAGGAAATGCTCAGGCTGATCAACAAACAGCAAAAACAACCTGCTCCCTCGGCGGAAAAGCTGATAGGAGAGCAGGAAGACCTTAAGAGTAAGAAGTTTTCACGCAACCTTGAAGACAATCTGTCTGTGATCAAAAAGCTCTACAGAATCCCTGACAACAAGGATGTAAAATTGCGGGAAATGCAACTTGAGGGTTTCGGTAAAAATGCAGCTCTTCTATTCATCAGCACAATATCAGATGTTAAGAGTATAGAAGAAAACATACTCAAGCCTTTGACGGAAAATACCTCGGCAAATAAAAAGGTCAAGGATGTTGTTTCCATCCAGATGGTCCATGAAATTGAGAATTTCAAGGATGCTGTCAAGGATGTGAATAAAGGGAATGCCCTGCTAATCTTGGATGGTGAAGCAAAGGGATATATCCTAGATTGTCCGGATTTCCAGAGCAGGGCCATTGAAAAACCCGAGAGCGAAATTTTAATTAAAGGACCGAAAGAGGCATTCAATGAAAAAGTAGTGGCAAACATTTCCCTGCTAAGGAAGAAAATCAAGAATGAGAATTTGATTGTCGAAGGGATCGAAGTCTCTCAGCGCTCGCATAATGATGTGTATATTCTTTATATTCGCGGCCTTGCCAATGAAAAGCTAGTGGACAATATCAAGGAACGATTGGGCAGTCTTGAGGTTAATGCCATTCAAAACCTTTCGTTACTGGAGGAATACATTGAGGAGCGCAATTACTCGCTGTTCCCAAGTGTGTTGACAACAGAACGTCCGGATCGGGCCGCTTCTTTCCTTGAAGATGGTTATATTGCTTTACTTATGGATAACTCACCTGACAGCCTGGTTTTGCCGGCGACGTTCTGGTCTTTTTTCCATAGTCCGGAAGATCACTACTTAAGAATTCATTATGGCAATTTTACTAGAGCCTTAAGAATGGTTGCCCTATTCATTACGCTTTTCACTTCAGCCATCTATATTGCGATTACCACCTTTCATGCGGAAATGATTCCGCCGGATTTACTGCTGGCGATTGCCTCTTCCCGAGAGAAAGTGCCATTCCCTGCAGTGATTGAAATCTTGATTATGGAAGCTGCTTTTGAGCTGATCCGGGAAGCGGGACTGCGTGTGCCCAGTCCAATCGGTCCGACGATCGGCATTGTGGGTGCGCTCATTCTTGGACAGGCTGCCGTTGAGGCGAATATCATCTCCCCGATTGTCATTATTGTGGTGGCACTAGGCGGCCTGAGTTCCTTTGCGGTTGCAGATTTAAGCCTGAACTTCGCTGTACGGCTCATCCGTTTTGCTTTTATCCTAAGTGCAGCATTCTTGGGGATATATGGGATGACAGCATTTTTTGCTGCAGGCATTTTTTATTTGGTTTCACTCAAATCCTTCGGTGTTCCATATTTAGCACCGTTGTCTCCAAGTTACAAATCGTCCAAGGATACTATTTTTCGGCGGCTTGTGAAAAATGAGAAACTCCGCCCAGGATTTTTGAAAACCTCTGATTCACAAAAAAAAGCGATGGGGCATAAGCAATGAAACGAAACGAGGGGAAAATTGGGATAAAAGAATATGTGGCGATCATTGCGTTAACAATTGGTACCAAGCTTAGTGACGATACTCCTACAATTATTTACGAAAATGCAAGGAACGCCGGATGGATCGTCGTTTTGCTGATGGGCGTAATGGCTTTTATTCCGGTTATCCTGTTGATTAAAGTTTTGTCAGTTCATAAAGGAAAGAATCTGCATGAGGTCATCATCCACATATTTGGAAAGTTTTTCGGGACAATCATTTCCATTCTTCTCCTGGTGGCAGGAGTTGCTTCCATTACCGTTGATACAGGTATATACGTTGATATAATTGGGACCATGTACTTTACCAAGACTCCTCCCAGTATCATTTATTTCATTTTGATGCTGGTCTGCGCCTATGGAGCTAAGAGGGGAATTGAGCAGATTGGAACTGTGGCTTGGGTATTGCTGCCTTATTTGAAAATCACATTATTCATTGCGATACTAGTCAGTCTGAATACTGGCCACTTTGATTATATTTTTCCGATTTTGGGCGAAGGCAGTATGGAGATTCTTAAGGCCTCAGCCAAAAATGTATCCATCTTTTCGGATTTATTTTTTATCGGGTTGATTGCTCCGCTGGTCACGTCTTTAAAGGATTTTAAAAAAGGGACGATTTTGGGATTGATTATGGTCACACTGGAAATTAGCCTGGCGATGTTCACATTTGTGCTGCTTTTTGATTACACAACGGCCGAGATGCTAAGTTACCCTTTCCATGAAACAATCAGGTATATCGAGATTGGCTTCCTGCAAAATATTGAAACCTTATTCTTCCCATTTTGGCTCGTAGCTACTTTTATAAGGTTTTCGTTTTATTTATATATCAGTGCGGTACTTCTGGCAGGAATCCTGAAAATAAAGGAATCTGAATATTTGATACCGTTAATAACGACACTGATCATTTTATTTGGTTTAGCACCAGACAGCCCATCAATCGTACTTTATAACATGAGGCAAAACCTATTGATGCTGCTCGGTCCGGCATTTTTGTTCCTGCCGCCGCTAATGTGGCTAATCGCGAAGATACGGGGAGATTTTAAAAATGGGACAGTTCAAGAATCTAATTAAAATCTCTATGATGATCATCATCACCTTTTCTTTGACAGGCTGTTGGGATAAGACCGAACTTGACCAAAAAGCCTATGTGATTGGCATTGGTCTTGATCCACATGAAAAGGAAGGGAAAATCAAGGTGACCTATTTGGTCGCCAATCCTGAGGTAGGCTCGCAGCAATCGGGAGGTGGCTCAACTGAATCACCGGAGGAAGTCATTTCGTTGGTTGCCGATGATTTCATCAGTTCTCGGAATACGGCGAATACAGTCATCTCCAAGGAAATATCTTATGACTTGATGAGTGTCATCATTGTATCGGAAGAGTTAGCGAGGAAACCTGATTTTATCAGGGTGATATACTCTGCAGCGAAAGACAGGGAAATCAAAAGGACCACAGAATTGGTCATAACAAAAGAAAGTGCCGAAAAATTCATTTTAAACAATAAACCATTACTTGAGACCAGGCCACATAAGTATTTTGAGTTCATGATCAGGAGGGGAAAAGAGACAGGAATGATTCCGAACACTGATTTGAATAGCTTTTTCCAGGTAGCAGAAACTGACGCAGATTTATTCCTGGGGATTTATGCTTCAACTGAGAAGGAAAGAGATAAAGAGATCCTTTCTGATGATGATTTCATGGCAGGTGAAGTCCAAATTGGCGGAAAAACAAATGACACACAGTTCATGGGATCTGCTGTTTTTAAAGAAGGAATGATGATTGGAAAAATAACAGGAGAAGAAACACGGATATCCTCCCTGCTGGACAATACATGGGAATTAGAAGATTTTAAAACGACTTTCAAGGACCCATTTGATGAAAGGTATCGAATCTCTGCAAGAATTGCCAAACAAAGAAAGAACAGATATGATTTCAAACTGCGAGACGGTAAAACAGTCATAGATATAAAGGTTCCGGTATTTGTAGAAATACTCAGTGATCCAAGCATGATTAATTTTGCTAAAAATAAAGAAAAGGTAAATGAATTGAAGAAGTCTATGACAAAAACAATGGAAGAACATCTTACAAAATACATTAAATATACTCAAGAAGAATTCAAAGGCGACACTTTCCATTTATCGGTTCCGATAAGAAAAGAATTTTGGACACTAAAGGAATTCAGGGATTTTGACTGGATGAAATCATATCCTGAAGCTGAGATCAATGTGAGTGTCGATATCCGATTTGGTGAGTTTGGCCGGCAGACAAAGCTGCCAGAGCTGCGAGAGGTGAGGGATTAAAATGATTTTTTGGATTTGGGGAGGGGTGCTGTTGGTATCGTTGTACTCCCTCGCCTTTGCAGTGACGATCTGGAAGCAAAAAAACAGGGCAGGAGCTGTTGTAGTTGGCCTTCTTTCCATGGCTGTGCTGATACTGCCCTATTTTACTTATCTAAAATAACACCTGGATTGGGAAATACAGAATTTGCATCCGGGTACTCTCTTCCGATTTTTAAAAGTTATTAACATTGTGATAATATAAATATAATTACTATTAAATGGGGTGTAGGGGATGAGCCTGGTTGGATATAACTTCGGAAAAATTCTTAGGTCTTCTAGGGTTTTTAAAGCTTTGACTGAGGCACAGTTGGCTGAAGGGATCTGTTCTGAAGAGGATATCGTTCAATTTGAAAAAGAAGAGAAATATCCAACAATCGATCAATTATTAAAAATGGCAACAAAGCTTGAAGTTGAGCTTAACCATTTTTTCGATATCGCTTCCACTGATACATACAATTACGCAATCGCGGTTACGGAGTTAATAAAAAAGTATAAAAGAGAGCGGGATTATGCCGCAATCAATGAAATTATCCAGAAGGAACAGGATAATCCTCTGTTCAAACATACATCGTTCAATCAGTTCCTGGTATGGCACCAGGGAATATGCATTTATTACCTTGAGGGGGACAGACAAAAATCCCTTGGCTTACTTGGACAGGCTTTGGACATGACCCATCAGAAACCGGCTCCAATGACAGAACGGGAGATTGAGATTTTGACCAGCATGGCGATCATTGAGAAGGATAGCGGGAACCTGGACAAAGCTGTCGAGCTTTTTCAAGAAGCTTTGAACCAATTGACAGAGCTCCCTCAAGTTCAGGATTCAAGAATCTGGCTAAGGATTCTCTATGGGCTTGCCCAGGCACTATCAAAGCTTGAGAGATATGAAGAATCCCTCATCTATTCAAGCAAAGGAATCGATAATTGTATATATGAAGAAAACATGTATTTATTTGGAGAACTTTGTTACCAAACAGGCATGAATTACATTAAATTGGGTAAAGAAAACAAAGGTAAGGAATATCTTGAAAAAGCAGTCACGATATTCAAGCTGCAGAAAAATGAGAAGTTTGCTAGTTTAGTAAGAGATGAGATGGAAAAATTATTGAAGTATTGTTGATGTTTTAACGGCGTAGGAGGTATAAAATGAAGAGAACATTGATTTTGCCCCTTATAGCAGCTTTTGTTGCAGGAGCGTTGTGTTTGGGTTCCGCCGATAAGAACCTGACCGACCTGCCATCACAGCATTCGCAAGACGGCACGATGATAGCTGATTTGCCGTCGCAGCATTCGCAAGATAGTAAGATGATAGCTGATTTGCCATCACAGCATTCGCAAGATGGCACGATCACAGCTGACTTGCCATCCCAGCATGAACATACTAAAGTATTAGTTTAAGGAAACTTTTGAGACAGCCTGGACCGATTTGGTTAGGTTGTTTTTTTACGCAATTCTTTTTCTTTATGTTTTCTGCAAAATCTTAAGCTAAAATAGATTCAGTACATAGAAAAAGGGTCTGGATATTATCCAGAACCCTTCTTGCTAGTCAAATGAAATGCTGGAGTTGTAATTACAGGCTATTCATATGGCCGCTATCCATCATATTAAAGTTTTTGCTAGGCATGGCGCCATTAGTTCCGTGGCAGTTATTGTACATTTGCTTGATCTCATCAACGGACAGGCCCGGGTGCATTTGTTCGATTAACGGCTTCATTTGGCCAAAATTAAAAGTACCTTTGCCGTCTGTCCCTTCTTCTGCGAAGGCAGCAGTACTAGCTCCAAGTATCAATGCTGCACCTAAAAAACTTAACGTTAGTCTTTTCATGTCTTGGTCAACTCCTTTCAGGTATACATAAATCTTACCGGGATAGTTTGCAAAAACTTAGCAGAAGCAGTGACAAAGTTTTGAAAAATACTGGAGGCTGTATATGTCATTATTGGAAACTCTATCTGGCCAGCCGGTTTGGATAGCCGCTATCATTAGCCTTGCAGTCAGCATAGTCATCGCGATAGCAGGTATCATCCCAAGCGCTTTTGTGACAGCTGCGAACATCGTTTTCTTTGGATTTTTCTGGGGGCTTGTTCTTTCCACTTTAGGGGAAGCATTGGGAGCTGTCTTAAGTTTTATACTATATCGTAAGGGGCTTAAAAGCCTGAGTGGCAAAATCGGTTCTATAAAAGGATTTAAATTATTGGAAAAGCTAAAGGGAACAAAGGGCATGGAGGCGTTTGTGCTGGTCCTTGTCTTAAGGCTTTTTCCGTTCGCGCCATCCGGACTCGTCACCCTTGCCGCTTCATACAGCAAGATAGGGACATGGGCTTTTGCAGCTTCGAGTACAATTGGCAAAATTCCTGCCCTCTTAATCGAGGCATACTCCGTTCATACTGTTATTGGCTGGGAAACACAATATCAGCTTGCTGCAGCAATTTTTGCGGCAGCAGCCGGGATTTGCTACTATTATTGGACAACAAAGAGAAAAAAACGGAGGTAGTAAAAATGTATAAATTAAGATCAGTTTTGATTCCTATCCTTGCCGCAATCCTGTTCACCGGATGTTCAGGTCAAGAAAATCATGAACAGGCTCAGCCTGCTACTGATGAAAGTAAGGATAAAACCGAGGAGAAAAATACACCACAAAAGGAACCGCAGACCGACTTTATTTTAAAGGCAGATCCACAAACGATCGAACATATCCATGGGATTGGTTACCCGGGAAATGATGACGGGTTATATGTTGCCTCCCACCAGGGCTTGAAGATTTTTAAAAATGGTGAATGGCTCGAAATGACTGACGAAAACCATGATTATATGGGATTTCAGGCTGTTGAAGATGGATTTGTAGCAAGCGGTCATCCAGCACAAGGATCGGACCTTAAAAACCCGCTTGGCCTTGTGAAAAGTACGGACAACGGCAAGACACTTGAAAAAATAGCTTTTTATGGAGAGAGCGATTTTCACTTCCTGTCTGCAAGCTTTCGCGATAACGTCTTTTACTTGATAAACGAGGAACCCAACTCCGAGCTGGAACGAGGTGTTTATGTATCCAAAGATAAAGGAGGGGCATGGGAACCTGTGGAGCTTAATGGCCTCGATGCAAACAGCCTGGGTATTATTGCGGTTCACCCTGAAAACGGAGGCACCTTAGCGATGGCAACGAGGGAAGGAGTTTTTGTTTCGAACGATTTTGGCACAACGATGGAAAGAAAAGGAGATTATCAATTGGTAACGGCAGCTGCTTATTCCAAGGAGAACTTGTATATCGCACCTGTAGAACATGAAAAAATTAAGCTAGTCAGACTTCCAGTAGAGCAGCAAGGTACAGGGGAGGAGCTTCCTATCCCCAACCTGAAGGATGACAATCCGATTACCTATATAGCGGCTGATCCTGAGCAGGACGGCACGATTGCTTTTATCACTATCTTGAACGATCTTTACGAATCCAAGGATGGCGGTAAAACATGGAAACAGCTTTTGATTAACGGAAGAATTGAATAGGAGGAGCCACAGCAACGTTTGCTGTGGTTTTTTTTACCTCTTTTCGATTGCAATGACGATCCAGATTTTAATCAGCCTGTACCAGGTAAGTATACCCCGTGGTTCTTCAGAGTGGGTAAGGTGTAATCAAGGCAATTTTATTTTATCCCAAATACCTATTTTGGCAAGGAATAAGCAGGAAACGCATCGAAGCAAAATGGTTGCTGTTTCTTTTTATTTTTTTTACAATATACGCATAGTTTTTACCTTGAGGGGTATACAAACTAGGGATATACTTTGCAGTATGGATTCCGCGAATTCATGGATACTAAACTTTAGGAAGGGGGATTACTATGTCAATTTCTGCGGATAAAGTACTGGACGCAAAAGGACTGGCTTGCCCGATGCCGATTGTCAAAACGAAGAAAACAATGAATGAGCTTGAGCCTGGCCAGGTTATTGAAGTACAGGCTACAGATAAAGGTTCAACTACCGACTTGAAAGCATGGGCTGAAAGTACTGGCAATCAATACCTTGGTACAATCACAGATGGAGATGTGCTCAAACATTATCTTCGCAAAGCCAGTGATGATGAACTGAACGATGAATCGCCACACCCGCATACAGCTACACTTGAAGAAATACTGGCCAAGATGGAAGGCGAAGAGAAATTAAGCATTCTCGATGTAAGGGAATCTGCTGAATATGCTTTTGGACACATTCCTAATGCAAAATCAATTCCTCTTGGAGAACTGGAGCAGCGTTTCAATGAATTGGACCCTGAAGAGGATGTCTACATCATTTGCCGTTCCGGATCAAGAAGTGATATGGCTGCGAAACAGCTTGCCGAAAAAGGATTTAAGAAACCAATAAATGTTGTTTCAGGGATGAAGGACTGGACAGGCCCTACCGAAACATCAGTTGAAAAATAAGGAGGAACCAAAATAATGAAAGTAGCTATCATCGCCTCTAATGGCGGCATGTTCGATGCATATAAAGTATTCAATATCGCGACTGCGGCAGCAGCGACAGACGCAGAAGTAGGGATTTTCTTCACATTTGAAGGCTTGAACTTGATCCATAAGGAAGCCCACAAACAACTTCCTATGCCAGCAGGTACAGAGCACTTCCAAGAAGGATTCGCAAGAGAAAACGTTCCTCCGGTAGAACAACTAGTTGAAATGGCAGCTGAAATGGGCGTCAAGATGATTGCCTGCCAGATGACAATGGACGTAATGTCACTTCAAAAAGACCAGTTCGTTGATGGCATTGACGTTGGCGGAGCCGCTTCATTCCTTCACTTCGCTAGCGATGCAAACATTACATTGACATTCTAAACTCAAAGCAAAACAGGAGGAATCAGATGGTAAAGACAA
This sequence comes from Mesobacillus sp. LC4, assembly GCF_053543455.1. NCBI lineage: Bacteria > Bacillati > Bacillota > Bacilli > Caryophanales > Bacillaceae > Mesobacillus > Mesobacillus sp. LC4. The sequence goes on from NZ_JBGCUB010000002.1 coordinate 897,474, forward strand.
TCACAGCAAAAGAAATAGCACAAAAAGTCATTAACCATGAGGACCTGTTTATCATTGATGCAAGAAATACAGATGACTTCGATGATTGGAAAATCGAAGGCCGCAATGTAAAAGTCCATAATACGCCGTACTTTGACCTTCTTGAAGGTATTGATCCAATAAAGGATATATTGCCTAAAGACCAGGACATTTATGTCGTATGTGCAAAAGGTGGTTCGTCTGAGTTTGTTGCCGAGCAAATTGAAGAGGCTGGTTACACGAATGTATACTCTATTAAAGGCGGTATGAAAGCCTGGAGTGAGCATTTGGAGCCTATCAAGATCGGTGACCTTAAAAATGGCGGATCGCTCTATCAATTCGTCCGTATCGGGAAGGGGTGTCTTTCCTATCTTGTTGAATCGAATGGCGAGGCTGCCATCATTGATACAAACCGGATGATTGAACAGTATGAGGAATTCATGTCAGGGAAGGACTCCAAGCTGGTTGCTTTGCTTGATACACATCTCCATGCTGACCATATTTCCGGCGGAAAGAAGCTTGCTGATAAAGTGGGAGCCAAGTACTACCTTCCGCCTAAAGATGCAGAAGAAGTGACATTCCAATATGAACCTCTTCAAGATGGCGATGAAATCAAGGTTGGGGACACTGTGATCCAGGCTTTGTATTCTCCGGGCCATACAATTGGAAGTACTTCGTTCATCATTGATGATCAATATTTATTGACAGGTGACATTTTGTTCATCGACTCAATCGGACGCCCTGACCTGGCCGGCCTGGCTCAGGACTGGGTAGGCGACCTGAGGAATACTTTGTATCAGCGTTACAAAGAACTTGCCGATGAACTGCTTGTCCTGCCGGCCCACTATATGGGGATCAATGAGATGAATGATGATGGCAGCATTTCCGAAAAACTTGGCGTGCTGTACGCTGAGAACCACGGATTGCAAATCGACAGCGAAGAGACGTTCAGGAAGACAGTAACCGAAAATCTCCCTCCTCAGCCTAACTCCTACCAGGAAATCAGGCAGATGAATATGGGTAAAATCAATCCGGATATCGAAGAACAGCGGGAAATGGAAATTGGTCCGAACCGATGCGCAGTAAGATAAACATGAGGGCAAGGAACAAAAAGGGGTACCTAATAAGGGTACTCCTTTTGACTAGAAAGGATTTTTCCATAAGCTTCATGCCAATCATGAGATTTATGGAAAAATCCTAAAAAGTAGAGGAGAGGTATTATGACTAAGTTGACGATTATACAACAAAACGATACCCATGGAAGCCTGGAACTCCATCATGAACTTTTCTGGAAAGAGAACCAGCCGGAACTTCGCAAAACAGGTGGTTTTTCTAGAATTGCAAAATATATTAAAGATCTTAAATCCCAAAATGAGAATGTCTTATTCCTGGATGGCGGCGATCTTTTTCATGGAACACTACCTTTAGTTGCCTCTAAAGGCGAAGCGATTTTACCAGCATTGGAAAAAATGGGGCTGGATGGATGGGTCCCTGGGAACTGGGATTTTGCCTACGGAAAAGAGCAATTGTCCTCTCTGGTAAAAGCATTGCCTTTTCCCTCTGTCGCCTGCAACGTAAAGAATCAAGAAACAAAGGAATCGTTTATGAAGCCATTTATCATCAAGGAGCTAGAGGGCGTCAAGGTCGGTATCATTGGACTGACTTATCCGTATGTCGATGAGACCATGCCTGAAAGCTTCTCGAAAGGTCTTGCGTTCTCTAGAGGGGTGGAGGAAACGCGTGATTGTGTGGAAGCCTTGAAGGAGCAGGTAGACCTAGTTGTGTTGTTAAGCCATATGGGCCTTCCTCTTGATGTTGAACTGGCAACTCTTGTTGATCGCATTGATATCATCTTGTCAGGACACAGCCATGACAGGGTAGAAGAGGCAATTACCGTCAACGATACTCTTGTCGTTCAGTCTGGTTCAAGTGCATCATTCCTTGGAAAACTGGATATCACTCTTGAAGACGGAAAAATGGAAGACTATCGATACGAACTAGTGCCAATCGATGAGAGCTTTCCTGAAGAAAAGGAAATGGTGGGAATCATTGCAGAGATATTAGAACCGTACAGTAAGGAGCGGGGTAATATCGTCGGAAAGACAGAGTCTATTTTACACAGAATGACCTTGAATGAAGCCCCGATGGATCAACTGATCACAGATGCATATCGTCACGCCTACGATAGCGATTTGGCATTTTCGCATGGGTGGAGATATGGCACTCCTCTACCGGTAGGCGAAATGACCGAGTATGACCTGCACACAATCATCCCAACGAACCCGGAAATGTTCACTCTTGAGATGACAGGAGAGCGCCTGATGAATGCCCTCGAGAAGAATCTGGAAATGGTGTTTTCAAGGGATCCGTTCAAGCAAAAAGGCGGATATATATTGAGGTCCTCTGGAATATTCATGTCCTTCAAGCCATACAATCCGGAAGGGAACAGAATTCAGAAGCTGCTCATAGGTGGGCAGGAAATCAATTTGACGAGGAAATACAAGATTGCCGGAGCAGGAAAGCAGCTGTTTAAAGGCGCTGAAACAGTTAAAACCTACCATGATGTTCATGCAGTTGATGTTATTAAGCAATTTTTAAAAGAAAAGGGAACCTTCAAAGCCGCTGAACAACAAAAAATCCTGAGCACATAAAATTCATTGGTTTAATGGACATTTCGAAAGCGGAGCAGCGCCAAAATGTCCAAGAAAGAAGGTTTAATGGACATTTCGAAAGCGGAGCAGTGTCAAAATGTCCAAGAAAGAAGGTTTAATGGACATTTAGAAGGCGAAGCAGCGCCAAAATGTCCAAGAAAGAAGGTTTAATGGACATTTCGAAGGCGAAGCGGCATCAAAATGTCTAAGAAAGAAGGTTTAATGGACATTTCGAAGGCAGAGCAGAGCCAAAATGTCTAAGAAAGAGGTTTTTATAGACATTTCGAAGGCAAAGCGGCATCAAAATGTCCAAGAAGGAAGGTTTAATGGACATTTCGAAGGCAGAGCAGAGCCAAAATGTCTAAGAAAGAGGTTTTTATAGACATTTCGAAGGCAAAGCGGCATCAAAATGTCCAAGAAGGAAGGTTTAATGGACATTTCAGAGGCAACCCAACGCCAAAATGTCCATAAAAACCAAAAACCAATCAAAAAAGTCACGGCACCGGCCGTGACTTTTTCTATTTGACTCCAGTGAGATCCTTCATCATATTCTCGTCCATCGGGCCGACGATTTTTTTCGTAATTACTCCGTCTTCGTCGAGGATGTAGCTTGTTGGGATCGTAAATGCCTGATAGGTGGTTCCGGCGAATCCTTCTTCATCCATAGGAATTGGGAAGGTCAATCCATATTCATCGACGAATTTTTGGACTTCTTCCTCGCCCTTGTCCATGTTCGTCAGATTGACGGCTAGAATTTCAACGCCCTGGTCATTATAGTCTTCATAGAAATTTTGCATATGCGGCATTTCGGCTTTACATGGAGGGCACCATGTAGCCCAGAAGTTCAGGATCACTTTTTTGCCGCGGTAATCAGACAGCTTGATGGTCTCACCCTTAAGCGTATTGAGTTCGAAGTCAGGTGCCTCTGCGCCTTCTCGCAATGAAGACAGCTTAGCGCCTGGAATATCCTCGGTCGTTTCAACGGAATCTCCTGTTGGTGCTGTTGTATCCTTTTCGCCCTCGGTCGCCCCTGGTTTCCAGATATTCACGATCAAAATGACGACAGCCAGTGCTAAAATCGCGAATGATAAAAGATTTTTATTCAATGCTGAGCATCCTCCTTTTTAAAACGCTGAAACATGATTAAGTAAATTCCTAGTGCGAAAATCAGCAGATTCTCTACTGCAAGTAAATCGGAAAAAAGGCTGAGAATCAGAGCCTCCACCATCAGGAATAGTATCGCATATTCCGTGATTAGTTCCACTCTTTTAAAATAAAACCCGGCAAAGACAATGAATAGGATGGCCTGTACTCCAGCGGCAATGAAATCCTCTGAAAACGCGAATAATCCAGTCCAATAGAGAAGGAAGAAAAGGAAGTAGCCTGGCAGATATTCTGGTACAAGAACCAGGTTCTCCTTTTTCCTTGAAATCAAATATAAGTAGATTGAAATGCCTGCAAAAGCAAGAATCTGGCCTTCCGTACCTCCGTTGAAATAAAGGAGGGAGAAGGGAGTATCCAGGAACATCTTAAAATTTAAAACGGCATAGCTGAGCTTGTAAATCGCTATATAAATGAAGAAGCTATTCCAATACCAGTCTCCTATGCTCTTTTTCTCCCTTGCCCGATAAATCAGGGCTCCAATGAAAATGGCAGCAAACGCGGCAAGCAAATCTGCCGGCAGCGTGAACCTGCCAATCGTTATATAATTCAAGCAACATCACCTTTTTTTGGCTGGTCTGGCGTGAACTCAATCTGATAGTGAATGTCGATGCTTCCGATGACAGATTGGATCATGCCGCAGTTTTTCATGACAAGGCCGGCAATCTTCTCAGCTTGCTTTTGCTTATCCTCTGTATCCGTCTGGACGGCCACATTGAAGGTCAGCTGTTCAATCCGGTTTGCCTCTTCGGTGTTTCGGATTGCTGACACTATGACGTCCATTCTTTTATAGTCTATTCTCTTCTTCTCAAGAATATTTGCCAGTACCGAGGTACTGCACCCAGTCAATGAAGATACGAAAAGTTCCATAGGCCTGTAGCCCATCTCAGTATTCGGGGAAATTGGAAGGAACCCGTATTCTAATTGTCCGATCAGTTTTTCATTATAATAAGTAAATTCCATGAAAATCTCTCCTTCAATACAAAACTACATTTACTGATCAGTATGCAATCGTATTGTTAAGGATTGATTAAGAATTGGAACGAGTTGGCAGGCTGATCCAGAATGAGTGATGATGCCCATCTGTATCAAGGCCAATTTTCCCATCATGTGCGCTGATGATGCTTTTGGCGATGGCTAGTCCGAGTCCGGCACCCTCCGCTTTTGTGCTCCGCGATTCTTCAAGCCTGTAAAACCGCTCGAAAATAAGCTCTTTTTTATCTGGATCAATATAGGTTCCTTCATGGGTAAAAGAAATCCTATATCCTTCAGCATCAAGCTGTCCCTTAATATCAAGGTGACCTCCGCTATCATAATCGATGATATTCTGGAGCAGATTTGCCAGAACTTGCTTCAAGCCATCCTTATGGCCAACAACCGTAGCATGTTCGATTTGCCGGCTGAATGACTCGAACCTGCCCGACAATTTGAGGTGGAAGGCCGCAATGGATTCAGCCAAAACCTGTTTCATGTCCAATTCTTCAAACTGCTTCTCCGGGAATTGCGACTCCTGGCTCCAGGCATCTAGCTCAGCGATCAGGTCAACAATCCTTGTAATCCTCTTGGATTCATCCAAAAGAGAGCCAAAAAGCTCCCTGTCCCCCGTCAATACACCATTATGGAGTGCTTCAAGGTAGCCATTGATATTCGTCAACGGGGTCCTTAATTCATGGGCGATATCCCTTAACATTTCTTCTCGCCTTAATTGGACTACAGAAAGTGTCTCTGTCATGGCATTAAAGCTTGTTACGAGTTCACCTAGTTCCCCACTTGCAGGAACATCGATTTTCGGCGGGATTTTACCTGCTTTAACTTGATTTGCAGCAGCTGCCATTGCTTTCACAGGGTTCACAATCTTCCTTACTGAAAAATAATGCAATAGCCCTGCTGCGATAAAAGCGATGATGCTTACTTTTATAAGAAATGAATTCAACGTATCAACAAGCTGCGCGCCGGTCACTTGTTCATGATTAACAAGAAAGCAGGCATAATCTTTTACTGATATTCCTGCAAGCATGATGACCAGGAGGATGACGATGCTATTGACGGCAACCAGCTTCGATAATAACAAGTTCGTGATTCTCTTAATTCGCCGCAAATTTATACCCCATCCCTCTTACTGTCTGAATATAATCTTTCGGCGTTTTTTCTTTGATTTTTTCCCGGAGGTTCTTGATATGCACATCGATCGTCCGCTCCGTGACGGCCTTTTCGCTGTTTTCATAGATAGTGTCAAGTATTTGTGCCCTCGACAGGATTTGGCCGGGATGCTGCATGAACATGTGGAGAAGCCTGAACTCAAAATTGGTCAAATCGAGTGCTTCGCCATTGACCATTGCCTGCCCTTTAGCGGGTTTGATGGTTAGGCCGGTAAAAGTCAGCTTTCCACAACGGCTTGCCGTCCTTCTTAGCACCGCTTCTATCCTGACCATCAGCTCGGCAGGACTGAAAGGTTTTACGACATAATCATCGGCACCGAGCTTGAAGCCTTCAATCATGCTTTTTTCAGAAGCTTTTGCTGTCAGCATGATGACAGGCATCATACTTTCCAGGTCATTACGCAGCCAGAGGCAAATCTCCTCACCGCTCTTGCCTGGGAGCATAAGGTCAAGGATCAGGATGCAAGGATCATATTTTTCAATCATTTCCTGTGCGACAATCCCATTGGCCGCTTCCAGGACCTCGTAGCCTTCATTCGTTAAATAAATTTTTACTAGCGTACGGATTTTAGGATCATCTTCGACAACCAGTACACTTTTGCCAATCAGTTCTTGCCTCATAGCACAGGTCACTCCTTGACATTGCCTTGAATCAGCATTTTGAAGAGCTACAGCAGGATTCTAAAATCCGAATAAGCTGTAAGCAGACAGCCAGGCGCTTATTTTTTGCATTTGGCCGGAAAGGACGAGGAAGCCCATTCCAACCATGATCATACCATTCACGAGTGCGAGCTTAGATAGATATTTGTTGATCTTCTTGATTGCTTTCAAAGAATAAGAAATAACAAAAGATATGATCAGGAAAGGAACGGCCATTCCAAGAGAATATGAAGTCAGCAGATACATTCCCTGGTATAAAGTATCGGAAGAACTCGCTAAAAGCAGGATGGATGAGAGTGCAAGTCCTACACAAGGTGACCATCCGCTCGCGAACGCCATTCCAAGGAATACAGAACTGAAAGCGCCTTTCGATTTCGTATCGGAATGGACTTTTTTCTCCATCATCAGAAATTTAATGTTCAGCAGGCCGGCCATCTGCAGTCCGAAAATGATGATCAGCAATCCAGCGATTTGCATGACGATTGTCCGGTAATTGGCAAATACCTGTCCAAGGAAAGAGGCCGAGGCGCCCATGACGATAAAAATCAGGCTAAATCCGACAATAAAACCAAAAGAACGAGTGAAAAGTGTTGCGCGATCGACTGCAACTTTTGAGCCCTCAATCTTTCCGCCAGTCAAATGAGTTATGTAAGCAGGAAGGAGAGGGAAAACACATGGTGAGAAAAATGATAAAATTCCAGCAGTAAAAGCAAAAAATAATCCGATATCTGTCATTATAAGTAGTCACTCCTTTTCTAGTATCTATTATATGATGTATTTGTTAAGTTTTAATGAAGAACAATGAAGTAATACCCACGTTGGTATTATGTATTTTATTGTATAATGACTGTTGTTAAGTTTCAATTTTATTCTCTCGCTTTTACAGGCTGTGATAATTACTTCTTTTTGATTGCTAGTATACTGCTTCATGGAACATAAGAAAAGCGCAAGCGCCTTGATCAGCCCCGACAAACATCTCGATCTGCTCAATGATTACGCTTCTCGCAAGATCCTAGAGGAAGCAATCTCGGGGATGAAAACTGGCTAGGCGGTGGGTTGGGCAATTCTCTAAGTTTAAATGATATGAATTCTGATATGAAAAAAACCTAGGAGTGCTCCTAGGCTTTACTCAACTATATTTTTCTATCACAAACTTAAACCCCGTATGGTATAATACCAATTAATGATTTAAATTTCTTCTGATACCGAAATAGGTGAACAGGGACACAGTGGATAAAATGGCCAGTGAGGCGATTTCAAACTTAACATCGCGATAAGTGACGGAATCATCTTTGGTAAAGTACATCAAGCCGAAGATAAAGACAGATAATACAAGAACGGTAATGACGATATCTACTTTTTTCATTTTATTCCCTCCATTTCTAAAGTATAAAGGAGTGCGATCATATTGAATTTGGAACATTTAAAGACTTTCATTGCTGCCGCAAAATATGAGAGCTTCTCCCAGGCAGGTAAGATGCTGAACCTTTCACAACCCGCCGTTAGCCATCAAATCAGCCAGTTAGAGGTTTATTATAATAAACAGTTATTCATTAGGGCCAATCGTAAAATCAAATTATCAGAAGCCGGTAAAAGATTGTATGAACATGGCCAGCAGTTGATCGCATTGAATGAGAAACTGGAAAATATCCTTGCAGAAGGAGATTCCAGTCAAACAATCAAGATTGGCTGCAGCAATACGATCGGTGAATGCATGATCTCGAAAATGATACAGGATTTCATAAAGCTCAATCCTGATATAACAAGCGACCAAATCCAAATCACTATCGGTACATCTGTTCATATCACAGACTTACTGTATGCATCGGAAATTGATCTTGCTCTTGTCGAGGGACAAGCTGGCCGATATGACTTTATTTCTCATGAGTTTTATGATGACTTGCTTGTTCTTGGTGTTTCTCCACAGCTCAGGGTAGACCCAGAAAACCAGGATCCTGCAAAGCTCGAAGAAATGACCTGGCTGATCAGGGAACCAGGCTGTGCGATGAGGCAGGCAACACTGGACTTATGGAAAGGGTTGAATATCCAGCCGAAATCTGTCCTTGTGTATAATAGCAATACGCTCATCAAAGAAGGTGTCAAAAACGGGCTTGGTGTCGCTGTCTTCTCCAAACTGGCTATTTGTCCTGAAATTCATTCAACACAGATTAGGGTCAGTCCGTTCAAAGACAGGGATCGTTTTCGTCCATTCTTCCTGTTAAGGAAAGATAAACAGTTCAAATCTAATCTTCATGAGAGATTATGGGACTATATAAGGAAATTAGATGAAAATCCTAATGCTTCCTGTTGAGAAGCATTAGGATTTTTCTTTATGGCAGCATTGGTATATTTCGCTGCAGCTTTCTTGTTATTCTTTATCCTTATTTTGTTCAGCCAGTTCCATTTCCAATTCTGTTTGGATGGAAAGCGACTTATGCTCATCGGAAGCAAGGTAATCGATGATTTGCTGTCTTTGTTCATCGGTCATTTTTGCTCCATTCCCTTTCATGCGGTCAACAACTGAAGTCCATGCCTCTGGGCCTTTACTGTTGTTTCTCATGATACGGCCGATATCATGGCACTGTAAGCAAGTTCCGAGGAATGCTTCTTCATTGATATTTCTCGCATCCGGAAAAACAAGAGTTGAAGCTTTCTTGATCCTGTTCGCTTCTTCTGCATTAATTTCTTCCTGATATTTTACAAGCTGGTCTTTAGGAACATTTGTCTTGATTGCAATTCCGTTTGGATTCAAACCAACAGGAATTGTCTGTCTGAAATCCTTCTTCTTTGTCAAATCAATTTTTGTGAGGGTTTTATCTCCCCAGTTAGAACCAAACATCATGCTGCCATCTGGACTCCAAGCGAGCCAGTGGATATTCTGGACACCCCAGATTTTCCTGACGATTTTATAGTTATCTTCCGGATCCATAACAGTCAAATAACCGGCACCATTCTGCGATGTATACCAATATCCGTCTGGACCGAGGTAAGGAATATTAGTCCCTGGACCTGTCTTGATGGTTTTGACAAACTTTAATTTGTCGGCATCGATGATGGAAATTGAACCATCATTACGGTTTCCTGTAACTAAATCGTAAGTATCACCCATGAAGCTAACATTAACTGGTTTAGGGATATCGCCAAATTTCTTAAGAAGCTTCTCAGTCTTTGCGTCATAAATTGCCACTTCATTGTCAGCTGTATTGGAAACAGCAACTAGTTTGCCGTCATTTGACATGTCGAGACCCGAACCTGTGCCTTTGCCGTAGTCAGTCTCTGTTCTTTCAAGGTACCTCATATCACCTGTTTCGATGTCTATGACCGTGATGAACGATTCTGCCTGCAAGCTGACAAACAGTTTTTTGCCGTCAGGAGTGACGTTCAAATCCCTTGGCTTTTTACCAACGTCTTTGAACACTTTTACAAGCTCTGCCGTGTTAGCGTCAATCATTCCGACAGCTCCAACGCCATTCAAAGAAGTGAAGGCATACTTGCCGTCCCTGGACATTGTCATGTGCTGCGGAGCAGGAGCGTCTTCAAAGCCTGGAAAATCGATATTATGGGACTCGAGTGTCTCCATATTGATGGCTAAAACGCTTGTTCCATAACGCTGTGTCGCAAAAGCCCATGTCTGCTCTTTGTTCAAATGAACATGGTGGGGAGTACCTGAGCTTTGGAAGTATTTGACCACATTACCAGTTTTGATGTCTGCGATGGCAACACCGTTACTAACTTCGTTGGATGAGAGGATCCAGCCCTCTCCGTCCCAATCTGTATTGGTATCTGCGTTTCCGTTCGGCTGGTCTTTCCACCAGTTTGAAGAATAGTCCTCATGGATTGGCGGAAGGTCTTTTTCGTTCTTATCATCAAGTGATGCATCTTTTACTGCGGCTTCAGAACAGGCAGTAAGAGAAATTGACAGTAGTGCGAATGCTGACATTTTCAAGATTTTATTCATGTATGATCTCACCTCGCTTCGGTTTTCTTTAGAACCATCCAACAAGCAGGACTAGTACAAGGGCAGTCGTTGTACCCCATGTAATCCATACACCTGGATGGGTAAGCCATTGGGTTTTGTCGTCCACACGGGAAATGCCCTGAGCAAGTCCGTATGGGCAAACTTTACAAAAAGAGTTTCTTGCCTTGTAAGATAAAGCTGTAAATAGAACAGCGGTTGAAGTGACAAGGAAGAAGTATTTGTTCATTTTAAAATTAACGAGCGATTCCCAGATTGTCATTGGGTCGTAGAAATAGCTCACTGTCGCGTAAGCCATGAAGATACTTACAACGAAAGCCAGCAGGAATGTTACGGCTTTGCCCTTGTCACCTAATTTTGCTTCAATTTTGTTTAAAAGCATGCTGAAGGTATTGTGAGGGCATGCATACTGGCAAAACGCCCTGTACACGATCATCGATAGTGCCAGGAAAGCCATCAGGAACAAGAATAAGAAAACGAAAAATAAGTAGCCAGCTTCATAGGATAATTGGAAGCCGAACAAGAATAGCTTTTCGTTGTCGATGTCCATCCTGAAACCGTTCCAGAACGGCAGAGTGAAAATAATGATAAAAAATGCCCATCTTGTTATAGTTTTACCCACGGAAATCCTCCTTCCTTATCTGTAATCCTCTAAGTATTCATAAACTTTATCGATTTCTTTCTCTGTATAAAGGTGACCAATCGCAGGCATCGTGTTACGGCCTTTTTTAATGACGTTTTTGATGTCCTCTTCCGGCATCCTGTCGGTTACACCTCTCAAGTCAGGTGCTGCACCAGTAGCGTGGCAGCTCAGGCAAGTACCCTCGAAAATGAGCTCACCTTTATTATCCTGGGGAGCCGCCGCAGGTTCGACTGCAAGTTTTCCAGGCATGAAGATCGCATACCCGATCGCCCAGATGGCGACAACATAAAATACAGCGACCAGGAGCTTCGGCACTTTATTGTGTTCAATCTTGATACCAGAGACAATGTCTCCCTCTTTGCTGTCATGTTGCTGATATTCTTTTTTCATGTTTTACACCTGCCTTATGAATACTGATATGGGTGCTCATTACCCTGAACTATCTGGGTTCAAGGCAATGAGCGGTAATGGATCTTAATTATGGTCCATTGATTTTGCTTCTTCCCGTTCTTTCTTGTATTCTTCCAGTCTTTCTTCTGTTGGCTTGAGGCTCATCAGGTAAGCGACAAGATCATCCAGTTCCTGATTGGTAAGGTAATCGAAGGATGGCATGATTGTCCCAGGGCTTGTTGATTGTGGATCAATCAAGTGCTGGCGCTGCCAGTCCTCGTTATACTTCAATCCAACCCACATTAAATCAGGGCCGGTACGGTTAGATCCCAATAGATGAGGCAAATCATATTTATAGTCGCCGCCTTTTGATACAGGTCCTAAATTCTGGTTTGTATCGGCAGGCAACGCTCTTACAAATTGGGTGTGGCAAGTCTGGCAGCCGTTCTGGACATAGACGTCTCTTCCTCTTGCTTCAGCAGAATCCTCTGGATAATTGCGGAGCTCGCCGCTCGCAGTCGCAGAGTTGATTTCCTGATCGAAGAGGGGAAGGATGACGGTTCCGGCTACACCGAAAGTCCATAGAATTAAAGCAACGATTAATACAGCTGATGGTTTACGTTCCAACGTGTTCCCTCCTCATTAAGCAGTAGCAGCTTGCTGCTGTCCTTGCTGTTTTTTCTCAAGTTTTGCAAGTTTAATAGTTTTATACATATTCCATGCCAGGAAGAACTGAGCTACATACATCATTGTTCCACCGATTGCGCGCCCTTGTACGTAAGGCTCCATCATCAATACAGTTTGCAGGAATGGTATGCCGTCGATCCATGCGAATCCCTGTACTACACCAGCGATCCACAATGAGAATGCGAATACTAGGAAACCGACAGTAGAGAACCAGAAGTGTGCTTCCATTGCTCTCTTGCTGAACATTTCACGTCCAACGATTTTAGGCAGGATGTAATAAATTGCCGCGAAAGATGTGAAAGAAAACGCGCCAAATGGTCCCATATGTGCATGCCCAACAGTCCAGTGAGTGAACTTAATGACTGAACTTACTGATGGAAGGGCTTGCAGTGGTCCCTGAAGACAGGCAAAAAGATAAAATATTGTTCCCGCAACGGTGAAACGAAGCGGTACGCTAGTTCTTGTCTGTGACCAGGATCCTTTCATTGTTCCCCAGAAGTTGGCTAAAACGGCCCAAACCGGTATCAATAGAACGATTGAAGGAATAACTCCGGCTTTTGAAATCCAGCCTGGGATTGGTCCATTCATCAAGTGGTGAGGACCATTCCAAACATAAAATGTAGCAATTGCCCAGAAACCAATCATCGATAACTGGTGACTGTATAGAGGGCGGCCAGTCAATTTAGGAAGCAGGTAGTAAATCTGTCCAACACCCACCGTTGTCATCCACAAGCCGATTGCGTTATGTCCAAGGAACCAGCCCATCAATCCTTGCTGTACCCCACTTGGAATCCATTGTGCCGGGAAGTTGCCGACAATCCAGGTCAGTGGCAGCCATAGCAATGATCCGAGGAAATACCAAAGGCTGACATAAAGCATTTTTTCCTGGCGGCGTCCAACTGTCTTGAAAAGGTTATAAGCTACAAGTCCGATTGCGACAAGAAGCTGAACGTCAACCCAAAGTGGAAATTCACCATATTCGATGACCTCGGTCTGGCCAAACAGCAATGCGAAAAATCCTTCTAAAATGACAATGTTATAAAATACTAAACCAAAATTTCCTAGTTTCTCGCTATAAACCTTCGTTTTAGCAAGCTTGGGAATCATGTAGAACATGGATCCTACATAAGCCATTGATAACCAGGCGTAGATAACGAGCATGACGTGCGCCGAGCGAACATGCCCATAAGTTGTCCAGCGATTGTTCAACAATTCTGGCCAGATTTGTTTTGTTGCAGTAAGAAGTCCCATGCTCATGCCGATGATGATCCAAAAGACAGCAGCGATGAACCAATTCTTGGATGAACTCCATTTTTCGTCTGTAAACATTTTGACACTCCCTTGTTCATAAAATAAACACATAAATTTCACAATTTCTTCACAATCTGCTATGTTACATGATACATCCCAAGGAGAACTTAAGTTATTCAAGTTTTTTATAGTGTTATCCAATTGTTTTATACTTGCTGTCTAACTGGAAATAAACAGGCTTTATTTACATTTTTGACAAAAAAAAACAGAGTGAAATGGTTTCACTCTGTCAGGGGATTTTTAATTCTGTTCTTCATTTTTATTATACTTTTTGCGAAGTGAATCAAGGACGAAGATAATCAGGATAGGCACTCCGATGTAATAAAGGAAATCGAAGTAAAAGCCCAGGGATTGATGGTCCATTTTTATACCTCCCAATTGAATTTGAACACATTGTAATCTCAAAGGTTTCTTTTTACAACCCCTGAAAAATACTCTGGACGGTTTCCGGAAATTCTGTTAGAGTAATTCGATAGTATAGGATATTTAACAATAGGAGGTGGAAAAATGGCACCTGGAGCTTGGATTTTACTATTGGTTATGATTGCATTCACTGCGTCTGCAGGAATCATCTGGGCTTGGAGCAAGAAAAACGGGCTTTACGATGAAAGTATTAAATATAGAATGCTTGATGAAGAATAATCAAGCCTGACTCACAATCTTTACAATCTGCTAATTATAAAGATCTGTTTTCAGGACTTGGATTTATTTTTTTTATTATTCCACTATTTCTTCTGTTTATTGACCTCACATTTTCGAACCAATATTAATTCATTATTTCTTCAGGGAAATTATTTTCTTCTATATTATATTGTCTTCGGCTATCTATTTATTGTCCTATAACATATTGTCTTCAGCTAGATCTATTTATTGTCCTATAATAATTTCCACCCAACTTAAATACTAATCAACAATACATCAAAGGCAACATATGATAATAATATCCGCGTGTTCAGAATGCGAATTTCCAAGGGGAAAATTCGTATTGAATAATAAAGTCATAAAAAATTCATAATTACGGTTGACAAAGTGGTTAATCTTTTATAATATATACCCTGTGAGGTATTTAACAACGTAATCACGTTAGAAAAGATATTATATTTTTTTGCAGTCATAAATACCCATTACCGTAATTAAAGAGGGGGAAAAAAGATAATGGGAGAACAGAAAAAAACAACCATCATTTTATTCAGTGGGGATTATGATAAAGTCATGGCTGCATATATCATTGCTAATGGTGCTGCTGCCTATGATCATGAAGTGACAATTTTCCATACGTTCTGGGGTTTGAATGCTCTAAGAAAAGATGAGCCGATCCAGGCAGATAAAGGCTTCATCGAAAAGATGTTTGCCAAGATGATGCCAAGAGGCGCGAATAAATTAGGGTTGTCAAAAATGAACTATGCAGGATTTGGCCCTAAAATGATCAAGGATGTCATGAAGAGGCACAATGCAATGCCGCTTCCAGACTTGATTGAAATGGCTAAAGAACAGGATGTAAAACTTGTTGCCTGCCAGATGACAGTAGACTTATTTGGTCTTACTCAAGAAGAAATCATGGATGGCGTTGAGTTTGCCGGTGTAGCAGCTTACCTTGCTGATGCAGAAGACGGAAACGTCAACCTGTTCATCTAATAGATACTATTAATTGGAGGTCGACAAATGGAAACTGTTAAGACAAATGCTACAGTCGACGCAAAAGGGCTTGCATGCCCAATGCCGATTGTCAGAACGAAGAAAGCAATCAACAATTTAAATCCTGGCGAGGTTTTAGAGGTGCTTGCAACGGATAAAGGTTCTAGAGCAGATATCCAGGCGTGGTCAAAAAGCTCTGGCAACCAGTACCTTGGAACCATTGAAGAAGGAGATGTTCTAAAACACTATATCCGCAAAGGCGGAGCTGGTGAAGAACAGGAAGAAACAAAATATCCGAATGTTGTTTCAAACGACGATGTTGTCAAAAAGCTTGAAGCAAACGAGGATGTTGTTGTCCTTGATGTAAGGGAACCGGCTGAATATGCCTTTGGCCATATTCCAAATGCCGTTTCTATCCCATTTGGGGACCTTGATAACAGACTCGAAGAACTTGATAAGTCCAAAACAATCCTGGTTGTTTGCCGCACAGGCAACAGAAGCGATATGGCTTCCCAGACACTTTCAGGCAAAGGCTTTGACAAGGTTTGGAACGTCGTACCAGGCATGTCTGAATGGAATGGCCCAACTGAAACAAAAGTTCAGTAATTATTTTTTTGCAAAAAATTATACCCAGGGAGGTACAATAAATTATGAAAGCAATGACGTCTAAAGAAGTAACAAAAAAAGTATTCAATAAAGCACCACTATTCATCCTTGATGTCCGTAACGAGAGCGACTTTAATGACTGGAAAATCGAAGGCGAAAATTTCGAGTACTTTAACATCCCTTACTTCGACCTTCTTGATGGAGTAGAAGAAATCCTTGATAAAGTACCTACTGATAAAGAAGTTCTTGTTGTATGTGCAAAAGAAGGTTCTTCAGTAATGGTTGCAGAAATGCTGGAAGAAGCAGGCCGCGAAGTGTCATACCTTCAAGGCGGAATGAAGGCGTGGAGCGAACACCTTGAGCCTGTCAAAGTTGGCGATCTTAAGGATGGCGGATCAATGTACCAGTTCGTCCGTATCGGAAAAGGCTGCCTTTCTTACGCAGTCGTTTCAAATGGTGAAGCTGCTTTGATCGACGCGACAAGAATGACTGACGTTTATCTTGATTTCGCTAAAGAGCTTGGCGTTGAAATCAAACATGTATTTGATACACACTTGCACGCAGACCACATTTCTGGCGGCAGAAAAATTGCTGAAGCAACAGGTGCAACTTACTGGCTGCCTCCGAAAGATGCTGATGAAGTTACATTCAACTACCAGCCTCTTGAAGATGGCAACCTTGTAAAAATCGGTGAGACAAACATCGACATCAATGCACTATACACGCCAGGACACACAATCGGTTCCACTTCATTTGTAGTAGATGAAAAGTACCTTCTTTCTGGGGATATACTATTCATTGACTCAATTGGACGCCCTGATCTGGCTGGAAAAGCTGAAGACTGGGTAACGGACCTAAGAAACTCTCTATACACTCGCTATAAGCAGCTTTCTGATGAGCTTGTCGTTCTTCCTGCTCACTTCATGATCATTGAAGAGTTGAACGAAGACGGCAGCGTTTCTGAAAAATTAGGTACTCTTTTTGCGAAGAACCACGGTTTGAATATCGAAGATGAGGCTGAATTCCGCAGACTTGTAACGGAGAACCTGCCTCCACAGCCGAATGCATATCAGGAAATCCGTGAAACAAACATGGGGAAAATCAACCCAGACGATGAGAAGCAAAGAGAAATGGAAATTGGACCAAACCGCTGTGCGGTAAGATAAATCACTTATGGGGGGCTTTGCTCCCCGGAGAATACTACTTTAAAAACAACCCTAAAAACTTTTTAAACAACCAAGGAGGATTTTTACATGAACGTAGCAAAAGTATTAGACGCAAAAGGACTAGCTTGTCCAATGCCAATCGTAAAAACAAAGAAGGCAATCACTGACCTTCAATCTGGAGAAGTACTAGAAATCCACACAACTGATAAAGGCGCTGTAAAAGATCTAGCAGCTTGGGCACAATCCACAGGAAACGAACTTATGAAGCACGAAGAAGAAAACGGTGTGTTCAAGTTCTGGATGAAGAAGGCGTAATTGAACGAAAGGGGAGCTCGTCTCCTTTTTCTTTTGTTTTTTTGAAAAAGGAGTGGCTTCACAGCTTTTTTAAGAAAGTAGCTTTGTAAAAAAAAGGAGGAAGCCCGATGGATTTCACGTTTCTTATTGTCATCTTTCTAATTGGATTTATCGGTTCTTATATTTCCGGAATGGTTGGAATTGGCGGTTCAATCATTAAATACCCTATGCTATTATACATTCCGCCATTGTTCGGCATTGCTGCATTCAGTGCCCACGAAGTTTCCGGAATCAGTGCGGTCCAGGTTTTCTTCGCGACAATTGGTGGCGTCTGGGCCTACCGTAAGGGTGGATACTTAAATAAGACATTGATCATTTATATGGGTTCCGCTATTCTGGTCGGTTCACTGATCGGAAGCTATGGCTCTGGGTTCTTGTCCGAAGGCGGTATTAATCTCGTTTATGGTATCCTGGCATTAATTGCGGCAATCATGATGTTTGTACCGAAAAAGGGAGTAGATGATATCCCGCTTGACCAGGTTAGCTTCAATAAATGGCTGGCAGCATTCTTCGCATTTATCGTAGGGATTGGAGCAGGTATCGTAGGCGCAGCCGGAGCATTCTTGCTTGTGCCAATCATGCTGGTTGTTTTGAAGATTCCAACCAGAATGACAATTGCCACTTCATTGGCAATCACATTCATCTCTTCCATTGGATCTACAGTAGGTAAAATTGCCACGGGCCAGGTAGAATTTTGGCCAGCATTGATCATGGTAGTTGCCAGTCTAATTGCATCGCCAATGGGTGCAAATGCTGGTAAGAAAGTGAATACTAAGATTCTTCAGTACATCCTTGCATTCTTGATCTTAGGTACTGCAATTAAGATTTGGATGGATATCCTGTAACAGTCAGTTTGGAAAAAAGCTTCGCTTCGTGCGAGGCTTTTTCTGTTTTGACAGGATTCAGGTGGAGAGACTTAAAGCTGTCAAGAAAACGTAGTTATTATGACAGGATCCAGGTGGAGAGGCACGAAGCTGTCAAGAAAGCGTAGTTATTAAGACAGGTTTTAGGTGGGGAGGCATGAAGCTGTCAAGAAAGCGCAGTTATTATGACAGGTTTCAGGTGGAGAGGCACGAAGCTGTCAAGAAAGCGTAGTTATTATGACAGGTTTCAGGTGGAGAGGCACGAAGCTGTCAAGAAAACGTCGGTATTGTGACAGGTTTCAGGTGGAGAGACTCAAAGCTGTCAAGAAAACATCGGTATTGTGACAGGTTTGAGGAAAAAGCGTGAAAAGCTGTCAGAAGATTATCCAACTTAAGACAGGTTTGAAGGAGAAACGAGGAAAGTTGTCCGAACTAGCTCCAACTTAAGACAGGTTTGAAGGAAAGGCGTGAAAAGTTGTCAAAAGATGATCTAACTTAAGACAGGTTTGAAGGAAAAGCGTGAAAAGCTGTCAAAAGATGATCTAACTTAAGACAGGTTTTGGGAAAAAGCGTGAAAAGCTGTCAGAAGATAATCCAACTTAAGACAGGTTTGAAGGAAAAGCGTGAAGAGTTGTCCGAACCTTACTAACAAGTCTCATAAATAAAATATTATTTGGTTTATTATGGCAAAATAGTAAATATTTATAGCTGGCTGTTTAAAGTTAAGTCTTTCGACTCACGAGAAATACTATCAAACGATACTTTTTCCCTATTTAGAATATACTGAATATTTTATATTATTTAGGAAATGGAAATATTCTAATAGGGAGTGGATAATTTGTTAAAAGTTCTTTCTACATCAGCGCTTTCTCTAGCTTTGGCAGGAAGTGCGGTATTCGCTGGAGTCAGCTCAACTGATTCTGCTGTCAAACCGCAAAGTAAATATGAACTAAGCCTTGCTCACCATGTAGGTGCAGCTCCGGAGCTAGTTGATAGAGCAAAGGAATTAGGAATTGATATTTCGAAGGCCGATCCTGCTGAGAAAATTGCTAAAACAGGTGCGAAGTTTCAGCAACCGGGAGATAATCATGTGGCTTACAATGAAGCAACAGGTGATGTTCCTGTGCTTGTATTGTTAGCTAAATATCCTGATGGTGATGAGCCTGTTGGCGACATGCCAGGACAAGTACCTGCCAAGTATTATGAGGACCTGATTTTTGGCACTGAGTACAATCCGTATGAGCTAGAGCAATTCGAGCAATATGATGGTGCAGACGTTCCAAAGAACCGTACGATGCAAAATGCTTACACGGAGTCAAGTTATGGAAAGGTAAACCTTGTTCGTAAAGAAAATACCGATTTCGCTTGGGTAGAGATGCCTAAAGGTGCTTCATATTACCTTGACCAGGAAGGTACTTATGCAGAAGGTGGAGTATATAAGCTTGGGAACGTAAATGGTGATGCACATACAGGTGAGTTCATTCGTGATCTGTTAAAAGCAGCCGATGCACAAGTTGATTTTTCTCAATACGCTGAGAACGGTGAAGTTCCAAATATCTTCGTCATCCATGAAGGGACAGGCGCAGAATTCAGCCGCGACCCTGCTCAATTCTGGTCACATAAGTGGAGCTTGCTAAGCGCACTTTATTATGGGAAATACTATGAAACTGGCCAGCCTGCCGATGTTGATGCTGGTATGTCCCAGGGTGAATGGATTAACAAAACTGTGGCAGAAGACATGACTTACGATGGAGTAGTCGTAAACAACTACAACATCCAGCCTGGTATCGGCGGTAACGTATCTGGTTTTGATACAGCAACTAACTCATATAAAGAAGAGTTAAAAACGGGTCCTTTCCCTGCTCAAACTGGCGTTTACGCGCACGAGTTTGGACATGCTCTAGGACTTCCTGATTTCTATGATACTGTTTACTCATCTGAAGGTGTTGGTAACTACTCGATGATGGCCGGCGGTTCTTGGATGCGCTATCCTAATAAATCGGCTTATTCCGGAAACTCTCCAACTCACTTCGACCCATTCTCAAAGATTTTCTTAGGTTGGGCAGAGCCAATCGAAGTAACACCTGAGAGCGGCGTTCAGGAAATCACTTTACCGGCAGCTAATGCGGCCAAAGCTGATAACGGCATTGTTAAAATGGAAGTTCCAGGTTCAAACGGAACTGAATACTTCCTGTTTGAAAATATGCAGCAAGAGGGCTTCAATAAAGGAATGGTACGCCAGGGTGAAGATGCTCATGGATTAGTGGCATGGCATGTTGATGAAAATGTCATCAACCTTTACCAGACTGCTGGATTCCGTCCGAATAACGTGGAAAACTGGATGAACAAGCGCTTCCAGTTCAATCAGTCACAGACTGCAAGCAGTGGTGAAGTGGTCACACACTATGGTCTTTCTGTCCTTCAGGCGGATGGCAAGTATGATCTAGAGAGGAACCTTAACCGCGGTGACGCAGCTGACTTCTTCAAGACTGGCAGCAAGCTGACTCCAGTTAGCGGAAAGGTCCACACAGGTTCTTACTACTTCTGGAAGGGCTATGGTGCTACACCGGCTGACTCCGGAATTCACGTAACGGATATCAAGGAAAATGAAGATGGCTCGATCTCAGCTAAGTTCTTCTATAACTTTGATTCTAGTGTGAAGTAAAAACAAAAACTGAGCGGGACTCGTTCCCGCTCAGTTTTTGTTATTTAAAAAAGGAACAAATATATCCAAGTGTCCTGGAAGTACTTTTGCCTTAAAAGGCAATGGCTCGCCTTCTTCACCGTCGATGTTCACAACATGCGCCTTGTCAGATGTAATATTGAGATAAGAAGTCCGTATATATTCGACATCTTCACTTTCCTCTAACTCTCCTTTAATAAGCGAAGGGACAAGGGAAGCGATTTTCGGAACGGAAACTTTTTTGATGATGAAAGTATGCAATTTTCCATCATTCAACTTTGCTTCGGGAGCAAGGGACTCGAAGCCGCCAACAGAATTCGTCAGTGCAGCAAGCAGCAGGAAAGTATGACCTTCCCATTTTCCACCTTCATGTTCGACGACTAAATCGATTGCTTCGCCATTAAGGAATGATTTTGCTCCTTCCATAAAATAAGCCAGGGAACCAAATCTGGTCTTCAGTTCTGGACTCACATTATAAGAAGCTTCTGCAATGGATCCTACAGCTATGACATTCGCGAAATAATGATCATTGATTTTCCCTATATCCACAGGGCGGAGGTTTTGCTTTTTTAAAATTTCCATGGCTTCATAAGGGTCCAGTGGAATAGTAAGAGCCCTCGCAAAATCATTGATCGTACCAAGTGGAATGATGCCCAGAGCGGGCCGGTGGTTTTGTTCAGCCAGTCCATTTATGGCCTCATTGATGGTCCCGTCGCCGCCCATTGCAATGACGGTATCGTATAAAGAAATGCAGGCCTCAGTTGCAAATGCTGCAGCGTCGCCCTCTTTCTCAGTTCTTCGAATATCGATTTTATCGTATCGGTCACGTAATGTTTCCTCTATTTTTTCAGCGTAGTCCGCTGCTTTTTCCTTTCCTGAAGATGGATTCAAAATAATCATGGCTTTCATCCACGATAACCTCCCGAACAATTTATTTAAGAAATGAGTATCAACCCTTAATAATTGCCGTGTTTATTCAACCCTATTATTTACCTTTAAATGAATCGATATAAACTCCAATGCGCCTAGTAAATCACCCCAATATTCAATACCTGTAAAACGGAGAAAAACGGCGATTCAGTAAGAAATACGATTGTTTGTCATCAATTATCGTTGAAATTGAATGAAAAGCGCCTTTTTTGGCTTTCTCTTCATGTTTACAATGGAATGGCGGAGGAGTATGATTACAGCAGTTTAAGATATTAAATGAGTTTCATATTTCTAAATCGCTGAATCTGAATAGAGCGGGGGAACCAACTTTGTGGAGCAATCCACTTGGGGTGAGGCCTGGATAACAGGCGGGGCTATTCTGAGCCCTAATCCGACAGCTAACTCCGTAAGCGTTGCAGAAGAGGAAGATGAAGCTTGTGTGACAGTATGTATAAAGTCCACAAGGCTGCTATCTTTTAGCCTCTGGGGGCTTTTTTGTTTTGCTGTATTTTAGATATGTCGACTATTCTAAATTCCAGATCGAACAAAGTCCCTGCAAAGAAATATTAGACGCATAATTCCTCATACTAAGGAAAGAAGGAAGGATCATGCGCAAGAAATTGTTTTTTAGATTAGATCCACCGAAAGTACTTGTTTTTGGATTTGGAGCCATGATTCTTTTAGGGACATTGTTGCTATCACTGCCAGCATCCACTGTGGATGGTAGGGGACTTCCGATTTTGGATGCCTTGTTTACGGCAACTTCGGCCACTTGTGTAACAGGTCTTGTCGTCGTTGACACAGGTGATACCTTTACTCGCTTTGGGGAAATGGTCATCCTGTCGATGATCCAGGTTGGCGGACTGGGTTTCATGAGTTTTGCCACTTTGCTTGCATTTATTTTAGGTAAAAGGATTTCGTTCAAAGAAAGGCTGATCATCCAGGAGTCATTGAATAACGAGACTGTAGAAGGGATTGTCAGGCTTGTCAAACGAATTTTCCTTTTTACAGCAGTAGTCGAAATTACCGGCGGGATCATTCTATCTCTGCGGTTTTCACAAGAAATGGCCGCTGGAAAAGCGATTTATTTTGGATTTTTCCATGCTGTTTCGAACTTTAATAATGCCGGATTTGATTTGATGGGTGGATTCAAAGGGCTTACTGCCTATGCTGAAGACCCGATCGTCAATATCACCATGATCACTCTTATCAGTTTGGGAGGGATTGGGTTCATTGTCATGAATGAGCTATTTGACTATCGCAAGACAAGGAGACTTTCCCTGCATTCAAAAATCGTTTTAGCACTATCGGCTGTTTTGGTGTTTGGAGGGGCGCTCCTGATTTTTATCCTGGAATTTAACAACCCTTCCACCTTGAAGCCAATGACGATGACTGGTAAAATATTCGGAGCGTTTTACCAGGCTGTCACACCGAGGACAGCAGGGTCCAATACATTGAATATCCCAGACTTGAAGCAGTCAACCTTGTTCTTGATCATCTTCCTTATGTTCATCGGTGCTTCGCCTGGGTCTACAGGGGGAGGAATCAAGACCACCACCTTCGCCGTCCTGATTGGTGCTGTGAGGTCACAAATTCGCGGCCGGGAGGATGTCACTTTTTTTGGAAGAAGAATGGATCATACCATCATTTCTAAATCATTGACAGTTACACTGATTTTCCTTTTTCTAATAGGATTGGTTACAATGGTGTTGACCATTACCGAGCCTGGCAAAGAGTTTCTGGTGCTATTATTTGAGACGGTCTCAGCTTTTTCAACAGTCGGTCTGTCCATGGGCTTGACCCCTGAGCTGTCATTATACGGAAAAATATTAATAACGATAACGATGTTCGCGGGCCGGGTTGGTCCGTTAACATTGGCTTATGCAATTGCGAAAAAAAGAAAAGAGGATCATTATCGATATCCAGCTGGAAAAGTGATGATTGGGTAGGAGGATGTTATTATGGCAAAGCAGTATGCAGTAATTGGAATGGGACGTTTCGGGTCCAGTGTGGCGACCACATTATATCATGAAGGAAATGAAGTACTAGCGATTGATAAAAGTGAACAACATATCGAAGACTATAAGGAGTTTGTAACCCATGCGGTCATCGGTGACTCAACCGATGAGCAAACTTTGAAAGCAGTTGGAATCAGGAACTTCGATACTGTCATTGTGGCAATAGGGGATGACATTCAGGCTAGTATTCTAACCGTCCTCATTCTAAAAGAGATGGGAGTCGCCAATGTCGTTGCCAAAGCTCTTAACAAGCACCATGCGCAAGTATTGTTCAAGGTTGGCGCGGATAAAGTCATTTTCCCGGAACGAGATATGGGAGAAAGAGTTGCCCACCAGCTAATGGCATCACCGAATGTATTGAACTTCATCGAGCTCTCGGATGACTATAGTATCGAGGAAATCAAACTTCCGTTGAGCATGGCTGGCAAGAACCTGATTGAAATCAATCTGCGTGCCAAATATAATATCACCGTAATCGGCGTAAAGACGGCCAACAAAGTCGACATCTCTCCAGATCCAGAGAAGACATTAAGAGCGGAGGATATCCTGATTGTCCTTGGTGAAAATGGCGATTTGAACAGGTTTACGAAAATAAAATAATCCAAATGAAAGCGGGCTGTTAAGACAGCCT